>NZ_JQLV01000002.1:0-967701 GCF_000744395.1 Halomonas sp. TG39a
GTTGCCATGTCCAGCCGCCCGGGGCAGCCCCCAAGTCAGCTGCCTGCATATGCGGTGCAAGGCGCGTCTCCCACTCTTCCCTAGGGATAAACTCGTGCCACGCCTCTTCCAATTTAAGCGTTGAGCGGCTGGGGGCACGAGAGGGAAAGCGCAATCGACGAATACCATTGATTAAATCGCTGCGATTGCCTGGGAAGCTCATCGCCAGCTGCACTTGATCACCATCAGTCCAGAAAATATGTAAGCGTCGTGCGCCCGCGCTGCGCCTTAACGCACCACGCTTTTTCAACATACTTTCCAGTGGCTTGGTAAGCGCCTTAATCAGCCGGCCAGCGCTTGCCATCGTTGGTATCCGGCGTTTCATGCCAAATCTCTTCAAAGCTCCAGCGGCTGGCTTTGACCTGTTCCAAGATCGCGGTAAGACGGTCGTCACGTGAAAGAGTGAGCGCAGGCAAGGCCGCTAAGCTCTGGCGCGAAAATCAGCTTTTTAAACGCTGCCTGACGGTGTAAATCATTCACCGCTTCGCCATCGACACGCGTTAAGCTTACCCACCCTTCCCCATGAGATGATTCACAGGGAATGCCCTGTAATGCTGCGTGATGCTGTAGCTCTGCCAGCGCATCACTCTCAAACCCAGGACGGCAGTAAACTAACCATGACGTAGGTACCGTTTCACTCACCTCTTCACCTCGATTCCGCCCATCACAAACGGTGAGGGCTGCCTAATTAATTGGGGCGCATCATAGCATTTATCTAGCTAAGGCGTGAGGCGTGAGGTGTGAGGTGTGAGGTGTGAGGTGTGAGGTGTGAGGTGTGAGGTGTGAGGTGTGAGGTGTGAGGCGGAACAGGATATTGGGGAGACCCCATTCACCAACGTTTTCTACTCACGATTCACGACTTACCCTTCACCCAACACAAAAAAAATCCCCCAAGGCATCAGCCCTGGGGGATTTTTCGTAATAAGTGCCTGACGATGACCTACTCTCGCATGGGGAGACCCCACACTACCATCGGCGCTAAGCGGTTTCACTTCTGAGTTCGGCAAGGGATCAGGTGGTTCACGCGTGCTATGGTCGTCAGGCGTAACTGTTAATGTACATCATGCTGTTTGTGATCGTCTCATTGTGCCGCCTGCTCGTTTGAGTCAGGCCACGCTGCGTATCCGGTGTTTTAATGTTGCGTCATCATTACGACCAGACCCCTTGGGTGTTATAGGGTCAAGCCTCACGGGCCATTAGTACACGTTAGCTCAACGCCTTGCAGCGCTTCCACACCGTGCCTATCAACCAGCTGGTCTCGCTGGGCCCTTCAGGAGGCTCTAGGCCTCAGGGATGTCTCATCTTGAAGGGGCTTCCCGCTTAGATGCTTTCAGCGGTTATCCCGTCCGACCATAGCTACCCGGCAATGCCACTGGCGTGGACAACCGGAACACCAGAGGGTCGTCCACTCCGGTCCTCTCGTACTAGGAGCAGCCCTTCTCAAACATCCAACGCCCACGGCAGATAGGGACCGAACTGTCTCACGACGTTCTAAACCCAGCTCGCGTACCACTTTAAATGGCGAACAGCCATACCCTTGGGACCGACTTCAGCCCCAGGATGTGATGAGCCGACATCGAGGTGCCAAACACCGCCGTCGATGTGAACTCTTGGGCGGTATCAGCCTGTTATCCCCGGAGTACCTTTTATCCGTTGAGCGATGGCCCTTCCATACAGAACCACCGGATCACTAGAACCTGCTTTCGCACCTGCTCGACGTGTCTGTCTCGCAGTCAAGCACCCTTATGCTCTTGCACTCAATGCACGATGTCCGACCGTGCTGAGGGTACCTTCGTGCTCCTCCGTTACTCTTTAGGAGGAGACCGCCCCAGTCAAACTACCCACCACACACTGTCCTCGATCCGGATAACGGACCTGAGTGAGAACGCCAATGATGCCAGGCTGGTATTTCAAGGTTGGCTCCACCCGAACTGGCGTCCGAGTTTCAAAGCCTCCCAGCTATCCTACACAGGCAACATCAGCGTCAGTGTGAAGCTATAGTAAAGGTTCACGGGGTCTTTCCGTCTAGCCGCGGGTACACCGCATCTTCACGGCGATTTCAATTTCACTGAGTCTCGGGTGGAGACAGCGTGGCCATCATTACGCCATTCGTGCAGGTCGGAACTTACCCGACAAGGAATTTCGCTACCTTAGGACCGTTATAGTTACGGCCGCCGTTTACCGGGGCTTCAATCAAGAGCTTCGCCTTGCGGCTAACACCATCATTTAACCTTCCGGCACCGGGCAGGCGTCACACCCTATACGTCCGCTTGCGCGTTAGCAGAGTGCTGTGTTTTTAATAAACAGTTGCAGCCACCTGGTATCTTCGACCGGTTCGGGCTAGGAGAGCAAGTCTCTTCACCCTACGCCGGCGTGCCTTCTCCCGAAGTTACGGCACCATTTTGCCTAGTTCCTTCACCCGAGTTCTCTCAAGCGCCTTGGGATTCTCACCCTGACCACCTGTGTCGGTTTGGGGTACGGTCGCACATGATCTGAAGCTTAGAGGCTTTTCCTGGAAGCGTGGCATCAGTGACTTCCTGACCGTGGTCAGTTCATCTCGTGTCTCGGCCTTGAAAGGGTCCGGATTTACCTAAACCCTCAGCCTACTCACTTTCACCAGGACAACCAACGCCTGGCTCACCTAGCCTTCTTCGTCCCCCCATCGCAACCATGTCCGGTACGGAATATTGACCCGTTTCCCATCGACTACGCCTTTCGGCCTCGCCTTAGGGGCCGACTCACTCTGCTCCGATTAGCGTCGAACAGAAACCCTTGGTCTTCCGGCGAGGGAGTTTTTCACTCCCTTTATCGTTACTCATGTCAGCATTCGCACTCGTGATACCTCCAGCAGACTTCTCAATCCACCTTCATTGGCGTACACGACGCTCCTCTACCGCTCATCCTAAGGATGAACCCGTAGCTTCGGTACCTGGTTTAGCCCCGTTACATCTTCCGCGCAGGCCGACTCGACTAGTGAGCTATTACGCTTTCTTTAAAGGATGGCTGCTTCTAAGCCAACCTCCTAGCTGTCTGAGCCTTCCCACATCGTTTCCCACTTAACCAGGATTTCGGGACCTTAGCTGACGGTCTGGGTTGTTTCCCTTTTCACGACGGACGTTAGCACCCGCCGTGTGTCTCCCACGCGTTACTCACCGGTATTCGGAGTTTGCCTCGGGTTGGTAAGTCGGGATGACCCCCTAGCCGAAACAGTGCTCTACCCCCGGCGGTACTACGTGAGGCGCTACCTAAATAGCTTTCGAGGAGAACCAGCTATCTCCGAGCTTGATTAGCCTTTCACTCCGATCCACAAGTCATCCAAATCTTTTTCAACAGATCCTGGTTCGGGCCTCCAATTGATGTTACTCAATCTTCACCCTGCTCATGGATAGATCGCTCGGTTTCGGGTCTATATCCAGCGACTGTGTCGCCCAGTTAAGACTCGGTTTCCCTACGGCTCCCCTATACGGTTAACCTCGCCACTGAATATAAGTCGCTGACCCATTATACAAAAGGTACGCAGTCACAGAACAAGTCTGCTCCTACTGCTTGTACGCACACGGTTTCAGGATCTATTTCACTCCCCTCTCCGGGGTTCTTTTCGCCTTTCCCTCACGGTACTGGTTCACTATCGGTCAGCCAGGAGTATTTAGCCTTGGAGGATGGTCCCCCCGTCTTCAGTCAAGGTTTCTCGTGCCCCGACCTACTCGATTTCACATGATCAGATTTTCGACTACGGGGCTATCACCCGCTACGGCCACGCTTCCCAACGTGTTCGCCTAATCAGTCACATGCTTAAGGGCTGGTCCCCGTTCGCTCGCCGCTACTAGGGGAATCTCGGTTGATTTCTTTTCCTCAGGGTACTTAGATGTTTCAGTTCCCCTGGTTCGCCTCGTACACCTATGTATTCAGTGCACGATACTCATCTTATGATGAGTGGGTTTCCCCATTCAGAAATGCCCGGGTCACAGGTTGTTGCCACCTCACCGAGCCTTATCGCAGGCTACCACGTCTTTCATCGCCTCTGGCTGCCTAGGCATCCACCGTGTGCGCTTCATTGCTTGACCCTATAACCCGAAGGAGTCTGGATGTCGCAATGATCACGTTTCATTTTGCCGGATACGCTTGAGACGTATCACAATTTAAGACCATACCTTGCGGTATGTTCTTGTCAGCATGATATACATTGTTAAAGAGCGACTGCTATACGCAGTGATAAGGCAACGCCGTAGGCGGCTGGCTTATCACTGCGCATCAACAGCTATCTGATCAGGTAATTCATTGTGGACGCTTACCGACTGTGACGCATCGTTTAAGGAGGTGATCCAGCCGCAGGTTCCCCTACGGCTACCTTGTTACGACTTCACCCCAGTCATGAACCACACCGTGGTGATCGCCCTCTTGCGTTAGGCTAACCACTTCTGGTGCAGTCCACTCCCATGGTGTGACGGGCGGTGTGTACAAGGCCCGGGAACGTATTCACCGTGACATTCTGATTCACGATTACTAGCGATTCCGACTTCACGGAGTCGAGTTGCAGACTCCGATCCGGACTGAGACCGGCTTTAAGGGATTCGCTGACTCTCGCGAGCTCGCAGCCCTTTGTACCGGCCATTGTAGCACGTGTGTAGCCCTACCCGTAAGGGCCATGATGACTTGACGTCGTCCCCACCTTCCTCCGGTTTGTCACCGGCAGTCTCCTTAGAGTTCCCACCATTACGTGCTGGCAAATAAGGACAAGGGTTGCGCTCGTTACGGGACTTAACCCAACATTTCACAACACGAGCTGACGACAGCCATGCAGCACCTGTCTTACAGTTCCCGAAGGCACACCAGAATCTCTTCCGGCTTCTGTAGATGTCAAGGGTAGGTAAGGTTCTTCGCGTTGCATCGAATTAAACCACATGCTCCACCGCTTGTGCGGGCCCCCGTCAATTCATTTGAGTTTTAACCTTGCGGCCGTACTCCCCAGGCGGTCGACTTATCGCGTTAACTTCGCCACAAAGTGCTCTAGGCACCCAACGGCTGGTCGACATCGTTTACGGCGTGGACTACCAGGGTATCTAATCCTGTTTGCTACCCACGCTTTCGCACCTCAGTGTCAGTGTCAGTCCAGAAGGCCGCCTTCGCCACTGGTATTCCTCCCGATCTCTACGCATTTCACCGCTACACCGGGAATTCTACCTTCCTCTCCTGCACTCTAGCCTGACAGTTCCGGATGCCGTTCCCAGGTTGAGCCCGGGGCTTTCACAACCGGCTTATCAAGCCACCTACGCGCGCTTTACGCCCAGTAATTCCGATTAACGCTTGCACCCTCCGTATTACCGCGGCTGCTGGCACGGAGTTAGCCGGTGCTTCTTCTGCGAGTGATGTCTTTCCTACCGGGTATTAACCGATAGGCGTTCTTCCTCGCTGAAAGTGCTTTACAACCCGAGGGCCTTCTTCACACACGCGGCATGGCTGGATCAGGGTTGCCCCCATTGTCCAATATTCCCCACTGCTGCCTCCCGTAGGAGTTCGGGCCGTGTCTCAGTCCCGATGTGGCTGATCATCCTCTCAGACCAGCTACGGATCGTTGCCTTGGTAAGCCATTACCTTACCAACTAGCTAATCCGACATAGGCTCATCCAATAGCGGGAGCCGGAGCCCCCTTTCTCCCGTAGGACGTATGCGGTATTAGCCTGGGTTTCCCCAGGTTATCCCCCACTATCGGGCAGATTCCTATGCATTACTCACCCGTCCGCCGCTCGTCAGCGGGTAGCAAGCTACCCCTGTTACCGCTCGACTTGCATGTGTTAGGCCTGCCGCCAGCGTTCAATCTGAGCCATGATCAAACTCTTCAGTTTAAGATCTATGCGGTTCTTACCCGCCACTCGAAAGTGACAGAAGCGAACCAAACTTGGCTCAAGGTTCAAACGAATTCATTCAAAACAGATCCCAAAGGACGAATCCTTTAAAACCTTATTGCTTGAGTCGCTTGCCTTGATATTTGGTGATTTGTCACCAACATCAGCAAGCGCCCACATGAATTACCTGATCAAATTGTTAAAGAGCTGTTTCGCTGTCGGGTTACTGTGAAAGTAACCGGGCTGCCGTTGAACTGGCTTGCCGCAGCGAGGAAGACGCATTCTACGCATTTCCTGGTGGTTGTCAAGGGCGTTGTTTTCGATGTGGTACTCATTACACCCAAAACCGCGAGCTATCGCAAAAGCGGTAACCATTTGACAAACCAAGGCTTTTACACCTTATGCACCGCTGGTAACGCTTGGCGTCCCCGGCAGCGGATGCGTACTTTAAGGCCTCACTATCAAGATAGCAAGTAAAAGACGTATTGCGTATAAAAAAGCGGCAAAAGGTTGCCCTTTTGCCGCAAACCACCGATCAGAACGCCTGACCAGAGAGTGCCTGTTGGCGTGCTTTAGCTCACGCCTTCAGCAATCGACGTTTCAAATTTCAAAACCCAAACCAAAATCTTCGCTGGAGATAGCCATTAGGCTGGAAGCGCCTGACTGGATCATCTGCGCATGAGCCTTGGTGCGCGGCAATAGCCGCTGGTAATAGAAACGGGCAGTATTCAACTTAGCGGCATAGAAAGCTTTATCGTCGCCCTCTAGCGATGTAGATGCCTGCTTGGCCGCGCGGGCAAATAGATAGGCCAGCGTGACGTAGCCTGAATACATAAGGTAATCAACACTCGCCGCGCCGACTTCTTCACGGTCTTGCATCGCCTTCATACCCACGCCCATGGTTAGCTCGCCCCACTCTGCATTGAGCTTCGCCAGTGGTTCGACAAATTCCTTAAGGGCTGGATTGTCAGCTTCGGTTTTGCAAAATTTATGGATCTCTTTGGTGAAAACCTTTAGCGACTCACCTTGGCTCATGAGCACTTTACGGCCCAGCAGATCAAGCGCCTGAATGCCTGTGGTGCCTTCATAGAGTCGAGTAATACGCGCATCACGCACCAACTGCTCCATGCCCCACTCTTTAATAAAGCCATGGCCGCCGTAGATCTGCACACCTTCGTTAGTGCTTTCAAAACCAACTTCGGTCAGGAAGGCTTTAACAATAGGCGTTAGCAAGCCAAGCAGGGTTTCAGCGTGATCTCGCTCTGCACCCGGCTCACCATGCTCCACTACATCGAGCATTTGCGCAGTATAAAGCACCAACATACGCCCGCCTTCGGCGAAGGCTTTCTGGGTCAGCAGCATGCGGCGCACATCAGGGTGGACAATAATCGGATCAGCAGGCTTTTCAGGAGCCTGTTTGCCCGATAAGCCGCGCATCTGTAACCGATCACGGGCATAGCTCAATGAATTCTGAAAACTGGCTTCAATCAACCCCAGCCCTTGAATCCCCACCCCAAGACGCGCAGCGTTCATCATGGTGAACATACACGCCAAGCCTTTATTCGGGGCACCCACCAGATAGCCGGTTGCGCCATCGAAGTTCATCACGCAGGTGGCATTACCATGAATGCCCATCTTGTGCTCGAGCGAACCGCAGGTGACGCCATTACGCTCACCCACACTGCCGTGGGCATCAGGCAAGAACTTAGGCACTACAAATAGCGAAATACCTTTAGATCCTTCCGGTGCGTCGGGCAGTTTTGCCAAAACCAAATGGACGATATTTTCAGCCAGATTATGCTCACCGGCCGAGATAAAAATTTTAGTGCCGGTAATCGCATAGGCATCGCCATCAGCGGGCACTGCTCGGGTCTTGATCAATCCTAGGTCAGTACCGCAGTGCGGCTCGGTTAGGCACATAGTGCCCGTCCATACACCTTCAACCAGCTTGGTGAGATACGTCGCCTTCTGCTCATCGGTGCCATGATGGCGCAGCGCATCCGCCGCACCATGAGAGAGCCCAGGGTACATACCCCACGCCAGGTTAGTCGCGCAGATCATTTCCGACAGCAGCATTGCCAATGAAGGCGGCAAGCCCTGGCCGCCATGGGCAGGATCAGCGGCAAGGCTCGGCCAGCCGCCTTCTACGTACTGTTGGTAGGCTTCTTTAAAGCCGCTAGGCGCTTTGACTTCGCCTCCCTCTAACAGGCAACCCTCTTCATCGCCACTCTGATTGATCGGGAGCAGTACGTCACGGGCGAAGCGTGCGCCCTCTTCTAGAATGGCACTGACCACGTCTGGCGATGCATCGTCACCACTAGGTAGACGCGCGTAGTGAGCGGGGTAGTCGAGCATTTCGTCCATAACGAAACGCATATCACGAATGGGGGCCTGATAGCTGGGCATCACACTTCTCCTGAAATAGGGGGCTTGGAAGCCAATCAGATTCTTTTGACAGAAGGCTTTCAAACACATGTTTGAAAACTATCGCGAGCGCCCCACAGAGTCAAGCGAGCGTTTGAATTTAGCCTTGAAACACACTAGAACTTTGGTCGCCTACGGAGTAACCCATTGACATCAATAATAAAAAACTCGCCAGCTAAAAGCTGACGAGTTTCCCTATTTCCCTTCCACCTACTTACCACTTACTTACTGCATGCGAATGCCGCCATCTAAACGGATCAACTCACCGTTCAGCATGGGATTGGTAATAATCTGCTCGGCTAATTGCGCAAATTCATCCGGCTTACCCAAGCGCTTAGGAAAAGGCACAGCGGCCGCTAGCGCCTGGGCGGCCTCGTCGGGAATCTCGCTCATCATCGGCGTTTCAAATACACCTGGGGCGATGGCCATGACACGAATAGCATGCCGCGACAACTCCCGCGCCGCAGGCAAGCTCATACCCACAACGCCCGCTTTAGAGGCGCTGTAAGCACACTGCCCTACCTGCCCATCAAAAGCGGCGATAGAAGCGGTATTAATAATCACCCCCCGCTCGCCACTCTCATTAGGCGCATTTTTAGCCATTGCGGCAGCCGCGAGGCGCATGACGTTAAAAGTGCCGACCAGGTTGATATTTATCGTTTTGGTGTAGCTGTCTAAATCCGCTGGATTCCCCTCACGATCCACCAGCTTGGCTACGCTAACGACGCCGGCACAGTGAACCACCCCCGAAAGCCCACGCTCCCCCCCCAGCGCTACCGCTGCATCAACTGCCTGCTGCATTTGTTCGGCTGAGGTGATATCTGCCAGGCACGCTTGGGCCTGCTCCCCCAACTGCTCAGCATGGATTTTGACGCTATCGTTTAGGTCGCATAAAACGACGCGGGCACCTGCAGCGACTAACCGCTCAGCGGTTGCTGCCCCTAGCCCCGAAGCGGCACCGGTAATTAAAAAAGTACTCTCCTTAACCTGCATAACCGTATTCCCTATGGTCGTTATGTTTACTTAGCTGTTTTGGCTTCTTCTACCGCCTGGGCACGCAATTTGAAGCGCTGTATCTTGCCGCTGGGGGTTTTAGGCAGCTCATCGACAAACTCAATAATGCGCGGGAAAGCGTGGGTTGATAGCCGCTCACGCACACGTTGCTTGATTTCATCTGCAAGCTCATCACTTGCCTCATAGCCTTCGCGCAGCACGATATACGACTTAATCACTTCGCCGCGAATCTCATCGGGCTGTCCAACCGCCGCAGACTCAGCGACCGCAGGGTGCGTCATCACGCTATTTTCGACATCCGTTGGCCCTACGCGATAACCCGCCGTGGTAATAATGTCGTCGTCGCGGCCAGCAAACTGGAAGGTGCCGTCTTCATTGCGGATAACCACGTCACCGGTCAGGTAATAGCCCTCTACAAAAGGGTTCTTCTCTTGCCAGGTGTAGCCCTGAAAAAAGTGCGCTGGAGATTGCTTGATATCCACCGCAAGGACACCAGGCTCACCGGCAGGCAGCTCTTTATACTCCGCATCCAAAATTGCCAGACGATACCCTGGCATCGGCACACCCATCGCGCCCACATGCTTAAGGTGGTCAAGAGCATGGTGGTTATTACACGTCATGCCGGTCTCAGTCTGGCCGTAGTGATCCATGACCGGACAACCCAACGACCTCTCTACCCAGGTCACCACTTCCGTGTTTAAAGGTTCACCCGCCGAGCTAGCCGCCCGAAGTTGCAACGTTTCATGGGCGTCATCAAACAGACCTGACGCCTTCATCAGCCGATAAGCCGTCGGCGCAGCAGCAAAATTGGTAATATGATGGCGCTTCATAAACGCCAGCGCCCCTTCGGCGCTAAATCCTGCCTCGCAAAAATGCGTCGTCACGCCAAGTAGCAAAGGCCCGGCAATCGCGTAGTAAAGACCATAGGCCCAGCCGGGGTCGGCCATATTCCAAAAACGGTCATCGTCACGCAGGTCAATGGCCAGTTCCATATAGATCGCAAAAGCCGTCATCCCTGCCAGCGGCACAGCTACGCCTTTTGGCTTGCCTACGGTGCCGGAGGTGAACATTTGCAGAAATGGCTCTTCGGGCGAGAGTCGCGGCGGCTTGTCGCTCATTGACGTATGCGTCAACGCTGACAGCCAATCGTGATCCTCGCCGTGTTCACTGGTCGCTCCACCTACAGTCAAAACCGGCGGGCACTGGCTAAGGCCATCAAACTTATAGCGGTTAGCGTGATCGGTAATCACTAGTTTGGTATCCGCACGGCCTAATCGATAATCCACCGCATCGGGGCCAAAAGCGGTAAATAAAGGCTGATAAACCGCGCCAATACGCCATGTGGCGAGTACTGCAATCAATAGCTGTGGTGACCGCGGCAGCATACAGGCAATGCGATCACCTTTACCCAACCCTTGGGATTCAAACCATCCCGCTAACTTCGCGCTCTGCTCATCGAGTTCGGCGTAGGTCAAGGTATGCAAATCACCTTGAGTATCTTCTTGAACCAGCGCCAGCACCTCGCCACGCCCCTCACGCACATGACGACCACAGCAGGCCTCAAAGGCATTCAGCAAGCCGTCCTGGTGGTCATCCAGGCGAGCAATAACGCTATCCACGGAGAAACTATCGCGATAGTGGTGATAGTCGGGCAGTGATTGTGATATCGCTGTCATGATGGCTCTCTTATGTCGTTGATAATTGTTGTTGGTAACGAGCTCTAGGCATTAAAGGTGGGAAAGTAGTCCGTCGCTATAATTATCCGTTGACGTTAACGTAACCCCATAGATAATAGCAACGCTAAAAGTAATCGGTGCAGAGAGCAAGCACTGTTATAAATTGTCGCGTTAGACGTTGGTCGAGGCGGTGGTCATCGAGGCATCAAGCAGGGGTAGGCATAATCATGGCGACAAGCTCATCAGCAAGGTCATCGGGTGAGCGAGGGCCGTTAGGGTCGTACCAGCGAACCGTCCAGTTGAGCGCCCCAAGTACAAAGCGCGAGACAAGAAAGCGGTCACCATGAATCAACCCTGCTGCCAAGGCATCGTCAATCACAGCGACCCACAGCGCCTCGTAAGCATCGCGTAGATGGCTCAAATGGGCACTTGCCGCAGGATCCAGGCGACGCCACTCGAAGAGCGCCACCACATGCGCATTGCGGTCGGTAAATAGCGTTTCTAAATGAGCACGGGCCATGGCACGTAACCGCATCTCAGGCTCAGCGGCACACTCAGCGAGGGCTTTGCGGGCAATCGCCAAGGCATTTTGGGTGCCCTCTTCGATAACCGCGGCGAGGATTTCCTGCTTATCTTTAAAATGGTGAAACAAGCTGCCGGACTTAATGCCCATTTCCTGCGCCAGCATACGCACCGTCGTCCGGTCAAAGCCCTCTTGGACGAATAGCTGAGCGGCGAGGCGCGTCAATTCCTTGCGACGAGGGGATGCATTCATTACATTCATGTCACTCACACTAGCGCTTGCTTGGTTACTCAGGAGAGAACCACAGCACCGCCTACGGGTCAATGTATCACCCACGACTCGATACGATAATCACAATAAAACTGAAGGAGATTGACCATGAGTAACCCCACCGATATTGTATTTCTCGCCGCCAAACGCACGCCAATGGGTGGCATGATGGGCAGCCTTGCGAACATGACGGCGCCACAGCTTGGCGCTGTTGCCATCAAAGCAGCGATTGAAGCGTCAGGCATTGACTCTGCTGCGATCAGCGAGGGCATTATGGGATGTGTACTGCCTGCAGGCGTTAATCAGGGCCCAGCACGTCAGGCAATGCGACAAGCTGGTATTCCCGACGCCAATGGCGCCACGACGATCAATAAGCTGTGCGGCTCGGGCATGAAAGCTACCATGCTTGCCCACGACCTAATCAAGGCAGGCAGCGGCGATATTGTGCT
This sequence comes from Halomonas sp. TG39a, assembly GCF_000744395.1. Taxonomy (NCBI): domain Bacteria; kingdom Pseudomonadati; phylum Pseudomonadota; class Gammaproteobacteria; order Oceanospirillales; family Halomonadaceae; genus Halomonas; species Halomonas sp. TG39a. The sequence goes on from NZ_JQLV01000002.1 coordinate 12,239, forward strand.
GGCAGGCGGCATGGAATCCATGTCTAACGCCCCACACCTGCTGACCAAGGCACGCGGTGGCTATCGCTTAGGCCACGGCGAGCTCAAAGACCATATGTTTTTGGATGGGTTGGAAGACGCCGAAACGGGCAAACTAATGGGCGTGTTTGCTCAAGATGTCGCTTCGGATCGCGGCTATACCCGTGAGCGCCTGGATGACTTTGCCATTGCCTCGCTTGAGCGCGCCATGGCTGCCACCAACGCGGGCCACCTAAACGCAGAAATGGCACCGGTGATGGTCTCCTCTCGCCAGGGTGAAATCCTGGTCGAACACGACGAGCAGCCCTTCCAAGCCAAGCTCGACAAAATCCGCCAGCTGCGCCCCGCCTTTGCCAAGGACGGCACGATTACCGCCGCCAACGCCAGCTCAATTTCCGACGGCGCTTCGGCACTTATCTTGGCCAGCCAAGCAGCCGCCGATCAGCACGGCATTAAGCCACTGGCGCGCATGTTGGGCCACTCGACCCATTCACAACACCCTAGTGAATTCACCATCGCCCCTGTTGGCGCCATTGATAAGCTTATGAAAAAGCTGGACTGGCGCGTGAACGACGTTGATCTATTTGAAATTAACGAAGCCTTTGCAGTGGTGACACTCATGGCAATGGATGACTTGGGCCTCCCCCATGACAAGGTCAATGTGTTTGGCGGTGCCTGCGCCCAAGGCCACCCCATTGGCTCCACCGGCTCGCGTATTATTGCCACACTGATTCATGCCCTGCGCACTAAAGGCGGCAAACGCGGCATTGCTAGCTTATGCATTGGCGGCGGCGAAGCGACGGCCATCGCCGTCGAGCTAATCGACTAATTCGCGATCTTTAAAGAGAGAGCTGGAAGAGAGAGCTAGAAGAGAAAGCTGCTGGAAAACGCCCTGGCACGGTTACCGAGCCAGGGCGCTTAGCCACACAGCGGCAAACAACCAACCAAGCCCCAGCATGGGAAGCGACCAGCGATGAAACTCCATCAACATCCCCGGCTGGCGCGCCAATCGCAGCGCAATTAAATTAGCCATTGAGCCAATCACTAAACCAAAACCGCCCACGCTGACACCCCAGGCGAGCGGCTGCCACTCGCTTTGCTGGGCAAGCAGCAGCGTTGCCGGCACGTTGGATAACAGCTGTGAGAGCAGCACACCGACGCTGGTATCGCCACCCGGCCACAGCTGCATCGTAGCAATCGCCTGCCGAACGACGCCCAACTCTCCGATCACACTCAAATTTACAAACATTAAGACAAACACGACCAGCAACAGCCAATCAATGCTGAATACCGCCCGTCGGGCCACGAGCAACATCGCTAGCAGAACGCCCGCCATTGCCTGGGCAGCCCAGCCCATTTCAACGGCGAGCAAGAACAGCGGGTAGCCGATGAGCGCGGCCCATAACGGTTTTTGTAACCGCTCATTGGGCGCGCTTGCCACTGTATCCAGGCGTATTAATGCTTTAGGAAACGCCAAGGGAACAAGTAGCAACAGCAGCACCATCAGCCCCACTCCCAGCGGCAGCATGACGGATAAAAACTCGCCAAAACTAACGCCTGAATGCTGCCATAAATAAAGGTTTTGTGGATTACCTATCGGGCTCAGCGATGACCCAGCGTTGACCGCCAGCGCTTCAAATACAATCAAACGCCCAATCGGCAGTGCCGCCATTCCTGCCAGGCTAAGCGTCAGCGGCACCACAATAAACAGCGCCACATCGTTGGTAACTACCGCGGAAAGCAGCCCCGAAAACATTACCAGCCCAACCGCTAGGCGACGCTCGCCACGCAGGTGGGCTAACAACCGCCGCCCCCAGAGGGTTAAATAGCCGCTCAGTTCTAACGCTCTACTAAGCACCATCAGGCCCGTCAACACTGCCAGGGTTGTCCAGTGAACACGTTCAGCCATCTCCATCAACGACTGGGGCTGCAGCCACCACAGAACGCCGCCTAGGCCGCTCATAAAGAGCAGCATAGGATCGTTAAGAAAACGCTGAACAAACACACTAACAGGTGTCGCTAACCGCTTTGTTGCAAACACGCCATAGACCGCTCAGAGAAAACCGCATGATAGCGTTAACTGACTCTGAGTAAACGTAAATTGCTCACGTCAGCATGCTAAGCAGAAGCCATTAAGCTGGCTTGACGGCGAACCTGGGTATCAGCCAAGGCGGTGTCTTGATGGCTAAGCTGCTCCCATTCGGGATATTCGGCGTGCTCTTCACTCACTTCAGCCAAGCTTGAGTCGTTCTCTACCACGCTAAACTGGCCAGCATATTCACGCATCTGCAAGGCTTCTTGAGACAACACCTCTGCGCTCTGGGCTGCTTGATTGACTAAACGCATGGTGTCTTGGGTGGTGGTATCAATTTGGGTCACCGCTTGATTGACCTCTTCAATGCCTCGCCGCTGCTCCTCAGAGGCATGGGTGATTTGCGTCATCAGCGTATTGACGTTACTCGCCGCTTGCATGATCGCCCGAGTATGTTCGCCGGCCTGTAGGGACAGAACGCTACCCTGCTGAACACTCGCACTCGACGCTTCAATGCGCGTCCGTATATCGCTGGCGGCACTGGCACTGCGGGTTGCCAGCGCACGCACTTCATTGGCCACCACCGCAAATCCACGCCCATGTTCTCCGGCGCGCGCCGCTTCAACCGATGCATTGAGCGCTAAAATATTGGTTTGAAAAGCAATACTTTCAATCATTCGAATAATGCTTTGAATCTCTTCGGAGTGATCATTGATCGCCTCCATCGTAGCGATAAACTGGCTAATTACCTCGTCACCCTGCTGCGCTTTGTGGGACACATCCGCCGTGGACTGATTAACATGCGCCGCGCTTTCAGCATTCTGGTTCACCGTGGCGGTCAGCTGCTCCAAGCTCGCGGCCATTTGCTGCAAGGCTGAGACTTGAGTGTCGGTTTGGCTCGCCAGAAGTTGGTTCTGCTCGGTCATCTCCTGGCTGTTGCTATACACCTGCTGACTACTTGCGTTAAGTCGCTTAACAGTCGCCGTCAACGAGTGCTGCATCTTGTCCAACTCACTAAACAGCTGACCAATTTCGTTGGTTGAGTGTGCTGTTACCGGCGCTGACAGATCACCGCTAGCAATGCGCTGAAAATGCCCAGTGATCGTTTTTAATGGGCGCAGCACGTTTTTACGCACACCCCATACCACTACTGTCACTACCAGCAGTGCAGTACCCAGCGCCGCAATCACGCCCCAAAAAAGCAGCGATGAAACCTGCTCAAAGCGCGCGAACAGCGCGTTACCCCGCTGGGTTGAGGCTGCAAAAAATGCTTCGGCACTCTCCACAAAGTGCTGACTGCTATCATCCACCCGCGACTCGCCTGAGAAGAAACCGGATATATCGCGCTCTTCCAGCATCATCATCTGAAGATTGAGATTATTGTTAACGAATGATTGAAAGCTCGACGCTAACTGATCCACAAGTGCCTGTTGATTTTGATCAAAATCACTCGCTGTAAATTGAGAGAAATTCTCAGTGGCCGAGTCAAGCAACCGCTGGGCTTCTTCTATCAAGGGGTCAGGCCGATCAAATGAAGGGGTACGGATTAACTCCGCCGCACGGTTCATCTGAATTCGCGAACGCAATAGCTGGGAGTAGGCGCTATCGAGGTTGCTAATTTGCGCCATGTCCCTTTCATGAAGTGACGTGAATGCCTCACGGCCAAAATGGTTGGCGAACAGCCCCAACGCGCCAATAACGACCACCAAGCCACTCAAGGCGACGAGTACCAGCGTCCAACTCGCTTTAACGCTTAAATTATTAATCCATTTCATCTCAACCCTCCCCTTTCAGTAAGGTTAATCAGACGTGTGGAGGGGCAGCCACAGCTGCAGGCGCCGACGAATCTCTAATAACGCCTGCTCATAAGCATCTGACTTGCCAATCAGGCGAGGGTCTCGAATATCCCAGAACAGCACCTCGCCCGCCTTTCCTTGCCATTCACGGCAGGCTTGCTGGGCTTTGTCGCAAAGCACAATGACAAAATCGAAGGTTTCGCTTTCAAACTCATCCAGCGACTTACTGCGCAAGCCTTCTGTGGGCAACCCCTGCTTGCGCAACGCTTCAAGGGTCAATGCATGGGGCTGATCGGGTTCAGACCCGGCACTAAAGGCTTCAAACTGATCAGCTGCCAAATAGCGAAGCAGCGCCTCTCCCATCAACGACCGTGCAGAATTAGCATTGCAGAGAAACAACACGCGGCGCTTCGACATAAATAAACAGCCTCTTATTTGATTGATGGCTGCCAATCTACGCCTGGATCATGACGGCATTATTGCAACTGGCAGGCTGCGCTGGAAATATACGGAAAAACATATATCATGAAGCAACTAACCGATCATGGCTTGAACAGGTAGAACCTAATGTCCCACCTTGATGACTTACCCAATATTGATGCCGCGCTTTTCGAGCCCCCCAGCAGCGAGCGGCTTGGAGTACCACAACGTGCTGAACATGCACCTAAAATATTGCTGCTATACGGCTCGCTACGTGAACGCTCTTTTAGTCGTTTAATGGTTGAGGAAGCCGCACGCTTGCTCAATGCCATGGGCGCCGAAACACGCATCTTTGATCCTAGAGGATTACCATTGCCGGATAGTGAAGATGCCAGCCACCCCAAAGTTGAAGAGCTACGCCAATTGGCCCAATGGGCCGAAGGGATGGTGTGGTGCTCGCCGGAACGCCACGGCGCGATGACCGGCATTATGAAAGCGCAAATTGATTGGATCCCGCTCTCCCTGGGCGGCGTACGTCCCACCCAAGGCAAGACATTGGCGGTGATGCAGGTGTGCGGCGGTTCGCAGTCTTTCAATACCGTCAACCAACTGCGTATTTTGGGCCGCTGGATGCGCATGCTGACGATCCCCAATCAATCGTCCGTACCCAAGGCCTTTATGGAGTTTGATGATAACGACAGGATGAAAGCCTCCCCTTTCTACGACCGTATCGTCGACGTTATGGAAGAGCTGGTGAAATTCACGCTGCTGGTGCGTGACCGCAGCGAACTGCTCACGGATCGTTACTCGGAGCGCAAAGAGAGCGCGGAAGAAGTCTCCAAACGGGTTAATCAACGCGCCATTTAATCAGGAGCTTCACATGTCAGCACTGCAAGATAACGCATCGCCCTCCACTGCCGAAGGCATGGGAGTCTTTGAACGCTACCTCTCACTATGGGTAGCACTTGCCATTGTGATGGGCATTTTAGTCGGGCAATTTATCCCAGCGGTACCGGAAACGCTGTCACGCTTTGAAGTGGCGCAGGTTTCGATACCCGTGGCAATACTCATCTGGGCGATGATATTCCCCATGATGGCGCAAATTGACTTTACCTCCTTATTAGGTGTCCGGCGCCAGCCAAAAGGGTTGATCATCACGACCTCCGTTAACTGGTTGATCAAACCCTTCACCATGTTCGCCATTGCCTGGCTATTTCTAATGGTGATCTTTCGACCGTTGATTCCCGCCGAGCTAGCCAGTCAGTATCTAGCCGGTGCCATTCTACTCGGAGCTGCGCCGTGTACCGCCATGGTGTTTGTGTGGAGCTACCTCACCCGCGGCGATGCTGCCTACACCCTGGTGCAGGTGGCGCTTAATGACCTGATTATGCTGTTCGCGTTTGCTCCTATCGTGGTCTTCCTACTGGGCATTTCCAATATTCAGGTGCCCTGGGACACCGTCGCACTATCAGTGATCCTATATATAGTGATTCCCCTGGCGGCGGGCTATATCACCCGGCAGAGCTTGATTAAAAAACGCGGCGCCGAATGGTACGACAATGTCTTTATGAAGCGCGTTGGCCCGATCACGCCGATTGGTTTGATCATTACCCTAGTGCTGCTGTTTGCCTTCCAGGGCGAGGTCATTCTGAATAATCCGCTGCATATCGTGCTGATCTCGATCCCGCTGATTATTCAGACCTTTTTGATCTTCTTTATTACCTATGGCTGGGCTAAAGCCTGGAAGTTGCCGCACAATATTGCCGCCCCGGGGGCGATGATTGGTGCGAGCAATTTCTTTGAGTTAGCCGTCGCGGCAGCGATTGCGCTATTTGGCTTACAGTCGGGCGCGGCGCTGGCCACGGTAGTGGGCGTATTGGTCGAAGTACCGCTGATGCTGGCACTGGTAAGAATTGCCAATAAGACCCGCCACCATTTTCCGGCAGAAGCGAATTAATCGGGAGTAAGCGCTATGGCTCACTATTTGGTATTTCTAGGCTCAACCCGCACCAGCACACCGCCCTCCCCGGCTCGCCTTGGCGAGCGGGTCGCAAAAGCGTGCGAGCGCTTGCTTTCATCGCTCCCTCATACAACGGCGGAAATTATTGATCCGCTAGCGCTAAACTTAAGCGATCCGTTTAAGCCGCATTTTGCTTACGCAAAAAACGATGCGCCGGAGGACTTAGCAGAGCTGGCTGATAAAATCGCCGCTGCCGATGGCTATGTGATGGTCAGTCCAGAATATAACCACTCCATGAGCCCGGCGCTTAGCCATCTGATAAACCACTTCGGCGCATCGCTGTTTGCGTTTAAACCCAGCGCCATCGTGACCTACTCAATGGGCCAGTGGGGCGGCGTGCGTGCAGCAGTCGCCATGCGCGCGTTTCTCTCCGAGCTTGGCTGCCTGCCCGTATCAGCCATGATTCATATACCTAAAGCTCAGGAGGCGCTAAACGAAGAGGGGCAATTTGAGCAAGAGCAGGAACGTTGGGAAAGCTATTTTGGCCGCACGTTAGGCCAACTCATGTGGTGGGCGGAAGCCGCGGCTAGCTATAAACAGCAGGTAGATCCAACGCGGGTATCGCCCGCTTTTAAAACCGCGCCCTCGCAACGCAACGCGCCCGGCAGTGAAAGCAACTAATCGATCGTGAGGAGACCATGCCCGTCACTATTTACCACAACCCCAACTGCGGTACGTCGCGCAACACCCTGGCAATGATCAAAGCCTCCGGCGAAACACCAGAGGTGATCCATTATCTGGAAGCACCGCCCAGCCGGGAAGAGTTGGAAAAGCTATTGGCGATGATGCAGATCTCACCCAGGGAGCTACTACGTCGCAAAGGTGCTCCCTATGAAGAACTTAAATTGGATGATCCTTTATTGAGCGATGATCAACTTATCGACACCATGATGGCCCACCCGATTCTGATTAATCGCCCTATTGTGGTGACCAATAAGGGCACACGCCTGTGCCGCCCTTCAGAGCAAGTATTAGCGCTTTTGGAAAAACCGATCAAACACTTCACCAAAGAAGACGGTGACATAGTGACCTACCCATGAGGAAAAACGCTGCCTCACCCTGCATTGAGGAGGCTTGGAACAGCCATCATCAGGCACTGCGCTATTACCTCTTGGCACTATGCAACAACAGGGACGCCGCCGACGAAATCTTGCAGCGTGTCTATGTAAAAGCGCTGACGCATCGCGCCCAGTTTTGCCAACTGGCAGAACCCAAAGCATGGCTTTATACGGTCGCCAAACATGAGTGGATTGATGAGTTGCGCCGCTCAACGCCTGACACTCAATCGCTAGATACCGCAACAGCAGCGCCATTGCCTAATAACCACACTGATGCCCACCTTCCCTTAGCGAGCTTGGCTACCTGCATCGCGAAGGCACTGGCTCATTGTACTGACGAAGACGCCGATATTGTCGGTGCCTGTGACCTTAACGGCGTTAAGCAAAGTGACTATGCCCAGCGTCATGGTTTAACGCTCCCTGCGACCAAAGCGCGGCTACTGCGCGCCCGGAAACGTCTCCGCGAAACCTTGGTTGCCCAGTGCGGGATCGTCTTTGATGATCAAGGCCATGTCTGCTGCCATCGGGCGATACCCTTTACCGAATAAGTACCTTAGCGAATATTTATTTGGCTTTTCCCTGCGTCCTTTTCCACATTGCTTCGTCTTCTTTATAGAACCGTTCATATAAAGGAAAGCAGCGATGTTGGAGATCTATACCTGGCTGGCCAGTTGGCTGGTATACGGCCTTGGCGGTTTTGACCCTAACAGCAAGTTAGGTAGCTCACTGCACTTTTTCGTCGAGGACACGAGCAAAATTTTCGCGTTACTGGTGGTGATGATTTATGCCATTGCCTTGTTACGCGCCTCGCTCAATCTGGAGCGGGTGCGTTATTACATTCAGCAAAAGAACCGTTTCGCAGGCTACGGCTTAGGCGCTGGTTTTGGCGCGATTACACCGTTCTGTTCTTGCTCAAGCATTCCGTTGTTTCTCGGGTTCACCAGTGCAGGCATTCCTCTGGGCATTACCATGGCGTTTCTGTTTACCTCACCGATTATTAATGAAGTTGCCGTCATCATGCTATGGAGCCTGCTAGGCTGGGAATTCACTCTGGTGTACATCGCCATCGGAATGACCGTGGGCATAGGCGGCGGCATACTGCTCGATAGCTTAGGCGCTGAACGCTGGTTAAAAGACTTTGCGGCGAAAGCCTATCAGAACGCAGCAACAAGCCCGCAAGCAAATCGGCCTGCTCCGGAACCTGCGTCACTGACTTTGAGAGAACGCCACGAATTTGCCCGCAATGAACTTTTCGACATTGTCGCGCGGATTTGGAAGTGGATCATCATCGGCGTGGGGCTGGGCGCCGCGCTGCATGGCTTTGTGCCGGATGGCTGGTTCAGTGACAACCTGGGCAGCGGCCAATGGTGGAGTGTTCCGGTGGCCGTGTTGGCGGGCTTACCGCTTTACTCCAACGCTACCGGCGTTATTCCCATCATGGAAAGCTTGATCACGAAAGGATTGCCTGTGGGTACAACACTGGCCTTCTGCATGAGCACCGTCGCGGCGAGCTTTCCCGAATTTATCATGCTCAAGCAGGTCATGCTGTGGCGCTTACTAGCCACCATTTTCATCATTCTACTTATCAACTTTATGTTGGTGGGCTGGATAATTAACCTGCTGGCACCCTGGTTATTCAGCAGTTTATAAACCCAAGAGGATACAGCATGAAAAAGATCGAAGTATTAGGCACAGGCTGCAAAAAGTGCACCGTCACTGCGGAGCAAATTACGACTATTGCCAAAGAGTTGGGCACCGATGTTGAGGTGACTAAAGTCACTGACCCACAAATCATCATGCAGTATCAGGTTATGTCGACCCCGGCGGTCGCGGTCAATGGCAAGCTTGCCCACAGCGGGGGTATTCCAGATCGTAAAAAAATCGAAGCTATACTGAAAGCCTAAAGGCCTCAAGTTCACCTACTGCCCTCTGGCTCCCCTATTACTTCCTGGTAAGCTGGGAGCTCTCTTTTAACAGGCGTCTCAATGCTGGAAATTATCGATGCGTCTGACGATGCAAAAGCGTTTATCAAGCAACAGGGAGGCGTGGTGACCGTGCGTTTATCACCCCGCCACGGCTGCTGTGGGGGGCTCGCCAACGTTGCCGTCGCCGAGGCGAGTGCCCCCAAAGACCCTTCGCTTTACCAGCGCCATAGTGATGAAGATATAACTCTCTTCATTGCGACAGAGCTTGCCTACCAAGGACTGCGTGTCGACGTTGAAGGGTTCTGGAAGTTGCGCCACCTGTATGTGGATGGCTCATACCCGAGCTCTGGGCACACGAATAAACACTAGCGCTAGACACGCCGCCAGCATCAACCCCGTAGTCAGCCATAGCGCTCCAGCACCATTTTGCTCTATCAATAAGCCAAACAGCAGCGGTGCAAAGGCTTGCGCAGCCCTGGCCGGGGCGATAATCAAACCTTGACGCTGACCAAACCCTTTTGGACCAAACAGCGCAAGCGGCAGCGTGCCGGAGGCAATCGTCATCATGCCATTGCCCGCGCCATGGAGTAGCGCAAATCCCGCGGCGGGCATACCCACTGTGGCTAGCAGTGCCGCACCAAGGGGGTGGAGCGTTGTGGCCACCCGCGCCGCCACCAATGGGTGCAAATGGCGAAGCAGTGCAAACTCGCCCAGCCGTGCGGCTACTTGCGCAGGCCCTACCAACGCCGCAGCGGCTACGGCCACCGAAAGCGACACGCCGGTTTCCTGCAAAAGCCTGGGCAGATGCGCCGCCATCGCCGTCGACACAAACCAGCCTGCGGCAAATACATAGGCTAATAAAATCATCGCCAGGCGTGGCCCGCTCTGGCGATGGTACAGATGTTTCGTCATTGAAATGGTGAGTGCTATCACCGGCTTTGGGCAGGCGGGCATTCAGCGGTAGGCCCATCACTATATGCATAATGGCCCAGGCGCCACAGGTGGCCCGCCACCCGAACTCATTTTCCAACAAGGCCGTTAGTGGCCAACCGATAGTGCTGGCAAACCCTGCCAGTAGCGTCACACCGGTAATAGAAGCGCGGGCGCTGCGACCTAATAGCCGCCCGAGAGTAGCAAAGGCGGCGTCGTATAGCCCCATCGCCATGCCCACGCCGGTAATCAGCCAGGCAAGCATTAGGCTTAACACACCTTGGGACAGCGCCATGATGACCAAGCCAAACGCCAGAACAACGTTGGATGCCATCAGCACGCCTCGCCCACCTTGCTGGTCAATCAAGCGTCCTACGCTGGGGCCAAGCATGGCGGTTAACAGCAAGGCGACAGAGAACGCCGCAAACACCCAGCTTGGCGACATCCCTAGCTCGCGGGCCATGGGCACCGCAAGGATAGCGGGCAAGTAATAGCTGGAGGCCCAGGCAAGAGTTTGTGCACTGCCTAAAGTGAGCGTTAAACCCAGCCTGGGCGAAGCGCGGATCATGCGACTTGCTTAGGCAACGCTAGGGCCATCAATGCGCTGGCAGCCACTAAGGCGGCGGATACCCACAGGCAGACGCTCAGCCCATATGCCATATATAGCCAGCCCGACAGTAGCGTGCCCACTAAACGCCCCATGGCATTGGCCATATAATAGAAACCAACATCCATGGAGACGCCATCGGCGCGGGCATAATGCACGATCAAGTAGCTGTGCCAGCTGGAGTTAATCGCAAACAGCACCCCAAAGGCGAGCAGCCCGACGACCAGCCAGCCCACTTGCGCCAAGGGCAGCATCGCCAACACAATCGCCAGCACCGCCAGCGCCGCGGCCCAGCCTGCGGTAAGCGCCCGAGCATCGCCTTTGATCAGCCGGGTTAATTTAGGCGCCTGGGTTTGCACTCCACCGTAGCCAATAACCCACACAGCCAGCAGTCCACCCACTGTCCAGTGTGTCCAGCCGTGCTGGTCGTATAAGAACACCGGCAGCGCTACTACAAACCACACATCCCGCGCCGAAAATAGGCAAAAACGCGCCGCGGAGAGCACGTTAATCGCACGTGATTTTGAGAAGATTTCGGAGAACTTGGGCTTTACTTTTTGGCGGCCTAAATCCGCCTTTAGCCGCAGCAGTGAAAGCAGCAGCACGCCACCCAGCATCACTGCCATGACGAACACTGCCGCCTGGAAGCCAATCAAGGTGAGCAGAAGCCCGCCGACAAAAAAGCCCAGCCCCTTAAGCGCATTTTTAGAGCCGGTCAGCATCGCTACCCAGCGGTAAAGCGAGCTATTGGCGTTGGCGCTCTCTTTAGGCACCAGTACTTTAACGGCGCTTTTAGCGCTCATTTTGTTGAGGTCTTTGGCAATCCCCGATAACGCCTGAGCGGCCATTACCCAGGCAACGGTCAGCAGGCTAGCGGGCACCATCAGCATAGCGAGCGCAATGATTTGCAGCCCAAGCCCCACATTCATGGTGCGATTGAGCCCCAACCGCGCGCCCAACCAACCGCCTACCAGGTTAGTCACCACGCCAAAGGCTTCGTAAAACAAAAACAGCATGGCGATTTCCAACGGCGAGTAGCCCAGTTGGTGGAAGTGCATGACCACCAGCATGCGCAAAGCGCCGTCGGTTACCGTGAACGCCCAGTAGTTGCCGGTAATCAGCATGTATTGGCGCACCTCGAAAGGTAGCGCCTTTACGCGGGCACGCATTTTCAAAAACGGCGAATCAGCCACGAGCCACCTGCTCACGCCCGACCATCAGGGCCAGCTCAGCGGTACGGTTAGCATAGCCCCACTCATTGTCGTACCAGGCGTAAAGTTTCAACTGGGTGCCGTTGATCACCATGGTGGAGAGCGCATCAATAATTGAGCTGCGCGGATCGGTGCGGTAGTCGATCGACACCAGCGGGCGCTCTTCATAGCCCAAAATGCCCGCCAGCGGGCCATCGGCAGCGGCTTTTAGCGCCTGATTGACTTCGTCGACGCTCACTTCACGCTCAAGCTCGAACACCATATCGGTAAGCGAAGCGTTAGCCAGCGGCACACGAATCGCATGACCGTTTAGCTTGCCTTCCAGTTCGGGGAAAATCGCGGTGATGGCTTTGGCTGAACCGGTCGTGGTGGGAATCAGGCTCATGCCGCAAGCGCGGGCGCGGCGAAGGTCTTTATGCGGCGCGTCTAAAATCGTTTGGGTATTGGTGATGTCATGTACTGTGGTCATCGAGCCATGGCGAATACCAAAGCTCTCCTGAATGACTTTGACTACCGGCGCCAAGCAGTTGGTAGTGCAACTTGCCGCCGTCACAATGGGGTGCTGTGCAGGATCATAAAGATGGTCGTTCACCCCTACCACCACGTTAAGTACACTCGGCTCTTTGACCGGTGCGCTGACCACTATCCGCCCTACCCCTAGATCAAGGTATGCCTGCAGCTTTTCGGTAGTTTTCATTTTGCCCGAGCACTCGATCACTACATCACAGCCAGACCAGTCGCTGTCACCCAGGGCCTTATTAGAACTAAATGCTATCGGTTTACCATCGATGATAATGCTACTTTCCTGGGCGGAGATGCCCTTTCCAGGGGCCCAGTGGCCGTGTACCGAGTCAAACTCCAGCAGGTGGGCAAAAGTGGCCGCATCACCGCCTGGGTCATTAATGCGCTCAAGCTCTACCGCACCAGATTCTACCTGCGCCCACAAGCTGCGCAGCGCCAAGCGACCAATACGTCCAAAACCGTTGATACCGATACTGAGTGTCATGGAAGCTCCTTATGAATCTATTGGGTAAAAGCATAATACCTACATACGGAAAAACATATATTAATGCATAAAAAAAAGCGCATTAACCAGTAGGCCCACCGATGAACGATGGGCCTACTTTTAAAAAAGCTTAACCATAACGACCGGAGATATAGTCTTCGGTCTTCTTCTGCGCCGGGGTTGAGAACATCACTTTGGTATCGTTGTACTCAATGATTTCACCCAGGTGGAAGAACGCCGTGTAGTCCGCCACCCTCGCCGCCTGCTGCATATTGTGGGTAACGGTAATGATGGTGAACTTTTCTTTCAGCTTGTCCATCAAATCCTCGATCGTTGCCGTCGAGATCGGATCCAGCGCGGAGGTTGGCTCATCCATCAAGATGACATCGGGCTGTACCGCAATGGCACGAGCAATACACAGGCGCTGCTGCTGACCACCGGAAAGCGAGGTGCCAGGCTCATGCAGCTTGTCTTTCACCTCGTTCCAAAGCCCGGCATCGCGCAGTGCCTTTTCAACCAGCTCTTCTTGCTCGGCTTTACGGCTAACCAAATCGTGCATACGCGGTGCGTAGGCAATATTTTCAAAGATCGATTTAGGAAACGGATTCGGCTTCTGAAACACCATGCCCACCCGACGACGTAGCGCCACTTCGTCCATTTTAGGCGCATTAACGTCTAATCCGTCCATCTCGACCAGACCTTCGGTACGCACGCTAGGAATCAAGTCGTTCATACGGTTCAAGCAGCGTAAAAATGTCGACTTACCACACCCCGAAGGGCCAATCAGTGCCGTCACATTTTTCTGAAAAAGATCGATATTCAGATTATTCAACGCTTGGTTTTTGCCATACCACAGATTCAAATCGCGAACCCGGAAACTCAGGTCGTGGCACGCTGTATCATTTCGTGTATAGGGTTGCCCAACCGCAGGTGTCTGCTGGCCGTTCATTACAGGTGCTTGGCTATTCATAGTCATGTCCTCTATCGCGCTGGCCTACCAGCGACGCTCAAATTTCTTACGTAACACAACGGCAAAGGCGTTGAGTGAGATGAGTATGGTGAGAAGCACCAAAATACCACCGGCGGTTTTTTCCACAAACGCCTGTTCAGGCTCACCTGACCAAGTGAATATTTGCGCGGGCATCACCGTTGCCGCTTCGGTAAATGTCGCGCTCACATCAGGGATAAAGGCCACCATTCCTACGATAATCAACGGTGCTGTTTCACCCATCGCTTGCGCCAAGCCAATAATAGAGCCGGTCATGATACCTGGCATTGCTAACGGCAAAACGTGATCGCGTACTACTTGCCAGCGCGAACAACCGACACCAAAACCCGCATGGCGGATGGAATCCGGGACACTGCGCAACGCAGTACGCGTCGAAATGATAATGACCGGCAGGGTCATCAATGCCAGCGTCATACCACCCACCAATGGTGATGAGCGCGGGACACCGAAGAAGTTTATAAAGATCGCTAAACCTAGCAAACCAAACAGGATCGACGGAATCGCGGCCAGATTATTAATGTTGATTTCAATCGCTTGTGTAAAACGGTTATCCGGGGCAAATTCTTCCAAATAAATTGCCGTCATCACACCGATAGGGAAGGATATCGCCAGGGTAACGATCATGGTCATCACTGTGCCGACCACTGCCGATAAAATACCCGCGCTCTCGGCGATTTTGGAATCACCTGTCCCAAAAAACGTAGTATTGAAGCGCAAACTTACCTGGCCAGATTCGACACGCTCGTCTATGGCCGCCTGTTCCTCTTCATTAAGACGATGACGATGGCCTTTAAGATACTGATCAGCCTCGCTATTAACCAGCAACCAGCGTTCTTCGGAGGTGCCAATCATGCTTTCATCATTGCGCATCTCAAGTGGGATAGTACGCAGCTCTGTACGGCTTACTAATGGCACCAACTCTTCGGCAATTGCCTTACGAGCATCAGTAGTAGCTTCTTCTGTATAATTAAGCTCTGTCTTGACATACGCTTGCTGAAACGCAGGCAAGCCTTTATTCAGCATATCGGCAAAAAACAGCACCAGAAACAACCCGGCAAGGCCCAACGCCCCCATGGAAATCCACTTCAAGCGTGAAGACTTACGGTGACGCCGCTTTAACTGCTGGCTGATTTCGTCAAAAGTATTGCTCATCGAAACAGTTCCTCAGCGTTACAGGTTATTCACGCGATATTTTTCACGGAAACGACGGATCATCAGAACCGACACCAAATTAAGTGCAAGGGTGATCACGAAGAGCACCAATCCGAGCGCAAAAGCTGATAATGTTTCAGCACTTTCAAACTCTTGGTCGCCGGTAAGTGCCGCCACGATTCGCACAGTCACCGTGGTCATATCTTCCAAAGGATTCGACGTTAAATTGGGGCGCATGCCCGCCGCCATGACCACAATCATGGTTTCACCCAGTGCCCGAGACATGCCTAAGAGCGCTGCAGAAATAATCCCCGGCATTGCGGCAGGAACCACCACGTCACGAATCGTTTCGCCTTTGGTCATCCCCAGCGCCAGCGAACCCTGGCGCATGGTATCGGGTACCGAGTTAATCACGTCATCAGACAGCGATGAGATAAACGGAATGATCATAATGCCCATCACAATACCGGGTGCCAGCGCATTGTTATATGAAGCGTCAAGTCCAAAAAAACCGGCAATATTGACGATAATTGGCGCGACGGTGATGGCAGCAAAAAAGCCATAAACTACGGTAGGGATACCCGCCAACACTTCGAGCACCGGCTTGGCAACGGTGCGCACCTTGCTCGGCGCATACTCAGACATATAAATCGCCGAGAGCAAACCGATAGGTACCGCCACCAACATAGCGATGGCGGTAATCATAAAGGTACCGGCAAACAGCGGCACTGAGCCGAACTCAGCGCCGCCTCCATCACCACGACCCGCAGACGCTAAAAAGCTGGCGCCGGGATTCCATGTAGTGCCGGTAATAAACTCCCAGAAGCTGTGCATTTGGAAAAAGCGCAGCGCCTCGGAAATAATCGAGAACAAAATACCGAACGTCGTGAAAATTGAGATTAACGCTGCCCCGGCCAAGATCATGCGGATTACCCGCTCAATAGCTTGACGAGCATGAAAATCGGGCTTTACTTGGTTAAGACTGACCATCAATCCTATGGCTGCCACGACCAAACTGGCCGCGAGCAAATAGAGCGTAGGAATATCGGCACCCATTAACAGCAGCGCGAAAGCGCCAACTGAGCTCACTAGCACGGCTGGACCGGCTGTGGAAAGCACGGTAAACCAAGCGTACTGATCTGGCTGAGCAAACATAGCCGTGCCCGCGCTTCGTAAACGAGTGGCTTTTGAACGGCCAGCAAAAAAAGCCAGCAGCCCCAGCAGTAATAACGCACCGCAAAAAATCAAAAGAAGCTGGTTGGTCTGCATCGCATCTCTCTCACGTCGTCACCGGTTAAGAAGCCTATTAACAATAACGGGCCGACAGCTTGCGCTGCCGGCCTTTTTTACATCTAAATCAACCGCTTACTTAAGAACGTCTGCTGACATTGTAGTGCGATCTGCTACAGCCTGACGCCACTCTTCACGCTCGTCTTCCGGCAGCACGATCAAGCCGATATCTTTCAAGTAACCATCTGAGCCAATCATCTGCTCGCTCATAAACATCTCGACGTAGTCAGCCATCGGCGGTACTTCATCGGCGTGCTGGTTCTTCACGTAGAACCACAGTGAACGCGCAACAGGGTAGTCACCCGAGCTGATTGCTTCTGGCTCTGGCGCAACACCCTCAATGGTGGCACCGTTCAGTGTATCGGTGTTTTCTTCAAGGAATGAGTAACCGAAGATACCCATTGCGCCGGTATCTTCACTCAAGCGCTGAACGATAAGGTTGTCGTTTTCGCCAGCGTCGATGTAAACACCGTCAGAGCGAATATCGGTGTAGCCTTCTTCGCCGTAAACATCCATTTCAAGCGATGCAGATTCCAGTACGAGCTCTTCAAAAGCGTCACGGGTACCAGAAGTTGTCGGCGGACCATAGATGGAGATTTCACGGTCTGGCAGCGAAGAATCAATTTCGCTCCAGTTAGTGTAAGGGTTATCAACTAGCTCGCCATCAACCGGCACCTGAGCGGCTACTGCCATGAAAATCTGCTCAAGCGTCAGGTCAACAACGTCATTTTCGTTGGATTGGCCTAAAACGATACCGTCAGAACCGATTTTAGCCTCGGTGATATCGGTAACGCCGTTCTCTTCACAACGCTCGAACTCAGACACTTTCATGCGGCGTGAAGCATTAGTGATGTCCGGAGTGCCTTCACCAACACCGTTACAGAACAGGCGCAAACCGCCACCCGAACCAGTCGATTCAATAACAGGCGTCGGATTGCCGGTCGTCGCACCGAACTCTTCAGTTACGTAGCTGGCAAACGGGTAAACGGTACTGGAGCCTACGATACGGATTTGATCACGGGCTTGGGCAACACCGGCAACGCTCATTACAGCAGCCGCGATAACGGTGGTTTTTAGAATACGGTTCATGCGAAATACTCCTGTTCATGTAGGGATCTGGCCTTCGCAAGGCATACCTTGCACGGGTTCCATGACAACTTCATGACAGCGAGCAAAACGTGAAGAATTTTTCGTTACGTGGCTGCATCCAAGCTTTACATCACCACAACAAACCTAAGGCAGCGAGGGTGCACAACGCTAGCGAGGCACCTTGCAGTAGGCGTCGATCCAATCGGTGGGCGACGGTATCGGCCAAGGCATTACCGATTAACACCGCGGGCAGGAAGGTCAGCGCGACCTGGAAATGCCAGAGTTGAATCTGGTCAGCCAGGGTGAGAGTGACTAAGGTCAATAGGGAGGTCAAAATGAAAAAAGCGGCTAAATTGCCGCGCACGCGATCCGCCGGAAGACCATGCATCAGCAGCACAATGGGCGGGCCGCCAATGGCGGCGACGGTGCCGAAAATACCGGAGAGTATCCCCGCGCCAAACAGCGTTATGCGGTTTACCGGCAGTTGAAAGCGGCACAAGGTGACAAGTACCGCAAACAGGACGATGACCGCAATCAGCTTTTCTAGCAGAAACATAGGGGCGGCGAGCAGCAACCAAATACCCAGCGCATTGCCGGGAAGACGCCCCACTAGCGCCATACCAATGGAATCCAGGCGCACCTCATGCCAGTAGTGGCGAACCATCATCAGCGAAACGGTAAATCCAAATAGCACCAGAACGACCGGCACCAGCCGCGGCTCAAGCATCAACAGTAGCGGCGCACCGATAACGGCTAAACCAAAACCGGTAGCGCGCTGTACAAAGGCGCCCAGCAGAAGTACGCCGGAACAGGCCAACCAGGTACTCATGGGCATATTGACCCACACCAGCAGGCTATTCATCAGTGCCGCTCATCCCTGTTGCTCTTCAACACTGGGCGCCTTGGTTAATTTGCGTACACCGATATTGCCCAGTAACGCAGCACCCAGCATGGTGAGTACCATGGGCCAGAGGTGCTCAACCTCAAAGAGCCCTACCATAACGCCCGCGAACGCACCGCAGGTAAATTGGATGCCGCCCAGCAGCGCTGTGGCCGTGGCGCTGATATGGCCAAAATGATCCAACAGCGACGAGATCGCGTTGGGCGTTATCAGCCCGATCATACCGGTAAATAGCATAATCAGCGGCACCACAAACGCTAGCGTCGCTATATCCAAGGCGGTCACCGCCACTAGCCCTAGCGCCGCCACCAGCTGTATAAGCAAACCTAGGCGCAAATTTTGCTGGGGGGTGCGCTTGCGCAGCAGGTGAATATTGACCCGGTTAGAGAGCGCAATTACCACCACGTTGACCCCAAAGACCAGCGGATAAGTACTTGGTGAGAGACCAAAATAATCAAGGTACAGAAACGGGGAAGCGGTCACGAAAGCAAATAGCCCCGCAAAGGAAGCCGCTACCGCGCAGATATAGCCCATGCCTTCCCGGTGTTTAAGCACGCTGGCGTAGTTGCGGATTACCTGCCGCGGTGAAGCTGCAGGCAGCGACATATCACGGGTTTCAGGCAGGCGCGTTCCTAACAGCCAGAGCAAAAAACCCGCATAGACAGCCAGGAACACAAAGATCAGCCACCAGCCGGCAATATGCAGTAGTAAACTCCCCACGGTAGGCGCCACTAACGGTGCCAGCATCATGATCATCGCCATGGTGGACATCACTTTGGCGGCCTCGCGCCCGCTAAAGCAGTCGCGCACGATCGCCGCCGAGTTGACCACGCAGGCCCCGCCCCCTAGCGCCTGGATAAACCGCCAGACCAGCAGCGTGGGCAAACTGTCCACCAGGGTAATAGCCAGGCTTGCCAGCATGAAAACCACTAGGCCACTCAGAAGAACAGGCTTCCTGCCCAAGCGATCCGATAGCGGCCCAAAGCAAAGCTGTCCCAACGCAAAGCCAAACAAAAACACGCTAATGGAGAGCTCAGTACGGTGAATACTAGCGCCGATGCTCTCCGCAATGACCCCCATGGCAGGCAAATACGCGTCGATAGCAAAGGGCGCCAGCGCCGTGTTGGCGGCAACCAACATGGCTACCCGACGAGGATTAAGATCCATGGGTCTCCTTAAGGCGATGATATACGCACTGGAATAGATAGGCCGCTAATCATAGCCGATTTCAAGCCATTTGTCGGGGCTGGATGCTATCGAGCAATAGCCCTGGAGATGGCCAGGGGCTTATCAGGGTGAGGGATGTTTAATGGTGCGTAGTGGCATCTTGCGACTCAAGCATCTCAACCAGTGGCTGAAACTGCTCACGGTTATGCTCGTTCATATGCATTAGAATGCGGTGGGCTTCCAGGATCCGGTCGCGCAGCCCTTCTTCATCTGCGGGCTCTTGGGGAAGCTCTTCAAGCGCATTATTGAGCGTAGCTGCCTGCTGTAGCGGCGCTTCCATTAGGGTGAAAAAGCGCGCAAATCCCATCACGTCCAACATCTGCCGCACGTCGGGATTATCGACAATAATCGTTGGTGATTGCTCCAGGCGCCCTTTCACCGCCATGGCGACCTTGGCCAGAAAGCCAAGCGCCGTGGAGTCCACATTGGTCGCTTCACGCAGGTCAATCAATACGGCACGCAACCCCGGCGTCTCGGCGAGACGTTGAGCTTGGGTATCCAGCGTGGCGCAGAGCGTCAAGCGCACATCACCACACAGTTTTAAAACAAAAACACCAGAATCGAACGCCGCTTTAATGCGGCCTTCTTCAATCAGCATGACCAAATCCGCTCACCATCATGATTGTTAGGTCATCGGGTAAAGCATCGCGTTCTTGGTTGGCATCGAACTCCGCATCCCCTGCAGCAAGAGGTGCGTTTGTTTCTGCCAGCCGGTCGCGCAGCTGCTCAAGCGTGACACTCTCACTTACTAATTGCTCAAGCTCCTTGAGCCGCGTGTCGAGCGTTTTACCCGGCAAGCATTCCAATACACCATCTGAACAGAGCCACAACCGAAAGTCACTCGGCAAAGTACAGCTCAGCGCAGGATACTCCACATCGGGGAAAAGGCCTACCGGCATTCCCTCGCCTTCTAACCGGCGTAGCTCTCCCCCAGCCGCTAACAGGGGCATGGGGAGCTGTGCGCCGAGCGAATAGTGCAGAGTATGCGCCTCATGGTCAATAACACCGACAAATAAGGTGGCATGTTTGCCGATATCGGTGCCCTGCAGCTCGCGGTTCATTGCCTTTAGCCAATCTGGAGGCAGATTTTCTGGGTGCTGGCCATCCCACTCACTCAGCCAGCGGTTGCATAAGTATTTGAGCAGCACCGTGACGAACGCCGACGAGGCGCCATGACCCGATACATCAGCGAAATAGAAGGCGCTGTAACGCTCGTTATAGCGTTGATAATCGAGAAAATCACCGGATAAATAGAGCGAAGGGGCAAATACGTAATCGTAATACACCCCATTAATCACTTTGGGGCGTAGCGGTAGTAAACGCCGCTGGATATGCCCCCCGCTCTGTTGATCCATGCGCAGCAGGGCCAAGTGAGTCTCCAGGCTCTCATTTAGCTCCGCCAGACGCGCATGGTCACTCTCACGCTCCAACGCCAAATCGTTAAGCTCAATGGCCTTGCGGATCATGCGTCGCAGCAGTTCAGCGTGACGCAGTGGGTGGACGATATAATCCACCAGCCCCACATCAATCGCCTTAATCAAGTCGGCATCCTGACGCGAGTCGCTGACCACCAGTGTCGGCAGGCGACGTGTCAGCTGCGACCACTGCTGCCTGGGCACCGCTCGTGCGTGAGCAACAATAAGCGCCGTGTCAGGGGGCAAATGCTCGATATCATCCGATGCAAAAACCCACATGCCGTCGCAGGTAATTGCTTCAGCCAGCGCATCGCGCTCACGACCCGGTTCGTCGATCACCGCGATCAACTGCTTAGAGTGATCCATCATAAGCCTCAATCAGCGACGTTGCCGCTAGAGCCGCTATCATCCTGGTCACTGTCTTCAAAATCGCTGTCATCAAACTCGAATGTTTCGCTGGCAAAGGGGTCATCGCCCAATTCTCCATCGCTCACCTCAAATTGGCGGCTCTGTAAGTAAGCGTCACGAATAAAACGGTAGCGATCACCGCGAATTAATTCTTCCTGGTCAAGCAAACCCGCACGAATATCAATCACATTGAGTGCCGTCAGGCTTAGTCGAACGGCGTCGTCGTCTACGTAATACAACGGATACGAAGTCATATCAGCAGGCAAGCCGGTGGTGTCCCGCAGCGTGCTGGGGCCCAACAAAGGAAGCACCAGATAGCGCGAATCTTGCCAGCCCCAAACGGCCAACGTTTGGCCGAAATCTTCTTTATCCGCGGTAATTTCCATCAGAGTGGCATAATCCAGCAAGCCACCAATACCCACCGTGGAGTTAATCAGAAAGCGGGAGGTTGCCAGGCCTGCGTTGGCAGGCTTGCCTTGCAGCACACTATTAATGGCAGTGCGCACTTCGCCTAAGTTAGCGAAAAAATTGCCCACCCCGGTTTCCACTGGGTCAGGGGTAATAGTGCGATAGCCTTTTGCCACCGGCTTAAGCGCATAGCGATCCAGCACATCGTTAAATGCAAACACTTTGCGGTTAAAGCCTTCCCAGGGATCCTCTGGAGCAGCATTTTCTGCCATTTGCGTGCTGGCACAGCCGCCGGTTGCGAGTAACGTCACCAGCAGTAGTGGCACCCCTTTGCTACGCAGCGAAAGCGCAGGCTTGTCTTTATTTAACCACTGCCACATGACATTTTCCTTTTTTCAATTCCACAGCGCACTTATAGACGCCGGATAACCACATTGCCTGCGCTATAACCTGCCCCAAAGGAGCAAATCACACCAATATCACCCGCTACAAGCCCCTCGCGATGGAGATGAAAGGCTATGATGGAGCCTGCTGAGCTGGTATTGGCATAACGATCCAAAATGATCGGCGCCTGGATGTCACTGGGGTCATAACCCAATACTTTGCGGGCAATCAAATCGTTCATATGTCGGTTGGCTTGGTGTAGCCACATACGCTTGAGATCGCTACCGCTTAACTCCAAGGAGGCCAAATGATCAGTGATCAATTTAGCCACCATCGGACAAACCTCTCTAAATACCCGTCGACCCTCCTGCACAAACAGCTTGTCCAAGGCCATCGGGTCACTGTCCGTTACGCGATTAAGAAAGCCAGCATTATTGCGAATCGCGTTGGAAAACTTGGTGACCAAGCGGGTACCGAGTATTTCAAACTGCTCAACAGCCACGGCATCGGCGTTATTTTCTAGTACTACAGCGGTACAAGCATCGCCGAAAATGAAGTGGCTGTCACGGTCTCGAAAATTAAGATGCGCTGAGCAGATTTCAGGATTGACCACCAGCGCGCGCTTGACGCTACCGGAGGCTATCGCATTGGCAGCGGTTTCCAAGGCAAACGTCGCTGAACTACAGGCCACGTTCATATCAAATCCGTAGCCGCTGGTTCCCAGCGTTTGCTGTACTTCTACAGCCACTGCAGGATAGGCGCGCTCTAGATTTGAGCAGGCAACAATGACCAGTTCAATGTCAGCAGCATCCACTTGGGCAGCGTCAAGCGCTTGGCGCGCGGCAGCGATCGCCATCTCGCACTGAATCGAAGGTTCGTCATTACCCCGCTGCGGCAGTTTAGGCCGCATACGCTGTGGGTCAAGTATTCCTGAAGCGTCGAGCACATAGCGGCTCTGAATACCGGACGCTTTTTCGATAAATTCGCTGCTGGAGTGGGCAAGCGGTTCAAGCTCACCGCGCTCGATGGACTCGGCGTGTTGCCCATTCTCGGCGTCTACCCAAGCGTTAAATGCCGCCACCAGGGCTGCATTATCAATGGCGTGTTCCGGGGTATAGAGCCCTGTCCCGGTAATCACCGCATTTATCATCTACCTCTCCTTTTCACCGCGGCTTACGCCAGGAAGCTTAAACCGCCACCCATACCATTACTGTGTGCGTTTAGCGCGCTTTTTTCCACCCCGCGGCTAAACGTTAATTATCTCTTGCCAGCGCTTTTCCAGTCGTTTTACCGACACCACCATACTAGTACCCAACTGCTGGGCGAATAGCGACACCCTAAGCTCTTGCAACCACCAGCCAAAAGCGACCAGTTCTGGGTCTTCCACCCGCCCGCGCCGCTCGCTCTCGCGGCGGGCATCAAAGCGGGCCTCTAATGACTGGACCTCTTGCATCATCATTTGATCGCGACCGCGTTCACGAGCGGCTTTTTCAAGCCGAATGAGTGCCGCTTCGGTGTAGCGCGGGTATTCGTCCAGCCAAGCGCCAGCATTGCGAATAAAGCCGGGATATACCAAGCGCTGCATCTGCGCGCTAACATCGCTGTACACCAGCGCCAGGGCAAAATTAAGCTTGCCTTTGAGCAGCTTACTAACTGCCAGATGGCCCTGTAGCGCGGCTTCTACCCGCACCAGCAGAGCTTGCGCTTCGTCAACCAGTTGGTTGTGTGTTTCTGCTAGGCGCTGGCTAAACTCCCCTTCCGAGCGCGGCAGGGGGTGCTGAGCGATCACCTGGGTAAACACCGCAAGCAGCAGATCGTCAATCAAGGCTTGCTTGCTGCCCACTTTGGCGAACAGCAGCGCGCACTTCTCAACACCCGGCAGTTGCTTAATCGCTTTAACCTGTTCGGGAAGCTTTGCAATGCCCAGCCGGGCGATGCCCTCCTGGTGGGCAGCGTCAGCTTTAGCAGGGTGATCAAATAGCGCTACTTTGAACTCGCTGGTTTCAGCGACCAGGGCAGGATACGCCTCTACACGAATGCCTGCCTGGGTGGTGACCCGGGAGGCAGGCAGCGGCGTTTTGGGTAGCCCGGCAACGGCGGGCTCATGGCTAACCTGTTCGGCCAGCGCCTGAGCTCCTGCGCTGGCTGCCGCTTCAAAGCGCTGTTCCAGGGCGCGCAGATCGCGCCCCTGGCCTAAGGTTTCGCCCGCATGATCGACCACGCGAATATTCATGATCAGGTGCGGTTCGAGCAAGTCTAGGCGCCAATCGTCAGGATGCACCCGCGTCGATGTCCGGCGGCGAATAAACTCCCCTAACGCCTCGGTTAACGGGCGTTGATCAGGCACCAGGGTTTCCAACGCCGCATCCACCCAATCGGGAATCGGCACCACCTGTCGGCGGATGCTTTTCGGCAACGACTTCAGCAGCGCAATACACTTTTCACGCAGCAGCCCAGGCACCAACCACTCCAGAGCATGCACCGGCACTTGCGGCAGCATGGCGGCGGGTACAGTCAGGGTAACACCGTCATCTTCGGCTTCAGGGTCAAAGTGGTAACTGACCGGATAGGCCACGCCCGCCAGCATTAAATGATCCGGATACTGCGCCTGAGTAACGTCATCGGCATCCCGCGCCTTAAGCGAATCAATATCGAAATGGAGTAATTGCGGATCTTGCTGTTCGGCCTGTTTGCGCCAATGCTCAAAGCCCTTGCCGTTGACGATGTCAGCCGGAATCCGCTGATCGTAAAAATCAAACAGCGTATCTTCATCGACCAGAATGTCCCGCCGCCGAGCACGATCTTCCAGCGCTTCGACTTCGTCGATCAGTGCGCGGTTATGAGCAAAGAAGGCGCCTTTGGTTTGAAACTCTCCTTCCACCAGCGCCCGGCGAATAAACAGCTCCCGAGACTCCTGAGGGGCGATGGGGCCATAGTGCACCCGACGCCGCGCCACAATGGGCAGGCCAAACAGCGTAACCTGCTCAAAGGCCACTACCTGGGCGCGTTTCATTTCCCAATGGGGTTCGCTGTAGCTGCGCTTAACCAAATGCTGCGCCTGGGGTTCGATCCACTGGGGGTCGATCTTGGCCACGGTGCGGGCAAACAGTTTGGAGGTTTCTACCATCTCGAACGCCATGATCCACTTGGGCGACTTCTTGGCTAACCCTGAACCAGGATGGATCATAAACTTGCGGTTGCGGGCACCAAGGTACTCGCGGTTCTCCACCAGCGTACCCAGGTTAGAGAGCAGCCCTGAAAGTAGCGCCTGATGAACCTTGCCTGAAGTTTTACGCCGCGTTTGACGCGCCTGCTCTTCGCTCTCGTCGTCATTGCGGGGCGGCGGTGCGGGCACGTCAATGTCCATATCGCGCAGCAATTGGCGCAGTTGGCGGAAGGTGTCGTGCCACTCGCGCATGCGCAGGTAGTTGATGTAGTGCTCGCGGCACCAGCGGCGCAGCTGATTGCCCGACAGCTCCTCGCGGGCATTCTCAATGCCGTGCCAGAGGTTCAGCAAAGCGACAAAGTCGGAATCCGGGTCGTGCCAACGCTGGTGGGCTTGGTCGGCGGCCTGACGCTTATCCGCGGGTCGGTCGCGGGGGTCTTGAATAGCCAGCGCCGAGACCACAATCAGCACATCGCGCAGGCTGCCGATTTCGGCCCCCGACAGCACCATGCGCGCTAAGCGCGGGTCAATCGGCAGTCGCGCCAGCTTACGTCCCAGCGGGGAAAGGCGCTGCTTTTCATCCACTGCGCCCAGCTCGAACAGTAGTCGAAAGCCGTCTTTAACAAAGCGGCTATCCGGTGGGTCAACAAACGGAAACGCTTCAATATCCCCAAGCTTTAGCCCCAGCATCGAAAGGATGACCGACGCTAAGTTGGTGCGCTGGATTTCGGGATCGGTAAAGCCGGGCCGGGAGAGAAAATCCTCTTCGCTGTAGAGGCGAATGCACACGCCTTCGGCGATCCGTCCACAGCGGCCTTTCCGCTGGTTGGCGCTGGCTTGGCTAACCGCTTCCACCGGTAGACGCTGGATCTTGGAGCGGTAGCTGTAGCGGCTGATACGCACCAATCCTGGGTCAATCACGTAGCGAATGCCGGGCACAGTCAGCGAAGTTTCCGCCACGTTGGTGGCGAGTACAATGCGCCGACCGCGGTGCGGTGCAAAAACGCGGTTCTGCTCTTCGTTGGAAAGCCGTGCGTAGAGCGGCAGGATTTCAGTGCCTTTCAGCTCGGCGCGGCGCAGGGTATCGGCGGTTTCACGAATCTCGCGCTCGCCGGGTAAAAACACCAGCACGTCCCGGGGGCCGTGTAGCCAGCCTTTTTCGCGCTCAACAGCTTCAATCTCCTCTACTGCATGGAGAATGCCCTCTTGCAGCGTGCGGTCTTCTTCATCGTCTTCATCGCGGACCAATGGCCGGTAGTGCACCTCAACGGGGTAGGTGCGCCCTGTGACTTCCACCACTGGGGCGGGCGTTTTAGCCGTGCCGAAGTGCTTGGCAAAGCGCTCTACGTCGATGGTCGCCGAGGTAATGATGATTTTTAGATCGGGCCGCTTGGGCAACAAGCGCTTGAGGTAGCCAAGCAGAAAGTCGATATTCAGGCTGCGCTCGTGGGCCTCATCAATAATTATAGTGTCGTAACGCAGCAAAAGTGGGTCATTCTGCGTTTCGGCCAGCAAAATTCCGTCGGTCATCAATTTAACCAGCGTACCCGGACTGCTCTGGTCGCTAAAGCGCACCTGGTAGCCCACCTGTTCGCCCAGGGAAACCTGCAGCTCCTCTGCCAAGCGTCCTGCCACACTGCGAGCAGCCAGACGACGCGGCTGAGTATGACCAATCAAACCACGGCGACCGCGCCCCAACTCCAAACACATTTTAGGTAGCTGGGTGGTTTTGCCTGAGCCGGTCTCCCCCGCCACCACCACTACTTGGTGATCGCGTATCGCGTTAACGATATCTTCTTTTCGTTCAACTACCGGCAATTCAGGTGGGTAATTCAGCGCGACTTGTTGGGCTTCACGCAAGCTGAGCTGTTGCTGAGCGCGATCGAGCTCACGCTGCACTTCATCCAAACCACGACTAATCGGCTTGTTATCACGCTGACGGCGGTACAAACCAGCCAAGCGACGTTCCAGCCGTTCGGCATCACGCAACATCACACTCCCTGCCGCCTGTTGCAGCGACGCGAGACGTTGGCTATCGGTGGGGGCTGGGGATGTGTCGGTGGTCACGATTGAGTCGGCTTCCATTCGCTTGGGCATTTAACAAGAGACGTCTAAAAAGAGATAGAAAAAAACGACCCGCTCGATTGAGCGGGTCGGATAGTGTAACGCTTTCAGCTCCACGACGCCTAACCACAAAGCAAGCAGGAAGCGGGCGAGCCCAGGTTTCCACAAGGGCGCTGTGAACCCATCCGTGGGCGCTACTTTCGCCATCCATGGCGAAAGACCCTTGTTACAACCTGCCCTCGCCCGCTAATCGAGTGTTTATTAATGGCTATCTGATGACGTTTTTGAGGGCTCTTCGTCGCGCAATTGGCGGCGGAGCACTTTGCCCACGTTGGTTTTGGGCAGTTCATCACGAAACTCGATGACCTTGGGGACCTTATAGCCAGTGAGTTCTTTTTTGCACCAATCGCGTAGCGTTTTCTCATCCAACTGGTCATTTTTGCTCACTACGAACAGCTTGATCGCTTCACCGGCATTTTCATCCGGTACGCCAACCGCCGCTGATTCAAGTACGTCAGGATGAGCAGCCACCACGTCCTCAATTTCGTTGGGGTACACATTAAAGCCAGAGACCAGAATCATGTCTTTTTTGCGATCAACGATGCGGATGTAGCCGTCATCCTGCAGCACGGCGATATCACCCGTGTGGAACCAGCCATCTTCATCGATGGAATCGCGAGTTTCGTCTTCGCGCTGCCAGTAGCCTTTCATCACCTGCGGCCCTTGCACGCACAGCTCTCCTGGCTCACCCAGCGCCACATCGTTGCCATCGGCGTCGACGACTTTTACCGCGGTGCCTGCCACAGGCTTGCCGATAGTGCCCAGTTGGATCGCATCGGTGGGGTTAAAGCTAACGATGGGAGAAGTCTCGGTCAGACCATACCCCTCAGCGATAGGACAACCGGTAGTTTGCTCCCAACGCTGCGCCGCTGCTTTAGTCAGCGCCATGCCGCCGGAGATCGTCAGCTTCAACTTGGAAAAATCGAGCTGTTTGAAGTCGTCGCGATTACACAATGCATTAAACAGCGTGTTGAGGCCGATAAAGGCAGTAAAAGGCAGCCCCTTGAGCTCTTTGACAAACCCATCCAGATCACGAGGGTTGGTGATAAGCAAGGAGTGGTTACCGGTTTCCATTAAAAACAGGCAGTTAACCGTAAAGGTATAGATGTGATACACCGGTAACGGGGCGACAACCAGCTCTTCGCCATCGGTCAGATGGGCGCCAATGGCTTCACGCGCTTGCAACATATTGGCGATGAGGTTGCGATGGGTCAGCATCGCGCCTTTTGGCATACCCGTAGTACCGCCGGTGTATTGCAGCGCGGCTAAATCATCAGGGCCTCTTTTGACCTCGCTATGGCTTAGCGAGGCGCCTTTTTTCAGCGCATCGCGAAAACCAACCGCGCCGGGCAGTGAATAGGCAGGCACCATTTTCTTGACGTGCTTCACCACGGCATTGATTAACCAGCGCTTGGGAACGTCGTGCAAGTCAGCTAACTGGGTGACGAGCACGTGCTTGATATCTGTTTTATCGAGCACTTTTTCGAGCTTGTCCGCCATATTGGCCAAAATCACAATGGCTTTAGCGTTAGAGTCCTTGAACTGATTGGCCATTTCCCGCTCGGTATACAGCGGGTTGGTGTTAACCACCACCAAGCCTGCCCGCAGCGCGCCAAATACCGCCACCGGAAACTGCAGTACGTTGGGCAACTGGATTGCGATACGATCGCCTGGAACAAGGTCGGTTTCATGCTGAAGCCAAGCAGCAAAGTCTGCTGAGAGGCGATCAAGGTCAGCGAAGGTGAGCGTTTTCCCCATACAGGAAAAAGCTGGCTTGTCCTTAAAACGTGCTACTGCGTTATGAAAAACATCCGTGACTGAATCGTATTGATCCAACCCTTCAAGCGCTGGGCCACGTAAAACGGCGGCGTTGGCGTGTTCGCTCATGGGCAATCTCCGCTATCGGCGTCGGCGTAGGATCACCGACCTTGTTGTTGTCGCTGGGCTTTGTCTGAAAATAGCTTAAGACGCCCAACGATATACGACCTATAACAGGCTGTAAAACGATCGATTGAAACTTACGTTTAAACTTTAGCCCATAGTCAGGCTCGCTTAATTCATTGCTACTTCTCTTATTTCACTTTAGCAACACCTACGCTTATGGACAGTAACGCGCCTGGATTTCTCCATCGCGCCAGACCAATAGTTCGCCGGGCACCATGCGCTGCCACGCTTCATTATGGGTGAGAGGCTCGGTGGCAATCACTGACACAATATCGTCTGGTGTGGTGTGTTCGGCAAAGTTCACCGTCATTTCAGCGTCGGAAAGTTCCGCATCGCCGAAGGGCGCACAGCGGGTAATGTGCGCCAACTTAGTGGCGCAATAAGTATACAAATAGCGGCCATCGGAGAGCAGCATATTGAACACCCCAAGCGCTCTTAGCTGCTCACACAGCTGGTGCAAGTACTCCCAGAGTGTTTCAGGTGAAGCAGGTGGCGTAGGAAAGGTGCGGCGTAACTCACCCATTAGCCAGCAGTAGGCGTGCTCGCTATCGGTGCTGCCAACCGGGATATAATTACCTAATGCTAGGCTCTCCCAGCCACTTAATTGGCCATTGTGGGCATAGCACCAGGGCCGCCCCCACATTTCTCGGGTAAATGGGTGCGTATTGGCAAGCTTTACGCCCCCTACATTGGCTTGGCGAATATGACTAATCACCACATTGGACTTAATCGGGTAGTCACAAATTAATCGCGCAATGGGCGAATCGACCGACGGGTGAGGGTCACGAAAGTCGCGGTAGCCGCCCTCTTCGTAGAAGGCGATTCCCCAGCCATCGCGGTGTGGGCCCGTGCCCCCACCGCGGTGCAAAAAGCCCGAAAAGCTGAAACAGATATCGGTGGGTACATTGGCGCTCATACCCAGCAGTTCACACATACGCTTTACACATACGGTTCATACATACGATTTGCACATACTGAGGCATCAAGACATTGTTCAAACGTGGCATCAACCAATCACCGGTTCGCGACGGCGTGGCGATTCGCCTTCGTCATCACTTTCTTCTTCCTGGGTGACATACTCAGCCTCGCCTGGGCGGCGCCACCACCAAAGTGCAACGCCAATAAGCGCACCTAACGCCATCCCTAATACCAGCCACATCAACCCGCCACGTAGCGCCGAGCCGTTATTTTCTAAAAAGCCAACCGCCGCCACCATCGCCGAAGGTGCCCAACCGGTATAGAATTCACCCTCTTCGATTAGCGGCAGCCGGAAAGTCGCGGGCACCCATACCGCCCCGGCAACCGTCCAGGTCAGTACAAGACGTGGCAAGCGAGGCAGAAAAGTGAGCGCAAAATAGACCGCGACAATCACTAGCAGCGACAGCCCGTAATAACTCAACCAAAGCATTGGCGTTGAATTTGCAAACAGCATAATACCCCTCATATGGGTGAACTCACCCGACGTTGATTTCCCGTTATGGTACCTATCAATTTATGAAAGCACAGCAAGGCATACATTCAGGCTTACCCGCTGCACGCTATTATCGCGCTAATGACCCGCAATGGCACTGGTTAGAAGAGCGCGACGACCCACAGGTCAGCGCCTTTTTAGAGGCCGCCAACCAGCAACAAGCCGATTGGTTTGCCCCACTTGCCCCGCTGGAGGAAGCGTTATACCAGAGCCACTTGGCACGCCGCGAATTAGCCGTGACCAGCCTTAAGACAACGCTTGACCACTTCACGTTCTGGAGCGAGACAGGTGCGGACGATGATTACCCCTGTTGGTGGCGCCATCCCAATCACCACTCCGAACAGCAAGAATGCTTTTTCGATGTGAGAGCCCGCGCCGCCGAACACGACTTTTACGATATGGGCGATATGGCGCTCTCCCCCGATGAGCAGTGGTTAGCCTGGACAGAAGATACCCAAGGCGATGAGCGGTTTACCCTATGGCTGAAAGCACTGCCTAGCGGGGAGCCGGTGCAACTGTTGAGCGATATTGGTGCGGGGCTGTGCTGGGCAGAAGATCAAACTGCCACCAAGGCTACCTTGCTGTTTACGCGCTTTGACGACACTCAGCGCCCCGATAGCGTTTGGCGGTTTTCGATCTCACTGGCTAAACCTGAGGCCTCCAAAGAGCCCGCTCTGGTGTTACGCGAAGAGGACCCTGAGTTTTGGCTTGGCATCGGCAAAACGCGTTCACGGTCGTGGCTGCTGCTCGAAAGCGGCTCAAAAGACACCAGTGAAATCCACCTACTGCCCGCTGACTCGTCAACTTCAACACCACAGTGTATTCAGCCGCGACAGGCAGGGGTTGAGTACA
This sequence comes from Halomonas sp. TG39a, assembly GCF_000744395.1. Lineage (NCBI taxonomy): Bacteria > Pseudomonadati > Pseudomonadota > Gammaproteobacteria > Oceanospirillales > Halomonadaceae > Halomonas > Halomonas sp. TG39a. Next base: position 44,102 of record NZ_JQLV01000002.1, read on the forward strand.
GCATCGATCATCGCCCAGGCAGCTTTTATCGTCTGCATAATCAGGCGGGTGCTCACTTCCAGCTCGACTTCCTGCCCGAAAGTCAGCTTGGTCAGCCCCAATTGAATTGGCAAACGTTAATCGCCCACCGTGAAGGAGCTACCCTGGAAGGCGTTGATGCGTTCGCCTGGGGGCTGATACTGGCGGAGCGCGATCATGCACAGGCGCAGGTGCGGTTGCGGCGTTTGCTGTTCGATGCCCAGCACGGATGCACGCAGGATGAGTATCTGGCACTGCCCGAACAACCCTGCTCCCAGATGCTGGAAGATGCGCCGCACTTCGATACACAGATAGTGCATCTACGTGAAGAGTCATTTACCCAGCCGCCCAGCTGGTTCGCACTTGATCTAATCAGCGGCGAACGCACACTACTGAAACGGGTACCTGTTTACGGCAATTTACAGCCGCAACAGTTAATCAGCCGTCGCCTTTGGGCGACCAGCCAAGATGGTGAACAGGTGCCCGTATCGGTAGTGATGCGCGCCGACTTGGCGGGCCAGGCCCTACCCACACTGCTGTATGGCTACGGTGCCTACGGTGATGCGCTCGACCCCTGGTTCTCGATCGCCAGGTTGGAGCTGCTGGAGCGCGGTGCAGCCTTTGCGGTTGCCCATGTCCGCGGTGGTGGCGAACGCGGCGAGCCCTGGTATTTAAACGGTAAAATGGAGCACAAGGAAAACAGTTTTAATGACTTCCTGGCCGCGCGTGAAGCACTTGTCGAACAGGGTATTAGCGATTCACAGCGCATAGCAGCCTATGGCGCCAGCGCCGGTGGGTTACTGGTCGGTACCTGTATTAATCGTGCCCCGGAAAAATTTTGCGCGGCGCTGCTGGATGTGCCCTTTTTAGACGTACTGCGCACCATGCAGAATCCAGAGCTACCGCTAACCACCGCGGAGTACAGCGAGTGGGGAAACCCAGAGGAGCCAGAGGTTGCCGCCCGAATCCGCGCTTACTCGCCGATCGACAATATCCAGCCCCAAACCTACCCAGCCCTGTGGATTGAGGGCAGTTGGTTTGACACCCGGGTCAGCTACTGGGAGCCCGCCAAGTTCTATGCCCAGGTGTCCCAGCAGCAACAGGGATCAGCGCCAATTCTGATGCGTACCGATATGAGCAGTGGCCACGGCGGCGCATCTGGCCGCTTCAAGGCCTGGCGCGATACCGCCCGGCAAGATGCGTTTATTCTTTGGGCGCTGGGCCTGAACCCGCAAACACTGGCAATCACTGAGTAAAGTGCTCACAGGCCTGCTGCGCTCCGGCAAGTACAGCAGGCCTATGCATATATTGCTTGAGATTTTTTATCAAAACACTCATATCCTTTATGCATAGAAAACCCCACTCAACTTAAGCTCAGAATACAAAAATAATATTAAATACATAAACTTAATAAATTCAGCTGGCGTTAATAAAAAGATGTTTCCAACTTGCGTTGATGATATCCCCTGGTGAGCTATTGGTTTCTAAAGGTACCTTATGTGAATCGGCGTAAACACACCCTTCACTGGATGCATAAATAATAACTAATGGATGTCAATAATCGCGAACTGGCACTTCAAGCGGGCTTACTGATGCTGCTGGTGGCCACCATTGTGATTGGTGCAGGTGGCTTCTTGATGGGCTTTTTTCCTGATGTTCACCAGCCCGATGCGCTCGCTCTGCTACCGGACAGTGCGCTGGTTATTTTACTTTGCGGGTTAGGCCTCAGCGCAGTGATGGCTAACTTCGAACGTTTTCGCAAAGTAACCTCTATCGCACTGGCTGCGGTTGCCAGCTATACGCTGATCCACAATGCCCTAGACCCCACTTATGACACGGTCTCCCTGCTGAGTGGTCATCAACGCCTGCCTAGCCAAACCGCCCCCATACTGTTTATGGCTGCATTTTGCCTCTGGGTCGGCCCTCAAGGACGTTGGCAGCGGCTTATTTGGCAGCTCGGCGGGCTGTTTTTATGGGTGGTGGGTTGCATTACCTTTGCCGTCCATTATGGTTTAACTGTGCCGGACTGGTTACCCCGCGCCAGCGCGCTTATCCCTGGCCTAGTCGGTTTTCTATTTGGTATCGCGATGCTAATGGTGAGTCGGCATATTCCTCATCTAAAAACATCCTTAAGCAATGCCGCCGTACTGTTTGGCATCCTAGGCGTTAGCTTAAGTATGAGCGGTTGGTTTTTAGTCAGTTGGGATCAACACCACGAGATGCGCCAAGGGGCTCAGCAGAACCTGGAAAGCATTGCGGTTAATATTAACCAGACGCTGGCATCGCGAGCGATTGTACTGGAACGCTTGGCGGAGCGCTGGCACCAGGTCTTTGAAGACCCAGCATCGCGCAGCCGGGAGGTTGCGCGCTACTGGACAGACTATCCAAGCATACTCGCCATTGCATACTTCAACCCGCTCGCCAATGATATATGGCGCCGTTCACGCCATGGCAGCGCGCTACTCTGGCTAGATGATCAATTAATTAACCTGGCTACATTGACCTGGCTTAATCAGCAACGAAGTGTCATTCAGTGGTCATTCCCCGATTTTGAACGCCCTACGCTAGCGCTTCTCTCCATCCAACCTCAGGACCAGCCCCACCAGCTAGTCGCCGTTATCGATATAGCGCGGCTCGTAGAGCAAGAAACCAGCACGGTTAACGGCGCTTTTACGCTGCATATAATCCACGCCAATGGTCACCTGATTAACCAAGGGGAGGGCTTGCTACCCACTGCTTCAATAGCACCACCAGCAATGACGCTAGCGCAGCACACGGTGGCGTTACCGGGCGGAACAGTGATCACTTTGGCACTCTCGGAACGATCAAATCAGCCCCTCCTCACCACCAATTTTCTTGCTGCTGGTGTTGGACTCTCCGGCCTGCTACTCACCTATCAATTGATTTTCAGCCTTGCCTTGATATCTGCCCGTGCCCAACGTTCCCGTGAGCTTTCGAAAGCCAAAGAGACCCTGCAAGATAGCGAACAGCGGTTTCGCTCTCTGTTTACACAAAACCCCGATGCAGTGTTTTCGCTAGATTTGAGCGGCTATCACTTAAGCGTCAACCGATCCGTACTCACCCTGCTTGAAATTAACGAAGCACAGATTATTGGCAGTCATTGGAAAGAGGTTGTTGCGCCTGAACACCACTCCATCGTGGGTACTGCTTTCCAACAAGCATTAATGGGTATCGCCCAGCGTTTCGATTTGGAAATCATCAGCCAACAGGGCAACGTACGCCAATTGGATGTCTCGTTTTTACCCACGGTGGTCATGGATCAAGTGGTAGGTGTTTACGGAATTGCCAAGGAGATGACCGCGCTGCGCCAAAAAGAGTCCCAGTTGCGTATCTATCAGCGCAGCATTGAAGCCAGCAGCAATGGCATTTTAATTTGCGAGGCACGGCAACCTGACTACCCCATTGTTTATGTAAACCCCGCCTTTGTGGCCATAACAGGCTATTCGCTGGAAGAGGCAAAAGGGCGCAACTGCGGTTTTTTACAAGGCCAAGATACCGACCCAGAGCAAATGACCGATATCCAGCATGCTCTTACTCAGCAGCACGATATCACCTTGACCCTACGTAACTACCGCAAAAACGGTCAAGCGTTCTGGAATAACCTATTTCTCTCCCCGGTGCGCTCCCATAACGGTCATATCACGCACTTTGTGGGCAGTATTAACGATATTTCTGAGCGTCGGGACCATGAGAACGCGCTCGCTTTTCATGCCACCCACGATGCACTGACGGGCCTTGGTAACCGCGCCCTGTTTGAGGATCATCTGCGCCATGATGTTGAGCTCGCCCGGCGGCACAATCAACATTTAGCGGTGCTGTTTATTGACTTGGATGAATTCAAGCCGATCAACGACACCCTGGGCCATGGCATTGGCGACCAAGTGCTTATCAACGTCGCTAGACGGCTTGAGCAGGCGATCAGGCCTTCCGACACCTTGTGCCGTTTCGGGGGCGATGAGTTTGTATTGCTGCTACCGGATTTGCATAGCCCCCAGCAAGCGCAGGACATTGGAGAGCGTTTGCTTGAAGCGCTTGCACTGCCCTACTGTATTGATCGACATGAACTTTATCTTTCAGCCAGTATTGGCATTGCGCTCAATGACAAACAGCTGGCGCAACCTGAAGAGCTGCTTCAGCAAGCCGATATGGCGATGTACAAAGCCAAGCAGCAAGGCCGCAATGCCTTACAAACCTTCACTCAAGATATTAATCAAAAACTAACCCAGCGGGTGACGCTGAGAAATGAATTGCAGGAAGCGATTCTGAATGAGCAGTTTGAACTGCATTATCAGCCGTTGTTAACGGCCGATGGGCACGTTAAGGGCTTCGAGGCGCTGGTCCGTTGGAACCATCCGACCAAAGGCGCTATCTCACCGGTGCTGTTTATCCCTATTGCTGAAGAGACAGGACAAATTATCGCCTTAAGCCAGTGGGTAATAGAGCGCGCCGCGCGGGATTTCCTGAGGCTTCGGCCGCGGCTTCCCAGCCACTGCCGTATATCGGTCAACCTTTCGCCGATGCAGTTTCACCGGCCAAGTTTTTTAAGCTCGCTCAGCGCTACCCTTGAAGCCACCGGGCTCAGCGCAACATCGCTAGAACTTGAGTTAACCGAAGGCATATTGATGAACGATACCGACGCCGCGATTGAGACGCTGCATGCGCTGCGTGAAATGGGGATCAGCGTTGCCATTGACGATTTTGGCACTGGCTTTTCAAGCCTGAGTTACCTGCGCCACCTACCCGTTGATAAGGTAAAAATTGACCGCAGTTTTATCAACAATATCGCCAACAACAGCAAAGACGCGGCTATCGTACAGGGTATTATTGCCCTGGCTCACCACCTCGATCTGACGGTCGTCGCGGAGGGGGTAGAGACGCCTCAGCAGCAACAGCAGTTGATGGCGTTGAAGTGCGATGTGTTTCAGGGTTATCTATTCGCCCGGCCTATGCCTTTTGAAGCACTGCAGGCATGGTTGGCATCACATCGGCAGCACGGCAATAATGTGCGACTCTAGCTGCTGTTCAGGCACTTCATCTTGGGACACCGCAAAGCTGCGCACGCTCACCCCTTTGCGGTGAACCCGTTCGGCGTCATTGCTTAACAGCGGGTGCCAGCCTGCCAACTTGCGCCCTTCCGCCACCCGCCGGTAGCCGCAGCTTTGCGGTAGCCAGGTAAACTCTTTGACCAAGGCAGGGGTCAGCTGAGTACAGTCGGGCACGCTGTCAAAGCGGTTGGCATAATCACTGCACTGACAGCTGTGGATATCCAGCAGGCGGCAAGCCACATTGAGCACCGCCAACTCCTGGGTATCCTCATCGTGCAGCTTTAGCAGGCAGCACTGCCCACAGCCGTCGCATAGCGCCTCCCACTCCTGGGGCGTTAGCTCTTCAAGGGTAAAGCGCTCCCAAAAACGTTCGCGCATCGCTGTCTCCCTCCTGTCATGCCTCATTGTCACGGAAAAACTCTTTATTATGGGGTGTAGCTTAGTAGCTTAATTCAGCCAATAGCTCGGGCCATAGTGTCTGGAAGTCATTTTCTAGCGCTTGATAATCATCGTGGAGCCAAGGCACTAAGGCCGCCAACTGATTGGGGCCAGACAAACGCCGCCCGATACCGGCAATCGCCCTGCAGGTGAAAGCAAAGTCAGCGTAGCCTCTTAACCAGTCGTGCTTGACGAGAATCGGCATCATACCCGCCAACCGATTTGGCGCAGGGCGCGCGGAGAGCAGCCGATAACAACGCTCCACAATCGCCTCTTGATCCGCCTGGCCCGCCGTATCCCGGGCCAGGAAATGATCCCACACCATATCCAGAGCAATACCCGCATAGCGACGTTGGTCAGCTGGCGCACGGCGTCGCGCATTAACAACGCAGGTATGACTATCTACCCAGGCATCCACCCGGCGGTGATGGCGAATACCCAGCGCAGTGGCGCTAGACCAAGCGCTTAAATCGCGACCCTTAACGCCATCAGCAATTAAATTTCCGTAGAGAAAATCATCGCTTCCGGCGCTCACCAGCCAGGCATGGGCAAGAAAATTCATAACTGCCTGTCGCTACTCTTGATCAGAACGTGCATTAGAACGCGAGGCAACATGGGCGCGATGCACGTCAAGCAAATAGGCTTCTTTAGGCGGCGGCATTTGCAAATAGAAGCCTTTCTCTTTAATACCTTCCACCACGTCTGCGGCATTCACCCGTGACAATTTTTTGTCCGCGGTCAGTAGCATGGTAAACACCGGCACAGGCTTGCCAAACGTTTCCAGTAACTGCTCTGGGACGTTAGCAAATCCTTGACGCTTATCGAGGTATAAATACATCTCATCTTTACGCGAGCTTTTGAAAACCTCGCAAATCAGCTTGTCGCTCATGATGGTCGTTCCTCAAGGGCTTGGGCCAGCGCACCATTCAAATACTCGCCCCGCCAACCGGTCGGCCAAGTGAAAGGCTCACCCGCCAAGTCCTGCATCACCAGTGTTTCAATATCCCGGCGGCGCATCAGCATTTCCGGTGCCACCCCCAAGTCATCGGCTTTGCCGGTTACCACCTTCTTGAGCGCTTTAAAGCGTGACTTGAACGTCGGGTGCATGGGGTCCGGCCAGCGCTTGGGCAGGGCTATTTCATCGCAGTGCTGGGCCTGTTTGACCATCGCCAGCAGTGCATCGCCCTCTTTTTTGATGAGCATCGGCTTAACGCCTTCCACCTCGGCGAGCTCGAAGCGATTGCTCGGCATCTTTTCGGCGATCGCAAACAGCAGCTTGTCACTAATCAACCAATTACGCGGCAAGTTGCGACGGCGCGTTTCGCCTTCACGCCAGGTGGTCATCAGCCGATACGCTTCCATTTGACGGGGCGTGAGGCGCCATAGCTGGCGTTGGCGGGTATACCACTGTTGGTCGTTATCAACGCTGCGGCCCGCCTGTTCAATTAGGCTTGTGCACTCAGCGTCGACCCACTCACGGCGCCCCAATATGGCAAGCTTTTCAGCCTGCAGCGTCCAGACTTTGAGTAAATAGATAACGTCCAGCGCGGCGTAGTGGCACTGCGCAGGCGACAGCGGGCGCACTAGCCAATTCGAGCGGGTCTCCTCTTTCGGCAGGGTTTCACCGACCCAAAATTCGACCAGCTTTTGATACCCCATGCCAGGGTTTTCGCCCAAGAAGCCTTGTACCACCTGGGTGTCAATGAGCGGCTCTGGCAATACCCCCGCCCAGTGTTGGAAGACTTCTAGATCTTCGCTGCAAGCGTGCAGCAACTTGATGGCACTATTCTGCAGCAGAGCGCGAAATTTATCGGTACACGGGACGGCCACCGGGTCAATCAGATAAGCCTCTTCACCGGCGGTGAATTGAATCAGCGCGGGGACTGGAAAAAAAGTGTTCTCTCGGAAAAACTCGGTATCCAGAGCAATCACGGCCGCATCGGCTACTTGTTCGCATGCCGCATCAAGCGCATCAGGGGTATCAAGCCATTGATAAGAGGGAGTAAGAGAGGACAAAAGCATTCTTCCAAGTTGGCGCAAACGCTACCGCGCTTGCGTTTTAGGTAGGCTTATTCGCTGGCAAACGGCAGACGACCATTAAAGGCACGGCTTAAGGTACCGCCATCAACGTATTCCAGTTCACCGCCCATGGGAACGCCATAAGCGAGCCGAGAAAGTTTGACGCCATGTTCAGATAGCAGCGCAGCAATGTAATGGGCAGTCGCTTCACCCTCGATGGTGGGGTTAGTCGCCAACACCACCTCTTCAATGAGCCCTTCAGCAACGCGTGCTTCCAGCAAGTCTAAACCAATCGACTCTGGCCCCACGCCATCTAGCGGCGAAAGGTGCCCATGGAGCACAAAATAGCGCCCTTTAAAGCCACCGGCTTCTTCAATCGCCAGTTGATCGGCGGGCGATTCCACCACGCAAAGCAGCGCATCATCCCGACGCGGGCTCTCACACAGCGCACAGATATCAGCTTCGGTGAGCGTTCGACAACGCTGGCAATAACCGACTTCTTCAATCGCCTGTTGAATGACCGAAGCTAGTCGCTGCCCACCTGGTCGTTCACGCTCAAGTAGGTGCATCGCCATGCGCTGGGCCGTTTTGGGCCCAACGCCTGGCAGTATGCGAAACGCTTCCATTAACTGCTCAACGAGAGGAGAAAAACGCATTGCTTAGAACGGCATCTTAAAGCCAGGCGGAAGGTTTAAACCCGCCGTGGCTTCTTCCATCTTCTGTTTAGAGCTAACTTCCAATTTGCGCACTGCGTCGTTGACCGCCGCCGCTAACAAATCTTCCAGCAACTCTTTGTCCTCTTCCATCACGCTGGGGTCAATGGACACGTTGGAAACGTCGTGGCGACCGTTCATGGTGACCTTCACCATACCGGCACCCGCTTCGCCCTGTACTTCGGTTTTCGCTACCTCTTCTTGGGCGCGCTGCATTTTTTCCTGCATTTCTTGGGCTTGTTGCATCAAGTTGCCCATTCCACCTTTAAGCATGGTCTGATCTCCAACGTACGTAGTTAAAATTTTCTAGTTAAAAAGATGTTAATGCTTCGACTCAATGACAAGCGCTTAGCGTATCGCGTCGGCAGGCTTTACGCTGGATTCTATCAGCTTTGCCCCAAACGCCTGCTGTAACTTCTGTACATGTGGGTCGTGATTGAGTAGATCAACCGCCTGGGCATGGCGCTCTTTATTAAGGCGCTCTTCGCGCTGGCGGGGCGTTTCCAGGCTATTAGACAACTCGGCAACGTAAAACGCTATTCGCCGGGGTATACCCTGCTCCTTGAGCGCCCGCTCAATACGCGTTTGGTGTACCTCAGCCTGCATTGCTTCTTGACTGGGATCTAAGCGCAGCGTCAGCAACGTGCCGTCGTCGCTCTCGACCAAGCAGTTGCCCGCCAAGTTACGGGTTAAGCCGCCCAAGCCCAGGGAGTCAAAACACTCCAGCCACTTAGCATTGTCCAGCTTGCCTGACAGGGCTTCAGGAACGGCTTCAGGAACGGTTTCGGGAATGGCTTCTGACTGAGTTTCTGGACTGGCTTCTGAAAGAGCCTCTGGTTGAGCTGTTGGCGCCTCAGCCGTGGTGGGCTCTACAGTCTCAGCCCCAGCGGCTGGTTCAGGGGTTACGGTTGGCTCTGGCTCATTAGCACGCTCAGGCTCAGCCATCGCCGCTGGCTCAGCAGCTTGCTGGGGAGCATCAATCTCGGACGCTGCTGTATCAGTTTCGAGAGTCCAAGGAGGTGGCTCTTGCAGCGGAGGTTTCTCTTCGGCAGCAGGCACGGACGCTTGCGGATGGGGCTCTGCTGGCGGCTTTGACTGAGATTCGGGCGGCGGAGCTTCTGACGGGGTATCAGCTTCTGGCGCGGGCTGCGGCGCTGGTGAAGCCGCCTCCACCACTGACGCTTGAGTCGCTGCCGTCTCTGAAGGCTCGCGGCGCAGCGGTAGCGGGGTACGCGGCGGTTTCGGCACCCCCTGAGGGCGAAACGCCAGCATGCGCAGCAGCGTCATCTCTAACGCACTGCGCAAATCAGGGGCATGCACCATGTCCCCGCGGCCCTGAATACCAATTTGGTAATAGAGCTGAATGTCCTCAGCGGTAAAGCGGCTCGCCAGTTGCAGGATAACGTCACGATCACCGTGGCTGTTATCCACGGCGTCCGGCACCATCTGCGCCACCGCTAGTCGGTGTAGCATGCTCGAAAGCTCATCCAGCACCGCGGCAAAGTCAGGGCCTTGTTCGGCTAATTGGGCTACCTCGCCCAGCAGGCGCTGCACATCCACATCGGCCAGGGCTTCTGCCAGCCCAAGAATATGGCGGTGATCCAAGGTGCCCAGCATGGCGGCCACATCCGCATGGCGCACCGCCCCCTGACCAAACGCAATGGCTTGATCGGTCAGGCTCATGGCATCACGCATGGAACCTTCCGCTGCTTTACCCAATAGCCATAACGCACTTTCGTCAAACTCAACGTGCTCCTCACCCAGTACATAGGTCAGGTGCTCAACCACGCGCTCTGGCGGCATATGTTTGAGGGTAAACTGGAGGCAGCGCGAGAGAACCGTCGGCGGTAGCTTTTGCGGATCGGTGGTCGCCAGCAGAAATTTAACGTGGGGAGGCGGCTCTTCCAGCGTTTTCAGCAGCGCATTGAAACTGCTGGTGGAAAGCATGTGCACCTCATCAATCAGGTACACCTTATAACGCCCTTGAGTCGGTGCGTACTGAACATTATCCAGCAGCTCCCGGGTATCTTCTACTTTGGTTCTTGACGCCGCATCGACCTCTATTAAATCAACAAAGCGGCCTTCATCAATCGCTTGACAGCTATCGCACTGTCCACAGGGAGTAGAGGTAATGCCTTCATCACCACGGCCATTGGCGGTGCAATTCAAACATTTGGCAAGAATACGCGCCAAGGTGGTTTTGCCCACCCCGCGGGTACCCGTAAATAGGTAAGCATGGTGCAGACGGCCCTGATCAAGGGCATTGACCAAGGCGCGTTGAACATGGGCCTGGCCCACGAGTTCGTGGAATGTGCGCGGCCGCCACTTGCGGGCCAGAACCTGATAGCTCATGAAGCTGTATATCCTTCGGCGGGCTGCCTTACCTCACGCTGTAGCCAGCGCGAGGCAAGTGCCAAGATGCATAACAAAGACGATGCGATAACAAACGCCATTCTAGCGGCTGCACCGCAGCCCGCCAACCGCCAGCAGCAGACGGAGTAATCGACAACGCCTAGGCGTTATCACCGCCTTCCGCCGCACCGGCACGCTCAGCGGCCGCTTTTACCAGCTTTTCAAGCTCGCCATTTTGATGCATTTCAACCACGATATCGCAGCCCCCCACGAGTTCACCTTCTACCCACAGCTGGGGGAAGGTCGGCCAGTTGGCAATTTTGGGCAGCTCGGTGCGAATATCCGGGTTATCCAGAACGTTAACGAATGCAAAACGCTCTCCGCAGCTCATCAGCGCTTGAACGGTTTGGGCAGAAAACCCGCACTGAGGCAGTTGGGGCGACCCTTTCATGTAAATCAGGATCGGATTTTCGCTAATTTGACGCTGAATGTTTTCGGCAGTCGTGCTCATACTATCTCCTCGCTTATCAATGACCGATACCCTCTCACCCATCTACTTGGCTTGGCCCTTGAACCGGGTTCTTGAACCCGAATAGTACTTAAGACTAGTACCTGAGTAGAGCGCTCGGCTTTAACGTGTAAAGGGCATTCTACGCATGCCGTCCGCGTTGCGCATCCCCTGCAGCATCGCTAGGATAGTGTTTTTACGCGGAGAGAAGCTCTTATGGCGACACGCCATTTCCTGACCTTGCTAGATTTGACCCCGGATGAGCTGGACTATTTGATCCAGCGCGCCATTACGATCAAAACCAATCTCAAAGCCCAAGGTCCTGTTTATACACCATTACCCAACCGCACCCTGGCGATGATCTTTGAAAAATCGTCAACGCGTACGCGGGTTTCATTTGAAACGGGAATGGCGCAGTTTGGCGGCCACGCACTATTTCTCTCCCCCCGGGATACCCAGCTAGGCCGGGGCGAGCCGATTGAAGACACCGCTCGCGTACTGTCTGAAATGGTCGATGCGGTCATGATTCGCACCTTCTCCCACGCAGGGCTAGAAACCTACGCCAGCGCCAGCAGCGTACCGGTCATTAACGCCTTGAGCGATGATTACCACCCCTGCCAGCTACTTGCCGACGTGATGACCTGGACCGAGCTACGCGGCAGTGTAAAAGGACGTACAGCGGTATGGATCGGTGATGGCAACAATATGTGCCACTCCTGGATCAATGCCGCTCGCCAGTTTGGTTTTCATCTGCGCATTTGCTGCCCCAAAGGCTACGAGCCCCGTGCAGACATTATGGCGGCCGCTGGCGATCAAGTGACGCTGCTGCACGACCCACAGGAAGCGGTAAAACAGGTTGACTTAATCACCACCGACGTCTGGGCTTCTATGGGCCAAGAAGAGGAACAGGCGAAACGTGAGGCCGACTTTGCAGGTTTCCAAGTCACCGAAGCGATGCTTGATCAAGCCAACCAGGACGTACTCTTTCTGCACTGCCTGCCCGCGCATCGCGGCGAAGAGATTAGCCACACCCTGCTCGAAGACCCGCGTGCGGTAGTTTGGCAGGAAGCCGGGAATCGTCTGCACGCGCAAAAAGCGCTAATTGAATTTTTACTGCTAGGAAAAATCGCTGCGTAATCAGCTTTTAAAGTCGAAAAAAAGCCTCGTTGTTAAACGAGGCTTTTTTCTGGAATCTTTGTAACGCAAAATAATGGTGGAGCCTAGCGGGATCGAACCGCTGACCTCAACACTGCCAGTGTTGCGCTCTCCCAGCTGAGCTAAGGCCCCACATGCTATCTGTCAACAGCGAGGCGAATACTACGTTGAACATTTATCTTGGTCAAGTATCCACATCATCAGCGGCCAACTAATTCTCCTTTGTCGTTAGCTGTGGCACTCTATATGCAGCTGACACGATAAAGCAGCGCCCGAGGCCAACGCCTGAGCCCATGATGTTTCCAAGCAGGAGCCTGTCCATTGATCACTGTACTTATCGCCGATGATCATCACCTAGTCAGAACTAGCATTGCTCACCTGCTAAACGAAGAGCGCGACATTAAAATTGTGGGCGAGGTCGACGACGGTGAAAGTGCGGTAACCCAATGCCGCCATTTAAAACCCGACATCGTGTTGATGGACATTCGCATGCCAGGCATCGGCGGGCTTGAAGCCACTCGGCGTATTAACCGCAGCATGAAAGACGTTAAGGTGCTGATCTTAACCGCACACATGGAAGACAGCGTACTGCGCCGCATGCTCGAAGCCGGCGCCTCGGGCTTTTTGAGCAAGGGGGCAGATGCCCTAGAAATGACCGACGCCATCCGCCAGGTGTTCCATGGCCGACGCCATGTCAGTCAAGAAATCGCCCAGCGGCTGGCTATGTCACACTTTACCGATGAGGATAATCCGTTTAGCCACCTCTCCCACCGTGAGCTACAGATTGCGCTCATGATTGTTAACTGCCAGCGTGTGCAAGATATCTCCGATCGCCTCCATCTAAGCCCTAAAACGGTCAATACCTATCGCTACCGACTCTTTGATAAACTACAGGTGGCTACCGACGTCGAGCTTACTCACCTAGCGCTTCGTCACGGGCTGGTCGAGGGGTTTGACGGCACCCAAATATAACCCCCTTTTTCTCCTGCTGTTATTGGGTACCTACACGCTGATATGACCTTTGATTCAAAACAGTTCTTGAGCTCGGTAAGCTCCTCGCCTGGGATTTATCGGATGCTTGATGAGCAAAGCAACACCCTCTATGTAGGCAAAGCCAAGCGCTTAAAAACGCGCCTTGCCAGCTATTTCCGCGGCCAGTTGAATACTAAAACCCAGGCCATGGTAGGGCGTATCGCCGACGTCCAGGTAACCGTCACGCGCACGGAAACTGAAGCCCTCCTGCTCGAACAAACGCTGATCAAACAACTGCGTCCGCCCTACAATATTTTATTGCGCGACGATAAGTCCTACCCGTTTGTGTTTGTCACTGACCGCCACCCCTACCCGGCTCTTGAGTATAAACGCGCCCGGCAACGCAGCGACGACGGCCGCTATTTAGGCCCCTACCCCAGCAGCGGCGCCGTGCGCGAAAGCTTAGCGCTGATGCAAAAGATATTTCATATTCGCAACTGCGAAGACAGCGTGTTTGCCCACCGCTCGCGCCCCTGCTTGCAGTATCAGATTCAGCGCTGCAGCGCCCCCTGCGTCGACTATATCTCCGCCGAGGACTACCGACGCGATCTCGAACACGCGGTGATGTGCCTTGAAGGCAAAAGTGAGCGTGTGACTCAGGAGCTGATGGAGGCGATGGAAGCCGCCAGCCAGGCGCTTAACTTTGAGGAAGCCGCTCGCTTGCGTGATCAGGTTCAGCAGTTGCGCCAGCTTCAGCAGCGCCAGTTTGTTGATACCGGTGGCGGTGATGCCGACATTTTTGCCCTCGCCCAGCGCCCCGGTGCACTGGGTGTTTCCGTGTTAAGCGTCCGTGACGGCCGCCTATTGGGGGCACGCCATCACACGCCAAAAAACGATCTGGACCTACCGCTAGAGACGCTACTCACCGAGGTGGTTAGCCAGTACTATTTTGGTCAACCGCACAGCGTGCCCAGCGAGGTGATTACTAGCCATCCGTTAGACGACAGCGAACTGATCGCCGAAGCGCTGACCCAACAGGCGGGCAAACGCATTCGCGTCACCAGCCAAGTGCGCGGCCACCGCGCCCAGTGGCAACAGCTCGCCATTACTAATGCTGAGCAGCAGCTGGCCTCGCAACTGGCCAATCAAACCCAGCTTACCCAGCGCTTTACCGCCCTGCAGAAAGCGTTGGGCTTAGAGAACACGCCACAGCGTCTTGAGTGTTTCGACATTAGCCATAGCCACGGCGAGGCGACCGTTGCCTCCTGCGTGGTTTTTGATCATCAAGGTCCCCGTAAAAGCGACTACCGCCACTTCCGCATTGAGGGGGTCGCCGCCGGCGACGACTACGCGGCTATGCAGCAGGCCCTGACACGGCGCCTTAAGCGGGTAAAAAGTGGTGAAGCGATTGCCCCCGATATTTTGATCGTCGACGGGGGCAAGGGGCAGCTTAATATGGCCCGCGAGGTGTTTAAACAACTCGACATCAGCAACATCATGCTATTGGGCGTCGCCAAGGGCACTACGCGCAAAGCGGGGCTCGAAAGCCTGTTTGTGGAAACCGCTGACAACCCGCTCGATCTGGACCCGGCCTCCCCCGCTTTGCATCTGATCCAGCATATTCGCGATGAATCACACCGTTTCGCCATTGCGGGCCACCGTGCTCAGCGCGATAAAGCGCGACGCACCTCCACCCTGCAGGATATTCCCGGCATTGGCCCTAAACGTCGGCGGGAGTTATTACGTTTCTTTGGCGGCCTGCAGGGAGTGCAAAAGGCCAGCCGCGATGAACTCGCCCGCGTACCCGGCATTAATGCGTCGTTAGCAGAGAGTATTTATCGGGCGCTCAACGGATAAACGCCCGTTTGGCATGGATGCTATCGACCAAGGGGGATAGAATGAGCCCCAGACACTTCGAATCCTCTGATTTTCCGGCAAGGATCGCACCCTGCGATGAACATACCCAACATACTGACACTGGCGAGAATCGCCTTTATTCCACTGCTGGTGGTGCTGTTTTATCTACCCTTCAGTTGGAGCATGCCCGTGGCGGCGGGCCTATTTGGACTGGCCTCCATCACCGACTGGCTGGACGGCTATTTAGCGCGACGCTGGAACCAGTCAACGCCCTTCGGCGCTTTTTTAGACCCGGTCGCCGACAAGCTCATGGTCGTCGTGGCCCTGGCGTTATTGATCGAGCGTTACGACACCCTGGTGCTAACGCTTCCGGCGCTGGTGATTATTGGCCGTGAAATTGTTATTTCAGCGCTGCGCGAGTGGATGGCCGAAATGGGCAAACGCGGCATGGTGGCGGTTTCTTGGGTGGGCAAATTGAAAACGACCCTGCAAATGGTGTCGCTGCTAATCTTGCTGGCGCTGCCGCCGTCGCACGAATTTGCACTGCTGGGTGTTGTAGTGCTGTATACCGCCGCTATCCTGACGCTGTGGTCAATGATTCAGTACCTGAAAGCCGCCTGGCCGCATCTTAGCCGTTCCATGTAAGCTGCTGATTAGTAAATAGGGAACGCGAATTAATTCATTGATTGACAACCCGGTGGCGATCCGTATAATTCGCCCTCGAGTCGAGCGGGAATAGCTCAGTGGTAGAGCATCGCCTTGCCAAGGCGAGGGTCGGGAGTTCGAATCTCCTTTCCCGCTCCAACTTGGATAGTGTGGTAAAGCAGGCTAGGGTCGTGAGCTGGTGCGCCAGTCCGATCGTATCTCCTTTCCCGCCCTAACGACTCTTGAGGCTGGATGGCAGAGTGGTTATGCAGCGGACTGCAACTCCGTGTACGCCGGTTCGATTCCGACTCCAGCCTCCATTTTTGTACCGCAATGATGTTTTAAGTAGCATGAAACAGCATTGTGATGTGATTGTTTGTAATGTATAGCCCGGATGGCGAAATCGGTAGACGCAAGAGACTTAAAATCTCTCGGGGGAAACCCCGTGCCGGTTCAAGTCCGGCTCCGGGCACCATTATCTAGTTAGCTGCTTACCCCCTGCCTTCCGCATTACCTCTTCTAGTGATTCAACTTCTTATTCTGGTTATCTATTTACATTGCCTCTGTTGCGACCGTCAGTGCGTCAGAACATGGCTCATTTGAGCGCCCAGAATCACGTATTTCTTACCCTAAAACATCGCTAAACGCGAATCGCCACGCTATGATGCCTGCCTCCTAACTATTTGCGCTCGGCGAAGCTAGGGCCTGTTGACGTTTCACTCGCGGCCGCGCTGGAGCCCGTTTTTATTCGCGGCAAGGCAGGAGGAGAGACGTTTGGTGGTTCCAAATGAACGACGACTAACGCCGCCGCGGGTAAAAACGGGCCCAGCCCTACGGGTTACACCACAAAGCGCGCCATACGGCGTTGCAAAACTTGAAAAGGGAACCACCCTTCCCTGCGTTTTGCGCCTTGTCTGGCGCGCTTTGTGGTGCAACGCGGTTCGCGCTGAAACGTCAACAGGCCCTAAGGGTTGCAATATTTTGGTCAGTATCAAGAAGGAGCGGGCACTATGAGCACGCCAACATCCGATGTACTTATCATTGGCGGCGGCGTCGCTGGACTGACCCTTGCCCTGGAAATTGCTGATCATATGTCAGTAACACTGGTGCGCCCCGCTCAAGACGACCAAGGGGCCAGCCGTTGGGCCCAAGGCGGTATTGCCGCCGTGCTCTCGCCGGATGACGATCTCGAAGCGCATATCAACGACACTCTGATCGCGGGTGATGGGCTATGCGATATCGAGGCCGTTCGCTTTACCGTTACCCACGGACCCGCGGCTATTCAGTGGCTGATTGATAAGGGCGTTCCCTTTACACCCGAGCCCGACCCCGCCGCGCGCTACCCTTATCACCTCACCCGTGAAGGTGGTCACAATGCCCGGCGCATCATCCACGCTGACGACGCCACAGGCCGCGCCGTGGTGGACACCTTATTAGCCAACGTTGCACGGCATGCCAACATAACCCAACGCAACGATCTAACCGTAGTCGGCCTGCTAAAAGATGATCAAGGCGCCTGCTGCGGAGCCTATGGCAACGATACTAACCACCGGTGGCATTCGCTCACCGCACGCCATACCGTGTTGGCAACCGGCGGGGCAAGCGGTCTTTACCGCCACACCACGACGCCCGCTCCAAGCAGCGGTGAAGGCATGATGATGGCCGCAGAGCTGGGCGCTAGGCTAATGAACCTAGAGTTTCAGCAGTTTCACCCCACCTGCCTGTTTGACCCCGAAGGCCCGGCGTTTTTGATTAGTGAGGCAGTTCGTGGTGAAGGCGGGCATTTGCTTAACGAGGCGGGGCAGCGTTTTATGCTGGCACTGGATAACCGCGCAGAATTAGCTCCTCGCGATGTGGTAGCCCGCGCCATTGATGCTGAAATACAGCGCAGCTCCCTGGGGCACGTGTGGCTGGACATTCGCCATTTAGGTGAACAAGCGATTCGTCACCACTTCCCCACTATTCTGGGGCACTGTGCCTCCCGAGGCATCGACATCACCCAGCAGGCCATTCCCGTGGTGCCTGCCGCCCACTATAGCTGCGGCGGTGTCGCCACCAACCTACAAGGCGCCACCGACGTAGCCCACCTCTATGCTATCGGAGAAACGGCCTGCACGGGCCTGCACGGCGCTAACCGAATGGCCAGCAACTCACTGTTAGAGTGTTTAGTGTTTGCACGCAGCTGTGCCCAGGCGCTGTTAGCAGACGGACAGGAACAAGGCGACCAAACTATCCACATTAGCGAGTTCCAGCCCCCGGCGCGGGCTGCAGCCGTTTTTCCCAAGGCAAAGCTCAGCGCCATACGCCAACAGATGCGAACCACCATGAGCCAGCATGTCTCCATTGTGCGCAGCGCAACCGGGCTAAATACTGCCCTGGCGAACTTGAAGGCGCTGCTAAACAGCCTGGAAGAACTAGAAGGGGCCTTAACTGCCCCGGAAGGCAAACGCTTACAGCAAACGCTACAGCTAGCCATATTGACGGTACTCGCCGCTCAGCAGCGCCATGAGTCCCGCGGACTGCATTACGCCACCGACTGGCCCCACCATCAGCCCGAAGCCATTGCCTCTGCGCTTTCGATAACCGATTTAACGACCGGGACGGTGAAATAACTTACGTGTTTCTCGCAGGCTTTTTTGCGGCGCACTATCAGGCCAGAGCCAAACCCGCTGTTTACCCACGTAAAGTCCGATCAACCAGGGCCCTAAATAGTCGCAGTGCACTTGATGCGCTTCACCCTGCACCTCATGTTGGGTCAGGCCCGCCTCCGCTGACTGCGAATCGCGCAGCCAGCGGCCCTGGAAATGTGACCCCATCGACGTCAGCGAGAGCACTCCTTTGGGTTGGCGAAGATAGCCCCGCCACCCAAAGGCAGCGCCTAACACTACCATCGCCCCTGCCGCGAGCTTACCCCCTACCCAATAGCTCAGCACCACTACCCCAATCAACAACCCACATTGGGCCAGTAGCCAATACTTAGAGGGTACGATAGGCAGAATTATCGGTGGTTTCAGCATGTTCAACGATCATTTGTACGATACGCCGCTGGCTAGGCTCCTCGGGCCACTCGCGGTGCATCAGCCAAACAAAAAGATCCTGATCTTCACCTTCAATCAGCTGCTGATAGGCCTGTTGATCCGCTTCGCTGATATGGTCAAAACGCTGTTCAAGAAAAGGGATAAGCAGCAGATCAAGCTCCCACATGCCGCGCCGGGAGTGCCAGTAAAGCCGTTTGCGCAAAATGGCTGCTGGGGAATTGTCGTCGTTCAACGTCAGCCGCTCCGATCTAAGAAATGAAGGGCCAGTATACCTAAGCCACAGGGTCGCGCCAGCGCCCTACTTCGCCTATGCTGTAAAAGTACCTAGAACCTTGTTTTATCTGAATTGTTTTATAGTGAATTGCGCAGTATGCTGAATTTGATGTTAGCGAGGTCGATAGCGCGTCACGGCCTTCAATGTTTGCAGGGAGCCAACCGATGACTAAATCTGAATTAATCGAACAAATTGCGATGCGTCAGCCGGAGTTGTCCGCCAAAGATGTTGAAACGGCGGTGCGTATTATCCTGGACGACATGACGGATTCTCTTTCTAGCGGTGGTCGCGTTGAGATCCGTGGTTTCGGCAGTTTTTCACTGCACTACCGGGAACCGCGGGTAGGGCGCAATCCAAAAACAGGCGACGCGGTTGATCTGGAAGGCAAGTATGTGCCGCACTTTAAGCCAGGCAAGGAGCTACGCGAGCAGGTAGATGCTAGTCGAGCACTCGGTTACTAATCGCGGCTATTAGGGTTATCCGACCTTCTGTGGGATGACGTCGCCGCTCGAGTCGTACACAATAGCGCTACCGTGAACGTCACAGACTAGGAAACTCACATGCGTTGGATCAAAGGGCTGATTCTAGCCGTCATTTTGCTCATTGTAGTGCTGGTAGGCATTCTGTTTGCCGTTAATAATCAGCAAACCATAGCCTTGAACCTTATTTGGTTGGAGCTGCCAGCGGTATCGCTATCGGTTTGGCTGCTAGCGACACTGGTGTTTGGCGTTGTGCTGGGCATGCTCGCCATGCTGGGTGTCTACGTGCGATTAAAGGCGACCCTGGCCCGCAGTCAGCGACACAATAAGCAGCAACGTAAAGAGCTGGATAGCCTACGCACCCAGGAGTTCAAGGAACTGGCATAAATGCTGGATGTCGCGCTGCTAAGCGTACTGTTGGTCGCCATTGCCATCGGTTACGGGTTAGGTTATCGCCAAGCCGGACGCCGCCGACATCGCTCCCAGCCGTCTGCGCCCTCCTCGCAGGCGCTCTCCCGGGATTACTTCGTCGGGCTAAACTACCTGCTTAACGAGCAGCCCGACGAAGCAATTAATACCTTTATCAACGTGCTTTCGGTCAACAGCGACACGGTTCATACCCATATCGCGCTTGGTAAACTGTTTCGCGCCCGCGGCGAGGCCGATAAAGCGGTCAGCATTCACCAAAACCTATTGGCGCGGCCCGCCCTTTCGCAGCATACCAACGAACAGATCCAGCTTGAACTTGCCCGGGACTTTATGACCCTTGGTGTTCACGACCGTGCGCAGCGGCTACTCAATACGCTGCTGGAAAACAGCGGTGATGATGATCACCGCTATGCTGCCAAACAGCTGCTCGTCGACTTATTGGAGCGCGAGAAAGCCTGGCAGCAAGCCTTCGATGTGATCCAGCCGCTGCTCAAACAGTATCCCAAGATGCGCCGTCCCGCGGCTCACTGGCTATGCGAACTGGCGCTGGAAGAAATTAGTGAAGCCAGCCGAGCACTGGCTAAAAAGCACCTCAAGAAAGCCCTGCAACTGGATGAAAACTGCGTTCGCGCCACGCTGCTGCTGGCAGAATTAGAGATGGACAACGGACATTATGCCCGCGCAGTTGAGCGATTAGACAACATCCCGAGGCAGGACATAGCTCATATTCCCACCATCCTGCCTGCCCTCAAGCACGCCTATTTGCGCAATAATGATGAAGCGGGTTTTGAGGCTCACCTCTACCGTCTACTGGAGCAAGCACCTTACACCAGTACCATTATTGCGCTAGGGCAGCTCGTTCATCAGCGTGACGGTGTCGACAAAGCGATTGAGTTGATAGGCGAACGCCTGCGCGCAGTGCCAAGCTTAGGCGGGCTGGATTATCTGATCGACCTATATATTGAAAGCCAGCGGCTTAGCGGAAAACCCTCACCTGATACCCGCCTGTTGCTACTAAAACATCATACTGATGCGCTGCTGCTTAACCGTACGCGCCACCGCTGCCAACGCTGCGGCTTTGCCAGCGACGCGCTACAGTGGCAGTGCCCCAGCTGCCGCTACTGGGGCACGATTAAGCCGGTCATAGGCGTAGAGGGAGAATAGTTAGCCGTGCTATTCGTTTAGCGGTGCGCCAACTCAGCCTCAATCGCCTCCAGCGCGGCCATAGGGTCCTCGGCCTGAGTAACAGGTCGCCCTATCACCAGATGACTACTCCCCGCCTCAATGGCTTCGCTGGGGCTCATCGTCCGCTGCTGGTCATTAGCGGCTGCAAAGCTTGGCCGAATACCGGGGGTCACCTTCAAGAAAGACTCGCCGCATAGGGTTTTAATCCGCGCTGACTCCTGGGCTGAGCAGACCACTCCTTGCAAACCACTCTGCTTCGCCAGCAGCGCCAAGCGCTCCACGTGCTCGGCCAGCGGGGCCTTTATGCCTAACTCCGCCAAATCGTCGGCCTGCATACTGGTCAATACAGTGACGGCGATTAAGTGGGTCGTTAAAGCGTGCTGATCCAGGCGCTGCACAGCCGCCTCCATCATCCGCCGCCCCCCGCTAGCGTGCACGTTGACCATCCACACACCCTGCTCCGCCGCCGCCTGCACGGCGCTGGCTACGGTGTTGGGAATATCGTGAAATTTAAGATCCAGAAATACTTCAAAGCCACGCCCGTGTAACGCCTCAAGCACAGCGGGGCCGCTGCGGGTGAACAGCTCTTTACCCACTTTCACCCGGCAGCGGGCGGGATCTAGTTGATCAGCCATACACAGCGCAGCATCTAGGGAGGGATAGTCAAGGGCAATAATAATCGGGGAATCGGTGGCCACAACCTTGCTCCAAATACGTTTTCGGCCATTGTATCAGCCTCTTCCCTCTCCTCGCGCCCCCCACATGTAAGCTATATGTAAGCCTTTTGCCATATATCGATAGCTAAAAACTTACAAACGCCGTCATAGATCTCTTACAGAAACGCGCTTTCAATAAAGCTAAGTTAATAATGCAGCGGCGCTTATCTTGCTCATCAATAACTTGGGCATGGGTAAAAACCACTACCCAACGTCGTCTATGCAACCCACGTACTCCAACGTTATTAAAAGGATCATTGAGGATGAACATGACACTTAAAGCAATGTTGGCCGCACTACTGCTTAGCGTTAGCTTAGGACTTTCAAGTGGCGTGATGGCTCAAGAAGTGGCCCCGATTAACGTCAATACCGCCGACGCTGAACTACTGGCCGAACTACCGGGCATTGGTCCCAGCCGGGCTGAAGCGCTCATTGAAGAGCGTGAAGCCAATGGCGCCTTTGAAAGCGTTGAGGATCTTGAACGCGTCAGCGGCATTGGCCCTGCCACGGTGGACCGCATGCGCGAACAAGTAACGTTTGAATAGACTTATTGGGGAGCCTATCTTTCGTAAACCACTACAATAGCCCGGTGGCATAAGCATCGGGCTATTGTTGAGACACGCCTTAAATCATCCACAAATCCATAAATTTGTGTACGGGCAAGGCTTCAAGCGCTGTCTGTTGGCGACATAGCTCAGTAATGGCTTGGCAACGACTTGCCGCAAAACGTGTCGCCAAATGGCGCTCAAACTTCTCAACTAATAACGGCATCCCCTCTTCTCGCCGACGCCGATGGCCGACCGGGTACTCTACCGCGATGTGATCAGTTGACGTGCCATCGTTGAAAAACACCTGCACCGCATTAGCGATAGAGCGTTTATCCGGGTCGTGATAAGCCGCTGAATATTCAGTATTCTCCTCCACCACCATCTTGTCACGCAGCTCATCTATCAGCGGATGGGCCGCATGGAAGCTATCTTCATAGTGCTCCGCGGTCAGCGCGCCGAAGATAAGCGGCACCGCAGTCATATATTGCAAGCAGTGGTCGCGGTCCGCTGGATTGGCGAGCGCGCCGGTTTTAGAAATAATCCGAATGGCTGAATCGTGGGTGGTGAGCACGATCTTATCGATCTCATCTAGTCGATCTTTCACCTGAGGGTGCAGCGTCACAGCGGCTTCGCAAGCGGTTTGGGCGTGAAACTCAGCGGGGAAGGAGATTTTAAACAGAATATTCTCCATCACGTAGCTGCCGAATTCGCGCTGAAAGCGTAGGCGGCGGTCAGCTTCCGGCTTCAGGCTCAAATCTTTGTTGGCATGGCTAAACAGCACATCGTAGAACCCCCACTGGGGCGCCGATAATGCACTGGGAATACCCATTTCACCGCGCAGGGCGATATCTGCCAAGCGCACGCCCCGTGAAGTGGCGTCCCCAGCGGCCCAGCTTTTACGCGACCCGGCATTGGGCGCGTGGCGATAGGTGCGCAGGCTTTGGCCATCCACCCATGCGTGGGAGAGTGCCGACAGCAGCTGCTCGCGGTTGGCACCCAAAAGCTTGGCGGCCACCGCCGTGGATGCGACTTTGACCAGCACCACATGGTCAAGGCCGACACGATTGAAGCTATTCTCCAGCGCCAGCACGCCCTGAATCTCATGGGCCATAACCATGGTGTTGAGCACATCACGCATCACCAGTGGCGCTTCACCTTGAGCGACCCGCTGCTGGGAGAGATGGTCAGCGACGGCAAGTATCGCACCAAGATTATCGGAGGGATGGCCCCACTCGGCGGCAAGCCAGGTGTCGTTATAATCCAACCAGCGGATGATACAGCCGATGTCCCACGCCGCCTTCACCGGGTCAAGGCGTAGCGAGGTACCCGGCACCCGTGCCCCAAAGGGCACCACTGTGCCTTCGACTATCGGCCCAAGGTGCTTGGTGCATTCAGGAAAACGCAGCGCCAACAGCCCACAACCCAGCGTGTCCATTAAGCAGTAGCGGGCAGTTTCCAGTGCTTCATCGGACGCCACCTGATAATTGAGTACATAGTCGGCGATCGCCTGTAGCTCGGGGTCGTAATCAGGCCGCTCATTGGCTTCGGATGTGACTGTCGATTTTGCAGACGGTCTGGAAAACATAGCGCTCTCTCCTGCGGTTGAATCACCTACTCAGTATGGCTCAAAGTCAGTATGGCCCAAGGAACGCGCCCTAAAAGCTGTCATCAGGAATTCTTACCCATCCTTCCATCAATACCCGGGCGCTGCGACTCATCACCGCCTGCTCGATATGCCAACGCCCCTCTATCAGATTTGCTTCTGCACCGACGCGCAGGCTACCCGAAGGATGCCCAAAGGTGACGGCATTAAGTTTGCCGCCACCTGCTGCCAAGTTAACTAGCGTACCTTCAATGGCCGCGGCTGCAGCAATAGCCACTGCGGCGGTGCCCATCATGGCATGGTGTAGCTTGCCCATGGAGAGTGCTCGTACCACCAAATCAATGTCAGCAGCCTTTACGCTTTTACCACTTGATGAGAGATAGTCTGCGGGAGGCCCTACAAAAGCGACTTTGGGCGTATGTTGACGGTTAGCGGCTTCGCTGATGTCACTGATCAGCCCCATAAGCACAGCGCCGTGGGCACGAATGGTTTCAAACATCTTAAGTGCTTTGCTGTCGCCGTTGATGGCCTCCTGCAGCTCCGTGCCGGTATAGCCAATATCAGCGGCATTTATAAACACCGTGGGGATACCGGCATTAATCAGCGTTGCTTTCAATATTCCTACGCCTGGAACGTCAAGCTGGTCAATCAGGTTACCGGTAGGGAAAATTGCCCCCTCCCCGTCGGCCGGATCCATAAACGCCACTGGAATTTCAGCCGCGGGAAAGGTCACCCCATCAAGCTCAAAGTCGCCTGTTTCCTGTACTTCCCCGTTACTAATCGGCACTCGCGACACAATGGTTTTGTGGATATTCGCCTGCCAAATGCGCACCTCAACCACCCCATTTTCGGGGATACGGGCCGGGTCAACCAAGCCATTGGCAATCGCAAAGGGGCCTACCGCCGCGGAGAGATTGCCACAGTTGCCGCTCCAATCCACAAAGGGTTTATCGATGGAAACCTGACCAAACAGATAATCCACATCATGCTCGGGAGAGTCGCTTTTCGACAAAATCACCGTTTTGCTGGTACTGGAGGTCGCTGCCCCCATACCATCAATCTGCTTCTCATAAGGGTCGGGACTGCCAATAACCCGCAACAACAGTTGATCCCGCGCAACGCCCGGCTGCTGGGCGGCTTCGGGTAGATCGCTAAGTTTAAAAAACACACCCTTACTGGTGCCGCCACGCATATAGGTGGCGGGGATTTTAATCTGAGGGGCATAAGGCATAAGCATTCTCTCCGGCTATGCAGCGCTGGTGGATTCAAGAAAGTCCTGAGCAAAACGCTGCAGTACGCCACCGGCGGTGTAGATCGACACCTCCTCGGCGGTATCCAAACGGCACTTCACCGCTACCCGCTCGCTGTCACCGCTGTCGCGATGGATCACCAAGGAAAGCTGCGCGCCTGGCGAAACTGCGCCTACGACATCAAAGGTTTCGGTGCCATCCAGGCCTAGGGTTATGCGAGTGGTGCCGGGTTCAAACTCCAGCGGCATCACCCCCATGCCGATCAGGTTGGTGCGGTGAATACGCTCAAAGCCTTCGGCAGCAATTGCTTCTACGCCCGCTAGTGCCACGCCTTTGGCTGCCCAGTCCCGGGAAGAGCCCTGGCCGTAATCCGCCCCGGCGATAATAATCAGCGGCTGCTTACGCGCCATATAGGTTTCGATGGCTTCCCACATGCGGGTCACTTCGCCCTCTGGCTCTATCCGCGCCAACGACCCCTGTTTTACTTTGCCGTCAGCGTCGCGCACCATCTCGTTAAACAGCTTGGGGTTGGCGAAGGTGGCGCGCTGTGCAGTGAGGTGATCGCCACGGTGGGTGGCGTAGGAGTTGAAGTCCTCCTCCGGCACGCCCATTTTATCCAGATACTCACCCGCCGCGCTGTTCAACTGAATCGCGTTGGAGGGCGACAGATGATCGGTAGTGATATTGTCTGGCAGTATCGCCAGCGGCCGCATGCCTTTGAGGGTGCGCACTTTGGCCATATTGCCTTCCCAGTAGGGCGGGCGACGGATATAGGTGCTCTGGGGCCGCCAGTCATACAGCGGGCTCACCTGGGCCCGGGCGCTTTTATCCAGGTCGAACATGGGAATATAGGTCTGGCGGAACTGCTCCGGTTTTACCGACGCTTTGACAATGGCGTCGATCTCCTCATCGGCGGGCCAGATATCCTTCAAGGTAACGGGGTTACCCGCTTGATCGATACCCAGAATATCTTTCTCAATATCAAAGCGAATGGTGCCCGCAATGGCGTAGGCGACCACCAGCGGCGGTGACGCTAAAAAGGCCTGCTGGGCGTGGGGGTGAATCCGACCATCAAAGTTACGGTTACCGGAAAGCACCGCCGTGGCGTAAAGGTCTCGCTCGATAATTTCCTGGGCAATTTTTGGCTCCAGCGCCCCAGACATCCCGTTGCAAGTGGTGCAAGCGTAGGCCACCACCCCGAAGCCGAGATTTTCCAGTTCGCTCATCAAACCGGCCTCTTCCAGATACATCTTGACGGTTTTTGAGCCTGGCGCCAGCGACGACTTCACCCAGGGCTTGCGCAGCAGACCCAGCCGGTTAGCGTTACGGGCAATCAGCCCGGCGGCTACCATATTGCGGGGGTTAGAAGTATTGGTGCAGCTGGTAATGGCGGCGATGATCACCGCGCCATCGGGCATTTTACCGGCCTTCTCTTCCGCCTGCGCCGCCTCAAGCCCCACGGCAATACCGCGCTGGGCAAGCTCTGAAGTAGGCAGGTGGGCATGGGGATTGGAGGGGCCTGCCAGGGTGCGGGTGACCGACGAGAGGTCAAATGTCAGCACTCGCTCATACTCAACCTCGCTCAAGCTGTCCGCCCACAGGCCAGTATGCTTGGCATAGGTTTCGACCAGCGCTACCTGTTCGTCCTCGCGACCGGTAAGTTTCAGGTAATCGATAGTTTGGCCGTCAATATAGAACATCGCCGCCGTGGCGCCGTACTCGGGGGTCATATTCGAGATCGTGGCGCGGTCACCCACGGTAAGCGCATTGGCTCCTTCGCCGTAAAATTCCAGATAAGCACCGACCACCCGCTCTTTACGCAGGAATTCGGTAATCGCCAGCACCATATCGGTGCCGGTAATGCCTGGCTGCAGTTTGCCGGTCAACTCTACGCCGACGATATCCGGCAGGCGCATCATGGAAGCACGGCCCAGCATCACGCTTTCGGCCTCCAGACCACCCACGCCCACGGAGATAACGCCCAAAGCATCAACCATGGGCGTATGGCTATCGGTGCCCACACAGGTATCCGGGTAGGCAATGCCATCGCGGTTTTGCACCACCGGCGACATCTTCTCCAGATTAATCTGGTGCATAATGCCGTTACCGGGGGGAATCACATCGACGTTCTCAAAGGCCGTTTTGGTCCAGTTGATAAAGTGAAAACGGTCATCGTTGCGGCGATCTTCAATGGCACGGTTTTTCTCAAAGGCACCCTCTTCCGATCCTGCATGCTCCACTGCCAACGAGTGATCAACAATTAACTGGGTCGGCACTACGGGATTCACTTTGGCGGGGTCGCCGCCCTTTTCCGCAATGGCGTCGCGTAGTCCGGCAAGATCGACCAGCGCGGTTTGGCCCAGGATGTCGTGACAGACCACGCGTGCCGGGTACCAGGGGAAATCCAGGTCGCTTTTGCGCTCAATCAATTGTTTCAAGGCATCGGTGAGCAGCGCAGGATCGCAGCGGCGCACCAGCTGTTCGGCCAGCACGCGGGAGGTATAGGGCAGCTGTGCATAGGCACCGGGCTGGATATCTTCCACTGCCTCGCGAGCATCAAAAAACTCAAGCGCTGTGCCGGGCAGAGGTTTACGGTAATCGGTATTCATAGCAGGCAGACTCACAAGAAGGGGCGGAAAAAAGCCCGGTGGCCAAGCCACCGGGCAGCACGCGGATCAGTCTCGCGCTTCTATCGGCACCCACTCGCTCTTCTCGGGACCCGTGTAATCGGCGCTGGGGCGAATAATGCGGTTATTGGCGCGCTGTTCAAACACGTGTGCCGCCCAGCCGGTGAGCCGCGACATAACAAAAATCGGCGTGAACAGCTTGGTGGGAATGTCCATAAAGTGGTACGCACTGGCATGAAAGAAATCAGCGTTACAGAACAGTTTCTTCTCCCGCCACATGACCTCTTCAACCCGCTCGGAAACCGGGTAAAGCACTTTATCGCCGACATCATCAGCCAGCTTTTTTGACCACTCTTTGATAATCGCATTGCGTGGGTCGGACTCGCGATAGATCGCGTGGCCGAAGCCCATGATCTTATCCTTGCGCTCCAGCATGCCCATAATCTTGCTTTCTGCTTCTTCAGGCGACTGCCAATCTTCGATCATCGCCATGGCAGCCTCGTTAGCGCCGCCGTGCAGTGGGCCGCGTAGCGAGCCAATCGCACCGGTCACGCAGGAGTGCATATCAGAAAGCGTCGAGGCGCAGACCCGAGCGGTAAAGGTAGAGGCGTTAAACTCGTGCTCGGCATAGAGAATCAGCGATACGTTCATTACCCGCGCATGCAGCTCAGAAGCGGGCTCGCCGCGCAGCATATTCAAGAAGTGACCGCCTACCGAGACATCATCCGTTTCGGTATCGATGCGTACGCCGTCGTGGGAGAAGCGGTACCAGTAGCAGATAATTGAGGGCAGCACGGCTAGCAGCCGGTCGGCGACGTCCTGCTGCTGATCAAAGTTCTCCTCGGTTTCCAGATTGCCTAACATTGAGGTGCCGGTGCGCATCACATCCATCGGGTGGGCATCTTTAGGGATCTGCTCAAGCACCGTTTTCAGCGCATCGGGCAGCCCACGCAGGCTTTTCAGTTTGCTGGTGTAGTGATCCAGCTCGGCTTGATTGGGCAGCTTGCCCTTTAACAGTAGGTAAGCCACTTCTTCAAATTTGGCTTTTTCAGCTAACTCTTTGATATCGAAGCCACGGTAGGTCAGGCCTGAACCTGTTTTGCCTACCGTACACAGCGCGGTGGAACCGGCACTTTGGCCACGTAGTCCTGCACCTGTCACGGGTTTATCAGCCATGGTGTGTCTCCTATCGTTACTTTTTTAATATTTTTTATGAATATGGTGGTTCGTTACATTGGCGTTTGGCCTACTGGTCATCGCCTTTTTCAGCAAACAGGGCGTCCAGCTTCTGTTCAAAATCGTGGTAGTTCAGGAAGTCGTAGAGCTCGTCGCGGGTTTGCATCAGCGGTACAACGTCTTTTTGGTGGCCGTTGTCGAGGATGCTTTGGTAAACCTGCAGTGCCGCGGCGTTCATGGCGCGGAACGCGGAGAGCGGATAAAGCACCATACGGCAGCCAACGTCGCCAAGCTCTGTTTGAGTAAACAGTGGGGTCGCACCAAATTCGGTGATGTTAGCTAAAATCGGCGCATTGACCCTCTGGCAGAAGGCTTTGTAATCGTCCAGGGTGTGCACGGCCTCGGCGAAGATGGCATCCGCGCCCGCTTCCACACAGGCGTTAGCCCGTTCAATGGCCGCATCAAGTCCCTCTTTCTGGAACGCATCGGTGCGGGCAATCAAATAGAAGTCAGGATCAATCTTGGCATCCGCTGCGGCTTTAATGCGGTCAACCATTTCCTGCTGGGAAACAATCGCTTTATTCGGACGGTGACCACAGCGCTTTTGCGCCACCTGGTCTTCCATATGAACCGCCGCCACGCCAGCGCGCTGCATCTCTTTGACGGTGCGAGCAATATTGAAAGCGCCGCCCCAACCGGTATCGATATCCACCAGCAGCGGTAGCTCGGTGGCGCCGCAAATGCGATGAGCATCCTCCACCACATCGTTCATGGTGGTCATGCCCAGATCCGGCAAGCCGAACGAGGCATTCGCCACACCGCCACCGGAGAGGTAAATGGCCTGATGGCCCACTTTATCGGCCATTAGCGCAGTGTAGGCATTGATAGTGCCTAAAATGGGCAGCGGGCGGTTAGCCTCAAGCGCGGCCCGAAAGCGGGCGCCGGGAGTCATCTGGGACATGGGGCGTTTCTCCTGTTGATCTGGCGGAGCTTTGGATAAGCTCTGGTTTAGCTACTTTTTAGTTATGTTCTAGCGTTGTGATTTAGATACTGACTGTTCGAGAGCCGCGGCGTAGCGATCGGCCACATTGGCTCGAGAGGCGCTGACATGACGGCGCATCAATAGCTCGGCCAACTCCGCATCACCCGCCTCAATGGCATCGACAATGCGGTGGTGCTCTACAAAAGCGCGCTGAGGCCGGGTGCCACTGGCACTAAACTGGGTCCGGTAGAGGCGCACAAGGTAGTAAAGGTCGTCGCAGAGCAGGTTCATTAGCATCTTGTTGTGGCTGCCCTGCACGATGCAGTAATGAAAATCGAGATCGCCCTCACGCTGGTAGTAAGCTTCGCCACGCTTTAAGTCCGCCTGGCCTTCGTGTAGCGCCAGCACATCCCGCAGGCCCTGAACCTCTTCCGGCGTCATATTTTCTGCGGCCAGCCGGGCGGCCATGCTTTCCAGGGCTTCGCGCAGATCAAACAGCTCTAGCAGCTCTTTCATTGAGAGCTGGACAACACGGGCGCCCACATGAGGAACGCGCTCAATCAGGCGGTGCGCTTCCAGACGCCGCATTGCCTCGCGCAGTGGCCCCCGTGATATGCCGTAGGTTTTAGACAATCCCGGTTCGGTGATTTTACTGCCAGGGGCCAGTTCGCCGCGGACGATGGCATCCTGGAGCTGATTAAATACCCGCTCGGCGAGCGTGCGCACTTCTGAAGAATTCGATTCAGGCGAATTTTCCGTGGCGTTTAATGAGGAAGTAGCGAGAGGAGCCATAATTAATTGTCGACAATTGGAAAGTACACAGACTCTAGCGCGTGCCAATTAAACCGTCAACTAACCTTGTTAGCCGATTTTATACCCCTTTCGTTGTATTAGCAGGCGCAACAAAACCCTTGCTGTCAACAATCAAGTCATTATTGTGCGTAAAACTATCGATAAGGCTCTGCGTGAGAAAGGCGTCGAAGCCGTGCACTGGTGTCATCGTCTACGCCCCTCTAAAATAGCTCGCCCTTTACTGGCTAGGCGTTTGCTTAATGATCAAGGCGTTGACGATATCTGCCCTGCCCTACTCACCCGATCCATTGGGGATATTCGCCTGCCTGCGTGAAAGGCCCGGCGCGGTACTACTCGATAGCGGCCGACCTATCGCCACCGGTCGCTTTGATATTATCAGTAGCGACCCACTCGCTACGTTGGAAGTTACTCATCATGGCGACACCAATGTCGTGTCGGATCAACTTAGCCCCCCGGCACACTTTGTCAACGATGTGTTTGGTCTTCAGCAGTGGCTACTGGATCAATTAGACACCTTTGATGAGTGCAGCGACCTACCTTTTCTCGGCGGGCTGATTGGCTACTGGGGTTACGATTTAGGCCGTAAAAGCTTATCAATCCCAAGTCGACAGGCGAGCCCGGCACCACTACCGCAAGCCCGTTTAGGGCTTTACGACTGGTGTATTACGCTCGACCACGTGACCCAACAGGCGTGGTTAATCGCCTCACCAGAGCGCCGTGAGCAGGTGGAGAGCTGGCTGACTCAGACGCCAACGCCGACTAAATCCTTTACCCTAACGGGTGCCTTTAAGGCCGAGCTTAGCCACGCCCAATACGTGACGCGCTTTAACGCCGTACAACGCTATATTCGGGCGGGTGACTGCTATCAAATCAACCTGGCCCAGCGTTTTTATGCCGACTACCAGGGGGATGAGTGGCAGGCGTACCGACAGTTGCGAAAAGCCACCCCCACGCCCTATTCAGGCTTTATGGCCTGGGATGACAAGGCCGTGCTCTCGCTTTCACCCGAACGGTTTATTCAGTGCCGCAACCGCGAAGTCGAAACCCGTCCAATTAAAGGCACCCGCCCGCGCGGCGCAACGCTTGAAGAGGATCAGGCGCTGGCTGAGCAGCTAATAAGCAGTACTAAAGACCGCGCTGAGAATGTGATGATTGTCGATCTGCTGCGCAATGACCTGGGCCGCGTCTGCCAGCCGGGATCCATTCGCGTACCGCAGCTATGCCACTTAGAGAGCTACCCCAACGTGCACCACTTGGTTAGCGTAGTGCAGGGAACCCTGGCCGAACACTACACCCCGCTGGCACTACTTAAGGCGGCGTTTCCCGGCGGCTCCATTACCGGCGCACCCAAGATTCGTGCGATGCAGATTATCGATGAACTGGAGCCCTGCCATCGCAGCGTGTATTGCGGCAGCCTTGGCTATGTGGATGTACGCGGCAGCATGGATACCTCCATCGCTATTCGCACCATGGTGGCCGAGGCGGGAAGACTGCATGTATGGGGCGGCGGGGGCTTGGTGGCAGACTCCCAAGCGGAGGAAGAGTACACCGAGACGCTGGATAAAATCCGCCACCTAATTGGCGCTTTGGAATAAGCAGCGCAAGCTCTATATCAAAAAGGAATATAAAAGCCAAACTAAACGGTATTGGGGTTCGCTGCCTCCTGTTTGGTAGCCTAGTCAGTATTATTTAACTTTCGATTAGGAGGCAGCATGTCCTCAGAGCTTGAAGCGATTAACAGAGATTTCGCCAACAATCCTCAAGGGTTAGTTGAGTGGGCACTGGCTCAGGGCGCCCGACCTATTTGCACCACCAATTTTCGCCCTTTTGAGGCGGTGATTCTGCATATGGTCACCCAGGTACGCCCGGATATTCCCATTGTATGGATGGACAGCGGCTACAATACTGAGGCGACCTATCAATTTGCTGATGAGGTCATTAAACAGCTCAATCTCAATCTGGTGAGCTTTATCCCCCAGCGCACCCGCGCCCATCGTGAAGCGCTGGAAGGCCCCATGCCCGGTATCGACGACCCGCGCCACGCGGCCTTTACTCAGGAAGTCAAAATCGAGCCCTTTGAGCGCGCGCTGCGTGAAATGCAGCCCGACGTATGGTTTACCGCGCTGCGCGCCGAAGACACCGCGGAGCGGGCCAAAATGCAGCCGGTTAGCCGCAACAGCGACGGCCTATTGAAAGTTGCTCCGCTGCTGCAGTGGAGTGCCAAAGATATGTACCAGTACCTACAGGCGCATAATCTGCCCAACAACTTCGACTACTTCGACCCTACCAAGGTGGAAGAGAAGCGTGAATGCGGGCTGCATTTACAGCACTGATTCACACAGCAGATTAATACTCAGGCAGGTCTAAGTCATCGAATAGAGACTGTTCATGACGCGGGCCTGCCATTAGCGCTTCCTCTACCCGGTCGCGGGTTAAATGAGGCGCAAAACGCTCTAAAAAATCATACATATAGCCGCGCATAAAAGTGCCACGACGAATACCAATCTTGGTCGTGGAGCTAGCAAATAAGTGGCTAGCATCGAGCGCTACCAAATCATCATCAAGCGCTTCATCCACGGCCATATGCGCCACAATGCCAACCCCCATGCCCAACCGCACGTAGGTTTTGATCACGTCAGCATCGGCGGCGGTTAGCACCACATTGGGCGTTAGGCCCTTGGCTTTAAAGGCATCGTCTAACTGCGAGCGGCCGGTAAATCCAAACACATAGGTCACCAACGGATGTTCAGCGAGCGCTTCTAGTGTCAGCGGGCCGTTATGGGTTGCCAAAGGATGACCCTTAGGCACCAATACGCAGCGGTTCCAGCGATAGCACGGCAACAGCACTAAATCGGTAAATAGTTCTAGCGATTCGGTCGCAATAGCAAAATCTGCCTGACCTTCACTGACCATCTGCGCGATCTGCTTAGGCGTACCCTGCTGCATATGCAGCGCCACATCGGGGTATTTCAGAGTAAATTCGCTGATAATGGGCGGCAGCGCGTAGCGAGCTTGAGTATGAGTCGTCGCAATGGCTAGGCTACCGCGGCGCTCGTCGCTATGCTCCTGGGCCACCTGCTTGATGTTTTCGGTGAGGCGCAGAACCTGCCCGGCCAAGTCAATAATCGACTGCCCGGCTGGCGTAACCCGTGTCAGGTGCTTCCCGCTGCGGGCAAAAATTTCGACGCCAAGCTCATCTTCCAACAACCGTATCTGTTTGGAGATCCCTGGCTGTGAGGTAAATAGACTTTGCGCTGTGGCTGAGACGTTTAGGTTATGTCGATTGACTTCCCAGATATAGCGTAGCTGTTGTAGCTTCATATCCTCACCTTATTTATTCTCTAAACAGATCTATGTAGACCGTACCTATCAACAAACCCTAACAACACATTCAACCAACACCCTAAAGCGCTACTGCTCATCGCATCTGAGAGGTCGTGTTGTCGATTCGGCACTCTACAGCACCATATAGAATAAAAAACACCAAAATAATACTTTTATATTATAAAAAATATGTGCTATCGGCACCCTTTAATTTCTGCTATTTAGTTAACTCACTATGCAGGAAATTTGCCAGCAACCTTCGCGCCCGCTAACATCTGCCCACGCTTATCGCGATAGTCACGTGGCGTGGTGAAAGAGCGCCGATTGATCGCGTAATGACCGTTGCTCCATTTGAGGCAACGAAACAGCAAGAGCAACGCAAACGGAGAAGCAAATGGCTAATAATGTTGATGTCACCAACGCCAATTTTGAGCAAGAAGTCCTCAACGCTGAACAGCCTGTGCTAATGAAATTCTGGGCGCCCTGGTGTGGCCCGTGCAAGGTCATGGCCCCGGTTGTGGATGAAGTAGCTGCAGAACGTCAGGAGAGCCTGAAAGTGGTTAGCGTTAATGTCGACGATGCACCTGAAATTGCGGCCGAACAAGGCGTGCGCGGTGTACCTACCGTGATGCTGTTTAAGTCCGGCACCAAAGTCGCTTCACTGGTTGGCGCGCAATCTAAATCACAACTGACGCAGTTCATCGAACAAAACGCTTGATGAATGTGCCCGCGTAAAACTACCGCCGACCCTGTCGGCGGTAGCTGTCCTGCTACCCAGTTCGATTACTACTCAGTTCACTTCTTTCGCCTTATCGCTTCCAGGGTGGCAAGTTTGCATCACTCGCCCGACCGTCTTTCACGCGACGTTTCCCTGGCCCTAGCAGTCGAGCAATCCAACGGGTTTGTGGATGACTATCGAGAGCAATCTTAAGCGTCATTGTCAGCACCACCGACAGCAGCATCCCCGCCGCACCAAAAATCCACCCCCATACCACCAGCGATAAAAACGCCACAAAGGTAGAAAGCCCCAACGCCTGCCCCATTACCCGCGGTTCGATCAAATTGCCGAGTACAAAGTTGATCACCAGATAAGCGGAAGCCAGCAGTAGTGCCTGAAAGGCGCCGCCATCTTGGGAGACCAAGAGCAATAGCACGGGAGGAATGGCAGCAATGGCTGAGCCGATATTGGGGATAAAGTTGAGGGCAAACGCCAGCACGCCCCATAGCAGCGGAAAATCAACCCCAACGACCATGCAAGAAAGCCAAACCAACGCGCCCGTTGCCAGGCTAATAACCGTCTTAACAGCCAGATAGCGCTTCAGCGTTAAGCTGAACTCACTAAAGCGTTTCAAGCTAGGTGCAGGATTTTCCAAGGCACGGGAAATTTTGTCGCGCACATTTAGGGTTTCAAACAGCATAAAGATGACCAGTAACCCGACAATGATGCTCTGCATAAAGAGGTTACCAAGCTGGCTCAATACCTCTGGCATCCAGGAGCCTTCATCATCCATCTCGAACAGCGAGTTGATCTGGTCGGGATTAATCGCTAACCCTCGTGAAGAGAGCGCATTAAGCAAGTTCCAGTACTGTTCATATAGCCGCGACTCGATTTCCGGCAACGCCGTCACAAAGGTACTAAAGCTGTTGACCACCAGCAGACCAATAAGCGATAAAAACCCCAGTAACACCATCAAGGTTAGAAAGGCCGACACCCGCATACTTAAGCCACAGCGATGCAGCCACTGCACAGGTGAGGTGCACACTACCGCAATAAATATCGCCAGTAACAGCGGCACGAGTAGATCAGCGCCTGCTTTCATGCCCGCAATAATCACGACCAAGGCGGCGAGCGCCAAGGTGGCATGGAGCGGTATACTGCGGTAATCCTCATCCGATAATTTCGGCATAATCCATCCTTAGCTTGCTGTCAGTGTATAATGGCTGCATACGGCATATTGCACAAACCGTGCAAATAATAAGCAACTGTTTTGCGTTCACTCTTCCCTGCTGAACTTTCTTTTCCACTGCGCTTCCAAGCTCCGTCTGCCCTAACTTCTTGAAACAGCTTTTGTAAAACCGGGTATTAACTTAGCGGCACGATTGTCCGCTCATTAAGGAAGCCATCTATGAAAGCAATATCACCTATCTCTACGCGGCTGCGCTCTCAATTTCTAGGCTACGGTCTGCTTGGCAGTGCCCTGCTGGCACTCCTAAGCGCGCCTTTAGCACACGCTTCACCGCCCACTCCGCCACAACCCAGCCTACATGTTCAAGCACAGTCATGGGTGGAGGTAGAGCCTGACAAAGCCACTTTAAATGCACGGCTATGGGAGAACACTCCCGCTCTTTCCACCTTGGAAGAGAGCGATAGTAGCGCACTTAGCGATGCCCGCGAGCGTTTGGAGAGCCGCGCCAGCGAATTAATCGAACAGATGGAAGCCACCGGCCTTGAACGCAACGCTATTAATGCGGGCTCGCTGAATGTCTATCCTGAACATGTTCAAGGGCCCCGCAATGAAGACGGTGAGCATGAAACCCTGCAGCGCACGCGCCTTGAGCGCCCAATCACCGTCGAACTAACCGACCTGGATCAGTTAAGCCAAGTATTAGACGCGCTAATAGCCGCCGGTGTTAACTCACTGGACGGTGTTCAGTTTGACCTGCAAGACCGTGATGCAGCCACCGACGAAGCACTGGTTAAAGCGCTAGAGAAAGCGCAACACAAGGCCAATTTGATGGCCGACAGCTTAGATGCCGAGCTTGACCATGTGCAGCGCATTGAAGAGACCCAATCGCCTATTTTCCAACCACGCATGATGGCAATGCGGGCAGAAAGCGATTCTGCTGCCAACCAATCGGGTGCCGCCAGTGATTACAGCCCCGGCACCATTCGTATTGATGCCGGGGTTAGCGTTGAGTGGGCGCTTAAAGGGCCAGACGCTCCACGCCGCCCAGATAGCGACGTAGCGGCTCAGGAATAGTTACCGAGCCATCCGCCTGCTGGTGGTTTTCAAGCACCGCCAGCAGGCAACGACCAACCGCCAGCCCTGAACCGTTCAGCGTATGCAGCAGCTGTGGCTTTTTAGCATCCGGATGGCGATACCGCGCTTGCATACGCCGGGCCTGGAAATCTTCGCAGTTAGAGACCGACGATATTTCCCGGTAAGTCTCCTGGCTGGGCAGCCAGACTTCCAAGTCATAAGTCTTCGTGGCCCCAAAGCCCATATCCCCAGTGCAAAGCGTTACTACGCGATACGGCAACTCCAGCGCCTGCAGGATCGCCTCCGCATGGCCGCGCATCTCTTCCAGCGCTGCGTAGCTCGTCTCCGGCTCTACGATCTGTACCATTTCGACTTTATCGAACTGGTGCTGACGGATCATGCCGCGAGTATCGCGCCCGTGGGAGCCCGCCTCACTGCGGAAACACGGCGTATGGGCGGTAAGCTTCATCGGCAGCGCCGCCTGCTCGACAATTTCATCGCGCACAAAATTGGTCAGCGGCACTTCTGAAGTGGGAATCAGGTGGTATTCGCGCTCATCGTCTAGCCTAAACAGATCTTCGCCAAACTTCGGCAGTTGGCCGGTGCCCATAAGCGAATCACGGTTGACCATATACGGCACGTAGCACTCTTCATAACCGTGCTGCTCGGTTTGGGTATCCAGCATAAATTGCGCCAGCGCCCGATGCAGGCGCGCGATCGGCCCACGCATGACCGCAAAGCGAGCACCGGTGATTTTAGCCGCCAGCTCAAAATCGAGATAGCCCGACTTCTTACCCAGATCAACGTGATCCAGCACCTTGAAATCAAACGCCCGCGGCGTGCCCCAACGGTGTAGTTCAACGTTATCGTCTTCGCTTTTGCCTTCCGGCACGCTTTCGTGGGGCAGGTTGGGAATACCGCTAATGGCGTCGTCCCACTCTTCCTGCACCTCGGCCAATTCTTTCTTGGCTTTATCCAGGCGATCGCCTAAATCGCTGACTTCATCTAGCAGCGGCTGAATATCTTCACCGTTAGCCTTGGCCTTGCCAATTGCTTTGGAGCGCATATTACGCTCGTTTTGCAGCTGCTCGGTTTGCGTTTGCAGCTCGCGGCGACGCGACTCCAGCACCTGTAGCCCCGCCTTATCAAGCACAAAGCCCCGGCGGGCCAGTTGATGAGCAACCGTGTCAAGATCACCGCGCAGCAGTTTCGGATCGAGCATGAATCCTGTCCCTTGGCCTGAAAACAATAAAAGCACCGCGCCAATGCGCGTGCATAAAGGGGTCTATTGTAGGCAAAAGCGCGGCGGGGGGCTATGGGTGGCCTCAGGGGCTAAGCAATAGCTTGTACAGTGTAAACATTTAGCTATAGAAAAAGGGGATACTTTAAGGCTAAGGTGACTAAATAATTAATCATGTTGAGCCATGCAAATGCCACCTAAATCGTCGCACTTTTACGCTCACTCATGACTGTCGCGCCCTACATGGGCGCGTGGATTGAAACTCTAAGATGGATCTCCCTCGCAGCATCAGAACTGCTTAATCGTCATCGCGCACACATGATTCACCTAAACTCGTCAGCCACCTTGCCAGTCACACTTGTGCTAACATCTGTACACACGCATAGATTTGGATAGGAACTCACCATGGACACCAGAATTCAGTTTCGTGTTGATGAGGAAACAAAACGTTTAAGCCAACAAATGGCTGAGAGCCAGGGGCGAACGCTTAGTGATGCCTGCCGTGAATTTACCGAGCAACTGGCTGAGCAACAGCGCAAGATGTTATCTCACGATACATGGTTGACACAGCAAGTTAATCGGGCGTTTGAGAAATATGATGAGGGAAAAGCTTCCTTCATTGATCATGAAAGCGCGAAAGCCCATATGGCTGAACGCAAAGCTAAAATCCGCCATCGAGCTACGCCATGATTTTTTGGGAAGAAGAGTCCCTTAATGATCGTGAGGTGATCTTCGAGTTTCTTTACGAATTTAACCCTTTAGTGGCGGAGAAAACTGATGACATGATCGAAGCTAAAGCTGAAAACCTGCTCGAGCAACCGATGATGGGTGTGCAAAGAGAGGGTATTCCAGGCAGATTGCTTATCGTCCCTGAAGTATCGCTGATTATTTCCTACTGGGTGGATGGCCCCACTATTCGCATCATGCGAGTGCTTCATCAAAAACAAAAGTTTCCGATTGAATGATCAACTTAGCGAGACAGCAGATAGGTATATTTCTAGCGGATAAGTAGACGCTATTCTCTGATTATCACTATGGTGAGAAGTGTGCCCTACATGACCGTGCATCTGAACTCCCTATTTTGATAGCCACGCTTCAAGCCCCCAACTACAGCCGCGCCGCTAGCTAAGTAGAATGATCGAAGCGACCGCATGCACTATTACCACTCGGCATAACCACCCCCGCTCATTAGTCAAAAGTGATAGAGTGCCCGCCGATTCGACTGGCGAATCGATGAATAATAGGTTTTCACACTTTTGGACAGGAGAAAGGCAGTGCAGGAGACAGCACAGCAAGGAAAGTTTGCTTGGTGGCGACGAATTGCCCTATGGAAGAAGATTCTCGCAGGGTTGGCGCTGGGTATTTTAGCGGGAGCGCTGCTAGGTGAAACCGCCAGCGTGTTTAAGCCGCTGGGCGATATTTTTATTAACGCCATTATGATGCTGATTGTGCCGCTGGTATTTTCCACTTTGGTGGTGGGTATTACCTCCATGCGCGACCCTCAGAAAATGGGCCGCATTGGCGCGCGCACCATTACGCTCTATTTGGTCACTACCGCCTTTGCTATCTCTATCGGCTTGGTGCTTTCCACCCTTCTGCAGCCGGGCGTGGGTGTTGATTTAAGCTTCGATTCTGAAGTGGCCGCCAGCGAAGCGCCATCACTGGTCTCTATTCTGGTTAACTTAGTGCCGCGTAACCCGCTGGACGCCCTAGCCAACGGCAACATTATGCAGATCATTGTGTTTGCCATTGGTTTGGGTATTTCGCTGACGCTGATTGGCGATAAAGGCGAGCCAGTAATGAAGGTATTCGACAGCTTTGCCGAGGCGATGTACAAGCTCACCGGCATTGTGATGGCCTTCGCCCCGTTCGGCGTATTTGGCTTAATCGCCCACGTCTCGGGCCAGTACGGCTTAGAGATACTGCTACCACTGGCCAAACTGATTGGCGTGGCATACCTGGCCAGTATCCTGCACGTGCTAGTGATCTACTCAGGCTTTATCTCGCTACTGGGTCGGCTAAATCCTATGCGCTATTTGCAGGGCAGCCTGGACGCTATTGTGGTGGCGTTCTCGTCCGCCTCCTCTGCGGGCACCCTGCCGGTCTCGATCCGCTGTGCTCAAAAGAACCTTGGCGTTTCTGAAGGAGTTTCTGGGTTTGTACTGCCCGTGGGCGCCACCATCAATATGGATGGCACCGCGCTTTATCAGGGCGTAGTGGTGCTATTTATTGCCCAAATGACCGGTACAGATTTGAGCATGATGGATTACGGCATGATTGTCGCCACCGGCACGCTGGCTTCCATTGGCACTGCGGGGGTGCCGGGCGCAGGCTTGATTATGCTCTCGATTGTGATGGCGCAGGTTGGCCTGCCGTTGGAAGCCATCGCCGTGGTCGCAGGGATTGATCGTATCCTTGATATGGCACGCACCAGCGTCAACGTCGCCGGTGATTTAATGGTGACGACCCTGGTGGGTAAAAGCGAGGGTGAACTTAACGAAGAAATCTACAACCACCGCTAATTTTGACGCTAGCATTTATAGCGTATGAAAAAGCGTCCGCTGTGGTTAGCAGCGGACGCGATGCTTCCCTTTTTCATAACCTCCCCACCTACAGCAGTTGTGATTCGTGCGGTTTCTCGGCAACCTAGTCTCTATTGTCGACCACTTTCCAGCCGAGCACCGCTGCCATGCCTACCGCTTTTGATCAAACGCTTGCCGCCATCGATGCCCTGCATGCCGAGGATCCACGTTCCACCACCCTCGCCGATGACACATCAATGCCCCAGGAACTGGCCTATGCTCAGCGCATGAGTGGGTGGCTAGACCATGTGCATGACGCACCGGATGAAGTGCTTCGATTAGCCGTTCGGGCCCAGCACTTGCAGCGCTGGTTGGTACCGCGGGAAGAGTATCCTGAAGGACGCGTGGGTTATTTAACTTGGCGGCGTGACCAGGGCAAGCGCGCGGGCGAGACGACCGCTCAGCTAATGCGCGATGCTGGCTACAGTGACGAAGACGCCGACCGAGCCGCGAAAATTATTGGTAAAAAAGGCCTGGGTCGAGACGCCGATGTGCAGGCACTGGAAGATTGCGCCTGCTTGGTATTCTTAGAAAACTACTTTGCCGATTTCTCGCGCAAGATCGAGCACGACCATATGGTACGTATTGTGCAAATGACTTGGCGCAAAATGTCGCCCCGCGCCCACGAATTGGCCCTAACGCTGCCAATGACTGACGCCTCATTAGCGCTGGTAAAAGAGGCCCTAGGAGCGGAATAAGGTGTGGAGTAAAGCGCTAGCGTGAGATGCAGCCGGGCAGCCGCTGCGGTAAAGTAGCGGTCTTCTTTTATTGCGCCCCCCGGCACTGACGGCCTGATCAACTATGATTGCATCCTTGGACACCCGTACCGCCCCGTTTGAACGTTTGGGCAAAGATTACGTGCGATTTCTACAAGCCCTCAAAACCCGCGGCTTTGAGGGCGAAATAGCCCCCGATTATGCCAACCGCACGGTGCTGGCAACGGACAACTCGATTTATCAGCTTTTGCCCCAGGCAGCGGTTTACCCCAAGCACGCAGAAGATATTGAGCGCCTGACCCGGCTGGCCGCGCAAACCACCCATCGAGGGATTGTGTTAACGCCCCGCGGCGGCGGCACCGGCACTAACGGTCAGTCACTCACAGACGGCATTGTGGTGGATATCTCCCGCCATATGAACCAAATCCTTAACATCGATGTTGAAAACCGTCGGGTACGCGTCCAGGCCGGGGTGATCAAAGACCAGCTCAACGCTGCGCTAAAACCCCATGGGCTGTTTTTCGCCCCAGAACTCTCCACCTCCAATCGCGCCACCATTGGCGGCATGATTTCCACCGATGCCAGTGGCCAGGGCAGCTGCGAATACGGCAAAACCCGCGACCACGTGCTGGAACTCGATACCGTTCTGATCGGCGGCAAGCATCTGCACAGTCGTGCGTTAACCCAGGATGAAGAGCAGACTGAGCGCCAGCAGGAAGGCATTCTTGGTCGCGTGCATACCACCGCCGCCGAGATTATCGACCAGCAGCGCGGCCTGATAGAGTCAAAA
Source organism: Halomonas sp. TG39a (assembly GCF_000744395.1). Lineage (NCBI taxonomy): Bacteria > Pseudomonadati > Pseudomonadota > Gammaproteobacteria > Oceanospirillales > Halomonadaceae > Halomonas > Halomonas sp. TG39a. The sequence continues at coordinate 86,598 of NZ_JQLV01000002.1, forward strand.
TTTCCGCCGCTCAACCGCTGTTTAACCGGCTACGATTTAGCCCACCTGCGCGATGATGAAGGCCAGCTTAATCTCAACAGCCTGCTGTGCGGCTCAGAAGGCTCATTGGGCTTTCTAAACGAAGCCGTGCTGAACGTGTTGCCGATCCCCAAGCACTCCACACTGGTCAATGTGCGCTATACCAGCTTTATGGACGCCTTGCGGGATGCCAAAACGCTGAAAGCCGCCAGCGCTCGGCCAACCTCCATCGAAACGGTGGATGACACAGTGCTTCAACTGGCCATGGAGGACTTTGTCTGGGACAGCGTGGCAGCGTTTTTCCCGGCAACCGATAGCGAACCCATTCGCGGTATTAACCTGATCGAGTTTAATGACGACGATGAAAGCGCCCTCGCCGAGCGGGTAAGGGCATTTACTGAACAGCTAAGCCAAGACACCGCCGTAGCGCGGCTAGGCTACACCCTGGCCGAAGGGCGAGGGCAGATCCAGAAAGTCTACGCCATGCGCAAACGCTCGGTGGGCCTGCTTGGCAACGTGCAGGGCGAGAAGCGACCCATTGCCTTTGTGGAAGACACCGCCGTACCGCCAGAGCATCTAGCCGATTTTATCGCCGAGTTCCGCGCCGCGCTGGATGCCCGAGGGCTTTCATACGGCATGTTTGGCCATGTGGATGCGGGAGTGCTGCACGTGCGCCCCGCCATCGATATGAAGGATCCCGAACAGGAAAAACTGATTCGTGAAGTTTCCGATGAGGTGGCAGCACTTACCCAGAAATATGGTGGCCTGCTGTGGGGCGAACACGGCAAGGGCGTGCGCTCGGAGTACGCGCCCAAATTCTTTGGCGAACTCTACCCTAGCCTACAGCGGGTCAAAGCGGCGTTTGATCCGTTTAATCAGCTTAACCCTGGCAAAATCGCATCACCTGCCGAAGATAGCGCGCTAATCGCCAAGGATAGCGACCCCGATCTACTCACCATCGATGGCGTACCCATGCGCGGCCAGTTTGACCGCACCATCGACGAGCGTGCCTGGCAGGCTTACGACGCTGCGGTCTACTGCAACGGCAACGGCGCCTGCTACAACTATGACTTTGACGACCCCATGTGCCCTTCGTGGAAGGCAACGCGGGACCGCCGCCACTCGCCCAAAGGCCGCGCTAGCTTGATCCGCGAATGGCTACGCCTACAGTCACAGGCAGGGATCGACGTCGTTGAAGAGTCACGTAAGAAGAAAGTCGAAGGCGGCTGGGGCTTTATTAAAAGCCTTCCACTGCGGGTGGCGAACACACTAAGCCGCAAGCAGCACCACGACTACTCCCACGAGGTTTACGACGCTATGGCGGGCTGTTTGGCGTGTAAATCCTGCGCGGGGCAATGCCCCATCAAGGTCAATGTCCCCCAGTTTCGCTCACAGTTTCTAGAGGTCTACCATGGCCGCTACCTGCGCCCGCTGCGCGACTACGTGATCGGCGGCACCGAGTTTATGCTGCCCACCCTGGCCAAGGCCGCACCGCTGTATAACGCGGTGATTGGCCAGGGCTGGGTGGAAAAACTAATGCGCAGCACATTGGGCATGAGTGATTCACCCGCCCTCTCTCGCGCCAGCGTGAAGAAACAGCTGAAGGCCTGGGGCATCGCTGAAGCAACGCCGCTCTCGCTGGCGCTATTAACCGAACAGCAGCGCGCCAATAGCGTGATTATCGTCCAGGATGCTTTCACCACCCACTTTGAAGCCAAGCTGGTAATGGACGTGGTGGAGCTGTTGTCTCGGCTCAATCTACGCGTGTTTGTGATGCCCTTTTCCGCGAACGGCAAACCGCTCCAGGTGCAGGGCTTTTTGGGCGCCTTCGAGCGCACCGCCGCCAAGCAGGCCGAGCGGCTCCGCACCCTGGCGCGCTTTGATATACCCATGGTCGGTATCGACCCGGCGATGACGCTGACCTACCGGCAAGAGTACGTTAAAGCGCTGGGCAATGAGGCGGTGCCGGAAGTGCTGATGCTGCAGGAGTGGCTGGCGACCCGCATTAACACGCTAGCGCCCAACCAGCTCCAGCTAACCGACCCAGGCTTTAAGCTGCTCTCCCACTGCACCGAGAAAACCAACGCGCCGGGTAGCCCCAAGGCGTGGCAGCAGGTGTTCGCGGCGTTTGGGTTAGAGCTCGAACTGATGGCCAGTGGCTGCTGCGGCATGTCCGGCACCTACGGCCACGAAACCCGCAACGCCGCCACCTCAAAAACCATATACGCCCAGTCGTGGCAACCTCAGGTAGAGGCCACGGAAAACAGTGGCAGGCTACTGGCTACCGGCTACTCCTGCCGCAGCCAGGTGAAACGTTACTCGAAGCAAGTGCTGCCCCATCCATTGCAAGCGCTATTGGCTGCATTGAAGCGGCACTAGGGCGTGATAAACAAACAGCGAGCAAGGTGTCGTTGTACTCAGAAGACTTCTTGTCTAACGTTGATATAATAATTGGTGTGCAGCACAAAAAGCTGTCACGCTCTCTACCAACGTGTCCATTTTTCAGGAGCCCTCTTGCTGCCTTTACTCCCCACCTTGGCCCGCCTAGGCGCTGGCGTTGTGCTTATGCTAAGCCTGACGGTCACAGCTGTCGCCCAGGAAAGCCGCGTTGAAACGCAGGTGGTCGAAGACACTCCCCGGGTAGAGATTTTGCCGCTCACCGGTAGCGTCACCGCTCCGCAAACCTCACAGTTGTCGAGCGCTGAAGCGGGTCAGGTCAGCGAACTAACGGTAGAGATGGGCGACACCGTCACTCAGGACCAACCGCTACTCTCCCTCGATACCCGCGACATTAGCCTGGAGAGCCAGCGTGCCCGCGCCGACTTGGCCCAGGCCGAAGCTGAGCGCGACGAAGCCCAACGCTTGGTGAGCGAGGCCAACCAGCTCTCGGCGCAAAGTATTGCCGCAAGCGAACGCCGCCAGCGTGAAAGTGTTTTAGCCGCTGCTCAGGCCGCGCTGGAAGCACGGGAAGCGGATTACTCGCTCACCCAACTACAGCTGGAGCGTCACCAAATACGTGCCCCCTTTGATGGCATGGTCACCCAGCGGGAGAGCAATGTGGGTGAGTGGGTCAACCCCGGCGATACGCTGCTGACGCTGATTGATTTATCTGCCCTGACGCTGGATTTTTCAGTACCGCTCTCCGCCTACCAGCGCTTTGAAGGCTCGCAGCTAGAGGTGCGTTTAGAGGGTAGTGATCAGTGGTACCCAGCGCGAACACTAGCGCGCATTCCCCTTGATGCCCGTTCACGGCAGTTTCTACTCCGCGCGGTGCCGGAAGAGCCACTGGAAATGCTCCCAGGCATGGCCGTAGAAGGCCGTTTGCAGCTTAACGGCGAAAGTGGCCCCAGCGTGCCGCGGGATGCGCTAATCCGCCGACCGGATGGTAGCGTTAGCGTTTGGCTCACCCGCCAAGAGGAGGAGACGTGGCAAGCGTTTGAACAGCGGGTTGAGATCGGCAGTAGCCACCAGGGCGAAGTCGCCATCAAAGAGGGCCTCTCGGCGGGTGATCGCGTCATCGTCGTCGGCAACGAACGCCTTGAAGAGGGGCAAAGCGTGTCCCTAAGCGACGACTAAAGGAGCCGCCCTCAGCTATGTTTGCCGCTATTATCCGTCACGGCATCTTGGTTAGCGTGATCACGCTAATCCTGTTGATTCTGGGTATCGCTGCTATCTGGCGCATACCCGTACAGATGATCCCCGACCTGGAAACCCGCGTAGTGGGCATCGAGACCCAGTGGCCGGGTGCGACACCGCAAGATATCGAGAAGGACATCTTGATTGAGCAGGAGGAGTTCCTGCGCAATGTGCCCAACCTGCAGCGCATGGAGTCTACCGCCAGCAGCGGTAGCGCCGAGATAGAACTGGAGTTCCCCTTCGGCGTTGATCTCACCGAAACCTTGATTCGGGTTAACAACGCGCTTAGCCAAGTGCCCTCCTATCCCAACAACGTCGACCAGCCGCGCATTGTCGCTAACTCTTTTTCCGCTAACGCCTTTATGTACTTTAACGTTGGCCCACGGGAAGGCAACCCGCGCCAGCTCGATATGCCGGCCATGCGCGATTACCTGGAAGATAACGTCCGCCCGCGCCTGGAGAGCGTTGCGGGCGTCTCGGAAGTCACGGTTTCCGGGGGCGCAGAGCGGCAAATGCAGTTGTTGATTAATCCCGAGGCACTGGCCGCCCGCGAGTTGAGCATTAGCGATATACAGGCAGCCCTGCAGGCCCGCAACCAGGATGTCTCTGGCGGTAATTTAGAGAGCGGCAAGCGTCGTTATCTGCTGCGTACCGTGGGGCGTTTCGAAGATGTCGAAAGCCTTGAAGCGCTGATTCTAGCCCGCGAAGGTGACGCAGTCACCCGGCTAAGCGATGTGGCTGAAGTGCGCCAATCCTATGCTGAGCTCACTTCCAGAGCCTACAACTCAGCGGGGGATCCGGTGCTTAGCGTGCAGGTTCGCCGGGAGCCAGGCGCCAATGTCATCGATATCAAGCGCGCCATGCTGGAAGAAGTCGACGCGCTAAACGAAGGCCTGCTGGCTGAGCAGGGTATGCGCATGACGCTCTCCAGCGACGATGTGCGCTACGTGGAGTCGTCAATTGCCAATGTGTGGGTCAACCTGGGCCTGGGTGCGCTGTTTGCCACCCTAGTGATGTACGCTTTTCTACGCTCAGCCCGAGCCACTTTTGCTGGTGTGATCGGCATTCCCATCTGCACCATCGCTGCCTTTCTAGGCCTGCTGCTGGCAGGCCGCACGCTCAACGTTATTTCACTGGCGGGTGTCGCTTTCGCCATTGGCATGACCATTGATAACACCATCGTGGTACTGGAGAGCATCGAGACCCAGCGCCGCCGTGGGCTCGCGCGTTTTGAAGCCGCTTTGGAGGGCGTTAAGCAAGTATGGCCCGCAGTTCTGGCCTCAACCCTCACGACTATTTTAGTCTTTGTGCCGATCTTCTTTATTCAGCAGGAAGCCGGTCAGCTCTACTCCGATATTGCGGTGGCCATCTCAACCTCGATTATTGTCTCGATGGTAGTGGCAATTACCGTGATCCCCACCCTGGGTGCGCATATCGATTTTCGCGGCAAAGAGAGCGCATCAACCTCATCACCACGATGGGTACGCAGCTGTTTATGGGTGGTTGATGGCATGATCCGCACGGCTTCACGGCGCTTTCTTGCCATCGTGCTGGGCGTTGTGGGAGGTATCGGCATTTTTGTTTGGCTAACACCCCCAGCGGAGTACCTGCCGGAAGGCGAAGAGGCCAAGACCTTTGCCAGTATGAATGCCCCGGCGAGTTACAATCTGGCTACCATGGATGCCATTGCCCAAACCCTGCAGCGTGAGCTTGAACCCCATGTAGGCGCCGACCCTGAAAATTTTGAGCGTGGCGATACCGATGTTCCGCCGATTCGCACCATGGGCATTCAGGCTGAAGCCCAGAGTTTGCGGATTATTGCTGAAACCATTGACCCCACCCATATCGAAGCCTTGATGGACGCCCTCACCCAACGCTTTGAAAGATATCCAGACATGCGCGCTTTTGCCGCCCGTGGCTCAATTATCTCCAGCAACGATGGCGGTACGCGCAGCATAACGCTGGATATTGCTGGCAATGATTTAAACCAGCTTTACACCACCGCCAATGCGATTTACCAGCGCGCCCAGACGGTTTTCGACAACCCGCGCATTCAGTCGCGGCCCTCTGCCTTGGATCTTGGTCAGCCGCTGATTGAGATTTACCCTGACTGGGAGCGCGCCGCCGAAGTCGGCATGGATACCGGCGAGCTGGGTACCACCGTGGCGGTACTTACCAACGGCGCCTACCTAGATGACTTTTACCTCGACGACGAAAAAATCGATCTTTACGGCTACGGCCCCGAAGCAGGAGATATCAACCTGGATGCCCTCGCCACGCTGCCGATTCACACCCCGTCGGGAATTAACGTTCCGCTCAACACCCTCGCTGACATACGGGAAACGGTGGGAACCGCCACATTACGGCGAGTAGATGGTCGCCGCAGCGTCACCCTGGATGTTATTCCTCCGCGCAGCGTGGCGTTGGAAGCGGGTATCGAGCGGATGCAGCGGGAGGTGATCGACTACTTAAGCGATGAAGGCGCGCTACCCGCTAACATTAATGTCACGGTGAGCGGTGCCGGGGATCAGTTAGACGCTACCCGGCAGGCGCTGACCGGCAATGCACTGATTGCGCTGGCGATTGTGTATCTTTTATTGGTGGCGATTTTCGCCCATTGGGGCTATCCACTGCTGATTCTCGCTACCATTCCATTGGGTGCCGCAGGCGGGATTGTCGGGCTCTGGCTGATGAATACTGTAGGCGCCCAACTGCCAAAAATAGGCTTGAACGCCATTAGCCAGCCGTTTGATATGATCACCATGCTGGGCTTTTTGATACTGATGGGCACGGTGGTCAACAACCCAATACTGGTGGTTCATCAGGCAAGGGAGAATCTACGCACGGCATCTATGGGCGTTCGTGAGGCCGTTCAACAGGCGGTTGAGAGCCGTTTGCGGCCTATCGCCATGACCACCCTCACTACCCTGTGTGGCCTTTCACCGCTGGTGTTTTTACCGGGGGAAGGCACCGAGCTTTACCGCGGCGTCGGCGCCATTGTGCTGTTCGGGCTGCTCGGCACGGCCATCGTCACCGTTACTTTTCTGCCCGCCCTTACGGTTGCCGTGCTCAGTTGGAAAACCAAAAAGGCGAACTAAAAGCTGCGGGTTAAAAAAACAGCCGCTTAAGCGCCAATCCGGGATCGCTTTCACGCATAAAGGCTTCGCCAACCAGAAAACCATTGACGTTATGGTCGCGCATCAGCTCAACGTCATCACGGGTATGAATGCCGGATTCGGTAATCACCGTGACGCCTTCGGGAATACGTGGCAGCAGATCAAGGGTGGTATTAAGACTGGTGTCAAAGGTGTGCAGGTTACGGTTATTGATACCTACCAGCTTTAAATCCAGCGCTAAAGCGCGCTCTAGCTCGTCCGCATCGTGAACCTCAACCAGTACATCCATTCCCAACTGAATAGCCTGCTGGTTCAGGTCGCGTAGCTGGGCATCGTCAAGCGCAGCCACGATCAGCAGAATACAGTCCGCACCGATCGCCCGCGCTTCACTGACCTGATAGCCGTGGGTGATAAAGTCTTTGCGAATCACCGGCAGCGAACACACATCCCGTGCGGCAATCAGATAGTCTTCGTGGCCCTGAAAAAAGTCCGCGTCGGTGAGTACCGACAAACAAGCCGCACCGCCCTGGGCATAGCTTTTGGCAATATCCGAAGGATGAAACTCTTCGCGAATTACCCCCTTCGAGGGCGACGCTTTTTTCACCTCCGCAATAATCGCCGGATCACCCGCTGCAATGCGCGCGTTGAGGGCTTCGATAAAACCACGCGGGGCGCTCTGCTTCTCCCCGAGGGCGAGCAGATCAGCTTCCGAAACTGCCTGACGGCGCTCAGCCACCTCCTGATCCTTACGGGCCAGAATGCGCGTTAAAATAGTCGGCGTTGCCTGTTGAGTCATGGTGATCTCTTTTGGTTTAACACTTATCTTGTTTATGAGCCTACTGCTTAAAAACGCTGGTGAAGTGCGAAAGCTCTTTAAGCTTCTCAAGCGGCAGTTTGGAGGCTTGGGCGTCCTGGGCCACCATCACACCCTCTTTTAACGTATCCGCGACGCCCGCACAGTAGAGCGCGGCCCCGGCATTTAGCGCGACCATATCGGCCGCGGCTCCCTCACCGGAAAGCGCGGCTTTAACCAAGCGCAGGCTATCTTCCGCACTATTAGCTTTCAGCGTTGCCAGGCTCTGGCGCTCTATGCCTAACGCTTCGGGTGTAATGGTGTACTGGGTAATCTCACCCTCTTTGAGTTCAGCCACCAAGGTGGGACTAGCCAGGGAAATCTCATCCAGGCCATCCTCTGAGTGCACCACCATCACGTGGCGGCTGCCGAGGGTTTTCAGCACTTCCGCCATCAGCGGCACCAGCTCCGGCGCGTAAACGCCCAGCACTTGGTTGGGAGCGCCCGCCGGGTTGGTCAACGGGCCCAAAATATTAAACAGCGTGCGCACGCCCATTTCACGGCGGGGGCCGATGGCATAGCGCATCGCCGGGTGGTGGTTGGGGGCGAACATAAAGCCTACGCCCACCTGCTCAATACAGCGCGCCACCTGGTCAGGCTTAAGATCCAGGTAAATACCCGCTACATCAAACAGATCAGCACTGCCCGACGATGATGAAACGCTGCGGTTACCGTGCTTGGCCACATGGGCACCGGCGGCGGCGGCGACAAAACTGGCGGCGGTGGAAACGTTAAACAGGTTCGCACCATCGCCACCGGTGCCGACGATGTCTACAACGTTTTCGGCCTGCAGTTCTACGCGCTTCATCAGCTCGCGCATTACCTGCGCGGCGGCGCTGATCTCTACCGCGCTTTCGCCCTTCATGGCTAAACCGACCAGCAGGCCACCAATTTGCGCGTCAGACGCATCGCCGGTCATGATTTGGCGCATCAAGGCGTGCATGGCATCGAAAGAGAGGTCTTCGCGGCGCATCACCGCATTAATCGCGTCTCGCATTTGCATGAGCAGAGGGGCCCCTAAAAGCGTGTGAAACCGGCCATCAGCCGCGTTTTAAAAAGTTGGCCAACAGCTCATGGCCTTGGCGGGTAAGAATCGACTCAGGGTGAAACTGCACCCCTTCAATATCCAGCTCGCGGTGACGAAATCCCATGACTAAACCGGGGGTCACGTCGTCATCACCTGTCCAGGCAGTGACTTCCAAACAGTCGGGCAAGCTTGCCTTATCGACCACCAGGGAGTGATAGCGGGTAACCTCAACAGGATTATCCAGCCCTTCGAACACGCCTTGGTTAGCATGCAGTACAGCCGAGGTTTTACCGTGCATCACCTGCGGGGCGTGCACTACCTTGCCACCATACACTTGGCCAATCGCCTGATGCCCCAGGCAGACGCCTAGAATAGGCAGCTTGCCAGCGAAATACTCAATGGCAGCCATGGAGATTCCTGCTTCATTGGGCGTGCAGGGTCCTGGCGACACCATTAAGTGCGTCGGCGCCAGCGCTTCGATCCGCTCAATGGTAATGTGGTCATTAAGATAAGTGATCACTTCCGCGCCCAGCTCGCCCAGGTACTGGACAATGTTAAACGTAAAGCTGTCGTAGTTGTCGATCATGAGCACTTTCTGCGCTGCCTGATTTAGCACCGACTGAGCTTGCGCCATCGCCCCACTTACTCCATTGCGTCATTTCGGTCACAGATGAAACCGCTAAGCGATGATGATACCGCAACCGAGCACTCCCTTGCAGGGGTTAAGTACCACCACGAAGAAACCGTTCGGCAATTCATAAGGCAAGCTATGCTTATATGTATAGTAGTGTTCAGCATAGTGGCACTTTTCCCGAGGGTGAATCCCTCCTTGGGCAATATCTGTTTTGGCCTAACGTTGCATTGGAACTGGCAACAGGCCAGCGCAGTCTTTATTATCTGCCGTCTTTTGTGATCATTTTTGTCATAGTGTTTGTGATCGTTTTTGTAGTAGTTTTTCAGCCAGTTAGGAGCGTGGAATGTCAAAGCGGGTTACCTGGGTGTGTACGCTCTTATTTGCCGCGCTGATAAGTGCTGCGCCAGCCTATGCCAGCACAACGCTACGCGTTATTGCCTCTTTCTCAGTCATGGAGGAGTTGGTCAAACGGGTGGCCGGCGACACGGTTAGCGTCAACGTCATTGTTCCACGAGGAGAAGATGTTCATCGCTGGGAGTTAACCCCGCCCAATGTACTGGCGTTAGAAGAGACCCATATTGTGTTTTATAACGGGCTGGGGCTGGAGCCGTGGATACGCCATGTTGAAGCGATGTCCCACGACCAGCTGACCCTAGTAGAGGTGGCGGAAAAGGCCGACTATTCACCGCTAATGATCTCAACAGGGCAGTATAAAGGCGAGTTAGACCCACATATGTGGATGGATCCCGAGGGGGCTGCCGCCTACATCGATGTAATTGCCGAGACGCTAGCTGAGCATTTACCCGACCAGGCCGATGCCTTTTATGCTCGGGCTGAAGAGGCACGCAAGGCACTGAGCACGCTTAACCAAACAGTGAAAGAGCGGCTTGATGGGATTCCACAAACCAACCGAACCTTAATGACCAGTGAAGCTGGTTTTGGCTATTTCGCCCGCGCCTACGCCTTTGAAACCCTGGGAGTGTGGGGCGTTAATCACGAGACCCAGGGCAGTGCCGAGGCAATGGCCAAGATGAGCGAATATCTGGCTAATAACCGCCCTCGCCCGCCAGCGCTGTTTTTTGAAAGCACCACGCCCAGTATTCATATGGACGCCCTATCACGGGAGGCCTCGCTTCCCCTAGCAGGCCCGCTGTATGTCGACTCGCTGAGCGGTGCAGATGGCCCGGCGGCCAACTACTCAGCGATGCTGCAACATAATGCTGAAGTGATGCATACCGCTCTAGGGGGCGCGACGGCCGAGTAGCAGTTCGGTTAACGAACTCAGCACTAGATCAGGGTGACTGTTGTCGATCGGCTCCCCATGATTATAGCCGTAGGGCAACCCGAGGGTGGTAAAGCCCGCCGCCTTACCAGCCGCCATATCGTGACGTGAATCGCCGATCATCACACACTCATCTGGCGCTATTTGGCAGTGTTGAGCAGCGTGCAGCAGCGGCAGAGGGTGGGGCTTTTTTTCGGCCAGCGAATCGCCGCCAATCAAGAGGGTAAAATAGTCCAACAGCTCGAAGTGTGTTAGCAGCGGTTCAATAAAGCGCTCGGGCTTATTGGTGATCAGCACCAACGTTAGGCCGTGTTGATACAGTGCCTGAAGTGCCTGCTTAACCCCAGGGTACAGCGTCGTCAGGGTATTGGATGCCGCGCCATAGTGGCGCATAAATGCCTCATAGGCGCGCTGCTGAAGCACGGGGTCGGGCGCTGCTTTTCGCGCCCAGGTCAGGGCTCTTTCGACTAATACCGGCGCGCCATTGCCAACCCAGCCCCGCACCTCTGTTTCACCCGGCATGGGCAACGCCAGCTCGCTTAACGTGCGCGCCACTGCGACTGCAAGGTCGGGCACTGAGTCGATCAGAGTGCCGTCCAAGTCGAAGGCAAGCAGCCGCTTCCCCTGTAGCACTGAATGTAGTTCTGAGTAGTGGATTGGATGTACTTTCAATGCTCTCTATTCCCATGTGGATTTGAAAACCAGTTTACCTGCTTAAAACAAAGGATCGCATTAGTCAGAAGCGCGAGAACCTTCTATGCTAGGGCTAATTTAGTTAAGGAGGTAGTGATATGCCCACTCCCAGAATCGTGATTGTTGGCGGCGGTGCGGGCGGCTTAGCCCTTGCCACGCGATTAGGCCGTACCTTAGGTAAGCGCAAACGCGCAGAAATTGTGCTGCTGGATCGCAATACCACCCATGTCTGGAAACCGCTGCTCCACGAACTGGCCACTGGCGTGCTGAATTCGAGCATGGACGAGGTGGATCTTCGCGGGCACTCCTCTGCTCACTTCTATCGCTACCAGCGTGGCTCGCTGACCGGCATAAATCGCGAGCAGCGGACACTGCAACTCGCGCCTATCAATGATGAGGACGGTCAAGAAGTGCTACCCGCCAGGGAGCTTACCTATGACTATCTGGTCATGGCCATAGGCAGCGTCTCCAACGATTTCGGCACACCCGGCGTTGCGGAGCACTGCCACTTTATTGACTCGCCCCAGCAGGCCAAGGCGTTCCAGCGCGATATGATCAATACCTTTCTGCGCTATACCGATCCCAACCTGCGTCAGCATACTCAGTTGACCATTGGGATTGTGGGGGGTGGCGCCACGGGAGTAGAGCTTGCCGCCGAATTGTTTGACGCTTCGCGCATGCTCAATGCCTATGGCGTGACGGCGCTGGATAACCAGCAAATCAGTGTGCACTTGCTAGAAGCAGCCCCGCGTTTGCTGCCGGGGCTTTCGGAACGGGTCAGTCAAACGGTTAAAACAGAACTTGAAGAGATGGGCGTGACGGTTCACACCGATACCGCCGTGAAAGAAGCGCAAGCGTATCAGTTGGTCACTGGTGATGATGAAGTGATTAAGACCGACATTAACGTCTGGGCAGCGGGGATCAAAGCACCCCCGTTTTTGGCGGAACTAGGCCTTACGACGAATAAGAAAAACCAAATTGAAGTCAACAGCACTCTGCAGAGTGTCGATGATGAGAAGATTTTTGCCTTAGGCGATTGCGCCAGTTGCCCAATGGGGGAAAGTGGCACGGTGCCGCCTCGCGCCCAGGCGGCTCATCAGCAGGCCAAGCTGCTCGCCAAAAATATCGTTAATCAACTGGAAGGCAAACCGCTCGCCGATTTCCGCTACCGCGATCACGGCTCGCTAGTATCGTTAGCCCGATACGATGCAGTGGGCAATTTAATGCGTAGTTCCGCCTCCAAGGGGCTATTTTTAGAGGGCTGGCTGGCTCGCCAAGCCTATGCATCGCTCTACCGCATGCACCAGCTCTCTATTCATGGGGCGCCGAAGACGGGGCTAGCGTGGCTGGTCGATAAGCTGAATCGCTACTTAAAGCCGCGCATGAAGCTTCACTAAACAACACTGACGTTTACTTGGCCAGCGCAGCACGCATCTGCTTGATCACGGTGTCATAGCCGTGCGGGTCGCTGGCTTGGTGAGCGCTAAAGATAGCAGATCCGGCCACAAAGGTGTCAGCGCCCGCGGCGGCGATCTCGCCGATATTATCCACTTTCACCCCACCGTCGATCTCCAGACGAATCGGACGTCCTGAGGCATCAATGCGCGCCCGCGCCTCGCGTAGTTTGTTTAACGTGCCAGGGATAAAGGACTGACCGCCAAAGCCAGGGTTAACGCTCATCAGCAGCACCATATCGACTTTATCCATCACGTAGTCGAGATAGGAGAGCGGCGTGGCCGGGTTAAACACTAAGCCTGCCTGACAACCGCCATCACGAATTAACTGCAATGAGCGATCAACGTGCTCAGAGGCTTCCGGGTGAAACGTAATGTAGCTGGCACCCGCCTCAATAAAGTCACTGATCATGCGGTCTACCGGCTTGACCATTAGGTGGACGTCAATCGGTGCCGTCACCCCGTGCTGGCGCAACGCTTTGCATACCATAGGGCCAATGGTGAGGTTGGGCACATAGTGATTGTCCATGACATCGAAGTGCACCACATCCGCGCCAGCCGCCAGCACGTTATCTACTTCCTCGCCAAGCCGCGCAAAGTTAGCGGAAAGAATAGAGGGGGCAATCAAAAAGTCCTGCGCAGCGGTCATAGCACGTTCCTAAATTAACAGGGGAATGAGCCTTCTATGTTACCAGAGCCACCCACTAAGCCCCATCACCTACACGACTTTGCATTGGGCATCTGCGCACACTCATATTCTCAAATAGAATATAAAACATGATTGTAATTCCACATTGATAGATTTAACCTTGCCCATATTGCGATAAGACGCGCTTACACTTTTGAAGGAGCTAGTTTATGACACTGCCGACTATTTTCCGCCGCAGCCTGATTGCGCTTGCCTTAGGCGTCACGGTGAGCAGCCCTGCCGCTGCCCAGGAGCGTGAACTGCTTAATTCGTCCTACGATATCGCTCGCGAGCTGTTTGCGGCGATTAATCCTGAGTTTCAAGCCTGGTGGCAGGAAGAGCACGGCGAAGAGATTGAGATCAGCCAGTCCCACGGCGGCTCCTCTGCCCAAGCGCGCGCAATTTTGCAGGGCCTGCGTGCCGATGTGGTGACCTTCAACCAGGTGACCGACGTGCAGGTACTTGCCGAGGCCGGGCTGGTGGCCGAAGATTGGCAGGATGCGTTTGAGAACAACGCTTCGCCCTATTACTCCACTACCGCGTTCTTAGTGCGTAAAGGCAACCCTAAAGGCATCGAAAGCTGGGACGACTTGGTTAATGAAGACGTGGAAATGGTGTTCCCTAACCCCAAAACCTCGGGCAATGGTCGCTACACCTACTTAGCGGCTTGGGGCTTTGCCGAAAACGAATTTGATGGCGATGAAGAGCAAATCGAAGAGTTTATGCGCACCTTCTTGGCCAACGTAGCGGTATTTGATACCGGCGGCCGTGGGGCGACCACTAGTTTTATCGAGCGTGAAATTGGCGATGTGCTGATTAGCTTTGAGTCGGAAGTGAACAACATCCGCAGCGAATACGGCAGCGACGATTACGAAGTGATCGTGCCCCCCGTGAGCATCCTGGCCGAATTCCCGGTGGCGGTCGTCGGTGAAAACGCCGAGCGCAACGGTAACAGCGATTTGGCCCAGAGCTATCTTGAGTACCTCTATACCGAAGAGACTCAGCGCCTGCTCGCGGGCTTCAACTACCGGGTGCATAACGAAGCCGTGGTTGAAGAGTTTGCCGATCAATTCCCGGAAACCGAACTGCTTGAAGTTGATGATGTGTTCGGCAGCTGGGACGAGGCCATGGAGACCCACTTTGAGGGTGGCGCCCTTCTCGACCAGTTACAGCGTCGCTAATATTCACCTATGAGCCAGCCTGAACTATGAGTCAACTTGCCTCCTGGCGATCCGGCAGCACACGCGTGCTGCCGGGTTTTGGCCTTTCTATGGGCATCAGCGTGCTATTTATTTCGCTGGTACTGCTGCTGCCGATTACCGGCCTGTTTGGCCAGTTAGCGGGGCTTAGCCTTGCCGAGTACTGGGCAATCATCACCGAAGGTCGCGTCGTCGCCAGCTACATGGTCACCATCGGCGCAGCGGCAGTGGCAGCCATCATTAACGCCATCTTTGGGCTGTTACTAGCTTGGGTATTGGTGCGCTATGAATTTCCCGGTAAACGACTGCTCGACGCGCTGATGGATCTACCTTTCGCGCTGCCCACCGCCGTGGCAGGCATTACGCTGGCAACGCTTTACGCCAGCAGCGGCTGGATGGGTGGATTGCTGGAGCCGCTGGGCTTTCAAGTCGCTTACACCTGGGTGGGCATTGCGCTGGCCATGGCGTTTACCAGTATTCCATTTGTCGTGCGTACGGTGCAGCCGGTGTTAGAGGACTTGCCTACCGAAGTCGACGAAGCCGCCATGTCGCTGGGTGCTACCGACGGTGTGGCATTTCGCCGTGTCATCCTGCCGCATATCTGGCCCGCCTTGGTGACCGGTACTGGGCTTGCGTTTGTGCGTTCGCTGGGCGAGTTCGGCGCGATTATCTTTATCGCTGGCAATATGCCTTACGAAACGGAAATCACCGCGCTGATGATTTTCGTCAAGCTGCAGGAGTATGACTATGCCGGGGCATCGGCAATTGCCTCAGTGGTATTGTTCGTATCGCTTGCACTGCTACTGGCGATTAATATTTGGCAGGGCCGCTTTGTGCGCCGCCTGCATGGAGGTAAGGGGTAATGCGTCGAATTGGTGATGCGCCGCTTATCCGGCGCCTATTGATCGGTATCGCTCTGGTGCTGTCGGCGCTGTTCTTGCTGCTGCCGTTAGTTGCCATTTTTGCCCAGGCGTTCTCACAGGGCGTTATGGTTTTCTGGGCCAACGTCAGTGATACCTTTACCCTGCTTGCGATTGGCTTAACGCTGATGATTGCGCTGTTAACCATCCCCGTGTGCCTGGTATTCGGCGTTGCTCTGGCATGGCTGGTCACGCGCTTCAGTTTTCCTGGCCGACGCATTCTGCAAACGCTTATCGATATTCCCTTTGCGGTATCGCCCGTTGTTGCTGGCCTTATTTATCTTTTGCTATATGGTCGCAACGGCTGGATCGGCGGATGGCTGGATAGCTACGATATCCAGCTGATGTTCTCCTGGCCGGGCATTCTAATGGTGACCATTTTTGTCACCTGCCCCTTTATCGCCCGGGAGCTGATTCCGCTGATGCAGGCGCAGGGTTCCCGTGAAGAGGAAGCCGCCGTGGTTCTGGGCGCATCCGGCTGGACAACTTTTCGTCGCGTCACGCTGCCCAACATTCGCTGGGCACTACTGTATGGCGTGATTCTTACCAACGCCCGTGCGGTGGGGGAGTTTGGTGCTGTATCGGTGGTCTCCGGCGCTATTCGCGGCAAGACCAATACGCTACCACTGCACCTTGAGCAGCTTTATCAGGATTATAACGCCGTGGGGGCATTTGCCTGCGCGGCCCTACTCGCATTGATTGCCCTACTGACGCTCGCCGCCAAGGCCGGGCTGGAATGGCGCGCAGCGCGCCGGGAGGCATTTGCATGAGCATTCATTTACATAACATCGCTAAGCACTTCGGCAATACCCAGGCGCTAGAGCCGATCAACCTGGATATTCACGAGGGCGAGCTGGTTGGTCTACTCGGCCCTTCGGGGTCGGGCAAAACCACCCTGCTGCGGATTATCGCCGGTTTGGAAAATGCTGACCGCTCTAATCAACCGGGTAAGATTCTGTTCGGCGACCGCGATGTTACCAACGTGCATGTGCGCGACCGGCGTATCGGCTTCGTGTTCCAGCACTACGCGCTGTTCCGCCATATGAGTGTTTACGACAACGTGGCCTTTGGGTTGACCGTTCTATCCCGCAAGCGCCGCCCCAGCAGTGGCGAGATCCGTGCCCGGGTATTTAGGCTGCTGGAAATGGTCAAGCTGGAGCACCTTGCCAATCGTTACCCTGCCCAGCTTTCAGGCGGCCAGCAGCAGCGGGTCTCGCTGGCCCGCGCATTAGCCGTAGAGCCGGAAGTACTGCTGTTGGACGAGCCGTTTGGCGCACTCGATGCCAAGGTACGTCAGGAGCTTCGCCGCTGGCTGCGCCATCTCCACGACGAACTCAACTTTACCAGTGTGTTTGTCACCCACGATCAGGAAGAGGCGCTGGAGTTATCTGACCGCGTGGTGGTAATGAGCAATGGCCGCATTGAGCAGATTGACACTCCCGATGAGCTCTACCGCACACCCAAAAACCGCTTTGTGTTTGAGTTTCTGGGCGATGTAAATCATCTTGAAGGCAACGTAAGCAACGGTGTTCTGACCTGCGGTGACGCCTACTGGCACGCTGATCTGCCCGATGGTCATCAAGAGCTATTGCTGCGCCCTCATGAAGTACGCCTAACCGAACAGCCCACCGCTGAAAGCCACCTACCGGTCACCATCACGGCGATCTCGCCAGTGGGTGCCGAAGTACGCGTGGAGCTAGAGGCTGATTGGCTGGCCCAGCCGTGGCTGGCCACCGTGCGCCATACGGACTTTGAACACCTGGCGCTACAACGTGGGCAGCGCTTATTCGCTCATCCGCGCCACTGGCGTCGTTTCCCTAAGATAGAAGCGAAAGCGGCAGAACAAACCCGCGTCGCTTAGGAAGAACGTTCTTAAATCCCCAGCATTTAATAACTTCAGTACTTAAAAACCTTAGCACTTAAAGCCCCAGCAGCTAACGTTGTCGGGGCTTTAATAGGATTCGCTCAAAAGCGCATTTGCCTAAAGGTTAAGCTCACCCGCGGCTCAACAACTTTCTTGGTTTTGGGCAGGCTGTGTAACCAATTTTTTTGCGTGCTGCCTTTCATAACCAGCAAGCTACCGTGCCCTAAAGTAAGCGAAACGCTCTCCCCTGTGTGTCTATGTTTAAACGAGAACTTCCTCTCCCCACCTAAACTCAACGCCCCGATGACCCCATTCTCAACAAGGTCTTTCTCGGCATCACTGTGCCAACTCATGCCCTCCTCGCCTGAGCTATAAAAATTGCCCAGGCATGAATTAAACACCTCTCCGCAATGGCTCTCCACCCGTTGTTTAATCTCGCGTAGACAGTCCGGCCATACCAACGCCCTCTTGGTATACCCCGAGTAGGTATAGTCGACCGGCTCATCCGCGTACCAGGCAATTTTCCGTTTGGTGACAATCTCTTTGCCATAAATAAATGCTCGGTCATGCTCCCAATGCAATTCGTTAATGCACTGATCCAAATACATATCCGCGATCTCAGCTACTAAGATTTTACCGTGGTAATAAGCCTCGCCATCCTGTGGAAGCAGATTAACCAACTTCATGCCATCGTTTTCAAACAGATCCATACCAAGACCTCGTTAGTGCCCAGTGCGTTATGGCATGCCTAGGTTATTGGAAAGTTGGCAGCCACAAGCGAAACTTAACCTTCGTTGGAAACCCCACACCGCTAGAACATACCGCCACAGCGCTACCCGCGTTATACTGGTGTTTTAGCCATAGCGGAGGAAGACCATGCTTCGGCGTCACTTTTTACGGATTTCAGGTGTGCTGCTTGCCAGTGCATGGCTTGCTGGTTGCGCCAGCCCCCAATACTTACAGCTCAGTCCCGAGCGCAGTGCGCAGGTGCCGCAAGTGGGCTCAGGCCAGCAGGTCACGGTCATTGCCCAGGATGGCCGCGAGAGCGACATTATCGGCAATCGTGCTGGCGGCGGCATGTCGACGGCACATATTACCGTTAGCAGCCACGAGCTAATCCCACGTCTGCAGGAAGAGGCTGAGCGCGCCGTGCGGGATATGGGCTTTAGCCCTACCACCGAGCAGGCCGAGGGCCGCCCAAGCTTAACGCTAGAACTTGCCAGCCTGAACTACGCCCGTGGCGACAGCGGCCAGCCGCTGGTCGATGAAGCACGTCTTGAAGGTGTTTTCCGCGCTATCGCTCAAAACAAGGGCACCACCTATACCGGCACCTACACCTCACGCCGTACTCAGGGCTACGCCCTGAAGCCCGATGCCGACAGCAATACGCGCATGCTGAGCGATCTACTTAGCGATGGCATGAACCGTGCTTTTAGCGATCCAGAACTGGGCAATTTGCTCGCACGCTAAGACACACCTCTATAGAAACACCTTTGACACGGGCTGCGCCTCTTTACTTCTAGAGCCGCGGCCCGCGTCGTTCCAGTGCCCACACGCTTTCCGTTCGGCCACGCTCATCAGGGCTGCCCTCTTCCAGAAAGGTTAGCGTGAAGTTGGGGGTGAACAGGCTTTCGATTTCACTTTTGGGCACGCTATAAGGCGGCCCAGCACTGCCATCAGGATGCGACAAACTAATCAGCAACCCCTTGGCACCAGGCGGCACCAGCTGAGCAAGGTGAAACGCATAGCGCTGCCTTGTAGCAGGTGGCAGCGCTATCAGCGAGGCGCGATCATAAAACGCCCCTATCTCAGCGGCTTGTTGTATATGCAGGTGAAAAAAGTCCCCGCACCATAATTCCACGCTGCCCTGGCGAGAAATCGTAAACCCTGCCTGACGGTAACGGGATACGGCCGTGCTGCGCTGGGCCAAAAACTGCTCAATGGCCTCAGGGGCAAACTCAATCCCCAAAACGGGATACCCTTCATCCGCCAACCAGCGCATATCCAGGCTTTTACCGCACAGCGGCACCAGCACCTTGGTGCGATTTGCAACGCCAAGCGACGCCCAATGGCGCAACAATGCCGGGTGCGCTTGCTGCAAGTGAAAGCCAATACGCCCTTCTTGCCAGCGCTTGCGCCATTGATCGCTCATTGTCTAGCCACCTTGTCGTCGCTTGCGCTAACCACAGATTAGGGATGCATCCGCGAATAGGGCTTATCGCGCTTTTAGAACCAACGGTCACGCTTTTTACGCCGACGTGGCAGGTGCGGCACAATCAACCCCACCAGCAAGCCCGCGCCAGCGACACCGCCGCCGTACATAAAGTAGCGCATCAGCAAGTCTTCTTCTTGAGTCTCCAAGCGGGCCTGCAGCCCTCTTACCTGCTGGCGTGACTGTTCTGCCTGACTATCCAATTCCTGGTTACTCGCCTCAAGCTCGGCAATACGGCGTTCGCGAACTTCGAGCGTTTCCGTCATTGAGGCCGTACGCTGTTCCCAGGTTTCATTGATACCCTCAAGCTCGGCGGTAAGTTCCTCTACCTGAGCTTCTAACGCGGGTAGCTGCTCAACCGCACTGGGGGTTTGCTGAAGCTCATTGCTCAATACCCAAACGGCATTACCCTCGCTGTTGCGCACACGGGTATAGTCACCGCTGGTTTCCAGCACCTCCACCTGCTCACCTGCGTTAAGCGTACCGATGATGCGGTACCCATCGGTTGGACCGCTGCGCACATAGGTGCTCAACTCATCGGTCACCCACGCTTGGTTAGCGGACTGGGCGGTGGCATTGAAGCTGGTAACAGTAAGTAAAAGACCAGCCGCAGCGGCGTAATTTCGATAACGAGTTCTATTTACTAGCATGACATCATGTCCTAATTAAAAACGCTGCAAGGCGGACGAAGCCAGCAGCGCTTATCGCCTAACTTAGCGGTGCGCTTGTCTCATACGCTTACCCTTCTCCGCGCGGGGGCAACGGAAAGGGACGGGGGAACTCCGCTACCCGGGCATCGGTTTTGACCGCCTTCAATGGCCCTTCGCGCTCTACTTCATCAATGCGCACAATAGCATTTAATGGCAGGTAGCTACGCTTCACGCCATCGAAGGTTCGTTGCAATTTTTCAGTCGCAGGGTCGACCACTACCCGTGAAGCATCTTCAAAGACAAACTCCTCGACTTCAATAAAGCCCCAGAGTTCGCTTTGAAAGATCTCTCGGACGTATAAATCCCAAATTTCACCCTGCTGGTGAACCACCACACGGTAGATCGGCTTGGCCGCCATCTTGGCCTAATCCTCTTGCCATTCGTACATTAAGTTGGACCGCCTAGCTTAGCATATTCCTGCCGCCACGCCTTTAGGCTAAACCCTTAGCAAGCTTAGCGTTAATGCGACGGACAATGCGCTCATTAGCCGCGCATGCCCCCCTCGTGTATGGTGGTGAGCGTGGTTTGGCAATAATATTTATTCACCAAGTAGGAGTCATCAACATGCAGAAAGATCCCAATAAGGGCTATATTGCCCTGCTAGGCTGGAGTCTCAATGCGATTGAAGCGGCCGAAAATTTTGACCGTCGCTACATTGTCGTTGCACCTGATTGGGCGGAAGAGTATTGCCAAAAACATGATATTCCCTACGTGCCTTGGAATTTCGAGCGACTCAATGACCGCTCGATGGAAATTGCCGAGACACTGAAAGAGAAAGGCGTTGATGTCGCCATCCCACTATACGAAGAGACCGTTGAGTGGGCCGGGGCCATCAACTCTGTGCTACTGGATAACCCACGCCTTTACGGCCAGTCGCTGCTGTTGCGCGATAAAGCATTGATGAAGCGCCGTGCCCAGCTAGGCGGTATCCGCGTGGGTATTTTTGAAGAAGCCCACGATAAAGAAGACGTGGTACGCTTTCTGAAGCGGGTTAACCAGACGCTGCTCAAACTGGACGGCGACCCCAACGACCCGATTCACCTTAAAGCGTTTGATAAAGCGGGCTGCCTTGGCCACCGCGTTATTCGTACCCCAGATGAAGTCGATACCATCCCGGAGGAAGAGTTCCCGGTGTTGATGGAGTCGCACCTGGATGGTTGGGAATTTGCCGTTGAAGCGTGGATTCACGATGGCAAAATTGCCTTCTTGAACATCTCCGAATACGTGACGCTGGGTTACTCGGTGTTTGTGCCCGCCTCACCTGAACTTGAGATTTACCGCGAACAGATCACTCAGCAAATCGAGAAACTGATTAAAGCCTTTGATATTGAGTTTGGCTTGATCCACCCAGAATACTTTGTCACCAGCGATGGTGAGATGTACTTTGGCGAAGTAGCTTACCGTCCGCCCGGCTTCAAAGTATTTGAACTGCTCGAACGTGTTTACGGCTTTAATGCTTATCAAGCTTCAATGCTGGTGTTTGACCCGAAAACCACTAAAGAAGAAGTGGCCAAATTCTTCCCGAAAGAAGTGGTTGATGCCGATGGTTTTGCCGGTTGCTTTGGCGTTTACCCCCGCCGTCGTGTGGTCAGCCGCTTGGAAATTCCCGAAGAGACCGAAGATCATCCCTATTTTGAGTCTCATGAACTAACCTCACCAGTAGAAGAAACCGTTACTAAGCGCACCGCGTTTGGTACCCATTGGGGTCTGATCTACTTTAAAGGCGAGGATGCGCATACGATTCGCGATCTGCTAAAACGCCAAGAAGATCTCGACTTCTATGTATAATCCCCGCTGATGCTGGGATAAGGAGTCACCGTGGAGACAGATCAAGTAACGTCTTCTCAAGAAGATAGCAAGCTCAATGGACTGTTGAGCAACTTTGATGACGCCGTGCGTCTGCTTACGCAGGCGCCCGCCTTCTCAAAGCCCGCCAAGCTGCCGCGGGTGATGGATACCGCGCGACGTGTACTGCTTCAGGATGGCGGCTGTGAAGCACTGGAGTCCCGCGCCCAAGCGTTTGAGGACGCTGGTGTGTTTTTGGGCTCCGATTGGGAAACACCTCAATACTTGGTGCCGACCCTAACAACCTTCGCGTTGAAAAGCGCAGATGCCAATGTGGTCGTCATTGAGGCCTTAAGCGAGCTTCGACTCCTGGCTGTCGCTAAAGGCAATTTTGAGCATCCGCTGGTTTCCGCAGAGCATGCCCACCACTACCTTACTCAGGTAATGGCGATTAATTTATGGCTGCTGTTTTTACCGCCTAGCGAAGCCGAGCGGGAAACCCAAGGGCGACTGGCGACCATCCCTCGCCATCTCTTCCAACATCTCGCCGATCGCATTGGCTACGAACATATTGTTGATCAACTGATTGATGAGATTTGGCGCATCTTAAAACAACGCCCGATTCAGGTTGATTCGATCAAACAGATGATCACCCAAATCGCGCTGTGTCAGGCTAACCCAGCGATTGATCTTGGCGCGAGTGGCCAGGGAGCTGACCGTCTGGTCAGCTCGCTTTACGGGCCCACCCAAGCCTGTCGCGAAGACCCCGGCGTGGATATTTATCGTGACCGGTTAGAACATATGGATCAGGCTGCCCTGCAGGCTGAATCCACCGGCTTCGCCCGGGCGATGCATGACACCGGTCTGGTATCGCCCTATCACGCCGTGCTGTTGCGTCATCTACTTGAAGAGGGTGACCACTTACTCTCCGAGGCGCTGGGGCTTTCATCTACCGGCCGTGACTGCCTACTCTGCTATCGCGAGCTGGTTCAAGCGCTGATACGTGGCGGCGTTTACCCTGCCACGGCACAAGCAGTGTATGGCCTCGCGCTGATGCTGGAGCGCGGTATTCTCTATCAGCCGCCAGTGGCACCCGCGATGTGGCGTCAACTGAACCTGCCGCTCTCGGAGTGGGCGCAGTCGCGGCTATCCATGGCTTATGGCGACACTGTTTCTCCACGCGCACGCTTAATTGAAGGCGTGCTCTGCATGCTGGGACTGCCACTCGGCGTTGGCCAGGGCAACAACCCCACCTGCCAGTCAGCCCGAGCGCTCTCCATGTGGGCGTATAACGACCCAGACTATCTGCTGCAGATGGTGGCTTGGGCAGCCCGCGACGACGAAATCATTATGCATTTCGAGGGGCAAGCCATCTCATCCATGGCGAGTCTCTCTGGTGTGGCAACCCAGCTGCCCATCGATCTTGATCCGGTTTCGCTGATTGTAGTGCCGCATCTGGATCGCATTTATGCCGAAATGGGTCGACGCTGCATTGGCCGGGAAGGTGATCCCCACCGCTGGGTGAATCCTGAATTTCACGGCTGGTGGTCAGGCCGCGGTTTCCGCATCAACGTCGACGTGGCCACTGGCCAACTAAGCGATGTGGATGACTTTATACGCCACTTCTTCGCCTACTATCACCCCTATTACAATGGCAATCAGCCGCTGATTCATCCCCAACCCGCGGGCATTGCGGTCACCGACAGCGCAGCGCGTTTTATCGGTTGGCACGCAATTACTATTTTGCGAGCCTCCCTCGACCCTTCTGATGTTATGCGGGTGTACTTCTACAACCCTAACAATGACAGTGGGCAGGATTGGGGCGATGACGTCATAGTCAGCACATCAGGCAATGGTGAACGCTTTGGTGAGGCCTCACTGCCTTTCGATCGTTTTGCATCGCGGCTGTATATCTATCACTACGATCCTCTAGAGCGCGTTGACATAGCCGATGTCACCAGCGAAGAGGTGGAAAATGTTAAACACTACTTGCACCGTAGCTGGGGCGCTTCTCGCTTACCACCGACTGAGCTGCAAGCGGATCAGGGCTCCAATTCAACCCTTCCCCAATCACCGCTACCGGATACGCCCCCAGACGAAGGGTAACAGGTACGCTGAGCGATACTTTCAACCACGACACTTTCAACCACTATGATGCGACTCGATCAACTGTTGGTCAGCCAGGGGCTGGCCAACTCGCGTACCCGCGCCCAAAGACTTATTCGTCACGGGCGGATACGGCTTGCCGATAGTGGCAAGCCGTTAATCAAAGCGTCCGAGAAATGGCCCGAAGAGACCCGTTTTGAAGTAGAAGATGATCCCGAAGAGCGCTATGTCTCCCGGGCAGGATTGAAGTTAGAGGCGGTGCTCACTGCGCTTGAGTTGCGGTTTGACGGTTGCAGCGTGCTCGATATTGGCCAATCAACCGGCGGCTTCACCGACTGCGCGCTGCGTTTTGGCGCCCGCCACGTGATTGGCGTAGAAGTTGGCCATGGACAGCTTGCACCTGAGCTGCGCGGCGACCCACGCGTCACCTGCCTGGAAGGGTTAAATGCACGTTCAATGAGTAGCAGTGAAGCACTCAGTAGCGTGCTTTCCGTTCAGCCCATTGATAGCGCCATTATGGACGTTTCATTTATATCTCAAACGCTGATTTTGCCCGAAATTGCCGCCCTGCTACCACCTGAGGGGCAGTTGATTTCACTGGTTAAACCGCAGTTTGAGCTAACCCCCGGCGCCCTGGATAAACGTGGTGTGGTTCGCGACGCTAAGCGCTTTGCAGAGGTGGAAACCAACATTCGCAGCACCTGCGACGCCTGCGGACTCACCATTCGCCACTGGCAGGAGAGCCCGATTACCGGCGGTGACGGCAATCGAGAGTTTCTCCTGCACGCTGTAAAAGAGGTTTAAAAAAGAGGACTAAGTCGACGCAGGGGGCATCAGATGATTAGCGGACTGCACTTTGACCGCCTCCCCCTGATCAGGGTGTAGCCACACATCCATCTGTTCAAACGCCACGCGTACGCCCGCTTCACGAAACAGCGCATCTATCCGGCAGTTGATTTCATCGGCGGCAAACAGCCGATCGAGCAGATCGTTGACGAAAATACGCAGCTCGAAGTTAAGGCTGTGCTGCCCATAGCTTAAACAGAAAACCTGGGGTTCTGGGTCGGTTAGCACACGGGGGTTTTCATCCGCCACCTTACGTAATAGCTGGTGCACTTTGGCCATATCGGAGCCGTGTGCCACGCCGTAGGTCAGCACGACACGGGTGATATTATCCGACAGCGACCAGTTGATCAGTTGGTCGGTCACAAAGGTTTTATTGGGGATAATGATCTCTTTACGATCAAAGTCGGTGACGGTGGTCGCACGGATGCGTATACGGCTGACGGTACCGTGCAAATTACCGAGTGTGATGGTGTCGCCAATCCGAATTGGGCGCTCAAACAGAATGATCAAGCCCGATATAAAGTTGGCAAAAATCTCCTGCAGTCCAAACCCCAAGCCCACACTCAGGGCTGCCACCAGCCACTGCAGCTTGTCCCAGGAGACGCCCAGCGTCGAAAGCCCCATGACTATCCCCGTGCCCACAATGGTGTAGGAGAGCAGCGAGCTAATCGCATAGGCGCTACCCTGTTTCAATGACAGCCGCGATAGCACCATCACTTCCAACAGGCCGGGTAAATTGCCTGCCATAATAAACGTAATCGCGACAATCAGCAGGGCCGCAAAGATGTCGGAGATCGACAGCGCATTATCGACCAGTTCCCCATCCTGGGACTCCCATAACGATACGTTGTCCAAGTAGCCAAGCACCGAAATCAGGTCGGCCCACACCAAATAGAGCAGCGCGCTAAAGCCAATCAGCACAATCAGTTTAGAAAGCCGCAGCGACTGGCTGTTGATCTGCTCCATATCAAGGGGGGGCTCTTCTACTACTTCGAGCCCACCCTCCGCACCCTCTTGTACCTGAGCGCGACGGCGAGCCAATGCGCGGCGATAGGCGAGCCGTCGTGCGGCCACCGCAAGACTTCTTACCAAGGTGGCTTCCACCACAACCCATAGACCCAGCAAGTAAAGGGTAATCGCGAACCGCCCTACCAAGCGTAGCGCAGTGTATTCATAGCCCCAGACGACCAATCCCAGCAGCATCAGAGGCACCGACGCCATCGCCAGTCCCAGCAGCAAGCGAAACAGGCGCAAGCCAAAAATGGGGATATGTGCCAATATCAACTGCGCCAACCACCAGCTCATCGCCATCAAGCCAAACGACAACAGCCCCAAGGCGACAGGACGCAGGGCCAGCGCCGTTTCCATCTCTCCAGACATCGCCGCAATGGCAATCACCGGTATCAAGGCAATGCCCAACCCACCTAACAGTTGGCGTAAGCGGGCGTTGTACTGCGGCGACCAGGTAAAGTGGCGTTCGGCCACGCCATCGGTGACCAGCAGCCTGCGCAACCATGCGACGGCTGCCCAGCTAAGCGCTAACTGAAGCAGCGCCGGGGCAACGCTATTAGCTAACGACCCCGCCGCCCCAAGCAGCCCAACGCCAACACCGGCTAATGCCAGCGGGCCGGGGATCGCCAGCAGCGCATTCAGCAGCACCGCTTTGGGGGTATGCAGCTGGGTATCGCTTTTTAATCGGCCAATCTGCGAATGCAACTTGGCCAAACGCGCCTTAATTCGACCCCGTAAGCCAATCAATACCAGGCTTAACACCACCAGCGGCGCCCCTCTGAGCACTTCCCATGAGAATCCTTGCCAATGGGTGGGTAAAATGGTGCGCCACTCTCCTTCCTGCCACTCGAGCTTGAGGTTACGAGGTAACTGGCGCGCCCAGCTCAGATCCAGCGGGCGACTATTGGCGACCCAAAACAGCTGTTCATCAATGGTTTTACGCAGTTCGCTGGTCGTCGTTACTAGCTGCTGTTGATTGAGCTGCAGTTCAATCGCCGCACTCAATAAACTGCCATACGACTGCTCCAGTTGTTCGACCAGCTCACGCCGCGATTGGTAAAGCTGCGAAAGTGAATCCACTAGCCCAGGCGTTGCCTCTATACCCGCCTCGGCTAAGCGCGTGGCGGCATACTGCTCGCTTTGGCGCAGCTGGTCACGCTGGCGGACTAAATCAAACTGCTTTAAGCGCAGGTCGGCAATTTCGTCCTGCAAATCCCGTGGAGCTGGTAAGGGAGGCAGCGACTTGCGCTGTTCGCGCAGAATACGCGACAGCAGTTGGCTGCCGCGGATAGCCTCAATTTGTTCATTAAGGCTGCGCTGTAGCTGACGCACGTTCTCCAACTGCCGCTGGGCTTCAATATTTTCGCGCACAACACTGTTAGCGCGATCCGTCGCCCGCAATAGCTCCAGACTGAGTGTCTGGTTGGTTTGCTGCGCCTGCGCCACCACCGGATGCCCAGCGGCGATTAATGGGTTATCCCTGGCGGCATCGGCAATGGCTTGCTCCGAGGCCAACCGACGCTGCTGGTCAATCACCCCTTGCAACATCGTTAACTGCTGCTCTCGATAATCGACCTGCGCCATCAGCACATCGCGGCGCTCTTGGGCTAATTCTCGCAGCCGGCTATTAGCGCTTAGCTCACGCTGATAAAAGCTTATTTCGCGCTCGGCAAGCGCCCGTTCCAGACGCAGCTGGATAAGCCGTGCATCGCTCAGCGCAGAGAGCTGACGATCCGCCAGCAGTGCCTCGCGCTCATCGTGCTGTCGGCGCAAACTCTCCGCGCGCTGAAGGGTTTCCGCAATGGACTGCTGGGCACGCTCGGGCAGTGTTTGGGCGGCCAGCAGTTGCGAATTCACTTCCGCTAGCTGGCTTTGCAACTGCTGTAGCTCAACCACGGCGTTGGTTTGCAGCGTTTCCAGCTCGTCGAGGGGACGATCGCTCAAGTCGGAAACGGTTAGCTGCTGCGAGGCCTCTTCAGCTTCGCTCAACTCACGCTGCAGACGTACCAGCAGTTCAGGGGCCTGTTCTACGCGGGTGTCTAACGCCGCTAGGCGCTCATCCACGGAAGCCAGCCGCTCATAGGCGTCGAGCGCCGCTTCCAGGGTCTCCTTGTCGCTTACCTGCTGGTCAGTCAATGTTCCCTCAAGCGCTTCCAACTGAGCTAGCCTTGAGGACAGCTCTTCTTGCTCAGGCACCCGTTCAAGGAGGCTAGACTGGAGCGCAGCGTGGGCTGGATTAAAAGCGGCACTGCTAATCACCAGCAGCAGGAACAAACAGGTTATACTCCACCTAAAGGCGCATCTCACCACGTTACTTATGCCTCGTTGACATCGAAAGCTCCGCAGACACGGATAATAGGGTTATTGTCAGGCGTTCTGATAGCCAGCGCAATCAGAGCTGTTGACTTCTGCAGGCGGCGTGATAGAAACAAGCATGGCATTTGCCTATTCACTCATTTTGCGAGTCACCTTGATGGTCACCCGAAAACTGCCGTTGACGAAACTCATTGTTCTGCTCAGCCTTGCTACCTTTAGTGCCAATGCCCTCGCCGAGTCTCAACAAGAGATTGAGGCGCGTATCCGTGCCCTCAATGCCGAGCTGTATGATCTGCATCAGCAGTTGCAGCAGATAGAAAATCCCGAAGAAGCTGCAATAGGCTTACCATTTGAACAGTTGCCTGAAGAGGCTGCACGGGAAGACTTAAGCGAGCGCCGTGAACTTGAGCAGGAGTCAAGCCGGAACCCGTTTTCAATCACCACCCACCGCACTAACTACCTGTTCCCAGTTAGTTACAATGCCAACCAAAACCGTGAAAGCTTTCGCACCGTGGCTAACGGCACCCCAGCAGATAGCGTGGAGTTGAAATTCCAGTTCAGCGCCAAGGTTAATCTCGCCGAGCAGGTGTTTGGCAACTACGGTGATGTCTACTTTGGCTACACCCAGCGTAGCTGGTGGCAGGCTTATAATACCGATGCCTCGTCGCCCTTTCGGGAAACCAACTACGAGCCTGAAATATTCATCGACTTTGATAATGCCTGGGAGGCGCTTGGCTGGGTAAATACCCGCAACCGGGTATCCCTTAACCACCAGTCTAATGGTCGCTCGGATCCGCTCTCACGTAGCTGGAACCGGGTGTATCTTGAAAGCACCTTTCAACGCGGCGATTGGGCGTTCACGCTGGCACCGCATTGGCGTATACCCGAATCATCAGAGGATGACGACAACCCGGATATCGAACGCTACATGGGTTACGGCGATATTCGACTCGCCAAACGCCTTAACAACAACCATGAAGTGAGTGGTCAATTACGTGGCAACCCTAGTGCTGGCAATATAGGCACCCAGATTGACTACAGCTGGCCAGCATTCAACAGCTTGCGGGCGCATGTACAGTACTACTACGGATATGGTGAAAGCATGATCGATTATGATCATCGCGTGCACCGTTTAAGCCTTGGGTTTAGTTTAAATCCCTTATTTAGTGCCACAGGGCTGAACCGTTAGGCGCATTTGCTTGTCTGTTAGTGCGTGGCTGCTATGCTTATAAATGTAGGAGCTAACAGTCCAATCATTCATTCGTCAAAGGAAGACTCCATGGCTAAACGTCAACCCACTTACTCTACTCAAGCCGATCAACTCAAAGATGATCTGCGCCACTTGAGTGAAACCGTTGAAGAGCTGGTCAATGCGACCGCTAAAGACGCCAGCGGAGAGATGAACGATTTGCGCACCCGCGCTGAGCGCCGTTTGAAAGACACGCGTGCGCGTCTTGAAGCTCGCGGCGAGCGTATTTATGACGAAACCCGCGATTCATTGACCCACCAAGCCGATGCATGTGATCGCTACGTGCATGACAATCCCTGGACAAGCATTGGCATTGGTGCCGCAGCAGGTTTGGTTGTGGGTATGCTGCTCGGTCGTCGCTAATGGCTTTGGGTCCCACCCAACGCGTCTTCTCTGCCGCCAAACGCTTACTGAAATCGCTGATTGCTAATAGCGAAACCCGCCTGCGTTTGGCGGTGTTTGAGTTAGAAGAGGAGCGTGCGCGCTTACTGGTACTACTGCTTCTCGCAGGAGCAAGCTTACTGCTGCTCTTGTTGGGTATTGCCACACTGACGGCATTGGTAGTGGTGCTGTTCTGGGATACCTATCGCTTAACCGCCATTGCGATCAGTGCAGGTGTGTTGATAGGCGCCAGTTTGCTACTCGCGGTTATCGCCATCCGCCAGTCTAAGCGTCACTCGCTTTTAAAAGAAACACTCAAACAGCTTGCCGCTGATCGAGCACTGCTTGAGGAGCCAAGTGATGAAACCATCCGCAGACACCGCTAAACCGCCAACCAAACCTTTAAGCCGCGCTGAGCGCAAAGCGCTGCTGCTAGCCGAATTAGAGCAGCAGCGCGTGGATATTTTGGTGGATAGCGACTATTTGCAGCAGGCAGCCTCGCCGCTAGACCAAAGCTGGCAAAGCTTTAAACTGCCGCTCTACGCCGTCGGCGGCTTTGCTGCTTATAAGCTAGCACGCCACCCTGGTGGTGCTATGGCAGCAGGCCGAAAAGCGCTTGCGGGCTACATGCTATTCAAAAAGCTTAAGTTATTAGCCAAAGTGGCTACTTAAGTTAAAGCTTTTTTGTACTGGGCTTTTTTGTACTGGGCTAGGATGTACGTAAAACGCATTTCCTAGCCTAGCAGGCTTGCCCACAAGCGACGCCACTCGCCCACGCCCACTGAAAGTTATACCCGCCTAGCTCTCCCGTCACATCCAATACCTCTCCAATAAAGCGCAGTTGCGGCAGGCCTTTAACTTCAAAGGTCTTGGATGATAGCGCCTCGGTATTGACCCCGCCCATGGTCACCTCTGCGGTGCGCCAACCTTCGGTGCCCGCTGGCTTCAGTTGCCAGGCGTTGAGCCTTCCTGCCCACTCATCCAGCGCTGTGTTGGCATACTGGGCCAGTGGTCGCGCCGGGTCACTGTCGGGGTACCACTCCAACAGCGCTTGCGCCAAGCGTTTCGGGAAGCGTTCGCCAAGCCAGGTAGAGAGTTGGCGCTTTGGGGTCTCTTGGCGCGCTTCGCGCAGTGACTCCGCCACGTTCTCACCGGGCAGCAGATCAATGTTAATCGCCTCCCCTGGCTGCCAAACGCTGGATATCTGCAGCATCGCAGGCCCAGACAAGCCACGGTGGGTAAATAGCATGGGCTCTACAAAGCGGCGACTGCCTGCGCTAACGGCCACTGGCACGCTGACGCCTGATAGCTCTGCTGCGCGTGCCTTCCAAGTATCGCTCAGCGTGAACGGCACCAGCCCCGGGCGGGTATCGAATACTTCCAAGCCAAATTGACGGGCTATATCGTAACCCAATCCCGTCGCCCCCATGCTCGGAATGGAAAGCCCGCCGCTCGCCACGACCACCACACCCGCATCAATGTTACCTATCGAAGTGGTTAGCCGCATGGCACCGCCCTGCTGCTCCACGCGAGTAATCTGTGTGCTGAGTTTTATATCAGCCCCTGCCCATTCGCACTCGGTCAGTAGCGTGCGGACGATCTCTTTGGCCGAGGTTGCACAGAATAGCTGCCCTGGGGTTTTCTCCACATGTTCAACGCCATGGCGCTCAACCAACTCGACAAAGTGCTCAGGCCGGTAGCGCTTGAGCGCCGAAATACAAAAGTGAGGGTTTGACGAGTAAAAGTGCTGCGGCGTCGTGCCAAGATGGGTAAAGTTGCAACGGCCACCCCCAGACATCAGAATTTTCTTGCCCGCTTTGTTAGCATGATCAAGCACTAACACCCGCTTGCCGGTATAACCCGCTTGCGCCGCGCACATTAAGCCCGCGGCGCCAGCACCGATGATGACAACGTCATAGATCATAGTGGACAGCTCATAATGGGGGCGACTCTCGCTGTAAAAAGCAGGCATTCTAACAGGGTCAGTCTTAAAAATTATTATATGATCGAATTCCTCTATACAATAACTGTATAAATAATATCTAACGCTGAGAAGACTATGCTTTTGCCCCTTCGCCGACGACGGCTGCTGCGACTCGCGCTTGTACCTTTCATCCTGCTGCTATCCGCCGTGGCGTTTGCTCAAACGGCGCCGTCAGTCATCGGCACACGGGCGGTCATGACCACTTGGTCGGATCCACTGGAAGCCTTAGGCACACTTAGCGCGGATGAAAGTGTCACGCTATCCGCCACCGTCACCGATATTGTTGCCGAGATCAATTTTCGTGATGGAGAGCTGGTCGAAGAGGGTCGGCTGCTTATTCGCTTAGAAGACGCGGAAGAGCAGGCGCAACTCAGGGCCTCCCAGGCACTTCGCGAAGAGCGCCTCAACGCGTCAAATCGTGCTTCGCAGCTGCAAGATCGCAACCTTGCGGCTCGCGCCGATGTAGAAGATAGTCGATCACGACTGCGTCAGGCAGACGCCGATATTCAAGCAATTGAAGCGGAGCTATCCAATTATCGGATAGAGGCGCCTTTCAGCGGCCGCGTTGGTTTTCGCACTATCAGTATCGGCGCTCTGGTCACTCCAGGAATGGACTTGGTGACGCTAGATAAGCTGGATGTTATGCAGCTCGATTTCAGCGTCCCCGAGGTGTTTCTGGGCCGCCTCTCGCCAGGTTTGATGCTCAATGCCACCACTGCGGCCTACCCTGACGACCTCTTTAGCGGCGAAATTGCCACCATCGGTACGCGTGTAGACCCGGTAAAACGCAGCGTAAGCGTTCGTGCGGAGCTCGATAATGCTGATGGTCGCTTGCGTCCTGGTATGTTGATGGAAGTGATCGTTCAGCAACGCGTCCGCGACACCATTGTGATCCCTGAAGCGGCCATTGAGCCTAGCGGTGATCGGCATTTCGTTATGCTGATAGAACAGCAAGATGGCACTACCCGCCTAGCCCAGCGTGAAGTCAGGATTGGCGAGCGGCGCAATGGCGAGGTGGAAATTCTCGAAGGGTTAGCCCAGGACGATTTAATTGTCTTTCATGGCCTACAGCTTGCCCGCGATGGGCAAGAGGCGAGGTTAATCGGGATCGCCGATGACGAGACAGGTATACGCGCGCTGCTGGAGGCCGACCGCTAATGCGCTTATCGGATATCTCTGTTCAGCGCCCCGTCCTCGCGATGGTGATCGCAGCGCTCATTATTGCCTTTGGTCTTCTAGCGCTCAATCGCCTGCCGCTGCAAGAGTACCCCACCATCGACCCACCCGTGGTCACCATCGACACCCGCTACCCCGGCGCCTCAGCCAGCGTTGTCGAAACACGCATTACTCAAGTGTTAGAAGACCGTATTGCGGGCGTTGAAGGCATTGAGCTGATCACCTCGGAAAGCGAAGATGGCCGCTCTCAGATTGAGATCGAATTTAGCATTGATATGGATATTAATGCCGCCGCCAACGATATTCGCGACCGCATTTCTGGCGCGCTGCGCAACCTGCCCGACGACGCCGACAACCCCGAGGTCACCAAAGCCGATAGCAGCGAAGAGATCGTCGTGTGGCTCAGCCTTTCCGGTGAAGACTACTCGATCACCGAGCTGACCGACTATGCTAACCGCTTTCTAGTCGACAGCCTTTCCGTTCAGCCAGGAGTGGCAAGGGTGCGTGTCGGCGGCGGCAGCGACTACGCTATGCGCGTGTGGCTAGACCGCAACGCCCTAGCCGCACGTGAGCTCACCGTCAGCGATATCGAAGATGCACTACGGGCCGAGAACGTTGAACTGCCTGCGGGCTCGATTGAATCTGAAGATCGTCAGTTTATTGTGCGCCTACCCCGCAGCTTTGCCAGCGCCGAAGATTTTCAGCGCCTTGCTCTCAATTCTCCCCGCAATGCCTCCCTCAATCAGGGCGAAAATGGCTACCTGGTACGCCTTGCTGATGTGGCCAGGGTAGAAGTGGGCGCGGTAGAGGATCGCTCAGTGTTCCGCTCCAACGGCATCCCCATGGTTGGGCTGGGGATGATCATGCAGTCCACGGCTAATGTGATCGAACTTTCCGAAGCGGTGCAGGGGGAGCTTGAACGCCTGCAGGGCACGCTGCCAGAAGGCATGTCATTGAGCCTGAATTACGACGCCTCGCTATTTGTCTCAGGCGCCATTGAGCAGGTGGTCATGACGCTGTTTATCGCCATGGGGCTGGTCGTGGTGGTGATCTTTATGTTTTTAGGTAATTTGCGCACCACCCTGGTCCCAGCGGTGACCGTACCGATCGCCGTCATCGGCGCCTTTACCGCTTTGGCAGCAATGAATTTTTCGATCAACCTGCTGACGCTGCTAGCACTGGTGCTGGCAATCGGCCTGATTGTCGATGACGCCATCGTGGTACTTGAAAACATTAACCGGCGTATGCACGACTACGGCGAAACGCCGCTCGTCGCCGCCTTCCGCGGCACTCGCCAAATCGCCTTTGCCGTGATTGCGACCACCCTGGTGTTAGTGGCGGTTTTCGTGCCACTCAGTATGTTGCAAGGCGATATTGGTCGGCTATTTTCCGAGTTCGCGCTGACCATGGCCGCCGCGGTGGTGGTCTCTACCCTGCTGGCGCTGACGCTGACGCCGATGATGGCGTCTAAAATTCTTAAACCGGGCATGCACGACAGCCGGATTGGCAAAGCGGTGCAGTGGCTGCTCAGCGGCACCCAGCGCCGCTATCAGGCGGTGTTAGAGTGGATGCTCAAAATGCGCTGGCTGGTGGTGGCCGCGTTTGCATTGCTGATTGCCGCCACCGCCTGGCTGGCCACGGTGCTGCCCAACGAATACACCCCCCAGGAGGACCGCGGCAATTTTATTGTGCTAGTCAATGGCCCTGAAGGCGCCACCTTCGACTACATGATGGACTATATGGATGAGATCGAAGCGCGAATGACGCCGCTAGTAGAAAGCGGCGAGCTGGAGCGCGTAGTCGTTCGCGCCCCACGTGGCTACGGCAACATCGAGAATTTTAATAGCGGCTTTATTATCGTCAATATGGCCGACTGGGGCAGCCGACGCAGCGCCTGGGAGATTATGGCCGAGGTACGCCAAAGCCTTAGTTCACTGCCAGGTGTGCAGGCTTTCCCGGTGATGCGCCAAGGGTTTGGTCAACGAACAGAGAAGCCAGTGCAGTTTGTCCTGGGCGGCGGTAGTTACGAAGAAATTGCCCAGTGGCGCGACACCTTGATGAATCATGTGCGCGAAAACAACCCCCGCTTAATGGCACTAGAGAGCAACTACAACGAAACCCAGCCGCAGCTGAGGGTAGATATTGACTACGAGCGGGCGGCGTCGCTAGGCGTTACCGTGACCGAGATCGGTAGGACGCTGGAAGTCCTATTAGGTGGCCGTAATGTCACTCGCTATGTGGATGACGGTGAAGAGTACGATGTGATCTTGGAAGGCGATCGCGGCAGCCAAAACAGCCCAAGGACGCTAGATAACATACAGGTCCGCTCTGCGCGCACAGGTGAACTGATTCCCCTGGCAAGCTTGGTTTCCCTCTCAGACTTTGCGGGTGCCAGCACCTTAAACCGCTTTGACCGCATTCGCGCCATCACTATTGAGGCTAACTTGGCGGATGGCTACCCCCTCGGCGAAGCCTTGGCCTACTTGGAGCAGAGCGCCGCGGAGCTACTGCCGGAAGAAGCGCAAACCAATGTGGCAGGGGCTTCACGGGATTTCCAGCAGGCCAGCGGCGCCACCGCTTTCCTGCTGATACTTGGCGCGCTAGTGGTCTTTTTGGTACTAGCAGCGCAGTTTGAGAGTCTGATTCACCCCTTTGTGATCATGCTCACAGTGCCGCTAGCGATGAGCGGTGCCCTGCTTGCGCTACTGCTTAGCGGTCAGTCACTGAATATCTATAGCCAGGTAGGCCTAGTCCTGCTGATTGGCCTGGCAGCTAAAAACGGCATTCTGATCGTCGAGTTTGCCAACCAATTGCGCGATGAAGGTAAAGCGTTTCGAGCGGCGCTGATTGAAGCCTCTGTGACACGTTTAAGACCCATTTTAATGACCGCAGTGACGACCATGGCCGGCGCCATTCCATTGATTGTCTCGACCGGCCCCGGGGCTGAGTCGCGCCTGGTCATCGGCACCGTGATTATGGCGGGGGTAGGCTCGGCAACGCTGTTTACGCTGTTTGTCGTACCCGTCGCTTACGACTTGCTGGCACGCCACACCGGTTCACCAGGAGCGGTGAAACGACAGTTAGAGGAGGAAATAGCTAACGCGCCGGGGGGAACATCCGACAATTAAAAACAGCAAACCAAAAGGGCGCCCCAGAGGGGCACCCTTTTGATAAGCTACCGGTTAGTTATGAACTAACGAGATATTAACTAAAAGGCAGCGATTACTCACACTCGCCAAGATACTCGCCTTCGATCACGGTATTCATGCTTAGCTCACCCATGGGTGACTGGGTCAGGATATCGACGTTACCTTCAATGCGCTCACCCATAAAACGCATTTCGCCATCAATAGTCGCCTCACCACCCTCAGCGCGGCACACCATGCTGTAGCTTAGGCCATCCTCGTTCATGTCCTGGTCAAGCAACTCACAGCCTTCTTCTTCCTCAATGAAACCGAATTCGGCATCATCAAGTTCTTCCTGGCTAATACACTGGCGCTCGGTTTCGGTTTGATCCGGAATTTCCATTTCACCACTGACACTGGTTTTGCTAACAAACTCCCACTCACCAGCGGTCACATTAGGGGTTTCAGCCAACGCGACCATCGGAAAGGCCACTAGGGCCGCTACTGCCATGTTACGTAACATCATCGCTACTCTCACTGCGTTGCTTTAGGAATTTAGAGCCTAGGTATCCTACCTGATTCAATCCCACGATGCCCTACCCAACGACCACACTGCTACACTGAACGAATAACAAGCTTATTCAGCGCACCCGCTATACAAGGTAGCCAACAATGCAAGACGACGCTCTGGTCAATTATGACTTTCACTGCCCCTACTGCGATTCGCCGCTGACCTTCCTGATCGATACGTCCCAGGGCAGTCACGATACCTGGGAAGATTGCCACCAGTGCTGCGCGCCCATCCAGTTGCAAATTGTTGTCTCACCCGTCACCGGCGAACTCGACAGCGTCGTTGCCGGACGCGACGATGACGTTCTCTAGCCTTGAATGTAACGTCTTGTATTAAACGTCTCGCAAGGCAGCCTTGCGCTTGGTTTCGTTGCGGCGCATAAAAAACCACGCCAATAACGTCGCCAGGGATACGGTCAAAATAATTAGCGTGGCCAGCGCATTAATCTTCGGTGACACCCCCATCCGCACCGACGAGAACACCACCATGGGCAGCGTATTCGCCCCAGGACCCGAGACAAAGCTGGCAATCACCAGGTCGTCGAGGGAGAGCGTAAACGCGAGTAGCCAGCCCGCCGCCAACGCGGGAGTAATAATCGGCAGCGTAATGGAGAAGAAGGTTTTAAGTGGCGGCGAGCCTAAATCCATAGCGGCCTCTTCAATTGAATGATCCACTTCCCGCAGCCTTGCGGCCACCACCACCGCCACGTAGGCACTACAAAAGGTGGTGTGCGCAATCCAGATGGTCGCCATCCCCCTGTCTGCAGGCCAGCCAGTAATTTGCGCCATCTGCACAAATAGCAGCAGTAACGAAAGCCCCGTAATAACTTCGGGCATGACCAGCGGCGCCGTCACCATGCTAGAGAGGGCTGTTTTGCCTCGAAAGTGTCCGTAGCGGGTCATCACAAAAGCGGCCACGGTACCCAAGCAAACCGCCATGCTGGCCGCAAAAAAGGCGATGCGCAGGCTCGTCCATACCGCCGATAAAATCTGCTGGTCGCGAAACAGTTCGCCGTACCACTGAGTGGAAAACCCTGCCCACACCGTGACCAACTTTGAAGCATTAAACGAATACACCACCAGCACAAACATCGGCAGATAGAGGAACAGCAGGCCAAGCACCAGCATAGTTGTGGAGAAATTAATCCGCAGCACTCTACTCATGTTGCCAGCCTCACTCTTCAAGTTCGCGGGATTGATAGCGGTGGAACCAGACAATCGGTACCAGTAACAGCAGCAGCATTACCATGGCCAGCGCCGACGCCACCGGCCAATCGCGGTTGAGGAAGAACTCCTCCCACAACACTTTGCCAATCATTAATGTATCCGGGCCACCAAGCAGTTCAGGAATCACGAACTCCCCCACCGCTGGGATAAACACCAGCATCGACCCCGCCACGATACCTCCTGTAGAGAGCGGCAAAGTGACCTTTAAAAACGTATTGAGCTTGCGCGAGCCAAGGTCTGCAGCAGCCTCAAGCAGCGAGTTATCCATCCGGGTCAGGTGGGCATACAGTGGCAACACCATAAACGGCAAGTAGGCATAAACAATGCCAATGGTGACCGCGAACTGGGTATTCATCATGCGCAGCGGCGAATCGATCAGACCCAGCCCAATCAAGAGGTTGTTGATTAAGCCGCTATTACTGAGAATTCCCATCCAGGCGTAGACACGAATCAAAAACGACGTCCACGACGGCAACATCACCAGCAGCAGTAACAGCAGTTGCCAGCGCGCCGGTGCCCGCGCCATGGCATAGGCCATCGGGTAACCCAGCAGCAAACAGGCCAGCGTGGCCATAAACGCCGTCTTCACCGAGCCCCAGTAGGCGGCGATATACAGCGAGTCCGACAGCAGAAAGAGGTAATTGCCTAAATTAAAAAAGACATGCAACGTCTGATCGGCGTACTCAAGCAGCGGCCCATAAGGCGGAATGGCAATCGCGGCCTCGGACAGGCTGATTTTGAGTACTAGTGCAAAAGGCAGCAAGAAAAATAGTGTTAGCCACACTAATGGAAACGCTATCACTGCCCTTCGCCCCAATTGCCAGCGTTTGAGTAATGCTGAAACACGAGATGGCATCATTTAAGGCAGTCTCCTCCCAGAAAGTAACTCAGTGGTAAGAAGTCCAGTCATGAGAAACCCAGCCATCAGCGATTGAGCACAATCGTACTGTGATCTTCCCAGTAGACATAGACGTTGTCTTCCCAGGTGGGGCGATCACCGCGACGCTCGGTATTGGCCATACTGACCTTAATGATCTGGCCCGACGGTGTGCGCACGTAATAGAGCGAGAAACCACCTAAGTAGGCGATATCGTCCACCTTGCCTTCCGCCCAGTTATATTCAGTGGTGGGTTTCTCGCGGGTAAGCCAGATTTTTTCAGGCCGAAGTGCGACCCAAACCCGACGATTCGACGCCTGGGTGGTAATACCATGGTCAATATAGATGGGGCGCTCAAGCGCGGGGGCAACAATGCGGCAGTGGTCGGCTGCATCTTCAATAATCTCGCCCTCGAACAGATTCACCGTGCCGACGAATTCGGCCACCATGCGGCTCACCGGGCTTTCATAAATATCGATGGGCGAGCCTATCTGTTCGATCCAGCCATCGGCCATAATCGCCACACGGTCGGCCATGGTCATGGCTTCTTCCTGATCGTGGGTGACCATAATGCAGGTAACGCCGACCTGCTCGATGATTTCAACCACCTCTAGCTGCATTTCCGTGCGCAGCTTTTTATCCAGCGCGCCCATAGGTTCGTCTAGCAGTAGCAGCTTGGGTCGTTTGGCCAGTGAACGCGCCAGTGCCACTCGCTGGCGCTGACCACCCGAGAGCTGATGCGGCTTACGCTTGGCAAAGCGCTGCATATGCACCAGTTTGAGCATTTGCTCGACGCGAGCATCGATATCCGCCTTGGGCAGTTTGTCCTGCTTTAAGCCAAAAGCAATATTCTGCGCCACTGTCATATGCGGAAATAGCGCATAGGACTGGAACATCATATTGATAGGCCGCTTGTGCGGAGGCATCGCGGTGATATTTTCACCGTCTAATAGAATGCGGCCTTCTGTTGGGGTTTCAAAGCCCGCCAGCATCCGCAGCAGGGTTGATTTACCTGACCCAGAACCACCCAATAGCGCGAAGATTTCTCCGCGTTTAACCTGCAAATTAACATCATCCACCGCCAGCGCATCATCAAACCGCTTGCTTAAGCGTTTAACTTCCAGCACCACATCCTCAGCGAACCGCGGGATTTTACCCTGGGGCCGCGACGCTGAAGGCGTGATGGGTGAAGCAGATGAAGGCTCGTTCGACAGGGGCGTAGTGACCATTCGCCACTCCCATCAAAAGGCCCGGAAATCCGGGCATTAAAAAAGACGAACAGCGAGCCTGCGTATCAACCCCAGGCTCGCCGTCGGATAAATGTCGGCTTAACGACCCGACTTTACGCGATTCCAAATACGCGTACGGGCACGTAGCACATCTTGAGGCTTTTCGGCCTGGACGTATAGGTTTTGCATGACCTCGGTTTCCGGGTAAATAGCCGGGTCATTGAGGATCTCATCGGAGAGATATTCATTGGCCGCCGCGTTAGGGTTGGCATAACGAACGTACTCGGTAATTTCAGCGGCGATTTCAGGGTCGAGAATAAAGTTGATAAAGGCGTGGGCGTTTTCAG
Source organism: Halomonas sp. TG39a (assembly GCF_000744395.1). NCBI lineage: Bacteria > Pseudomonadati > Pseudomonadota > Gammaproteobacteria > Oceanospirillales > Halomonadaceae > Halomonas > Halomonas sp. TG39a. The sequence goes on from NZ_JQLV01000002.1 coordinate 127,133, forward strand.
TGTTCGGCGCGTCAGCGGGTACCGCCATCATATCGAACCAGAGCGCTGCGCCTTCTTTAGGAATGCTGTAACCAATACTAAAATCGCGCCCCGCCTCTTCTGCACGCTCGGCGGCCTGGAAAATATCGCCAGAATAGCCTGCGGCCACGCAGATATCACCATTGGCCAGATCGGACACATAGCGCGAAGAGTGGAAGTAGGTCATGTCGTCGCGCACTTCGGCGATCAGTTCACCGGCGGCTTCCAGATCGTCGATATTCTCACTCAGCGGATCTAACCCCAAATAAGCCATGGCGGGTGAGAGCATCTCATCAGCGGAATCCAGCATCGACAAGCCGCAGCCCGCCTCGCTCAACGCGGCGGTTATTTCCGGATCAAACAGCAGCGCCCAGCTATCTACCGGCGCGTCGTCACCCAAAATTTCTTTAACGCGATCAACGTTATAGCCAATCCCATTGGTGCCCCACATATAAGGAACCGAGTATTCGCTACCAGCGTCGATAGTTTCCAAGTTGGCCATCAGTTCGGGGTTGAGATTGTCTAAATTGGGCAGTAACTCATGGTCAAGCGGCTGGAAAACACCGGCTTTCACTTGGCGGGTAAAATAGTAGGTAGAGGGTACTACCACATCGTAACCGGAGCGCCCTGCGAGCAGTGCAGCATCCAAAATCTCATTGCTATCATAAACGTCATAGGTCACCTCAATGCCGGTACGCTCGGTGAACTTTTCCAGCGTTTCCGGTGCAATGTAGTCTGACCAGTTAAACACCCGCACCTCTTCGGCGTGGGCAGCGCTAGCCGCTGCGGCGAAGGAGATAGCCGCAACGGCCGCGGAAAGTTTGTGGATGTTCCCCATTATCACTGCTCCTGTTGTCCTAACTATTTTAGTAAACGATTCAACCAAATAATTTGCCAAGGGTTGCCTATCAAGTGCTTCTTACCCAGTGCGCCACAAAGCCTGCCATCAGCGGCTAACAATAGCGTAGGCCATAATGCTGACCGTGCGAATTTTGCGGTGCAGTGACGGCTACCGCAAGCCAATGTGAAAAATTCTTGTATTTTGCCCTACCGTCCCCATTAAGTAGCAGGTAAAACAACGCTCTTTTATCCGCCAATAGGGCAACGCTATTGGTTGGATGGCTTTTTTTAATTTTAGACATTAGTCGCTAGCCGTTAGTATTAGCCATACTTTATAAACCCTACACTCATGACACCAGGAGACTATCTCAATGTCCTTGATCAACACTGAAGTAAAGCCGTTTAAAGCTACCGCTTACCTGAATGGCGAATTTGTCGATGTGACTGAAGCGGATCTACAAGGCCAGTGGTCTATTTTCTTCTTCTACCCAGCCGACTTTACTTTCGTTTGCCCGACTGAGCTTGGCGATTTGGCCGATCACTACGCTGAATTCAAGAAGTTGGGCGTTGAAATCTACAGTGTTTCAACCGATACCCACTTTACGCACAAAGCCTGGCACGACAGCTCTGAAACTATCGGCAAACTGCAGTACCCGATGATTGCTGATCCGACGCTGCGCATTTCACGCAACTTCGAAGTGTTGATTGAAGAAGCGGGTCTTGCTGAGCGCGGCACCTTTGTCGTCGACCCCGATGGCAAAATCCAGATTGTTGAAATCAACGCTGGCAACATCGGTCGTAATGCTGAAGAGCTGCTGCGTAAAGTGAAAGCCGCTCAATACGTTCGTGCCAACCCGAACGAAGTATGCCCGGCCAAATGGAAAGAAGGTGAAGAAACACTGGCACCTTCACTGGATCTTGTAGGCAAAATCTAAACCGCCTACGGCTTTCACGCGCTTGCTCTTATTTGCGTGGCGCAAGAGCGTGCAGGTTCAACGCCCGGGTTTCGCCCGGGCGTTCTGTTTTAAATTATTAATGATTAGCACCGTCACACGCGTGTATTTAATACGTCTGTTACTTGCGAGGAAGCTACTGTCATGCTGGACGCCAATTTAAAATCCCAGTTAAAAGCGTATCTGGAAAAAGTGACTCAGCCGTTCGAGATTGTTGCCTCCCTCGATGACGGTGCCAAGTCACAAGAACTTCTCGGCCTGCTTGAGGACATCAGCAGCCTGAGCGATAAGATTACTCTACACAGTGACGGCCAGGACGACCGCAAGCCATCGTTTGCAATCAACCGCCCCGGCGAAGAGACGGGCGTGGTGTTTGCTGGCATCCCCATGGGCCACGAGTTCACATCGCTGGTTTTAGCGCTGCTGCAAGTCGGCGGCCATCCACCCAAAACCTCTGATGAGCTACTCAAGCAAATTAAAGAGCTCGACGGCGAGATGCTTTTCGAGACTTACTACTCGCTCTCCTGCCAGAACTGCCCTGACGTGGTTCAAGCGCTTAACCTGATGGCTATTTTCAACCCGAAGGTGCGCCATGTCGCTATCGACGGCGCGCTGTTCCAGGATGAAGTCGAGTCGCGGGAAATCATGTCGGTACCGAGCATCTACCTGAACGGTAAACCGTTCGATCAAGGCCGCATGACCCTTGAACAGATTCTGGCCAAGGTGGATACCGGTGCCGCGGAGCGCGATGCCAAAAAGCTAAGTGAAAAAGCCGCTTTCGATACGCTGGTGATTGGTGGCGGCCCGGCAGGCGCGGCGGCCGCCATTTACTCAGCCCGTAAAGGTATTAACACAGGCATTGCCGCTGAGCGTTTCGGTGGTCAGGTGGCTGACACGATGGGAATTGAAAACTTTATCTCCGTCTCCCATACCGAAGGCCCCAAGCTGGTTAGCGCGCTTGAAGAGCACGTAAAAGATTACGAAGTCGATGTCATGAACCTGCAACTTGCCACTACCTTTAAAGCCGCCGAAGCGGAAGGTGGTTTGCACGAAGTCACTTTTGAGTCCGGCGCGACGCTTAAGAGCAAAACCCTGGTATTGGCGACGGGCGCCCGCTGGCGCGAAATGAATGTGCCCGGCGAACAGCAGTACCGCAATAAAGGGGTGGCCTACTGCCCTCACTGTGACGGCCCGCTGTTCAAAGGTAAACGGGTAGCGGTGATCGGCGGCGGTAACTCTGGCGTTGAAGCGGCGATCGATCTGGCGGGTATTGTCGGCCATGTCACGCTGGTAGAGTTTATGGGTGAGATGCGCGCCGATGCAGTGCTGCAGAAAAAGCTTAAGAGCCTGCCTAACGTCGAGATTATTCTCAACGCACAAACCACTGAAGTCACTGGTGATGGTAGCCGTGTTAATGGCTTGAACTATAAAGACCGCACGTCTGATGAGAGCAAATCCATCGCGCTGGAAGGTATCTTTGTTCAGATTGGTCTGGTGCCTAACACCGAGTGGTTAAAAGGCTCACCGATTGAGATGACGCCCCGCGGTGAGATCATCGTCGATGCTCACGGTATGACCTCCGTACCTGGGGTATTCGCCGCGGGCGATGTGACTACCGTGCCTTATAAGCAGATCATTATTGCCATGGGAGAAGGCGCCAAGGCATCGTTGGGTGCTTTCGACTACTTAATTCGTAATTGAACCATGATAAAACGAAGCCCGCTGATTTCAGCGGGCTTTTTTGGGTTTTAATATCAGCGACGACGCCATTAAGACACGCCATTAAGACTTAGACGGGATTTCTCCCAGCACTTCGGGAATGGTGGTTTTCACATAGCGCCCTGGCGCAGGCTCGATCACCTTGAGCTCGCCGTCACCGGGTTGACGTACAGGCAGCATTTTTTCGCTATCGGCATAGCCATTGTCGGTCATCCACGCCTGCCAATGGGGCCACCAGGAACCTTCCTGAGCCTTAGCGCTTTCCAGCCACGCCTCATGACTTTCCGGCAGTGCGTCGCTCGTCCAGTAGCCATACTTGTTCTTATGGGGCGGGTTAACGATACCCGCGATATGCCCCGAGCCGCCTAGTACAAAGGTAACCGGCCCCTTGGGAAGCAAGGCCCCGTAGTAAGTACTGTTCCACTTGGCAATATGGTCTTCTTTGGTAGACACAAAGTAGCTGGGCGCCGATACCTTACGCAGATCAATTTTCACGCCATCCAGCTCAATGCCACCGGGCTCAACCAGACGGTTTTCCAGATACATATGGCGCAGGTACCAAGCATGCGTCCCAGCAGGTAAGTTAGTGCCATCAGTGTTCCAGTAGAGCAGATCAAAGGCAGCGGGCGTCTCGCCCTTCAAGTAATTATTAATATAGAACGACCAAAACAGATCATTCTCACGCAGCAGGTTGAAGGTGTAAGCCATAGAGCGTCCATCAAGGTAGCCCTTCGCTTCTAGCGTTTGCTCAATCCCCTCAACCACCCGCTCATTAAGAAATACGCCGATGTCGCCAGGGTCACGGAAATCCTGCAGCGTGGCCATATAGGTCACCGACTTTACTTTGCGCCCGCGCCGGGTGCTGGTCAGGTACGCCACCGTTGAGGCGGTTAACGTACCGCCTACGCAGTAGCTGAGCAGGTTCACCGACTTCTCGCCACAGGCCTGTTCGATGGCTTCCATGGCGCTAATTGGCCCCATCTGCATATAGTCGGCCCAGGTGATATCGCGCTGCTCCGGGCCAGGGTTACGCCAGGAGATAAGAAACACTGTGTGGCCTTGATCCACAAGCCACTTAACCATTGAGTTATCTTCACGCAGGTCAAGGATGTAGTACTTATTGATCCACGGCGGCACCATCAGCAGCGGTGTTTTAAAGGTCTTTTCCGTGGTTGGCGTGTATTGGATCAACTGGATCAATTCATTTTCATATACCACCGAACCGGGCGTTACCGCTATGTTTTCACCCACGCCAAAGGCGCCGCGGTCAGTCATACGGACATTAATACCTTCAGCTGAATTGCCTAAATCCTCTCGCAACCGCTCCAAACCATCGATTAAATTTTGGCCGCGGGTTTCAAGCGTACGGCGCATGACTTCTGGATTAGTCGAAATAAAGTTAGTCGGCGCCATCGCATTGACCAGCTGGCGGGCGTAAAACTCCAAATTACGCTTATGGGTGTCATCCAAACCACCCAAGCTTTCAACCAGCTCTTCCACCATCTGCGAGAACAGCAAATACTGCTGCATAATGGACATATAGTGGGGATCTTGCGTCCAGGCGTCGTCTTTAAAGCGACGGTCACTCTTGTCGGGCATAATCAGCGGCGTAACCTGCTCACCGGCCATACTACGCATGGCCTGTTGCCACAATAACCACTGATCTTGGAGTAATCGGGTTTGGGTCTCCCACAGTAGGGTGGGGTTTTGCATCAGCGACTGAGCACCCGCTTCAAAGCTCTCGCGCATATCACTGTAAATGGAGTCGGCGGCTTCACTGGGCGCGATACGAGAAAGCAGCTCCTGCATCAATCCTTGGTACTGTTCACCTATCTCTTTAAGCTGATTATTCCAGGCTTCAATCTCCGCCGGGGATAGCCCTTCAGGCAGCCCTTCAGAAAATCCTTGCGACAGGCTTTCAGTTAGCCCTGACATTGCCTGAAATGGATTGTGCCACGCTGACTGCATACTTATTCTCCCCACGCCTATCTTCGGGCGCACCGACCATTTTGGCTATGACCAATTTTAAGAATTTATAAGTTCATATTATATATAAATTAAAGCTTATAAATGCATCGCGGCGCCCTTGGGCGCCGCGATGATGTCGCTAATCAGCTCTTACGCGATGACTGACTGGAGGCTTTGGCAGGTTGCTCACCTTTAGTAGCCGCCTTGGCTTGCTCAGACATTTGCTGACCGGCTTCGCTGAACATCTTTTCCATTTCAGACTTGAATTGCAGGCTCATCTCGCTCATGACCCGCGCGTCTTCCTGCATCTGCTGGGAAAGCTCGTTCATCATTTCTGCTTGTTTAGTGCCAAAATCACGCAGGCTTTCTGCGTCCTGAATTTCAGTGGCACTTCGAATGCGCTCAGTACCCATCTGGCTGTAGCGCTTCATGGCTTCCAACTGATATTGGGTCATTTTCTCCATGTTATTGAGCATCAGCGAATTGATTTTGCGCATGGGTTCAAACATTTGCTTAGTTTGGGCGTTAAAGGCGTCCATCATATTGTCTTGCATAGTGTCTGCTCCTGTTTCGTTCCTTGGCATGAGCCTTGGAGTGACTCATCGTGATGTAGCTTTTCCTGCTTTACGTTAATTTGCTGCACTGCAAAAAGAGTAGCGCCTACCATGCTGCATTGCAACATACTTCCGCTCGCACTCTTACCCACTAACCTTTTGCTCGAGAGCGAGAGGAAGCGGTGGCTTTGGCCTTGTCACTTTTTTCGCTTGATGCCGCTTTATCCGACGACGCTTTATCGGTTGACGTTTTATTCGATGCAGACTGACGCGTTTGTTTATCAGTCGCTGCCGTTTCTCCAGTGGTACCCGCTTGGCGCAGCATATCCAGCATCATTTGCTGATAAGTGCCGAAATTAGCAAGTCCTTGAGACAGTCCTTCGGATAACCCCTGGGAGAGCCCTGGCTGCATCATCGGCTGCTGCAGAAAAGGCCGCATCAGACTCATGGGGTCGTAGCCCTCTACCCCAGACTCCATCTGCCGCTGGATATTTTCCAGCAGGTTTTTCTGGAAGGCTTCGACATCCGGCAGGCCCAGTGATTGGCGAAATTCATCCGGAGTAAGATCAAACTCAACGTTAATCTTCATAGGCGGCTCCTGCACTGTTTGTCACGACCATTAGTCATGCATTTGTTTTGTTTGAGTGTAGCAGCGAACTGCAAATCTCACCGTATTGCGTTAGCGCTGGGTTAAACGCGGCGTATCAACGCTTACTTCGCCATTTTGACCGCGCTGACGCAGCCAGTGATCCAACAGGGTAATCGCCATCATCGCTTCAGCAATGGGCGTTGCACGAATACCCACGCAGGGGTCGTGACGGCCTTTGGTAATCACTTCGACGGCCTGTCCATGGATGTCGATAGAGCGGCCAGGCGTGGTAATGCTGGACGTCGGTTTTAGCGCCAAACGAGCTACAATGGGCTGGCCGCTGGAGATACCCCCCAGCACGCCACCCGCATGATTAGAGAGGAAGCCTTCAGGCGTCATCTCGTCACGGTGCTCGCTGCCGCGTTGGGCGACACAGCCAAACCCTGCACCTATCTCAACCCCTTTTACCGCATTAATACTCATCAAACCATGCGCCAGATCAGCATCTAAGCGGTCAAACACCGGCTCTCCCAGCCCAACCGGCACGCCTTCGGCAATCACGGTAATCTCTGCACCCACGGAGTCCTGGTCGCGGCGTAGCTGATCCATATAGGCTTCCAGTTCGGCTACGCGCTCCGGGTCAGGGCAGAAAAACGCATTTTGGCCCACCGACTCCCACTGCTTGAATTCAATCTTAATCGGGCCTAGCTGGCTCATATAACCGCGAATCTGCACCCCTTGAGCGGCCAGATATTTCTTGGCGATCGCTCCAGCGGCCACTCGCATAGCGGTTTCACGGGCGCTGGAGCGCCCGCCGCCGCGGTAGTCCCGGTGGCCATATTTATGGTGGTAGGTGTAGTCCGCGTGAGCAGGCCGAAACTGCTCTTTGATTTTTGAGTAGTCGTTAGAGCGCTGGTCGGTATTTTCGATTAACAGGCCAATAGAGGTACCGGTGGTCTTACCTTCAAACACCCCGGATAGGATGCGCACCTGATCAGGCTCTTTGCGCTGGGTGGTATGCCGCGAACTGCCCGGCCGACGGCGATCCAGATCGTGCTGCAAATCTGCTTCGCTTAACGGTAACCCAGGCGGGCAGCCATCAACGATCGCGCCGAGCGCAGGGCCGTGACTCTCACCAAACGTAGTGACGGTAAATAGTTTGCCAAAGGTATTGCCAGACATGGCGGTTAGTTCCTCACAGGAAAGACGCCGCATGGGCGTCGAGTTCAGCGGCGCTCAAGGCAAATACGCCCTGGCCGCCACGCTCGAATTCAAGCCACAGGAAAGGCACGTCGGGAAACGCGGCTTCCACATGGCGATCAGAGTTGCCGACTTCTACAATCAGCCAGCCCTCATCGGTTAAGTGCTCCCGCGCTTCACGCAGTATACGCCGCACAATATCCAGGCCATCGCTGCCTGCGCCCAGCGCTAACGAAGGCTCATGGCGAAACTCGGCGGGCATGGTGGCAAGGTCGCGGGCATCTACATAGGGTGGATTGGAGACGATGAGATCAAAACGCCGCCCCTCCAAGCCATTGAACACATCCGATTCGACCGCTCGCACCCGGTCACCCACATCATGGCGGGTAATATTTTGCCGTGCCACGGCGAGGGCATCCTGGCTGATATCGGCCAGCGTCACTTCGCAGGTGGGCAAATAGAGGGCGGTGGCAATGCCGATACAGCCGGAGCCGGTGCATAGATCCAACACGCTGGCGGGCGGCTCTTCGGGGAACCAGGCGGCAAAGCCATCTTCAATCAGCTCGGCAATCGGAGAGCGCGGAACCAGCACGCGCTCATCAACGTTAAACGGGTGGCCGGCAAAGAAGCTCTCACCGAGCAAATAAGGCAGTGGGCGGCGGGTAGTGATACGCTCACGCGCCAGGGCAATAATCCGCTGGCGTTCAACGGGCAGCAGCCGCGCTTCAAGGACACTGGGGTCAATATTCCACGGCAGGTGTAGCGCGCCTAAGCACAGCGCCACCGCCTCATCCCAGGCTGAGTCAGTGCCATGGCCATAGTGCAGCCCTGCCAGATAAAACTCGCTGGAGACCCAGCGCAGGTAGTCGCGCAGCGTAAACAGCTGACTCACCAGCAACGACTCTGACAGGGAAAGGGTTGAGTGAGAATGCTCAACGTTTAGATGCGTGGTCACAGCGGCTCCTGGTTGTTCATGGCAATAACGCGTTATACAGATAACGGATAAAAAGATTGTACCTTTCACTTCGTCCGGTTCACAGCAACGCTCAGCCCGCTATACTGTGCTCGTTTAGTTGATTCACCTTTTTTGCCACTTTTTCTGCCACCCGAGCCTGCCATGACGCGACGCCGCCACCTGCCTAATGATGACGATATCAGTGCCTTCCGCGACGCTTTGAAGGCGGCGGGGGTTCGCCCTATCGCCACCAATCAGGCCGACCCTGGCAAGCCCAAACGCGACAATAAGGTTCATGAGGCGCGTCGCAGCGCAGCGGTTGAGAACAGCACACCACAAGCCAGTGGACGCACCTCGGATGGCCGGGTGGAAGCCGTACGTCCCTCTGAGTACCTAGAGTTCAGCGTACCCGACTTGCCATGGCGTACGTTTAGTCAGTTAAAACGCGGCCAAACGGCGTGGCAGGCGGGGCTTGATCTGCATGGCTATACGCTGGAGGAGGCTCGCGCGGAGTTAGAGAGTTTTTTACGCGATTCGGCGGGGCAAGGACTGCGCTGCGTGTTGGTGGTGCACGGCAAGGCGTGGGGCACCACCTCAGACTTTCCGGTGCTCAAGAGCCATACCAACACCTGGCTGCGGGAGTGGCCGGGAGTGCTGGCCTTCTGCTCGGCCATCGATATCGACGGTGGCACCGGAGCAGTCTATATATTGCTACGTAAGCGGGGCCAGTAGGCTTCTACTCGGTAGCGTCAGAAGCAATGCTGGGCATGCGGCGTTCCAGCGCTTCATCTGCCAAATGGCGGCCAAGGCGAATCAAGTCACGGCCCCGGTAAAATTCATAAGTGCTACACACCGTTTTGGGTATTTCGATCAGTACATCGGGCGGGTACCCCGCCACCTTGTACTTGGCCAACGCCGCCTGGGTAATATCAAACGACTCCAAAATCATATCGAGCTTGCTCCACTCGCGCTTGCCTCGCGCTTCAGTTATTTCTTCTAGCTCTTCGTCGTCGCTCTCGCCATTTGCTCCCAACCCTGCCCACAGCTTTTGGGTAACGGCACGCACATCACCTATCCAACTTCCCATGCGTTGATCACGATCAATTTCGTTCTGAGTACGACTATCGGCTGTTTCCTCTTCTTTAGGCAGTAACTCCTCTAAGGTCACCGGCAACGGGCTATGGGCAGTTACATTAACCGCGACCACAAAGTCCGCTTGGTGGGCGGCGACCATGGGCATAATCGGCAGTGGGTTGAGCAACCCGCCGTCCACCAGCACCTGCTCGCCTAGATGAACCGGTGTGATAACACCTGGTACGGCCATGGAGGCACGAATCGCCTGCAGCAACGGGCCACTTTGAAACCACACTTCCCGCTGTCGCACCAGGTCTGTCGCAACCGTGGTAACGGGGATCGCCAGGTCTTCGATGAGAATATCGCCGACCAGCGATTCTAGTTTGCTCATAACTTTACTGGCACGCATAGCGCCCATAGGGCTCCAGGTGACATCGACCAGTTTGAGCACATCAAGGTAGTCTAGCTGGCACACCCAGTCTCGGTATTCCGGCAGCTTACCTGCGGCATAAATCCCGCCAATCACCGCCCCCATCGAACATCCGGATACGGCCACGATTTCAAATCCACGCGCCTCTAGCGCTTCAATCACGCCGATATGCGCATAGCCGCGAGCGCCACCGCTACCCAGTACTAGTGCGACCTTATTGCCACTATTCAAATGCGCCAATTCATTCATGCTACGTTCCTTACCTAAACGGTACCGGTATTGCCCCAGTGTCCGCCGATAACTGAGGCGACTTGCGCCACAGCCCTGGGCTCCAAGTGTAAGTGATGGCCACCCTTGAGCACCTGGCGGGTTAACCCCTTGACAGCTTGCCGCGCCTCTTGGGCCCATTTCCGTTCGCCCAGAATACCCTGCTCGCCTTCTATCAATAGCAGCGGCGCGGTAATGTCCGCCAGTAGTGCAATGACCTGTTCGGGTGTAAAGCGCACCAGAGACGGCTTCAGCAATCGGCTATCAGTGCGCATTTGCACATGACCATCGGTGGTAGGCTGGGTATTACGCTCCACTAGCGGGGTTGCCGTTATGCTATCTATGGGCGTAACGCCACCCGCCACTCGGGCGGCCACGGCACTCTCGATATCGGGATAGCGCGGTGCGCGGGAAAGTGGTCGACGGTAGGCAATTAACCCCTTTCGCAGCTGGCTTGCGGTCTCTTCGATAGGCGTATTGAGCGCCCCCAGCCCATCAATTAGCGTTAGCCGTTCAACCCGCTCAGGTAGCGCAGCAGCGAGCAAGCAGGCCACCGCAGCGCCCATAGAGTGGGCCAGCAGGCTGGTTTGCTCCAGCGCCAAGGTCTCCATGGCGTCCAGTACGTCTTGGCAATAGTCCCATAGAGCATAATCACCGGCTGGTGGCGCGTGGGCCGAATGGCCGTGGCCTCGAAAATCCAGCGCCACAATCCGAATACCCAACGCCTCTACCAATAGCGGGGCTAACCGGGTAAAGCTGGCCGCATTATCCAGCCAGCCATGCAAGGCCAACCAGGTTGGGGCATCAGAACGCCCCCAGCTCAGCGCCGCTAGGCGACCCTGAGCAAGTGAAAGCGGCTGCGGCGCATAAGCGCGCGCAGCCGTAGAGCTAGATTGAGGCATAATTCACAGTCCTGAATAAACAGCTAGCGATTCTAAATAAACACCACCTCTCAAAGGCAGGATGACGGCGAAGGCGACAAACGTTACCATGCTAGGCATATTTTACTTCAACATTGTACTTAACATTGCATTGGTGCCGTTATGAAACCCCGTCGCGATACCCGCGCCCGTAATCTGGTCTTTTTTATTGCTGTTATCAGCGCCACTGTCGTCGGTTTTTGGCTTGCCAAATAAGCATTTGGTTGCTCACTAGGCCTCACCGAGCAGGCCTAGGCTGGCCGCCGGTGCCTGACGACGTAATCCCCGCGAAAGCGCATGACCAATGACACCGATCAACAGTGCCCCGCCAATGGGCAGGAATACCCATAGCCCTAGGTGCAAACGCGGAGTGAGATCCAGCAGGTAAACATACAGCACCGCCGACGTGAGCTCCGCAAGCACTGCGCCCATCAAACCGCTGGCAAAGCCCAACAACGCGTATTCAGCCCCCTGTACCCGTGAAATCATCCGGCTGCCTGCGCCAAATACGCGCAGCAGGCCACTTTCATGGGCGCGCACCGGGCGGCTTGCGGTCAGCGCGGCATACAGCACGCTAATCCCTGCCAGTAGCACCAAGGCGAGCACTAACTCCACTGCCCGGGTGACCTGGGCAAGCACATCCCGTACCTGTCCTAAAATCGCGTCCACGTTAAGCAGCGAGACACCGGGGAAGTCAGTGATCAGTTCGCGGATCAGCCCTTGCTCCGCCTCAGGTAGGTGAAAAGCGGTAATGTAGCTATGGCCAAACTGCTCAAGTACGCCCGGCGGGAAGATGACGAAGAAGTTAGGCTGAAAACTATCCCAATTCAGACTCCGCAGGCTGGTAATTTGGGTAGTAATCTCGTCGCTACCCACCGAGAACGTCATCTCGTCACCAATGCCCAACCCAAGCCTTTCAGCCAGCCCATCTTCCATCGAAATAGGCACTGGCGCCGATTGGGGCGTTGCGTCGACGGCGCTCATCCAGCCTTGACTCGCGTCTCCCTCAGTTTGCGCGGCAGAGAACCACTCGCCGGCCACCACTTCATTGCCTTCCGGCACGTCTGATTGCCAGGTAAGGTTGAGCTCTCGGCGTAACGAGTTGTCGCCCCGCGCATCCGGTGGAACAGCGTCTCTCGGCGGCTGATCATTAATCGCAATCACCCGGCCACGCACCATCGGGTAGAGCGTGCTTTGGGTTTCCACTCGCGGCGAGACCGCGGCTTCAAAGGGATCACGCTCAGAAGGCTGAATATTGATAGCAAAATAGTTGGGGGTATTTTCGGGCAGTTGATCCTGCCAGGTGCTTAGCAAATCGCCACGCACTAGCACGATCATCGCCATGGCAAAGAAAGTCACTGAGAAAGCCAGCAATTGACCCAGCCCCGCTTGACGCCTGCGTGCCAACTGGCGGCCACCTAGCCTCAGCGCCTGTGACCACTCACTACGCCCAGAGAACCGCTGCACAACGCGTAATAGGCCGCTAAGCAGCAGCGCGCTAATCATCCACAGCACACCAAGTAACAGAGCCCCACCGATCAACAACCCAATCGCCAGCGGCAGACTGCCCGAATAGAGCCACAGCAGCCCGCCAAACACGATACTCGCTACACCGACGACCAGCCAAGCCGAAGGCGGCAGTGGATCAAGCTCACGACGTAGCACTTTTAGAGCACTGACTTGCTTGATACGCAGCAGCGTTGGCCCGGCAAAGCCAACTAACACAGCAAGAGCAGTGAATACCCCTAATCCTAGTGGCATCAGCCCCGGTGGCGGGAGCGTCATGGGTAGAAAACTCACCAACAACCAGATCAGTACCGCTTGGCCCAGCAGCCCAAGTAGCGCCCCAATCACTGCTGCAACCAATGCTAAGCCGAGTAATTGAAGAGTAAAAATCGTCACTAATTGACGCTGGCTGGCACCAAAGCAGCGCAGCAGCGCAGCGGTATCCAGGTGGCGCTCCACATAGCGGCGGGTAGACATTGCCACGGCCACGCCCGCTAGCAGCACCGCCGCTAAACCAGCTAACCCCAGGTAGCTTTCCGCACGCTGCAGCGCATTGCCGAGCTGTGGGCGGTCAACGCGTACATCGCGCACCTCGACTCCGTCGCGGCGTAGCTCGGCAAGCAGCTCCTGCACTTGATCCAGCGCTGCAGGCGCCCCTGCGGCTAGTATTTCAAACTCAATCCGCGAGCCCTCTTGAACCAGGCCAGTGGCCTCGACATCCGCCGTGTTCATCATCAGGCGCGGATTAAAATTACCAAACCCACCGGACTGATCCGCTTCGCGCTCAATAATCCCGCTAACGGTCAGTTCGGTTTGCCCCACTTGCACCCGGTCGCCCAGCTCGATCTCGACCAGCTCCATCAGTCGCGGGTCAGCCCATGCCTCTCCAGGCGGCGGGCCAGAGGCTATTTGCTCAGTGCCATCGCCAAAATCCACGTAGGAGACACCGTAGTGTGGGTAGACCTCATCCACGGCTTTTAAGCTGGCGGGCTGAAAACGGCCATCGCGGCTAATCATCGACACCAGATCTATCTGGTCGCTAAGGACAAAACCCGCGCTCTCCAGACGTTCGCGCAGCTCCTCGGAAAACGGATCACGCTGTTCCAGCACCAGGTCGCCACCCAGCATCTGCCCCGCCTGGCGCTCCAAGCCGCGCTCTAAACGGTCAAGAAAAAACGCGATCATGGTGGAGGCTGCCACGGCCAGAACCAAGGCAATAAACAGCGCACGCACATCGGCAGCGCGCAGATCTCGCTTAAGACTGCGCATCGCCAAACGCCAATTCACATCACTCATTGCGTACCCTCATCAATCGAAGCCGCTGTGGGTACGATGTTTTCAGGTACGGCCTCTAACTTGCCATGATCTAACCGCAGGCAGCGATCACAGCGACGCGCCAGGGCGTGGTCGTGGGTGACTAGAATAAGCGTGGTGCCCGCCTCACGGTTTAGGGTGAAGAGCAGATCAATGATTTGCGCCCCGGTGTCAGGGTCCAGATTGCCGGTTGGCTCATCGGCGAATACCAGTTCAGGGTCGGTAACAAAAGCACGGGCAACGGCTACCCGCTGCTGCTCGCCACCGGATAGCTGCTTGGGCAAGTGATTCACCCGCTCGCCCAGGCCTACTCGCACTAACCACTGAGCAGCCGTCTGCGTCTCCCCGGCGCGCGGCGACAGTTCAAGGGGTAGCATGACGTTCTCTAGTGCACTCAAGGTGGGCAGCAGTTGGAAGTTCTGAAACACAAACCCCACTCGCCCAGCCCGCAGCGCGGCGCGGCCATCCTCATCCAAACGGCTCAGCGCGTGGCCAAACAGCGTTAGCTCGCCATCGCTTGGCGTATCAAGACCGGCCAACATGCCTAGCAGCGTTGATTTGCCTGCGCCGCTTTTACCCAGGATGGCGACGCTCTCCCCCGCCGCTACGCTCAGCGACAGGTCGTGTAAGATGGTGAGCGAGCGTTCCCCGCTGGTGACTTTTTTAGACAGCTTATCCGCGTGTAGTACGGGGGGCCTAACAGCGCCGTGGGGAACATCGTTAACCGCTTGGCTGTCGGTAGTAGACTGGCGCTCGCCTTGGGGTGACTCGCTTGACACTGTTTTATCGATAGATGAATTCGCAGTTTGATCTAAGGAGTTGGAATTTGAAGAGCTGGAATTTGAGGAGTAAGACATGAAGCGTGGCATCCCTATGGCATGGCATGGACTGAACCGCATGGTAACCGGATGGCTGGTGCTGCTGATAGTCACCGTTGCCTCACCGTCTATCAACGCAGAGCCTGTCAATACAGACGCTGGCCCCACCCTATTGGTGATGGGCGATAGTTTAAGCGCCGCTTACGGTATAGAGCGTGATGAGGGCTGGGTGAGTTTGCTAGCAGCGCGTTTAGAAGGCGATGCGCACGTTATTAACGCCAGCATTAGCGGTGAAACCACATCCGGGGGGCTACAAAGGTTCTCTGAGATTATCGGACAACGGCAGCCGGATATTGTTCTCATTGAACTGGGCGGCAACGATGGCCTACGCGGCCTATCACCCAATCAGATGCAGGCGAATCTAGCCAGTATGATTGAGCAGAGCCAGGATGCAGGTGCTCAGGTACTGCTGTTGGGGATCGATATCCCGCCTAATTATGGCCAAGCGTATCGAGATGCTTTTACCGGCGTCTTTTACTCTCTGGCAGAGGAGTATGACGTATCATTAGTGCCCTTTTTACTTGAGGATATCGCCCTAAACGATGCACTAATGCAGAGTGATGGCATTCACCCTACCGCCGATGCGCAGCCGATTATCCTAGACAATGTGTGGCCAGAACTTGAACAACTGATTGAGCCGCTGGTTGAGCGACCGTTAGAAACAACGCAGCAGGCAGCAGTTCAATAAGCAACCAGGCTGTGTCTGAAAAGTCGGCGAGCGAAGGCCAGACAAGGCATAAATCGGCGAAAATGCAGCGCTTAGCGCCACCCTTTTGGCTGAGAGGTATAGCACTTCAACCCGCCAGCTTGTAATCTTAACCTCAATTTGGCGGTTACTAACGGCGACTCATGCCTGCATCTTCGCATCACACTCCTGCATTCTCGCGTCGGCAGTTCTTAGCTACTGTCGGCGCGCTGTGCTTAGGCGCAAGTCTTGGCATTCACCCAACGCCTGCAGCAGCATTTGACCCGCAACGCCTACGCCAAAGTATGCAACAACAGTATGGCCAGGCCGGTTTGTCAGTATTAGAGGAGTGGTTTGACCTACTTCAACAACTGCAGACCCAAGACGTTCAAGCCAAGCTTCGCGGGGTTAATGACTTCTTTAATCGCCGTATCCGGTGGATTGACGACATCCAGGTTTGGGGGCAAGAGGATTATTGGGCCACACCTCTGGAAGCGATGGGTAAAGGCCAAGGCGATTGCGAGGACTACTCCATTGCCAAGTATATTACCCTTAAGCAATTGGGCGTTACGAGCCAGTATCTACGTATGATTTATGTCCGCGCACGCATTGGACGTAGTCAAATTACCCAAGCCCATATGGTGCTGGGCTATTACTCAACCCCCGATGCAGAACCGTTGGTGCTAGACAATATTGTACCGTCCATCACCCCTGCCTCTCAGCGTACGGATCTCGACCCACTGTTTAGTTTTAACAGTGACGGGCTCTGGGCGGGTGGTTCTTCTGAATCCCGCGCAGATCCATTGGCTCGGCTATCACGCTGGCGCAGCGTCATCGAACGTATGCAAACCCAGGGTTTCATTTAAGAGGAACAGGCACGATGTCACTTATTAAACAACTTTGGCTTGCCATTATCGCCCTGCTACTGCTGTCGTTCATAGGCAGCCTTGCCATTAGCATTGCCACCAGCCGCGACTATATTGAGCAGGAAGTGCGCATTAAGAATGAAGACAATGCCACTGCGTTGGCGCTTTCCATGAGCCAGCTCGACAAAGACCTTGTCACTCTGGAACTGTTAATCGCCGCTCAGTTTGACACCGGCTACTACCGCCAAATCACCCTGCGCGATACAGAAGGAAGCGTACTCATCGAGCGCTCCTCTGAACAATATAGTGGCGATGTGCCTGCCTGGTTTCGTCAACTCGTTGAGTTTGAGGTGCCCAGCGGCACAGCGACAATTCAAGACGGTTGGCGCCAGTACGGCACCTTGGAGCTTGAGAGCCAGCACAGTTTTGCTTATACCTCTTTATGGCGCAGCATGCTCGAACTCGCCGCTTGGTTTGTACTCGCTGGGGTAATCAGCTTAGCGATTGCCACCGTGATCGTTCGTGGTATTAAGCACCCACTTTCCCGCGTCGTTACTCAGGCGCAAGATATCAGCGCGCGGCGTTTTACCACTATTAAAGAGCCGCGCACGCTGGAATTACGCCAAGTTACTCAAGCAATGAACGTGCTGTCTGCCAATGTGCATCAGATGCTAAGTCACGAAAGCCATAAGCTGGACGAGTTGCGCCGCCATTTGCAGCATGACCGTGTCACCGGTGCGCTTAATCGCGATGTATTTATGGGCAAACTCGCCTCTCAACTGAACAGTGAGGACGCTCGCTCAACAGGCATGCTGGTCATGGTTCGCGTTCAGGCCTTAGAAACGCTCAACGAACAGCTCGGCTACGCCGCCACCGACCAGCTATTAAGTACACTGGTTACCCAGTTAGGGCAGTTGGATACTGCATCGGCAGAGCCAATGATAGGACGCCTTAACGGTAGTGATTTTATCTTTATGCTGCCGCTTATGGATGATGTTGAGGAACTCAGAATCCAGGTAATGGCAGCATTGGCCGAGGTAACCGCCACACAGCCCGACATCGAGGTTTATCTACCAACAGCGATTGTACCTTATGCTGCGCACGATGAACGCGGCACACTGTTAGCTACTCTGGATGACGCCTTGGCGCAAGCCGAAAGCCTGACCTCCTTTGAACAGGTAGTCGTGCGACAGCGCAAGCGTATCTCACTCTATAGCAGCCATGCCGAATGGCGGAACGCACTGGAAGCTGCCATTCTGGTAGGCCCAGAGTTAGCGTACTTCCCAGTAGTAGACGCCCAAGGCGACATCATCCATTACGAATGTCCGGCCCGCTTACTGCTCGGCGGTGAGTGGCAAACTGCCGGCGTCTTTATCCCCTGGATAACCCGTTTTGAGATGGAACCAGCGCTCGACTTAGCCGTGGTGAAAAAAGCACTCACTAACCTAGAAGATGATCTCAAGCCGGTAGGCATTAACCTTTCCGCGGCGTCGATTACCAATACCCAGTTTGTTAACGAGCTGCGTACACTGCTAGTCGCACACCCGCTATTGGCCAAACAGCTCTGCTTTGAAGTGCCCGCCACGCTTAGCACCCACGCGATTGGCAGCTTACGAGGTCTGTGTACAGCCTTACGACCACTGGGATGTACCTTTGGCATCGAACACGTAGGCGCAGAGTTCACCAAACTGGCAGATTTGCACGATGTGGGGCTTGCTTACTTAAAAATGGATAGCAGTCTTATCCACCAACTGCATGCTTCAAATGAGCAGCAGACCATCGTGCGCGGCATGGCCACGCTCTGCCATTCACTGGGCATTCAGGTAATAGGGGAAGGTGTTGCAGACGATGAGGAGATCGCCTGTCTGTTCCGCGTGGGGGTTGATGGAGCCACCGGGCCAGGCGTGCAACTCTGACGCAAAACTCCGGCATATCGGTCCCAAGCGACGATGGCTTTATATAGTGTCGTCGTCGCTTAGTAAACCGACATCATTTTTTGACCGCAACGACTTACGCTCCATCACTTTGGCCTGCGCAGCTTCCGGCAGGTCAGTGAACGTGATGATTCCTTTGTCCAGCAACACCTCAAGAATATCTTCTACCACCCTGACAAACGCTAAGTCAGAGGCAATAAAGTGCGCTGAAGATCCCGGCTGATCGGCAAGGAAAGCCAGTACCTCAGGTGAATCGGAGGCGATCGTTTCACTGCACTCTGCCGTTGGCTCTTTGCTGAGCATCACGATCTCGCCGGATGTATTGCGGTTGATGTAGAGCATAGTCCCCCCTAAAGAAAGCTGTTCTCAATTAAGAAAGCCGCCCCTTTCAGAGCGGCTATCAAGCTAATCAATAGAACAATTATAGATTATTGGTCGATTTTCAGTTGACCATCCGTGATCAGTTTAGCGATCAAATCCTCTCCATTATTGACGCCAAAGTCACTAAAGGATTTGCCTTCAAGCGCTATCTTCTGATCAGCACCGCTCGGACTGCCTTGAGCGCTGATATTAAGGACGACGTTGCCAGACCCATCTTCCTCGGCAAAAATGTACTCGCTGCTATTCTCACCCTTTAAAAGATCAGAAAGGTCGAGCCTATCAGCATTTTCGTCCGTACCAAATTCTCCCTGGGTGAAGTCCATTACCTGATCCATGGCTGGCTGGTCTGTCGTACCCTGATCACCAAATTCCCAGGCGAAAGTATCAGCACCTGCTCCTCCAAAGAGGAGGTCATCGCCTTCGCCCCCGACCAGCAGATCGTCCCCCCCCTGACCATAGAGAATGTCGTCTCCCTTGCCACCATATAACTCATCGTTTCCGCCGCGCGTATCGCCTGCGACGTTCAGCTCGGCGTTACCGGCCTTGATATAGTCATACAGCTGCTGCTCGGTAGGCTCTTCTCCACCGTTGCTGACTTTCAAGTACTCCTTCAGCGCAGCCATGCCCGAACCGTCTGGCAGTTCACGTCCAGCCCAATCCAGAGCGTCGGTATTGATGGCGTCACCGAAGAGGATGTCGTTGCCATCCCCGCCGTTGACAACGTCATCGCCCAGCTCATCAAGCTCGGTATTGGTGGAGCCACTTATAAGCACGTTATCAAGATCTTCAGCAGTGTCGATCAATGATGGCTGACCAACCTGACCACTGACCAAGTTAGGTGTAGTCAACTTAATATTATCAATATCCAGGTCAGAGTCACCTGAGAAGCTATTGTCTTCAACACTGAAAACTAGCCTGTAGGCACCCGCGGCAAGATCACTACTTTGGTTATCTGTCCATTCTGACGAAGTTGCCAACGCTTTAAAATCGCTTACATCTTCCCAACTTGAACCAGCTTGTTTCTGAAGTTTCCACCCAAATTCGTCTCCAGAACGTGAGTTAAAGGTTCGGTAATCAAACTCAATCAGACTTCCGTCAACAGATACCTCAAAGGCACTACTCACTACGAAAGTGGCACCAAGGCTAATGGAGTCCTGGATCGTCAAGAACTCACCATACGACTTGGTAACATTGCCTGAAGCGTCACTATTGCTTAGCTTAATCCATTTACTCAAATTATCGAGCTGATCATTGGATCCTTTAAAGTCCGCCAGTTTGAGCTCTGACGTACCAAATGAAACGCTACCTTGTCCCAGTGTCTCAGTGTTATCGAAGAATTTTAGATACTCTTCATTAACGTTATTACTTCCCAAGCCAATACCATGCACGGTACTTATATTCGACAGGGGTGTGAAGGCATCAAGAGCATTCTGTAAATTCCCCTGACTGGTCTGAGAGCCGCTACCATCACTGGTGGGGTTAGCCGACGCATCAAGATGATAGGTTGGATCGCCATCTGTCAGGAAGAAAGTCAGATTCTCATAGTCGTTCCCTTGACCATCGAACCACTGCTTGGCTTCTACAAAAGCGGCCTCATAGTTCGTACCGCCACTTGCATCCAGGCTTTGAATGGCTGACTTAATCGTGCTAAGTGCATCATCCGTATTCGTGATGTCACTCAGCGCCAATAAAGTTTCAGCATTGCTGTCGAAGCTGACAAGCTGGAAGTTGATGGTGCCATCGTGATTGACAAGCTGATCAGCGAGCTTATTAAGTGCATTCTTCAGCATGGTCAACTGATTGGCGATACTCCCTGAAGAGTCCACAATCAATGAGACATTATAGTTCTGACCAGGCGTGGTAACGATTTTATTGCCGCCCAAGTCACCCACTACAACGTCGTCGCCTTGACCACCCTGGATAGTGTTATCACCGTTATTCGCGGTTTCAAGATCGCCCTTGTACAGCGTCAGGCTAACAGGAACATCAACGTTCTCAAAGTTACCATTGACGCTAATAACCTCAGCAGTCAGGTCACTTTGGCCATCCGTTTCAACCGAGACACTGCCCTTACCGTTACGATCAAGATTGACCGTGTACTCCTGACCACCAATATTGACCGTGGCTGTCGGGAAAGTGTCAATGAAGTCGAACTGACTTTCATCAGGTGGATTAGACGTCTCGACTTCAAAGGTAACGTCAGAGGCACCGCCTAGACTGGTCGCATCACCGTTCATTACTTCTTTGTAGGCGATTGAGTGGATCAGGTAGTCGTCGTCATAGCCGACCGCCGTGAACTCGGCGCTTGTGAATGTGTCGCCGCTTCCCGGTTCAAAGGTATAGGCATTGTCAACGCGGTCAGAACCACCCTGCGCCCGCTCAGTCCTGGTTACATCACCATTGGCGTCATAGTAGGTAACCAAGGCTTCCGTTGATGTACCGCCACCCGAAACTATCGCTGAACCAACAGAGTTTCCGTCTTTGTCAAAGAACTCTACTTTTGCTCGTTCATTGTTGTTCCGCCAAGCGAACTGAACGTTGAAGTTTTTCACCTCGTTATTGAAGTTGACAACGATACTTTCACTGCCTGCATTGCCGAAACCAAGCTCACTGTTCGCTCCCCCGCCGGTAGTGCTCCCAACCACACCAAATCCATCATGATTGGTTCCCGTCACTTTGGAAACAGTCCCTTCACTACCATTAGGGTTGGAAGCCGTTACGGTAAAGCTATCGGTATT
Organism: Halomonas sp. TG39a; assembly: GCF_000744395.1. Classification (NCBI taxonomy): domain Bacteria; kingdom Pseudomonadati; phylum Pseudomonadota; class Gammaproteobacteria; order Oceanospirillales; family Halomonadaceae; genus Halomonas; species Halomonas sp. TG39a. The sequence goes on from NZ_JQLV01000002.1 coordinate 148,922, forward strand.
ATCTACATTGCCAACGTTAATAACGGATGTTTTCGTCACAATCGCGCTAATGCTGACGTCGGTGGTATCGATAGTGTCGTTGACCTTAACCGTAGCAGTATCAGTGGTATCTAGGTCTTCGAAGTTGTTATCGCCTTGATCGACGACAGTGACCACGTAGCTTTCAGGATCAATGTAGACATCGTCACCCTGGATATCGAACGGTGTCGAGGTGCCCTCGGTAGCGCCTTCAGCAAACGTGATAGTGGCCCCATTACTTAGCGTAACAGTGAAGTCTTGACCCGCCGCGTTGCTAAGTGTGGCGGAGATAGTAGCGGTTCCTGTTCCCTCTTTTACAGTGACATCACTTAGGCTTAGCGTTGTAACGTCGCTGTCGTCGACCGTGGTCACCGTGGCGGTGCTGGTCGTGTCGAGGGCTTCGTAGTTGCCACCGTCGGTGTCGGTGATGCTGAGGGTCTGGCCCTCGTCGCCTTGCTGGAAGACGTCGTCTTCACGGCTGGCGAACGTCACGCTGCCTTCGGTGGCGTTGGCGGCAATGACGATCTGCTCACCGTTGGACAGCGTGATCGTGAGGTCCGTGGCCGGGGCGTTGTTCACGCGGGCGGTGACGGTGATGTCGTTGCCTTCGGTGACGGTGTCCGGGGCGTCCAGGGTGATGGTGGTGACGTCGCTGTCGTCGACCGTGGTCACCGTGGCGGTGCTGGTCGTGTCGAGGGCTTCGTAGTTGCCACCGTCGGTGTCGGTGATGCTGAGGGTCTGGCCCTCGTCGCCTTGCTGGAAGACGTCGTCTTCACGGCTGGCGAACGTCACGCTGCCTTCGGTGGCGTTGGCGGCAATGACGATCTGCTCACCGTTGGACAGCGTGATCGTGAGGTCCGTGGCCGGGGCGTTGTTCACGCGGGCGGTGACGGTGATGTCGTTGCCTTCGGTGACGGTGTCCGGGGCGTCCAGGGTGATGGTGGTGACGTCGCTGTCGTCGACCGTGGTCACCGTGGCGGTGCTGGTCGTGTCGAGGGCTTCGTAGTTGCCACCGTCGGTGTCGGTGATGCTGAGGGTCTGGCCCTCGTCGCCTTGCTGGAAGACGTCGTCTTCACGGCTGGCGAACGTCACGCTGCCTTCGGTGGCGTTGGCGGCAATGACGATCTGCTCACCGTTGGACAGCGTGATCGTGAGGTCCGTGGCCGGGGCGTTGTTCACGCGGGCGGTGACGGTGATGTCGTTGCCTTCGGTGACGGTGTCCGGGGCGTCCAGGGTGATGGTGGTGACGTCGCTGTCGTCGACCGTGGTCACCGTGGCGGTGCTGGTCGTGTCGAGGGCTTCGTAGTTGCCACCGTCGGTGTCGGTGATGCTGAGGGTCTGGCCCTCGTCGCCTTGCTGGAAGACGTCGTCTTCACGGCTGGCGAACGTCACGCTGCCTTCGGTGGCGTTGGCGGCAATGACGATCTGCTCACCGTTGGACAGCGTGATCGTGAGGTCCGTGGCCGGGGCGTTGTTCACGCGGGCGGTGACGGTGATGTCGTTGCCTTCGGTGACGGTGTCCGGGGCGTCCAGGGTGATGGTGGTGACGTCGCTGTCGTCGACCGTGGTCACCGTGGCGGTGCTGGTCGTGTCGAGGGCTTCGTAGTTGCCACCGTCGGTGTCGGTGATGCTGAGGGTCTGGCCCTCGTCGCCTTGCTGGAAGACGTCGTCTGCCCGGCTGGCGAACGTCACGCTGCCTTCGGTGGCGTTGGCGGCAATGACGATCTGCTCACCGTTGGACAGCGTGATCGTGAGGTCCGTGGCCGGGGCGTTGTTCACGCGGGCGGTGACGGTGATGTCGTTGCCTTCGGTGACGGTGTCCGGGGCGTCCAGGGTGATGGTGGTGACGTCGCTGTCGTCGACCGTGGTCACCGTGGCGGTGCTGGTCGTGTCGAGGGCTTCGTAGTTGCCACCGTCGGTGTCGGTGATGCTGAGGGTCTGGCCCTCGTCGCCTTGCTGGAAGACGTCGTCTTCACGGCTGGCGAACGTCACGCTGCCTTCGGTGGCGTTGGCGGCAATGACGATCTGCTCACCGTTGGACAGCGTGATCGTGAGGTCCGTGGCCGGGGCGTTGTTCACGCGGGCGGTGACGGTGATGTCGTTGCCTTCGGTGACGGTGTCCGGGGCGTCCAGGGTGATGGTGGTGACGTCGCTGTCGTCGACCGTGGTCACTGTGGCGGTGCTGGTCGTGTCGAGGGCTTCGTAGTTGCCACCGTCGGTGTCGGTGATGCTGAGGGTCTGGCCCTCGTCGCCTTGCTGGAAGACGTCGTCTGCCCGGCTGGCGAACGTCACGCTGCCTTCGGTGGCGTTGGCGGCAATGACGATCTGCTCACCGTTGGACAGCGTGATCGTGAGGTCCGTGGCCGGGGCGTTGTTCACGCGGGCGGTGACGGTGATGTCGTTGCCTTCGGTGACGGTGTCCGGGGCGTCCAGGGTGATGGTGGTGACGTCGCTGTCGTCGACCGTGGTCACCGTGGCGGTGCTGGTCGTGTCGAGGGCTTCGTAGTTGCCACCGTCGGTGTCGGTGATGCTGAGGGTCTGGCCCTCGTCGCCTTGCTGGAAGACGTCGTCTTCACGGCTGGCGAACGTCACGCTGCCTTCGGTGGCGTTGGCGGCAATGACGATCTGCTCACCGTTGGACAGCGTGATCGTGAGGTCCGTGGCCGGGGCGTTGTTCACGCGGGCGGTGACGGTGATGTCGTTGCCTTCGGTGACGGTGTCCGGGGCGTCCAGGGTGATGGTGGTGACGTCGCTGTCGTCGACCGTGGTCACCGTGGCGGTGCTGGTCGTGTCGAGGGCTTCGTAGTTGCCACCGTCGGTGTCGGTGATGCTGAGGGTCTGGCCCTCGTCGCCTTGCTGGAAGACGTCGTCTTCACGGCTGGCGAACGTCACGCTGCCTTCGGTGGCGTTGGCGGCAATGACGATCTGCTCACCGTTGGACAGCGTGATCGTGAGGTCCGTGGCCGGGGCGTTGTTCACGCGGGCGGTGACGGTGATGTCGTTGCCTTCGGTGACGGTGTCCGGGGCGTCCAGGGTGATGGTGGTGACGTCGCTGTCGTCGACCGTGGTCACCGTGGCGGTGCTGGTCGTGTCGAGGGCTTCGTAGTTGCCACCGTCGGTGTCGGTGATGCTGAGGGTCTGGCCCTCGTCGCCTTGCTGGAAGACGTCGTCTTCACGGCTGGCGAACGTCACGCTGCCTTCGGTGGCGTTGGCGGCAATGACGATCTGCTCACCGTTGGACAGCGTGATCGTGAGGTCCGTGGCCGGGGCGTTGTTCACGCGGGCGGTGACGGTGATGTCGTTGCCTTCGGTGACGGTGTCCGGGGCGTCCAGGGTGATGGTGGTGACGTCGCTGTCGTCGACCGTGGTCACCGTGGCGGTGCTGGTCGTGTCGAGGGCTTCGTAGTTGCCACCGTCGGTGTCGGTGATGCTGAGGGTCTGGCCCTCGTCGCCTTGCTGGAAGACGTCGTCTTCACGGCTGGCGAACGTCACGCTGCCTTCGGTGGCGTTGGCGGCAATGACGATCTGCTCACCGTTGGACAGCGTGATCGTGAGGTCCGTGGCCGGGGCGTTGTTCACGCGGGCGGTGACGGTGATGTCGTTGCCTTCGGTGACGGTGTCCGGGGCGTCCAGGGTGATGGTGGTGACGTCGCTGTCGTCGACCGTGGTCACCTGTGGCGGTGCTGGTCGTGTCGAGGGCTTCGTAGTTGCCACCGTCGGTGTCGGTGATGCTGAGGGTCTGGCCCTCGTCGCCTTGCTGGAAGACGTCGTCTTCACGGCTGGCGAACGTCACGCTGCCTTCGGTGGCGTTGGCGGCAATGACGATCTGCTCACCGTTGGACAGCGTGATCGTGAGGTCCGTGGCCGGGGCGTTGTTCACGCGGGCGGTGACGGTGATGTCGTTGCCTTCGGTGACGGTGTCCGGGGCGTCCAGGGTGATGGTGGTGACGTCGCTGTCGTCGACCGTGGTCACCGTGGCGGTGCTGGTCGTGTCGAGGGCTTCGTAGTTGCCACCGTCGGTGTCGGTGATGCTGAGGGTCTGGCCCTCGTCGCCTTGCTGGAAGACGTCGTCTGCACGGCTGGCGAACGTCACGCTGCCTTCGGTGGCGTTGGCGGCAATGACGATCTGCTCACCGTTGGACAGCGTGATCGTGAGGTCCGTGGCCGGGGCGTTGTTCACGCGGGCGGTGACGGTGATGTCGTTGCCTTCGGTGACGGTGTCCGGGGCGTCCAGGGTGATGGTGGTGACGTCGCTGTCGTCGACCGTGGTCACCGTGGCGGTGCTGGTCGTGTCGAGGGCTTCGTAGTTGCCACCGTCGGTGTCGGTGATGCTGAGGGTCTGGCCCTCGTCGCCTTGCTGGAAGACGTCGTCTTCACGGCTGGCGAACGTCACGCTGCCTTCGGTGGCGTTGGCGGCAATGACGATCTGCTCACCGTTGGACAGCGTGATCGTGAGGTCCGTGGCCGGGGCGTTGTTCACGCGGGCGGTGACGGTGATGTCGTTGCCTTCGGTGACGGTGTCCGGGGCGTCCAGGGTGATGGTGGTGACGTCGCTGTCGTCGACCGTGGTCACCGTGGCGGTGCTGGTCGTGTCGAGGGCTTCGTAGTTGCCACCGTCGGTGTCGGTGATGCTGAGGGTCTGGCCCTCGTCGCCTTGCTGGAAGACGTCGTCTTCACGGCTGGCGAACGTCACGCTGCCTTCGGTGGCGTTGGCGGCAATGACGATCTGCTCACCGTTGGACAGCGTGATCGTGAGGTCCGTGGCCGGGGCGTTGTTCACGCGGGCGGTGACGGTGATGTCGTTGCCTTCGGTGACGGTGTCCGGGGCGTCCAGGGTGATGGTGGTGACGTCGCTGTCGTCGACCGTGGTCACCGTGGCGGTGCTGGTCGTGTCGAGGGCTTCGTAGTTGCCACCGTCGGTGTCGGTGATGCTGAGGGTCTGGCCCTCGTCGCCTTGCTGGAAGACGTCGTCTTCACGGCTGGCGAACGTCACGCTGCCTTCGGTGGCGTTGGCGGCAATGACGATCTGCTCACCGTTGGACAGCGTGATCGTGAGGTCCGTGGCCGGGGCGTTGTTCACGCGGGCGGTGACGGTGATGTCGTTGCCTTCGGTGACGGTGTCCGGGGCGTCCAGGGTGATGGTGGTGACGTCGCTGTCGTCGACCGTGGTCACCGTGGCGGTGCTGGTCGTGTCGAGGGCTTCGTAGTTGCCACCGTCGGTGTCGGTGATGCTGAGGGTCTGGCCCTCGTCGCCTTGCTGGAAGACGTCGTCTTCACGGCTGGCGAACGTCACGCTGCCTTCGGTGGCGTTGGCGGCAATGACGATCTGCTCACCGTTGGACAGCGTGATCGTGAGGTCCGTGGCCGGGGCGTTGTTCACGCGGGCGGTGACGGTGATGTCGTTGCCTTCGGTGACGGTGTCCGGGGCGTCCAGGGTGATGGTGGTGACGTCGCTGTCGTCGACCGTGGTCACCGTGGCGGTGCTGGTCGTGTCGAGGGCTTCGTAGTTGCCACCGTCGGTGTCGGTGATGCTGAGGGTCTGGCCCTCGTCGCCTTGCTGGAAGACGTCGTCTTCACGGCTGGCGAACGTCACGCTGCCTTCGGTGGCGTTGGCGGCAATGACGATCTGCTCACCGTTGGACAGCGTGATCGTGAGGTCCGTGGCCGGGGCGTTGTTCACGCGGGCGGTGACGGTGATGTCGTTGCCTTCGGTGACGGTGTCCGGGGCGTCCAGGGTGATGGTGGTGACGTCGCTGTCGTCGACCGTGGTCACCGTGGCGGTGCTGGTCGTGTCGAGGGCTTCGTAGTTGCCACCGTCGGTGTCGGTGATGCTGAGGGTCTGGCCCTCGTCGCCTTGCTGGAAGACGTCGTCTTCACGGCTGGCGAACGTCACGCTGCCTTCGGTGGCGTTGGCGGCAATGACGATCTGCTCACCGTTGGACAGCGTGATCGTGAGGTCCGTGGCCGGGGCGTTGTTCACGCGGGCGGTGACGGTGATGTCGTTGCCTTCGGTGACGGTGTCCGGGGCGTCCAGGGTGATGGTGGTGACGTCGCTGTCGTCGACCGTGGTCACCGTGGCGGTGCTGGTCGTGTCGAGGGCTTCGTAGTTGCCACCGTCGGTGTCGGTGATGCTGAGGGTCTGGCCCTCGTCGCCTTGCTGGAAGACGTCGTCTTCACGGCTGGCGAACGTCACGCTGCCTTCGGTGGCGTTGGCGGCAATGACGATCTGCTCACCGTTGGACAGCGTGATCGTGAGGTCCGTGGCCGGGGCGTTGTTCACGCGGGCGGTGACGGTGATGTCGTTGCCTTCGGTGACGGTGTCCGGGGCGTCCAGGGTGATGGTGGTGACGTCGCTGTCGTCGACCGTGGTCACCGTGGCGGTGCTGGTCGTGTCGAGGGCTTCGTAGTTGCCACCGTCGGTGTCGGTGATGCTGAGGGTCTGGCCCTCGTCGCCTTGCTGGAAGACGTCGTCTTCACGGCTGGCGAACGTCACGCTGCCTTCGGTGGCGTTGGCGGCAATGACGATCTGCTCACCGTTGGACAGCGTGATCGTGAGGTCCGTGGCCGGGGCGTTGTTCACGCGGGCGGTGACGGTGATGTCGTTGCCTTCGGTGACGGTGTCCGGGGCGTCCAGGGTGATGGTGGTGACGTCGCTGTCGTCGACCGTGGTCACCGTGGCGGTGCTGGTCGTGTCGAGGGCTTCGTAGTTGCCACCGTCGGTGTCGGTGATGCTGAGGGTCTGGCCCTCGTCGCCTTGCTGGAAGACGTCGTCTTCACGGCTGGCGAACGTCACGCTGCCTTCGGTGGCGTTGGCGGCAATGACGATCTGCTCACCGTTGGACAGCGTGATCGTGAGGTCCGTGGCCGGGGCGTTGTTCACGCGGGCGGTGACGGTGATGTCGTTGCCTTCGGTGACGGTGTCCGGGGCGTCCAGGGTGATGGTGGTGACGTCGCTGTCGTCGACCGTGGTCACCGTGGCGGTGCTGGTCGTGTCGAGGGCTTCGTAGTTGCCACCGTCGGTGTCGGTGATGCTGAGGGTCTGGCCCTCGTCGCCTTGCTGGAAGACGTCGTCTGCCCGGCTGGCGAACGTCACGCTGCCTTCGGTGGCGTTGGCGGCAATGACGATCTGCTCACCGTTGGACAGCGTGATCGTGAGGTCCGTGGCCGGGGCGTTGTTCACGCGGGCGGTGACGGTGATGTCGTTGCCTTCGGTGACGGTGTCCGGGGCGTCCAGGGTGATGGTGGTGACGTCGCTGTCGTCGACCGTGGTCACCGTGGCGGTGCTGGTCGTGTCGAGGGCTTCGTAGTTGCCACCGTCGGTGTCGGTGATGCTGAGGGTCTGGCCCTCGTCGCCTTGCTGGAAGACGTCGTCTTCACGGCTGGCGAACGTCACGCTGCCTTCGGTGGCGTTGGCGGCAATGACGATCTGCTCACCGTTGGACAGCGTGATCGTGAGGTCCGTGGCCGGGGCGTTGTTCACGCGGGCGGTGACGGTGATGTCGTTGCCTTCGGTGACGGTGTCCGGGGCGTCCAGGGTGATGGTGGTGACGTCGCTGTCGTCGACCGTGGTCACTGTGGCGGTGCTGGTCGTGTCGAGGGCTTCGTAGTTGCCACCGTCGGTGTCGGTGATGCTGAGGGTCTGGCCCTCGTCGCCTTGCTGGAAGACGTCGTCTTCACGGCTGGCGAACGTCACGCTGCCAGTTGTTTCACCAACGGCAATAGTGATCTGTTGCCCATTATTCAGCGTAATAACCAACGGGCTGGCCTGAGGAGCGTTGCTAACACTGGCCGAAACAGTGATCGGCTCGCCTTCAATGACCTGCTGAGGAACACTTAGGGTAATAACATCGGTCTCTCCATTACCTGGAGTCGGCTCTGGCTCTGGGAGGTCATCAGCAACGGCCGCAGCAACTTCACCGCCATCAAATTCAAAAAATTCAGCACCTTCTAGGCCGCCTTCGGTGCTGAAACTAAGAGTATCCGTCTCTTCAGCAATACGGGCAACGCGTACAAAGTCACTACCGCCACCACCGCCACCGGCACCACCGCCGGCTGCAGTCGCGTCAAGAAGGTCGAGCAGATCACCCTCGTCGTCTAGGGCGGCAAGTAATGTGTCAAGATCGTCGTCTTGCACACTGGCATCTTCAGTAGCAACAATCTGGTCGCTGTTTAACTCAGGAGTGACGGCAACTTCCTGACCACCTTCTACGACATTGGCGCCCGACCCATCAGCAAAATCAAGCTCTACGCGACCATCGTTGGAGGTAATTAGCGTTTCGCCTTCTTGAAGCGTATCGCCAATGCGCAGCTCACGTAGATTACCCGCTTCGTCACGAGCCCATGCTTGCCCTGTAATCGCGATTACTGTTGCCATTGCCATGTGTCACTCCTGGATCATTGCTCGATCATTGTTTGGCGCCACTTAATCTAGCGCGTGAGCACTAGTCAGATTAGCGGCATATGAATCCATCCTAGGGGAGTAGGCAATTAAAAAGTATTGTACTGATGGACAAAAAAATGAGGCCATTTAGGCCTCAATTTGTAATGCAGGATAACTACCACAATTCGACACTAGCTATGCTAGGAACTTAACTGTTCAGTAACCGGCGCCAGCTTCAGAATTAGCTGTAAGCGATCCCGAACAGCAAGCTTTTTAAAAATAGCACTAAGGTGCGCTTTTACGGTGCGCTCGGTAATGTCGAGCTGTCTCGCCACCTCTTTGTTGGTAGCACCACGGGCAACCGCAAGCGCCACTCCTCGCTCACGCTCAGTTAGCAAATCGAGATATTCACTATGCTGAAATGAACCACCTTGGTTGCGCTGCTGCAACGCTTTAAACGAGCCCCCCAACACCTTGGCTAGCAGCTCTTGGCCTACCCATACGCCTTGATTGGATACCACTAAGGCAACCTGCTTAAGCACCTCAGGCGCGGCCAGGGTATGCACGTAGCCACGCGCACCAAGATCTAACGCTCTGAGCGCTTCCCGGTCATCCGGCGCATAACTGAGCACCACGGCAACGGCACCTTCAGCAATAATTGAAGGAACTAACTGCGGCCAATGTTCAACCGTGGTGGAGAGCCAAACCAAATCATTCGGTTGAGCCGACTGAAGAATCGTTTCCGGGTCTGATGAAGCAACATTTTCAAATGCGTTTTTCCAACGTCCTTTTAAACTACCGTCGGTGGTAATAAACCAATGCTTCATCAGCGCTCCCCCATGGAATCACGCCACGCTCTTAAGACAGGTTTCAGCATAAACTGCATCACCGTGCGCTTGCCCGTCACTATGTCCACCTGCGCCGTCATGCCGGGAATTACTTGTAGTCTATCGGCGACATTTTCGTTTTCTAAACTGCGCACCCGCACTTGGTAGAAGGTATTACCGTCATCATCAGTAATGGTATCGGCACTAATACGCTCAAGTTCGGCCTGTAAGCCACCATAAATGGCATAGTCATAAGCCGTGAGCTTGATAGTCGCGGGCTGCCCTGGATGCAGAAAGGCGATATCTTGAGGTGCAATGCGCGCTTCAACCAGCAGTTGGTCATCGGTGGGGACTATTTCCACCATCTCCTGGCCAGGCTGAGCGACGCCACCAATGGTACTGATATGAATGCGTTGAACAATACCGTCAACCGGCGAACGAATTTCGGTTAACCGAACGCGATCCTGCAACCCTGTTCCCGATTGTTGCAACGCATTTAAGTCGCCCAGCGTTTGAGCCAGATCGTTTCGCCATTCACTTCTTCGCTCTGCGCCTAGCTCCAGCAGTTGCCCCTCAGCTTCTTCCACCCCAGCCTCTAGGCGTGAAACAGCGGCATCAGCCTGATTACGCTCGCCGGTTGCACTTGATACATCTCTTTGCAAACGCAGCACTTCTACTTCAGAAACAGCACCCGAGGCCAGTAGTGGGCGCGTTAGATTTAATTCTTGGCTCGCCATATTGACCTCTCGCTGGGCAGTATCACGGCGTGCCTGTGCCTCACGCAGCTCCTCCTCACGCTGGCGGATACGATCCCTTAAAACGTTCTCCTGTTCGCGCATCTCTTCACGGCGGCTTTCATACACTTCGCGCTCTTGCATCACGATATCAGGGACTTCTTGCCGCAACTCTTCGGAAGGCTCAAAGGCCGTACCCGTTGCTAACGCCCGTAGCCTTTCAGCGCGCGCTTGAAGCGCATAGCGTTGAGCGCGGTTTTCACGAAAATCAGATACAAAACGGGTGGGGTCAATTTGCATCAGCACTTGGCCCGCCTCGACAATCTGTCCTTCGCGAATAAAGATTTGTTCAACAACGCCACCGTCAAACGACTGAATACGCTGTAGCTGGCTGGCGGGTATCACACGCCCCGCTCCACGAGTTACTTCATCGATAGAGGCAAAGTAAGCCCACACTAAAAGCGCCACAACGGTGATCAGTACGGTATAGAGAAATAGCCGGGCACGAATGGGCTCTTGCTGCATGCGCGCCCAATCGGTATCGCTAGCCCAATCACGGCTTAAGTGGGCGGAAGACACTCGCTTGGCAAACAACCGATCCATAAAAGGACGAAACGGTTTTTGACCTTTTTCTGAGAAACGGCCAATGGCGTCAAAGCCTTTTTGCTCGGTCGTGGATGAGGGTTTACGCGCCATTACGATGCCCTCCCGATCTGGCCTTTACGCAAGGCCTCGACCACGGTGTCACGCGGACCATCAGCCACGACCTTGCCACCATCCATAACAATAATTCGATCAACCAGTGAAAGCAGCGAGGTGCGGTGTGTGACCACCAGGATGGTTTTTCCTGCAGCCACGTTTGTCAGGTTAACTTTAAATGCCTCTTCGCTGGCGTTATCCATTGAGCTTGTGGGTTCGTCCAACAATAAAATAGGCGGATCCTGCACCAGCGCACGGGCAATAGCGACGGACTGTTTTTGCCCGCCGGAAAGCGCTTGGCCGCGCTCGCCTACTTGCAAATCCACACCATGCGGGTGGCTATTGACGAGAGACTCCAAACCCGCCAACTCAATCGCCCTAAGCAGCGCCTCATCATCAACCCGATCGCTGCCGCCCCCAGCCACAATATTGTCCCGTAGCGAACCTGAAAACAGGCTTACATCTTGAGGAACGTAGCCGATATGGCGACGCAGCTGCAGCGGGTCTAGCTGGCGAATATCCACGTTATCAACCAGCACGGCACCCGATGTTGGCTGATAAAACCCTAGCACCAATTTGTTTAATGACGATTTACCGCAACCAATGCGACCAAGTAGCGCGACCTTTTCGCCAGCTTTGACGGTTATCGAAACATCCTTCAGCGCTTCGCGCTCTTCATTGGGGTAACGCAACGTGACTTTTTCAAGGCGTATATTGCCTACAAAGCTGGGCTTTTCTACGTAGGCTTTGCCCTCATGGCGCTCTACCTTTTTATCCATCACAGCGTTTAGTGACTCAAGCGCCGTTGAGGATTGATGATATTGCGCCAGCAGCGCCGCAGCTTGACTGATCGGCGCCATTGCACGTGAAGAGAGCATATAAGCGGCAATCAACCCACCCTGGGTGAGGTTACCTTCGATGATCTGATAAACACCCACAATAATCACGCACACCGCCACACTGTGCTGTGCCCATTGGGCCACATTGGAGACCGAAGTGCTGACCATCTTTAACTGCGCGCCGGTACGGGAAAGAAAGGCCGACGACTTCTCCCAGTGGCGCTGAATGCGGCTCTCTGCCCGCAGCGCCTTAACATTTTCTAACTGGGATATCGATTCCACCAACAGTGAATTGCGCTGTGCGCCGACTTCCCAGGTAGTTTGCGAAAGCTCATGGAGCTTGCCTTGTGCAGCCAGCGCATAGAGCAGTACAAACACGATGCCCACCAACACCGGCAGCACTAGCCAGGGATTAATCAGCGCGATAATCGCCGCAAACATCAGCACAAAGGGTAAATCGACAATGCTTAAAATAGTTGCCGAACCAATAAAGGCACGTACCGACTCAAAGGATTGCAGCGTGGAAGTGAACGACCCAGTTGATGCCGGACGCTCTTCTAAACGCAGGCCCAGTGCTTTGGCCATGATAGAGGAAGAGAGCTTCACGTCTGCTCTGCTAGCGGCTAAGTCAACAAAGCTGCTACGCATCAGCCTGAGCACCAGATCAAAACACAGCACGATAAAGATGCCTATCGCGAGCACCCATAGCGTTTCCGTTGCCTGGTTGGGCACTACTCGATCATAGACATTAAGAACAAACAGCGGCATTGCGATGGCGAAAACATTGATCGCCACCGAGCCCAATACGATATCGCGATAGAGAGGTCTGTTTTCGCGAATGACGCCCCAAAACCAGTGCTGATCGCGGCGTTTCTTGACCCCTGGTTCAGACGCATTATCCGCTAGAAATTTAGGGCGAACGTAAATAGCTTCGCCGCTATAGCCCGCATACAGCTCTTCAAGGGGCAGTTCAACGTTTGATTCAGATAGCTCAGGAAAAATGACGTTCGCTTTTTGCTGTTTGAGATCAATCCCCAACAGCACGCACGCCCGACCTGGTTCCAGCAAGAGAATAGCCGGAAAGAGTGCTGGGTTAAGCGCCGACAGCTTGCTTTTCACAATCCGCGCCGTTAGTCCAGCACGGGAGGCGGCCCTACCAAATACGGAAGGTGTTAGCTTGCCCTGCTCCAAGGGCAAGCCGGCTCTAAGGGCCTCTGATGACACCTCATGCTGATGAAATGAGGCAACCGCTTTCAAACATTCGAGTAACTCATCGCCTATTGGCTGCTCGCTAGCATTTGCAGCGGTCGGCCTTTCCAGCTTGGTTTGTGTCACAGAGACCTCATTCCCCTAATGCCTATTTAGGCATCTATTTCCCCCATGATTAGCGAAAGCCGCTAACCCTTCGCCGCCAAACGACGAATCATTCTCTTTCTGTACAGAAGACTATTCAAAAACGTTAGCCGCTAGTGACCAGCGTATCCTCGTGGTTCAACTGCAGATACGGGGAGGTCATGACTAGCAGCTCGTTGGCGGCATACGACGACGCTAGCGTATCAGCTTGAGCGGGTAACGAAGAAATACCGCGAGTAAAGTCTTCTAAATTAAAGCCACGAGGCCCTTCCGTTCCACAGGCCATCTCTGCGCTAAGCATGGCGTCGTCGTAACCCAATTCAGCTAGAGTGGGGATATCGTCACGAACCACTTCAAGGGTATGCATAAGTTGACCCATTGCGGCTAGCGTACGCGCTTGGGCCAAGGTTAAGTCAAACTCTGCATTCGCGTAGGCTCGGCTGGCCTCGAAGTACTCGTTCTCACTATCAAGTACGTCCAACAAAGTACGCTGGCCAATATCAAACTGCTGCTGGTAGGCCCCACGAACCCGGTTAATTGATTGGCGATGCTCGTTCAGGTAGCTCAATTGCTCTCCCAAGCGCTGGGTATCGTTGTAAGCAATTTGAGTGGTTTGACGTACGTTCGTACAGGCCGTTTCGCGCTGATTGACGGCTTGTTCAATACGCGTGGTCGCCGCATCAAAGGCCGCACTATCAGAACCACCGCGATAGAGGTTCATGCTGGCGACTAGCTGAATACTGTGCTCATCACTGCGCCCAGCTATTGAGTCGTCTTGATTATTGGTTCCCGTGCGCCCCTGAATATCCAGGCGGGGCATAAAGGCGGCCTTCGCAGCTCCTTGTTCCGCCCGTTGCACAGCAATATTTTCGATCGCGGCATGGAAATCCGGGTTCCCCTCGAACGCCATTTCGACGGCCTGGCTAACATCAGCGGGCAGTTCATCGGCCAAGCTAGGTGCAGGCGACATATTCTGAGGAGGAAGTTCGCCTACGATACGCTGATAACGGGCCGTTACATCGTGCAGGTTTGACGCTTCGGTCATCAAGTTGGATTCGGCTAACGCCAAGCGGCCGCTGATTTGCTCCAGGTCAACGCCACGGCCTGCTCCGGAAAGAGCGCGCTCTTCAATTTGCGCGAACACCCGTTGGTGTTCGCGATAGTTGTCTTGAGCTAAACGCACCATCTCACGGTAGCGAAGCACGTCAAGATAGGTTTGAAAAGCTTCAAGGGTCACCTCTTCACTTGCACCCAGCAATTCAAAATAGGCAATCAGCCGAGTGCGATCCAAACGTTCTACTTCACTACGGGTGGCAAACCCATCAAATACCATTTGGGTGAGCGTGAGTTCAGCAAAGTCACTGCTGTAGCTTCCGCGCCCATCATTTTGCTGGTCTTGCCGCCCCACACCGGCAGAGACATCAATCGAAGGCAAATAGTTACCCTTTGCGACTCTGACATCGCTCCCGGAAGCGCTAAAATTCGCCCAAGCAGCATTGACATCGGGATTGGAAATGATCGTTTGTTGAATAGTGCTGGGAAGATCGGTGTTGCCAGGCGCGTAGAGGCTAGCGGGAAGAGACTGCGCCAATGCCGTAAGCGGGACACACGCTAACGTGGTCACTGTCAGCGGCTTAAAAACATGGTGACAGAAGATTTTTTTGAGTCTCGATACGGCATTTTTTTTCATCGTCAGCGTTCCCTATAGTGTGGCACTCATCGCACGCAGCTCATTATTCGTATGATCCATTGAGCTATGTTGCACTATTGCATCAAGTATCAGCCCACGAAACCTCATCGCTAAGTGAGCTTATATCCCTACGAGCGCCCAATTTTTGAATTAAGCCAATGGTAGTTAATACTTAATCAGCTGAGCTTAGCTTAATTTAGTTAATTTCCTACTCATCGTGAGGACATAAAACCAAATGTCACAAAAAATTACAATAAGAACATCATTAAATCACAAAAAAAATTCAGGATTGTTCGTTTTTCTGGGCTTGTTGCAGCCCGAGCCCCAGTAGTATCAGCACTAGCCCAATCAAGGTTGAAGGCAAGATAGGCTCTCCAACGACCAGGAAAAGTAACAGCAGTGAAACAGGAGGTGAAAGAAAGATCAGGTTGGAGACTTTGGCCGTGCGCGACACCTTGTGTACCGCCAACTGCCAGAGAATAAACGCCACACCCATCTCAAATAAGCCCACATAGACACCGGCACCAAAGGCGGGCCAACCGTGCCATTGCAATCCTGGACCCAACAGTAACAAGACGGTCAACACGGGCAGGCCAACACTAAAGTTCTGCCACTGGCCTACAAGGAGTGGGCGCC
Organism: Halomonas sp. TG39a; assembly: GCF_000744395.1. Lineage (NCBI taxonomy): Bacteria > Pseudomonadati > Pseudomonadota > Gammaproteobacteria > Oceanospirillales > Halomonadaceae > Halomonas > Halomonas sp. TG39a. Next base: position 164,098 of record NZ_JQLV01000002.1, read on the forward strand.
TATCACGCGCATTGAGCAGCCAATAAAGTGCCCATAGCAACGTCGAAGCAAGTGCCAGCACGACCCCTAGCGGGTCGGCGAAAGAAACATTAAAAACCGAGCCACGGGTAGCGATTACCCATACACCTGCGTAGGCGACCAACCCAGCAGCGATATCCATACGCGTCAAGCGCTGCCCAAGCAAAGGCACAGCTAAAAACGCCATCGCCAAGGCCCAAGTGTAATTTAGGGTCATAGCCTCTTGCCCAGGGAGGCGGTCATAAGCGGCGAAGAGCACCAAATAATAGGCCACGGGATTCATCAGCCCCGCCCACGCGGCTGTTTTCCAACCGGTGCGCAACGCTATGCTGATATTCCCCTGCTTAATGACCAGCGCCCCCATCAATGCCCAGGAAACAAGTGCTGCGAGCCACATCAGCTCCACAGGGCTCATCCAAGCAAGCGCCACTTTGAAGGCCGTTGCCACCGTTGACCAAAGCGCTACTGCTCCCAACCCGCATAAAATGGCATACCGATCTTGGCTCATCGATCGATATGCCCTAAATCTCGACCTGGCTCCAACTGGTCTCGCACACGTTGCTTAAGAAGCTTGATATCCGGAAAGCCACCATCACGCTTTCGCTCCCATAACAGCTCATCATCACACCAGATCTCGAACGTGCCGCCATGGGAGGGGGAGAGCGATACCTCACTTAATCCTTCGCCAAAGGTTGAGAGCAATTCCTGTGCATACCAACCGCTACGCAGTAGCCACTGGCATTGAGTGCAATAGCGGATTTGAATACGTGACATCCCTGGCCTCCTAGACAAGTTAATATGGCATCCTAAGCAGACATTCTGTCATTTTGAGTTAGCCTGAGATAGGTCGATTAAGAAGGAGCCCCGATGGCCGAGCATCACGTTTCGCAAACTCGCCTGTATGAGTGGCTAACGGGCGATGACGATAGCCGCATGTGCGACGACATACCTGAAAGCGCTTGCAACGAACAGCCGCGCAATTTTTTTCTGCACGTATGGGCTTCTTTGGGTAATAAGCTGGCTGACGAGCTGTCTAGCGCGCGTTTAGTGCTACCCTGGCTGATGGGGATTATTGGCGCTCCCGTCTGGATGGTAGGGCTACTGGTACCCATTCGAGAGGCAGGCGCCCTGTTGCCGCAAATTTTTGTAGCTGGGTTTATCCGCTTAAAACCTAAGCGAAAATGGGTGTGGGTAACCGGCGCGCTGGTTCAAGGGCTCGCTGCGTTAGTCCTTGCCGTGCTTGCGTTATTCGCCTCCGGCACCTTAGGCGGTGCGTTAGTACTCGCAGCGTTAATTCTACTCTCGCTGGCCCGAGGGTTATCTTCAATTGCTACAAAAGATGTGCTGGGCAAAACCATTGCCAAGCGCCGACGCGGCACGCTAATGGGCTGGAGCGGCAGCATTGCCGGCGCTGCCACGCTAGTGGCAGGGGCTGTGTTAATGCTATTTGATGGCCACCCAGGCAATTTAGTGTTAGCGATATTGCTGGCCATAGCTGCTAGCGGCTGGCTAATGAATGCCATCGCCGCTGCCCGTATTCAGGAGGCCCCCGGCGCAGTAAAAGGCGGCGAAAACGGCTGGGACAGTATTAAATTGGGCCTATCATTGCTAAAAAATGACCGCACTTTTTTACATTTCAACCTTGCCCGGGCACTTCTGCTGTCAAGTGCCCTCGCCCTCCCCTACATTGCACTACTAGGACAAAACCAAAGCGGCACCGACCTGGGGGGCTTGGGTATACTGGTTGTGGTATCGGGGCTTGCTGCCATGATAGCAAGCCCGGTCTGGGGAAAACGGGCAGATCAGTCGAGCCGTGGTGTGATGCGCGATGCGGCGATCGGTACCGCTATTTGCTGCTTACTGGGCGCCAGCCTGACTTGGCTACCCGGTGGGTGGACACACAGCATATGGCCCTATGCGGCAGTTTACGCGTTATTAGTCATTATTCACCACGGCGTACGCTTAGGGCGTAAAACCTATCTCGTCGATATGGCTAGCCAAGATAACCGTGCACTTTATGTGGCGCTTTCGAATACTTTAACCGGCGTGTTAATGCTCATCGTAGGCGGCATCATTGGCGCCTTTGCACAGTGGTTTGGTAGTAGCGTATTACTCCTCATTCTAGCGGCTACCGCCGTGGGAGCTATCCTTAGCGCTCACCAACTACCTGAGGTGGAGTGACATGGCACGGCCTTCACCTCAAAAAATGAGCACCACAGCGGCTATCCACAAGACTGCCAAGGTTAAGGTGCTGCTCAAGATTGCAATGCGTGACAACGCTCGCCATGATAGAGCCTAATAGCAGCAAGGTGTTGGAGCATTTGCTACGCTGCCTATAATAAGCAATTGGAAATTCCGGAGTTTCACGGACAAACTGAACTGCCGTGAACGATGGAAAAGGACTTGAGCTGCAACAGGAACCCCTTGATGAAACGATCTCCATTGATCAGTCCAGAACTGCTCGAACGAATTGTTGATGCATCGGAAGACGGCATTGTCGTTGCCGAACAGGAGGGGGATGAAAATATCCTCATCTACGTCAACAAAGGCTTTGAGCGCCTAACCGGCTATAGTGCGGATGAAATCTTGTATCGCGACTGCCGCTTCTTGCAAAATGAAGACCGCGATCAGGACGCGCTAGTTGCTATCCGGGATGCGCTTAAAGATGGCCGACCTTCTCGCGAAGTACTGCGTAACTATCGCAAAGACGGCACTATGTTTTGGAATGAGCTGTCCATTACGCCGGTCTACGACGAAGCAGATGAGTTGATGTATTACATTGGCGTGCAAAAAGACGTTACCGAACGCGTGGAAGCGCAGCTTGCGCTAGCGGAGCTGCAAAAGCAGCGAGAAAACAGCTAATCATTAACTTTCTCACTAAAAAAAACTATAAAGCTTGAACTTCATCCCAACTGGCGTTATATAGCGGCAAGGCGCTTAAACTGCGCTAGGTGCTTCACTTTGCGGATGGCATGTGTTTTTGAACCTCACATGTCCGCGTATGAAGCCATTGTTACGCCGGCACGCCGGCTGGGTTGGAGGACATCACATGAGCCGTGATCCCCTAAGTCGTGAAACGTTTACTACCGATGCACTCGAATCAGACGAGTTCGAAAGCTTAGACGCTGTCAATGACGATCACTACAGCAAAAGCAAACCAAGCAAAGCTGACAGCTTGCGCGCGCGACGCCAAGTTGAAGCATGGCTGGAAGAACGCCGCCTCCAGCGTGCCATTGAAGATGACTGGGACGAAGAAGAGTAAACTTTTTACGGCTCGGCCTTCTCAGCGAATGAGCGGGCCAGCTAAGTTATACGCTCCTAGCCTTTCCTGGCGCAGACCACTATCATCACTCCCTGGTCAGTAATAGCAGTTAGTAATAAGAGTCAGTAGCCCGCTGCTGTCGCTTTATTCTTTTCATCAACTTAACGGATCTCCATGGCGCAATACGTTTTCACCATGAACCGGGTTGGCAAAGTAGTGCCACCCAAAAAGCAAATTCTCAAGGATATTTCGCTCTCGTTTTTCCCGGGCGCCAAAATCGGCGTACTGGGTCTTAACGGTTCGGGTAAATCCACACTGCTGCGCATTATGGCCGGTGTCGATAAAGAGTTTGAAGGTGAAGCTCGTCCGATGCCCGGCATCAATGTTGGCTACCTGCCCCAGGAGCCGCAGCTAGACGACGAGAAAAACGTCCGCGACACCGTCGAAGAAGCGCTAGGGGAGATTAAACAGGCGCAGGAGAAGTTGGATGGTGTGTATGCGGCCTATGCAGAGCCCGACGCCGACTTTGATGCGCTGGCCAGCGAGCAGGCCCGGCTTGAAAATATTATCGAAGCTGCGGATGCTCACAACCTGGAGCGCAAGCTTGAAGTGGCTGCGGAAGCACTGCGCCTGCCCCCCTGGGAGGCCAAAGTGGGCAATCTCTCGGGCGGTGAGCGCCGTCGTGTAGCACTCTGCCGCCTACTGCTTTCCAGCCCCGATATGCTGCTGCTTGACGAGCCAACCAACCACCTTGACGCAGAGTCGGTGGCGTGGCTAGAACGTTTCCTTCACGACTACAACGGAACCGTCGTGGCAATCACCCACGACCGCTACTTCCTAGACAATGTGGCGGGTTGGATTCTGGAGCTTGACCGTGGCCAGGGCATCCCGTTTGAGGGTAACTATTCCCAGTGGCTGGAGCAGAAAGACCAGCGTCTGAATCAAGAAGCCAAGCAGGAAGCCTCGCGTCAGAAAGCCATCAAGCAAGAGCTTGAGTGGGTGCGCAGTAACGCCAAGGGCCGCCAGGCAAAAAGCAAAGCGCGTCTTAACCGCTTTGAAGAGATGCAGTCAGGCGACTTCCAAAAACGTAATGAAACCAATGAGATTTATATTCCGCCTGGCCCGCGCCTGGGCGATAACGTCATTGAGTTTCGTGATGTGGCCAAGCGCTTCGATGACAAGCTGCTCTACCAGAACCTCTCCTTCACCATTCCCCAAGGTGCGATTGTCGGCATCGTCGGCGGTAACGGTGCGGGTAAATCGACACTCTTCAAACTGATCACTGGTAAAGAGCAGCCAGATGAGGGCGAAGTCCTGGTGGGTGAGACGGTCGATATCGCTTACGTCGAGCAGCTACGCGACGGCTTGGACGACAAGCAGAGCGTCTGGGAAGCCGTTTCCGATGGCCAGGACATCCTCAACATTAATGGCTACGAAGTCTCCTCGCGCGCCTATGTGGGCCGATTTAACTTTAAAGGCAACGATCAGCAGAAACGCTTATCGGAGCTTTCTGGCGGTGAACGCGGCCGTTTACAGCTTGCTCAAACGCTTAAGCAAGGCGCGAACGTGCTACTGCTTGATGAGCCCTCCAACGATCTGGATATCGAAACCCTGCGGGCACTGGAAGACGCACTTCTGGCCTTCCCTGGCTGCGCCATGGTGATCTCCCACGACCGCTGGTTCCTTGACCGGATCGCCACGCACATTATGGCCTTTGAGGGTGACTCCGAAGTGGTCTTATTTGAAGGCAACTACGCGGAGTACGAAGAGGACCATAGAAAACGGGTAGGTAACGATACGCCTAAGCGCATGAAGTACAAGCGCATTGATGCCTGATCACCAGCATCACGTTGACAGTCGACATTGACAGCGCAAAGGCCCCGCACAGCGGGGCCTTTTAGGTTCTAAAGCCTGGATTGTAAAATCGATAGCGCTATCAGTACGCGTCAAAAATGATAGACGCTTTTGGTCACCATTTTTGCAACCAAACGCACACCCCACTTAGCCGGTGCCGGAAAACGGACACCGCCAGCCTCTAAAGCCAGCTGGGCGTGGTGAGCATCATCAACGGCCATTTGGCGCAGTATGGCCCGCGAGCGGGTGTCGCCGCTGGCTAGCGACTGTTGATCTGATTCAAGCTGTTTGCCTGCCTGCTCCTCGGCCGCGGCGACCAAACCTAAGCTGATGCGATCGCTGACCGCCCCAGTGGCTGCGCCAATGCCAAAGGAGGCGACATAGAACAGCGGATTTAAGTAGCTCGTTCGACTCTGCAACTGCTCTAAACGCTCATCGCACCAGGCTAGATGATCAATCTCTTCCCGTGCCGACTGTTCCAACTGGTGACGCCCATGCGGAAGTTTAGCGGTCACGCCCTGACCCTGATAGAGCGCCTGAGCACACACCCCTCCGGCATGATTAATGCGCATTAAACCCGCCGCATGGCGGCGATCTTGATCGTCGAGCGTTCCCTCGGCCACACCTTCAGCAGGACTGGTACGCTGCGGCGAAGCAGCATGTGGCATAAGCGTCCGTAAAACGGTATCAAACTGATGTATTAGGCGATCTGAACGACTCTGTTGACGATCCATGGCAACACCTCGTTGTTTGCGATAGCGGTCTGCTTAGCTCAACCGGCAGGCCATGTGAATGCGCGCCCACCCAGTAAATGCATATGGATATGGTAGACCGTTTGTCCGCCCATTTCGTTGCAGTTCATCACCACGCGATAGCCATCCTCAGCAAAGCCCTGCTCACGGGCAAGCTTGGCAGCGGTAAACTGAAGCCGCCCTATCATGGCAAGCTCAGCCTCTTCGATATCATTGAGCGTGGCGATATGCTTTTTAGGGATGATCAACTGATGAGTAGGCGCTTGGGGGTTGATATCATTGAATGCCATCACGTGGTCATCTTCATAAACGATATCAGCGGGAATTTCACCCTGGATGATTTTGCAAAACAGACAATCCATACCGCTCTCCTTTTATGAGTTCCTTGTCACTTAACGAAAACGCCGCTGAGATAATAAGTGGCGAACCAAGGGCGCAAGAATTAGCTCCATCGCCAACGACATCCGCGCCCCCGGCACCACCAACGTATGCGGGCGGGTCATAAACGAGTCCTTAATCATCGCCAGCAGCCAAGGGAAATCAACGGTGGAGGGATCCCGAAAGCGGATGACCACGAAGGACTCAGCATCGGTGGGAATATCCTGCACTTCAAAAGGGTTAGAGGTATCGACAGTCGGCACACGTTGAAAATTGATGTGCGTACGCGAAAACTGCGGTTGGATATAGCGTACATAGTCATCCATCCGGCCCAGGATAGTGTCGATAACCGCTTCCTGTGAGTAGCCACGCAGCTTGGTGTCGCGGTCAATTTTTTGAATCCACTCAAGATTCATGGTCGGCGCCACACCTACCAACAAGTCCACATGGCGGGCAATATCATACTCTTCGGTAACCAGCCCGCCATGCAAGCCTTCATAAAACAGCAGGTCGGTGCCACAAGGCAGCGACTGCCACTCGGTGAAGGTACCTACCCGGCAGCCAGCTTCGATTTTCTGCTTATCTTCGGCGTGGATATAGTGCCGAAAAGTACCCGAGCCGTGCTCGCCATACTCACTGAACAGCCCTTCCAAGCGGTCCAGCAAGTTCGCCTCTACGGCAAAATGCGAAAGCTCGTCCTTACGCTCGGGCTCTTCCCGGAAGATGCGGTGCAAATCATCGCGGGTATAGCGGTGAAAGGCATCACCATCGACCATCGCCGCATGCACATCTTCGCGCAGGAACATGCGCTCGAAGCTGCGCCGAACGGTGGTCGTCCCCGCCCCTGAAGAGCCGGTCACCGCGATAATCGGATACTCCCGTGACATCAGCCACACCTCGCATGAGAAAGCGCTTGTTTCACCGGCTCAGGCACCTCGACAGGACGCCCGGTAGTCACATCGATCAATAGCTGATTGACTCTCGCGGTGGCAACTACCTGCTGGGAGTCCGCTTGATAAATACGCTGATAAATCGTCAATGCTTTACCTTGCGGTTCAGGCACGGCGGTGGCAATCGTTAACGCATCGGGCCAGCGCGCTTCACTTTGATACTGTACGGCGAGATCAGCGACCACCGTAGGATACCCGTGCATATCCCACTCAGGCAGATCGAGGGCCGCGAAGGCTTGAGTGCGCGCCTCGTGAAGCAGCGATACCAGCGCATCATGCCCCAAGTGGCGGCCATAGTTCATGTCGGTTACCCGCACCGTCAAAGGGTGACGATGTATGACCGCCTCAGCGGGAAAATCCAGCTTGACACGCTCCATGCCTGTTTCCTCGTTAGTCTTAGCTTGGCGTAAGGCCTGCTTACCCCTCGCGGGTAATCGCCCTAAAGGCGATATCACGACGACACTCAACACCGTCCCAGTGAATAGCGTTAACGCCTTGATACGCTTGCTGCTGCGCCTCAGAGACGCTGTCACCCAGTGCTGTCACGCATAGCACCCGGCCGCCTGCCGTGATGATCTCGCCCTGGGTATTTTGCGCGGTGCCCGCGTGAAATACTTTGCAACCCGTTTGCTCGGCCGCTGCCAAACCGTGAATCACATCGCCTTTGCGATAGCTGCCTGGGTAGCCGCCAGCCGCCAAAACCACGCCCACAGCGGCACGGGGATCCCATTCGCAGCGTTGTCCAGCTAGCTTGCCCTGGGCACCCGCTAAACAGAGTTCAGCGAAATCAGAGGTTAGGCGCAGCATAATAGGCTGGGTTTCAGGATCACCAAAGCGGCAGTTGTACTCAATAACCTTGGGGTTACCGGCTGCGTCGATCATCAGGCCTGCGTATAAGAACCCCGTGTAGGCATTGCCCTCTGCGGCCATACCACGCACAGTGGGCAGAATGACCTGCTCCATGATACGTGCGTCAACTTCAGGCGTGACCACCGGCGCTGGCGAATAGGCGCCCATACCGCCGGTATTGGGGCCGGTATCACCATCATAGGCACGCTTGTGGTCTTGGCTTGTAGCCATGGGGACGACATTTTCACCGTCCACCATGACAATAAAGCTCGCCTCTTCGCCCTCCAAAAACTCTTCGATGACGACACGCGCGCCCGCATCGCCAAAGGCGTTAGCTTCCAGCATGTCGCGAATAGCCGCCTCAGCTTCGGCTTCGCTCAGCGCCACAATGACGCCTTTGCCCGCCGCCAAACCATCCGCTTTAATCACAATAGGCGCGCCCATTTTGCCTAAATAGGCAAGCGCTGGGTCAACTTCAGTAAACGTTTGATAGTCAGCTGAAGGAATATTGTGGCGGGCCAAGAAGTCCTTGGTAAATGATTTTGAACCTTCCAACTGGGCGGCCGCTTGAGTAGGGCCAAAAATAGTTAAACCAGCCGCCTGAAAACGGTCAACAACACCGTCTACCAAGGGGGCTTCTGGACCCACCACCGTTAAGCCAATCTGCTCATCACGGGCAAAGGCGACCAGACTATCTAGATCTGTTGCAGCAATCGCTACGTTGGTCAGCGTTGCTTCCGTCGCGGTGCCCGCATTGCCGGGGGCCACAAATACCTGCTCAACCAGATTAGATTGCGCCAACTTCCAAGCCAGGGCATGCTCGCGACCACCGCCGCCTATCATCAAAACCTTCATGTGCATCCTTCTCAAACGGGAGAGCGTATATCGGCGGCATTATGCCACAGCGCAGCACCAAGTGGGGTCAGGAGGAGGGTTTGTTATCTTTGTTGGCATCGTTGGCTTCGCTGGCATCGCCCTCATGCTGCTCGGTATTACCCGACTCATCGGCTTGACCCGGCTGATTCAAGGTATTTTGCCAAAAGCGCATGTTCTCTTCGGCGAGCTCGCGCATAAATTCCAACGGTGTGTTACGCATTGCCTGCTTCCACTGACTCTGCAGACGTTTCTGCTGCTCCAACATCAGTTGGGTTCCCTGCTCAAGGTAACGCGACAGCGGCAGCGGTGAGGTCATATCGTAAACACGGATTAACTGTGCCAACAGGTCGTTAGAAAACACTTCTGCTTCACTGTCAGCCTGCTCCTGCTCGATAATGATAGAGAGCAGAATAGTCCGCGTTAGATCTTCTCCGCTTTTGGCGTCTTCCACCCGAAACGGTTCTTCTTCGATGATTAAACGGCGCAGGTCTTCCAGCGTCACATATCGGCTCTGCTGAGTATCGTACAACCTGCGGTTTGCATATTTGCGAATCACGCGCACGGCGCATCTCCTTAAACGCGATAGGGACTTTTTATTCCCGTTACTGATATTGTGCCTGCACTACGCGCCCATGCAAGCCACCTTAATAGTTTAGCAAGGCGTACCGTGCCTGCTTTGTGACCAATAGACCATCATTATGAATTTGATTCTGCTCAATCCCAACGATCTCACTGACGATGGCCACGTCTGCATTACCGATCCACGTCGACTGACACATCTTCGAGATGTCCATCGCTCGGCCCCCGGCGACCTGCTAACCGTTGGTGTTCAAGGCGGCACGATGGGTAAAGCGCTGCTAAAAGAACTCACCGCTGAGCGGGCCTATTTCCAACTGGAAACCCTCGACGAACCGCCTCCACCACCGCTACCCGTGCATTTGGTATTGGCCCTACCCCGCCCGCGCATGTTGGCACGTACCTTGGAGCACGTGACCGCGCTAGGTGTCAAAGAGATCACCCTGCTCCATACCAAGCGGGTTGAGAAGAGCTACTGGCAGTCCCCAGAGTTACGCCCGGATAAAATTCACCAGCACTTGGTGCTTGGCTTAGAGCAAGCCCGCGACACCCAGCTACCCTCGGTTACCCTAAGTAAAGGCTTTCGTCCTTTTTTGCAGCAGCAACTGCCTGAATTGCTCAGCGAGCGCCGGGGACTGGTGGCCCACCCAGGCATGCCCAATGCCTGCCCCAGAGGTATCAGTGACCCCACCTTGCTATTGGTAGGCCCTGAGGGCGGCTTTATTGCTTGGGAGGTAGAGCAACTCATCTTGGCAGGCTGCGAGGGGATGCATCTTGGTCCACGCATTTTACGCGTTGAAACAGCCGTGACCGCGCTTCTGTCACGGCTGTTTTAAACATCTTAGCAGGATGAACCCATCAGGACTGATCATCTTCCGGGTCGTGGGGCACAACGGTCGCGTTTTCCCCGCACCCTGGCTCTTGCAAAAAGGTTTCACGCACATCCAGTAGGCCAAGGTGGCTAATGGTGCGGCGCCCAAGCAGCAGCGGGTAGTTCATATCGCCACGGTCGCGCAGACTAAACTGTTCTTCGTAAATGGTATCGCCCATACAAACTTCCAACAGCACCACGGGGCGCTCATCACGACCACCTGCACCGCGCACGGTAAGCTCGCGGTAGAGCGGCCGCTCGATTTGATCGCTAAACACTTCACCACTTCCCTGATCTTCAAGCTTCAACCGAAAACGAACCCACTCCTCGTCATCCTGCTCGAACATCTCAATATCCCGGGCGTCTAACGAGGAGGTTAATGCTCCGCTATCGAGCTTGGCTTTTACTTCGATATCCCAGGGTTGTAGGGTGGCTTTTTCAACCCAGCCGAATACCTGATCATCATCTGCCATCGTCGTGGAGGCAGACAGAAAGGCTCCTAATACCACACTGCTAACAAATATCTTACCCATCAATTGCATAACATCATCCTTGGAAAGTAAAAGCATCCGATAAACGCGACTTACTGCGAACGCTGACGTAGCTGTTCAAGCAGCTCCTGGGTCGCAAACCCATCCGGTATTACCCCTTGATCACGCTGAAAGTTCCGCAACCCTTGCCGCGTATTGGGCCCCATAACGCCGTCAGCGCCACCCACTGAGTAGCCTACACGGTTTAATGCGCGCTGAAGTTCTTGAACATCGTCACGGGTCAGCGGCGCTTGCTCCCGCGGCCAGCTGTGCTGAATGCCCTCGCGTCCAGCGATCGCATCGCCTAACGTCGCGACAGCCAGTGCATAACTGGTGGCATTGTTATAGCGTAAGATCGCACGGAAATTGGCACCTACCAAAAAGGCGGGGCCATCCGCGCCAGCGGGTATCACAATGGCTGCACTATCAAAGTTCGGCAATTCACCCTGCTGCGCCCGCACGCCTTGACTGCGCCACTCATCGCTGCTGCGTCGCTCGGTCTGGGCGTAATCAAACCCTTCAGGCAGGCGTACCTCAACCCCCCAGGGCTGGCCGGCTTGCCATCCAGCCCGATCAAGATAGTTGGCCGTAGACGCCATAACATCGGGAATACTGTCCCAAATATCGCGCCGACCATCACCATCGCCATCAACCGCATAGGCTTCAAAGCTGCTGGGAATAAACTGGGTATGGCCCATGGCCCCAGCCCAGGAGCCTTTCATCTGTTCAGCGGCGATATCACCTTGGTCAATAATACGTAAAGCCGCGAGCAGTTCACCGCGGGCAAAGTCTCGGCGCCGACCATCGTAAGCCAGTGTGGCGAGAGATTCCAAGGTCGAAAAATCGCCAAAATTACTGCCGTAATTGCTCTCAATACCCCAAATGGCGACGATTATTTCAGCGGGCACCCCATAGCGCTGCTCCATTTGCTGCGCGGTATCACGGTGATCAGCCAGCTTCTCTTGGCCGTTAGTAATACGCGTGGATGAAACCGCAGTATCAAGATACTCCCAAATAGGGCGGACAAACTCAGGCTGGTAGCCGTCCAGTTCAATCACACGCTCACGGAAACGAATGCCATCCAGGGCGTTACTTAGCGTCGCTTCGCTGATCCCTTGGCCAGCAGCATATTGGCGAAAATCTCGCAGCCACTGTTGGAAATTAGCGTAGCTAACCTCTGAAGCAGCCTGAGTGTCGACTTCTGACATCAGTTGGGGGCTTGCTTGCACCCGGCCACTGCTCAGTGCCAGTGCACCGACAAAAAATAGAAACGTCGCATACAGAGCAGGGCGCCCCTTGGCTGACCCATTTACTTTCAAAGACATAGCATCAATCTCTCGGCAATCCATGGCATTGTTCTGATAATGGCCCAGAAAAGCAACGGATACTAGCCCTACCCTCTCAGGCGTAGTAAAACGACCAAGTGTAATAGCCCCACTACCACAGTAAGCAAGCCACGAAGTGTAAAGTACCAAGTAGGAAAGCCCTTCCGACCGACACGACTACAATCGTAGCTGCCAATCAGAATAAACCCGGCCAATAGTACCCAAAGTCCCGCTGCAACGTTAAGCAGCAGTGCAGGCCATGCGATTAAGCTGGGCAGCATGGCTAACAGTAAACGCCAACGATTACCTGGCCTAGCCACCTGCAACGCACTGCCCCAGTGCACACCACCCAAGAAAGAGAGAATTATAGCGCTGTAGTAAACAAATCCATCAATGGCAGTTGCCTGCCATACCAACGGCGCGAACCATACCAGTACGCCGCCAGTGATGAATGGAACAAGACCAGCGAGTCCCAGACACCACGCGAGGCGGCGCTCGCTACTCCACAACGTCATAGCGCCTTAGCCCTTACAGCAAGTTCATGACGACTCACTTCATCACTTGCTTGATGTTCTAAGCAAGGAATTAGCCATCGCTCCCACTGCTCGGGCACAACGCAGGGAGCCTCAAACGCAGAGGGATCTGCCCGCCACGGCTGTTGGCGCGCTAAACCGTAGGGTAGCTTTTCAAGCGGCTTCAGCCAATGAGCCACATAAAGCCCCTGGGGGTCGTAATGCCCCGCCTGCTTGAGTACATTAAAGTAACGATCTTGGCGTGGGTCTCGACCAACCCCCGCAATATAGCGCCAGTTGCCCCAGTTGCTGGCAACGTCATAATCAATCAGGCAGTGCTCAAACCATAATGCCCCCAAACGCCAATCAACCTTTAAGTCTTTGACCAAAAAGCTGGCAACGTTTTGTCGGGCACGATTGGATAGCCAACCAGTGTGGCGAAGTTCCAGCATCGCGGCATCCACAAACGGCAGCCCCGTGGTGCCATTACGCCAAGCATTGAAAGCAGCACACGGCTTGTCAGTCTGCCGAGCGCCAAACATCTTCTCACCTTCCAATTGGGCAGCGCGGATAAAATACTCTCGCCAGAGTAGCTCGAAGGTAATCCAATAGCTCGATTCATTGCTTCCGTTTTCCACTTCCCACGCTTTCACCGCGTCATTGACTTGGCGAGCCGACAGGCAACCACGCGCCAGCCAGGGTGAAACGCGGGTTGAGAAATTAGCCCCCAGCAGCCCATTGCGGGTTTTTTTGTACGCTTCGCCGCCCTGTTGGCGCCAAAGGTAATCTTTCAGCCGCGCATGCGCCGCCGATTCCCCTCCCCAATAGGCATAACCTTGGCGCGGATCAGGCTGCCAGTTGGCGCTCTGCTCGCAAACGGCTTTTAGCGGAGGGAAACCTCTAGCTGCCTCTGGCCAGGGGGGCAGCGTTACTGGGGCGCAGCGGCTGGCGGGGACAGCGCATTCATCCTCAACACTGCGCCTAAAGGCAGAAAAGCTGCCAGGCAGCGCTTCGCGTTCAAAAGGCAGTGACTGGCGATTAATCAGCCGCCCACTCTCTAAACAATCTAGCGCGGTCTGGCTGGGCAAATCTTGTGCAACCGCGGCAATATGCGCGGTTTCCTCAACGCCAGCATGGTCGGCTACACGTACTTGCCGGGCGTTAAGCGTTGATGCCAGCTCAATCACCACATCACTTGGCTTACCGATACGTACCAGCAGGTCACTACCGCGCTGCAGTAGCTCCCCGCGCAACTCCATTAAGCTTTGCCATAAAAAGCGCAAGCGCGCAGGCCCTATACGTGGTGTCGATTCGCCATCGATTAGCGGCGAGAACCACTGCTCATCTAACACATAAAGACACAGCAGATAACTAGGGGGCGAGGTGAAATGTAGAAGCGGGTTATCAGCAACACGCAGGTCGTCTTGCAACCAGACTATATCAATCGTGCTGTACATGCTTGTGCCTCCTAGGGGTACATGACTACCCAGAACTGGGTGCCAAGCGCATTAGCTGCTTAGGGCCTGCTGACGTTTCACTCACTATCGCGATGAAACGTCAGCAGGCCTTAGCACTACGGCGGCACCTTTCGCTGCAGTAGCGCACCTCGTCCCAACAGCGCGCCCACTTTCTTCGCCAAGTGAACGGTCGCTGGCAATGAGCGCAAGTTTTTTGCGGCAGATGTTGTTTGCGTCGCATGCTCTCGTCTCATCACACTTTTGCGTAGCATGTTAATAAACATGAACGCATTATCTTATACAGTACAACTATTGTACATTATTTTATTGTACAGACTTTGCTTCTGTCGAAATAATTAGGGTTGCTTGAACACTCACTATCCCAGACGCAAAAAAGCCACCTTCGGGTGGCTTTTTTGCGTTATTCAATGGCTAACGATGTGACCTGCTCTAGTCAAGCCTAGTCAGGGTCAGTCTCGCGGGGTTGTCGCTTGGCATTTTCCTGGGTTTCCAGGCCACTTTTAAGCTCGTGGGTTAAAGGGTCGTAGTTAGGGCGTAACTCATCCTTTACAGTACCGCTCCACAGCTTTGAGCCGACAAAGTACCCGGCGCGGCCAATCACGTGAGCGGCTACCGGTGCGGTCATCAAAATAAACACAATGATGGCAAACGAACGTGCCACGATACCCACTTCAGCAAAGTGCATGGCGGCTGCCAACATAATTAAAATGACGCCGAGCGCCGCGGCTTTGGTGGTGGCATGCATACGGGTTAACAAATCAGGTAGCCGCAGCAGCCCGACGGAGGCAAGCAACATAAACAGCGCGCCAGCGATGATCAATGTGCCTTTTATAAAATCAATCATCTCGCGGGCCTCCCCTTTCCAGAAAGCGTGCAAACGCAATGGCCGCTAAGAACCCCATCAAGGCAATCACAATGGCCGCATCCAGAAAACTAGCCACGTTCGACTTGATGGCATAAACCCCAACTAAGCCCACCACGGTAGTTGAAAACAGTTCTAACGCCACGACGCGATCGGGCAAGCTTGGGCCACGCACCACACGCACAAAAGTAAGAATTAATGCCAGGCTCATAATGACTTGGCTTATTAAAATGACAGTATCCATTAGCGAAACAGCTCCAAAGCCCGGTGCTCCATCTCTTTTAAGTTGCGCCGCAGCTCCTCCTCGTTATCTAAAAACATCGCATGGATATACAGTACCTTGCGATCATCCGACACATCCAGGCTTAAAGTGCCGGGTGTCAGTGAAATGAGATTAGCCACCAGGGTAATTTCCATTTCGGTGCGGGCAGAAAGCGGCATCGCAATGACCCCAGGTTTCATATGCCAAGGGGGAGTGACAATATCGAAAGCGACGCGCAAGTTGGCTTGCACCAATTCTTTAAGAAAAAAACCGATAAAACCAATAAAACGCGGGACTCGCGCCGGGTAGCCCTTCAGGGAGTCGAGCTGAGGCTCAATGAGTATCAGCGTAATGTAACCAAATATTAGCCCGACAAGGAGGTTTAAGCCGCTGAAGTCACCGCTTAAAAGCACCCACGCAAGGCCTAGCAGCAGGTTCCAAATGGCCCCAGTCATTGCACTGCCTCCCCGGCGTCAGCCTCAGGTTGCTTTTCTGCTGTGGTGGAAGGTTCCAGCAGCACATTTTCGACGCTCGCTGATGCTCCTAGCACGGCTTCTATATACCCCGAGGGTTCAAACAGTTGATCACCAATGCCCATCATCACCCACATAATGGGCTCGGCAAGCACACCGATGAGCAGTGAAAATAACGCCAACACCATTACCGGCAAATACATCATCCACAGGCTGGGCTTTAGCAACCGCCCGTCATCGCCAGTAGGTGTGGTTGTTTCAGGAACGTGATTGTCTTCTGGAAGAGACTTCCAAAACACCTCATTCCAAATTTTCACCATGGAGTAGAGCGTCATTAGTCCTACGGCCAGCGCGATGCCGGTAACCCAATAGGCTTCAAGCTCTAAACCGGCACGCACAATCACAAACTTGGCAAAAAACCCTGATAGCGGCGGTATCCCCGCCAGCGAGAAGGCAGACAGAAAGAACGCCACCGACAGCCAAGGGCGCTCTCGGTACAACCCGCCCATTTTTTTAAGCTGGTAGGTAGCTTGCAAACGATGGGTGATGCCACTGATCAAGAAGAGGTTGGTCTTGACTACCATATTATGCACGATGGCAAACACCCCCCCGGCGATTGCCAGAGGGGTGTACAACGCCAAGCCTAGAATCATGTAGCCAATCTGGCTGACAATATGAAACGACAGAATACGCCGGAATTCGTGCTGGGCTGCAGCGCCGAGCACGCCCGTGACCATGGTAAAAGCAGCGCCCCAGAGCATGATGTCCTGGAGATAACCCATGGTTTGATCAAACATCAGGGTGAAAACACGGAACATGGCGTAAACACCCACTTTGGTGAGCAGCCCGGCAAACAGGGCAGAAACAGCTACCGGAGGGGTGTGGTAAGAGGCTGGCAACCAGAAAAACAGTGGAAAGGCGGCTGCTTTGATCCCAAAGGCCACCATAAACATGACCGCTAGTACTTCGACCATGCCAGTATGCTCCGCCTCGTCCATGCGCAGCGCGATGTCTGCCATGTTGAGGGTGCCTACCATGCCATAAAGCAGCCCTACCGCGGTCAGGAAGATGACCGATGCCAACAGGTTAAGGGTGACGTATTTAATCGCCCCTTCCATCTGCGCCCGTTCGCCACCCAGGATTAACAACGCAAAAGAGGCTACCAGCATTACCTCAAACCATACGTAGAGGTTAAAAATATCACCGGTCAAAAAGGCGCCCATCACGCCGGCGAGCAACAAATGCATTAATGGATAGTAGCCAAATTTCTCATGGCCTCTACCAGTCGTGGCCAGCGAGTAAATACCCATTGCCAAGCCAATAATCGCGGTCATCAATACCATCACCGCGCTCAACAGGTCAGCAATCAAGGTAATACCAAAGGGGGCTGGCCAGCTCCCCATCTGCATAGTGACGTAGCCATCCGACAACGTCACTACAAACAACCAAAGGCTAACCATCAGCAGCGCAACATTGCCTGCTACGGCCATAAAGCGCTGCATGGGGCGCGAACGCCAAAACAGCAGAGAGATTGCCCCTGATAGCAAGGGCAAGAGGACGGGAAGGGCAACTTCAGGCCTCACGTATCAGTATCCTTCATCTTATCGAGATCATCGGCCTTAACCACTTCGTAGGCGCGTCGAATCAACACCACAGCAAAGGCAAGCACCCCAAAAGCAATCACGATCGCTGTCAACACGACCGCCTGGGGCAAGGGGTCGGCCACGCCGCTGGGGGGCTGCATCATACCTTCAGGGATAAGCGGTGGTGCCCCACGGGTCATGCCCGCCGTGGTAAAAATCAGTAAATTGGCAGCATTAGAGAGCAGCATTAAGCCAATCACCAATTTAACGATAGAGCGGCGTAACATCATAAAAATAGCCGTCGCATAGAGCAGGCCAATGGCCACTGCCATTAATGGTTCCATGCTGTGCCTCCTGTTAACTCAAGGTTCATCCTTGTCGACCTCCATAAGCGTCATCACCATACCGGTGACCGAACCCAGCACGGCAAAATAGACGCCTATATCGAAAATCAGCGGCGTAGACGCTTTAAAGTCGATGATGGGGATGGTCCACCATTGGGCGGTCAAAAAGGGTTGGCCCATAAACCAAGCCGGCACCACCGAAATCATCCCCAGCAATAAGCCAATGCCAATCAGGTCACGGGGGTCGACCATGCGCAGCACTTCTTTTGTGGCGCTTACCCCGAAGGCAAACAGGTAGAGCGTAAACGCCCCCGCTGCTACCAACCCGGCAATGAACCCGCCGCCCGGCTCATCGTGCCCCCTTAACAGCAGGAAAACAGAAAACAGCAGCTGTAGAGGCATTAAAAAGCGCGCAGCAGTATTAAGAATAATCGTGCCCGACTTAACCATCGTAAGGCTCCTTCGCAGCCACTTTGCTGCTCTCGGCGGTTTTTGCGTCGCTGTTTTCTCCATGACGCAGCTTTAACATGGCGATAACACCGATCGCGGCGAGGGCTAACACGAACATCTCGCCTAGCGTATCCAAGGCACGGTAATCGACCAAAATGACATTGACGATATTGCGGCCGTAGGCCAAAGGTGCACTGTTCTCAATCATATAGGTCGAAATGGGTTCAAACTGTTGAATGCTCCACGAAGTCATAATCAGCAGGCATATCAAGATACCTACCATCGCGGCCACCACGCCGTCACGTATGCGTTCCAGACTGGTGGAAAGATTCGAAAAGCGCGGCAGCCGGAACAGCACCAGTACCAGCAAAATAACCGTTAAGGTCTCTACCAACAGTTGGGTAATGGCTAGATCTGGCGCACTGAACAGAATAAAAATTAACGCAATGGAGAAACCCATGACACCTACGGAAACTACTGCCCCCAGCCGCGATCGAGAAATGGTCGCAAATAGTGCCCCCATCACCATGGTGCCCGCCACAACCACCTCGTGGAAACGCACATCCAGGTCAAAGGCAAACACTGGCGAATGGCGCAGCAGAATTGAATTACCAATCAGCGCTATGAGCGTGATTAACATCACCAGGATGTAGTTACGCATATAGCCGTTTTGCAGTAGCCGTGTTTGCCACTCTGAGAAGTGCACAATGCCATTCATCATGCTTTCATATCCGGCTTCGGGGCCATGACGCATCACCGGTGCCAGCACAGCAAGCTTGCCTCGCACGCTGTCCCAACGCTTAAACAGCAAAAAGCCGAGGCCAAGGCTAATGATCGACATTATCAACGCGACATTGATGCCATACCAAAGCGACAGCGCCACCTCTATCGTTTGCCCGGATATCGCCGTGGCGGTTGCCGTTAATAACGCATCAGCGCCCAACAAAGCGGGCATTAGGCCCAGTAAAAGCGATCCCAACGCGAGTAACGCAGGTCCTATTAGCATGCTAAACGGCGCTTCATGAGGCTCAAGCGGTGTATGGTGACGTTTACCGTAAAAAGGGCGTAACGCCACAATAAAGGCAACGGCGATAGTCAATATTGAAGCCAGGAAGGCGAACAATACCAATAGCGTTTGGAAGCTATCGGCGCCGAGCACTGACTCAAGCATTAACTCTTTACCGATAAAACCAAGTAGCGGCGGCACACCAGCAAACGAGAGTGCTGCGACCAAAGCAACCGTGGCGGTTACCGGCATCAGCGGGCGTAGTCCACCCATCTGAGTGACGTCTTTGGTGCCAGTTTCGTGATCAAGAATACCGGCGACCATAAACAGCGCGCCTTTATAGAGCGAGTGCGCTAACAGGAAGGTGACAAAGGCGGTCATCGCGTACTCGCTGCCGATGCCTAATAACATCGTCAGCGTGCCCAGCGCCATTATGGTTGAGTAGGCAAGCAGCTTTTTGATATTAGTGTGGTGAATCGCTAAAAACGCCCCGACCAGCATCGTGGTTGCGCCGACCACGGAAAGAATGCCGACCCACATCGCCGTACCGCCAAGCTCCGGGTGTAAACGTGCTAATAAATAGATGCCTGCTTTCACCATAGTGGCAGAGTGCAGGTAGGCGGAAACCGGGGTCGGCGCCGCCATGGCGTTAGGCAACCAGAAATGAAACGGAAATTGCGCCGATTTGGTGAAAGCGCCCAGCAGCAAACAGATCAGCATGGGTGTGTAGAGCGCATGTTCGCGCAGGTCGGCTTCCTGGCCCAGAATCTCCGCCAGCGACCAGCTACCGCTGGCAATCCCTAACAGCACCAACCCAGCCATTAATGCCAAACCGCCCGCCACGGTGACGAATAAGCCCTGCCGTGCTGATTTACGCGCATTAATGTCAGCGTGATTAAAACCAATCAGCAAATAGGAGGTAATGCTGGTCAATTCCCAGAAAATAAATAGCGTCAACAGCCCATCCGCTAATACCAGCCCCAGCATCGAGACCATGAAAGCGACTAAGGCGATATGAAAGCGTGGTAGATCAGGGTGACCTTTAAGGTAGCCGCCGGCATACACCAGCACACAGGCCCCCATAACGGTAATCAGCAGCCCAAACAGCAGCGATAAACCGTCCAGCAGGAAAGTAAGGCTAATACCCAGCGAAGGCACCCACTGCCACTCTAACAGTAGGCTGCCATGCTCAATGACCGCGGGGGCTTGGAGTGCCAACCACGCCGCCAGGCCAGCGGGAAACATAGCCAGCACCAAGCTAGTGCGCTGACCGAACCAGCCGTTCAACATTGGCGACAACGCCGCCAGCACGAAACCCATTAATACGGCGAATTGTATCAAGCGAAACCTCCTGAATAATGCAAGGCTCACCATCAAACAGCGGCTAAAGCCCAGGCATCGTGCCTTATCACTGGCATGCCAGCGTTGAATAATAGTGATTCTAAAGTTGTACACCTTATAACAGTCAGTTTTGGCTGACCAGTCAAACCCTTAAACGCAAATAGCCGCAGGCGTCTTGATTCGCACTGCGGCTAGTTTGAGCTAGCATTGACGATAAATGTGGCGCTAAGGAGCCGATAGCCATCCGGCTAATTCATTATTGATGACGGCAAGCAAGGCCTCGATATGGTCGTCACGATCATTCAGGCAAGGGATATAGCTGAACGTTTCGCCCCCCGCTTCCATAAAGCTATCGTGTATCTCCTCCTCGATCTCCTCCAAGGTTTCGACACAGTCGGAAGAGAAGGCAGGCGACATAATGGCAATGTGTTTATGTCCCTGCTTGGCGAGTTCCGCCACATGCTTGACAGTTTGCGGGCCGACCCATTTTTCGGGCCCAAACTGCGACTGAAAAGCGGTATCCACCTCCTCTTTACTAAAACCCAGCTTCTCACGCAGCAGGCGCGTGGTTTTCTGGCACTGACAGTGGTAAGGATCCCCCTCCATCAGATAGCGCTCGGGGACACCATGGTAGCTGGCCACCAGCTTAGTAGGCCGGGTTGATAAACCGTCGTAGGCTTCTTGTACTGAATTGGCCAACGCCTGAATGTAGGCAGGATGTTCAAAATAAGCCGGCACCGTGCGTATATAAGGTTGCCATTTCATCTTCATCAGGGTGCGAAATGCCTGGTCATTCGCCGTGGCCGTGGTCGGTGAACCGTACTGAGGGTAAAGCGGAAAAAACACGATTCGCTCGCACCCTTTCTCTTTTAATCGCGTCAGCACGCTTTCCGTCGAGGGATTGCCGTAGCGCATGCAAAAATCGACTTCGACGTCATCACCGTAAAGCGCTTTTAACCGTGCGGTCATTTTTTCAGTCTGAGCGCGAGTAGTTGTCAGCAGCGGGCTTTCGTTTTTCTCGTTGTTCCAAATACTTCGGTACGCTTTACCCGATGAGAATGGCCGCTTGGTCAAAATAATCAGCTGTAGCAACGGCTGCCATTTCCAACCGGCATAGTCGACCACGCGCTTATCAGACAGAAATTCATTCAGGTAACGACGCATTGACCAATAGTCAGTGGCATCCGGGGTTCCCAAGTTCGCTAGCACCACGCCCACTTTGGCACGTGGCACCGGTGGATGATCGCTAGGTGCATGGGCCAAGCGGCCCTCGCCCGGCTGATCCTTGACGACATTCTCGGTCATTAGTCATGCTCCTGGAAAATTACGATCTCGCTAACACTCGGTACAAGCTAATTAAATGCTATCACTTTTCGGCAAACTGGCGGCATAAAGTTATACTATCAACATTATTTGTATAACTCCGAGGCAATTCATGTCCAAGCCTTTGCTTTTGGTTCTTGGTGACCAGCTCTCTTTTTCACTAACAACGCTGCAAGACGCCCCCGCCAATGCCGTGGTTGCCCTTTGCGAAGTGGCTGAAGAAGCCCGCTATGTGCCGCATCATATACATAAAATCGGCCTCTTTTTGGCCGCCATGCGTCACTTTGCCCAAGCGCTGCGTGAAAAAGGCTTTCAAGTTCACTACAGCGCTCTGGACGATGCGGATAACTGTCACTCCCTCATTGATGAAGCTGAGCGCATCGCCCAACAGTATGGCTGCGATGAGATACGCGTTGCCCGACCAGGTGAATGGCGGCTGTGGGAGGCGATGCAGCAGCGCAAAGACGCAACGACTCCATGGCGGCTACTTGAAGATGAGCGCTTCTTTACCACGCCAAAGGATTTCGCCAACTGGGCCACAGGCCGCAAGCAGCTGCGCCTAGAATACTTTTATCGCGAGCAGCGCAAGCGTACCGGGATCTTGATGGAGGGCAATGAACCCGCTGGCGGCAAGTGGAATTTTGACCACGACAATCGCCAACCTATCAAAGCAGCGCTTGAGTTTCCTGACCTGCCACAACACCGCTTTGACACGCTGACAAAAGACGCATTGGCCGATGCGGAACGCCACTTTGGTGATCACATAGGTTGTGTGGAAAACTTCAACCTGCCGGTCACCCGCCGACAAGCGCTGGTAGATTTAAATCACTTCACTGAGCATGGGCTGGCTGACTTTGGCTGCTATCAGGATGCGATTAGCGATTCAGCGCCCTATCTATATCACTCACGGCTCTCAGCCGCGATGAACCTCGGCTTGCTGTCGCCCCATGAAGTCTGTGCAGCCGTCGAGCAGCGCTACTATGACGGCGATGTGCCGATCAACGCCGCCGAAGGCTTTATCCGCCAAATTCTTGGCTGGCGAGAATACGTACGCGGGCTCTACTGGACACAGATGCCCAACTACAAAAGCGCTAATCAGCTCGGCTTCAACCGCGAGCTACCAGCGTTTTACTGGGATGCGAATACCGATATGCGCTGCCTGCAGCGTGCCATACAGATGACCATCGATAATAGCTACGCCCACCATATTCAACGACTAATGGTCACGGGCAATTTTGCCCTGCTGTGTGGGGTCAAACCCGAGGCGCTATGCGACTGGTACCTGGCTGTTTATGCCGATGCCAGCGAATGGGTGGAACTGCCCAATACCTTGGGCATGGTACTCCATGCGGATGGCGGCTTAATGGGCTCCAAACCTTATTGTGCATCGGGTAAATATATCGACAAGATGTCAGATCATTGCCAGCACTGTCGCTACTCGCCTAAGCAGGTTACAGGGCCAAAGGCCTGCCCTTTCAACAGCCTTTACTGGCACTTCCTGGAAACTAATGCCGAGCAATTGAACCAGAACCCGCGCATGAAGCTAATTTACGGCTCGCTCAGCAGAATGTCCGATGACAAGCGTGAAGCAATGCGCCAACAGGCTGAAAGCTTCTTGGCTCAACTGGAAGTGTCACCTGGCTATGGGCAAGCCTGTCACACCGCCGGCTATGCCACTACCAAAACCGATGGCAT
Source organism: Halomonas sp. TG39a (assembly GCF_000744395.1). NCBI lineage: Bacteria > Pseudomonadati > Pseudomonadota > Gammaproteobacteria > Oceanospirillales > Halomonadaceae > Halomonas > Halomonas sp. TG39a. Next base: position 187,668 of record NZ_JQLV01000002.1, read on the forward strand.
ACGATCGATACCCATATGAACAATACCAACCAGGAGTCACCATGAGCCGCTTCGCACCGTTAAACGCGTTACCGCCGGTCACGCTATTTCACGACGGCCACTGCCCCTTTTGCCAGCAGGAAGTTGCGTGGCTGGAAAAGCATCGCCATCGGGAACACATCGCGCTGGTCGATATTCAGGCTCAGGACTTTAACGCCCATGAGTATGGAAAAGAATTTAACGCCATGATGGGCCAGTTGCACCTGCGCGACAGCCAAGGAGAGTGGTTTATCGGTATGGATGCCAGCCGTGCCCTCTATGCAGTGTTGGGCTATCGGCGGCTGGTGAGGCTTTCGTGCTTACCGGCTCTATACGGCGCAATGAACGCCGGTTACCGGTTTTTTGCCCGTCGTCGAATTCGGCTTGGGCGGTGGTGGGAAAAGCGTCAGGCTAAACGTTAATGGGTGAGAATAGCGCCTTAGAAAACAAGCGGCATGCGCGATGTCAGCGGCTCGCTATAATGCGCATCGCGGCCAATCACTTCGTCGTGGGGCACATGCTGCACTAAGTAAGCACGGTGAATCCCAGCACGCTTAAGCTCCATATAGGCATCGTCCAGCGAGCGAAATAGCATCGGCTTGGTACGCTGCATCAGCATGTGCCGCTCGCCTTCAACGTCTTCCAGTTCAACCTGATAAAAGCGGCTACCCGAATGGGTAATCACGCGAATTTCAAAGTTGTCGTGACTGGCGACAAACTGCTTAAGATCCTTCAGTTCCATGGTTCCCTCCTATTATTTGGCGATGTCATAAGGAATGTCAGACGGTATGCCTTCAGATATGTCATCAGGGCACAGCATGACTGCACCCCATGACACTTCTGTTGCCCCGTCATTGCAATGTAATGACAACAAGCAATCACTAGACATTAATAGCTAGGAGGCCAATAGTGCAAGAGAGTTCCTGACCGGAAGGTCAAGACATCATTGATATTCAGAGGGGTCGATGGCTTTACCCAGCGAATTGCGGTCAATCCAGTTGCCGCCTTTGGTCTCTTTGTAACGGAACACCACCTTATCCCCCACGGTCACGGGCAGCTCACCGTCTTCGGTCTGGTAGCTATACTTCTCGCCTGCCACGACCAAATGGTAGCGATAAAGGTCTGGCATACCCAACCACTCTTTGAAAGGGCCCTCGCGCTCTAGCGCCTCTAGCTCACCGCGCCCCTCAAGTTTAGGAAGACGCTGCCGATTACCGCGCCGAAATCCACCTGCCATGTGCTACTCCCATTTTTTGCATATCGTGGGTGGGGCATTATACGAACTCGCTCCCCATCCTCAAGTGACTCATCACTCGCCTGTAATAAAAGAAACCTGTCATCAAGAACCGGTCATCAAAACTTAGTCGCCGAAGGCTTGGCCGTAACTATCCGGCGCCAAATCCTCAAAGCGGGTATATTTGCCGATAAACGCCATATGTACCGTGCCGATAGGCCCATTACGCTGCTTACCGATAATTAACTCGGCAATACCCTGATTGTCGGGGTTATCTGGATTATAGACTTCATCGCGATAAACGAAGGCAATAACGTCCGCATCCTGCTCAATCGCTCCAGACTCCCTCAAATCCGACATAACCGGACGTTTATTGGGGCGCTGCTCCAATGAGCGGTTCAACTGTGAGAGCGCAACCACCGGGCAGTTAAACTCTTTTGCCAAGCCCTTCAAGGAGCGTGAAATTTCAGAAATCTCACCGGTACGGTTTTCATTGAAGCCGGGAATCTGCATTAACTGAAGATAATCGATCATGACCAGCGCGATATTGCCGTGTTCACGCACCACACGCCGCAACCGTGAGCGCATCTCGTTAGGCGATAAGGCGGCAGTGTCATCAATAAACAGCTGCTTATCTTTGAGCAGATTAACCGCGGAGGTTAAACGCGGCCAATCCTCATCTTCCAGTTGACCGGTACGCACGCGGGTTTGATCGATCCTGCCCAGCGAGGACAGCATCCTCAGCATTAGCGATTCTGCGGGCATCTCCATGGAGAACACCATGACCGGCTTGTCGCTGGAAATAACTGCATGCTCAACCAGATTCATGGCGAAAGTGGTTTTACCCATTGAGGGGCGGCCTGCAATCACCACCATATCCGAAGGCTGCAAGCCGGTGGTCATTTCATCTAGATCACGGAAACCGGTGGAAAGCCCGGTCATCTCACCTTTAAGGTTAAACAGCTCGTCAATGCGATCAACGGCTTTGGTCAATAGATCACTCATGCCGATAGGGCCGCCTGTTTTGGGACGCTCCTCGGCAATCTGGAATACCAGCCGCTCGGCTTCGTTGAGCAACTCATCAGCCGGGCGCCCCTGGGGGGTAAAAGCACTATCGGCAATTTGATTAGCGGCACGGATCAGCTTACGTAGCGTTGCCCGCTCACGTACGATATCGGCGTAGGCGCGAATATTACTGGCAGAGGGCGTGTTACGGGCAAGCTCAGCCAGAAACGCCAGCCCACCGACCGTATCCAAATGATCACGTGCTTCCAGCGCCTCGGAAAGCGTCACCACGTCCAGTGGCTGGCCGGCTTCAGCCAGGTGAATCATCACGTTGAACACCAAACGGTGCTCATAGCGGTAGAAATCATCAGCGACCAAGCGCTCTGAGACGTTATCCCAGGCCTGGTTGTCCAGCATGAGCCCGCCTAGTACCGACTGCTCCGCCTCCAACGAATGCGGCGGCAGCTTTAACGCTGCCGTTTCTTTATCAGCAGAAGGCTGATCCTGCATAGCGAGCTCCTTTAAACACATCAGCGTAACCGATGAAGAGGGATATGTTAGCCGGAGCGGGCGCATTCGACCACCGACATTACCACCCATCTAGACATTGTCTGAAAAACGCCAAACCTTAATAGCCGAGGCGGGTTTATGACAATATCCAGTACTCCTGCCGTAAAACACAGGCATCAGAAATAACAAAAGGCGCGGGGTATCCCGCGCCTTTTGAGGCGTTCGTGCTAGCACAATGAGTGGCTAAGTCTTTACTTAGTTACTCTGCAACTACCACCACGCGTACAACGGCATCCACTTCAGCGTGCAAGTGAATAGCGATGTCGTATTCACCCGTTTGGCGAATAGGACCCGTCGGCATACGAACTTCGCTCTTGGCAACATCGATGCCAGCAGAAGAAATTGCGTCGGCCAGGTCACGCGGACCAATCGAACCAAACAGCTTGCCTTCATCGCCTGCTTTGGAAACCAAAGACAGTTCGATGTCGTTCAACTGCTCAGCGCGCGCTTCGGCTTCAGCCTTACGCTCAGCAGCTTGCGCTTCGAGCTCAGCACGCTGCGCTTCAAACGCTTCGATGTTGTCTTTGGTTGCCGGTACGGCTAAACCGTAAGGCACCAAGTAGTTACGACCATAACCAGGCTTGACGGTGACCTTGTCACCCAGGCCGCCCAGCTTACCAATGTTGTCGAGCAGAATGACTTCCATCTCGTAAACCTCTTGTCAGTTGCTGCGGGCAAGGCGTGCGCGAACGTTCGCGAATGTATCAATCAGCCCCAACAGCAGCACAATGAGAATCGTGGGCCAGGTCGTGATCAGTAGCACATAAAATGCTACCAGCCACAGCCCGTTCATCCCCTTTATTCCAATAAACCCGTGCACTAACGCAACGCCAGCTACCAACAGCGGAATCCAACCAAGCATCGCCAGCGCATGAGCGCCTAACAGCATGCCTATCACCCCAATGACGACCAGTACGGCCAGCTCCTTAGGGGTCAAGCGCAGTGCGTGGAACTCTTCGCGAAAGCCACCTGGGTTGTACAACCCAGCTTGCCAGCTACGCGCAAGCGCCAAGCACACGATGGCTGCCAACAGCACCACAAGCCCAGTCACTCCACCCACCACCAATGAGGCAATGGTTTGAGTATCGTAGCCTTGATTGGCAAATTCCGTGAGCATGCGATCCACTTCTTCTGAACCTTCACGCAGTTGCTCAAGCATTAGCTCAGTGCCGCCTGGCGGACTGAAGATGCCCAGTTGAACCATAACAGCGGCGACCAAGGTCCCCACAATCAAGGTTTCTCCCCAACGCATCCTCTCGCGCAGGATAACGGCCATCAGCGTTACCAGCAGTATGCTAGCAAGCGGAATCACGTCACCCTGAGCCCACCACCAACCGGCCGGTAGTGCTGCGGCGATGATCACCGGTAGCGCAGGTGCAAAACCTTTGCGCAGGGTCATCAACGCAGCAATGGCTGCTCCTAACCAGAACAACCACGGCACTAGCGTTGCCAGAGCCGCCCCGCCTGCAGCGTAAGGCGTGCCCCGCATTAGCCACCGGGCTAGTGCCAGCATCACGTTAAACGCTTACTGGTGGCTATCGGAGTAGGGCAGCAGCGCCAGATAACGCGAGCGCTTGATAGCAGTCGCCAACTGACGCTGATAGCGTGCTTTGGTGCCGGTAATACGGCTTGGAACGATCTTGCCGGTTTCGGTTACGTAGGCCTTCAGCGTGTCCAGATCTTTGTAGTCGATCTGCTTGATGCCTTCAGCGGTAAAGCGGCAAAACTTACGGCGACGGAAAAAACGTGCCATGGACTAGCTCCTTAAAACGTGCAGTGAATAAAATCAGGCAGTTTCTTCTTCTTCAGCGCGCGGTTTTTCTTCGCGACGCGGACGTTTTTCTTCTGCCGGTTTCATCATCGGTGAAGCTTCAGTAACCGCTTCTTTGCAGCGTACAACCAAGCTGCGGATGATGGCGTCGTTGTAACGGAAGATGTTCTCGATCTCGTCGAGAGTCTCGCCGGAACATTCAACGTTCATCAGCACGTAGTGGGCTTTGTGGATCTTGTTGATCGGGTAAGCCAAGTGACGACGGCCCCAATCTTCTAGACGGTGCACAGTGCCGCTGTTTTCGGTAACGATGCTGGTGTAGCGCTCGACCATCGCCGGCACCTGCTCGCTTTGATCCGGGTGGACCATAAATACGATTTCGTAATGACGCATGGGATCTCCTTGCGGTTTGACAGCTTCCGTTGTGTGCAATTGCTAAACGCAATAAACGACGACAGGGAAGCAAGGAGTTAACTGAAGTGCTCCGCCACCGCACTAGACGGCTATTGGGGCATCAAACAGAACTTTTATTTCAACAACGATTTCAATTACTGTTTCAACGACTAGTTCTTACAGCTAACGCCCATTTGCAGACAAACGGGCGCGTGTATCTTAGTAGTACGGCGGTTAACTTGCAAGCTGGCGCTGACGGACAGCCTCAAACAGACAAATACCGGTGGCCACCGAAACATTAAGGCTAGAAACCTCCCCTGCCATAGGGAGCTTGGCGAGGTTATCGCACGCTTCGCGGGTCAAGCGCCGCATGCCCTTGCCTTCTGCCCCCATCACCAGTGCGGTGGGGCCTGTCATATCAATATCAAAGACGCTGGCCTCAGCCTCGCCAGCCGTACCGGTTATCCACACACCGGCATCTTTTAGCTTGGCGAGCGTACGCGCCAGATTGGTGACTTGATAAACCGGCACTACTTCGGCAGCACCACAAGCGACCTTGCGCACCGTTGCATTGAGCGGCGCGGCTTTATCCTTTGCCACAATCACCCCGTGGGCACCGGCGGCATCAGCACTGCGCAGGCAGGCGCCGAAGTTATGCACATCAGTGACACCATCGAGAATAAGTAGAAGCGGCGGTGTAGACGCCTGCCAGGCGCGCAGCTTAAGCCAGAGCGACTCTTCACCTTCAGGGGTTAACGGCGGACAGAACGCCACCACCCCTTGATGGGCCGCGCCCTGGGTTAACTGATCAAGCAGGTCGCGTGGCTGCTCCTTCACTCGGGCGCCGTGGGCCTGGGCTTGGGCGACCAACTCTTTTAAGCGACTACCCGCCCCCTGCTGCACCCAAAGTTCCCGGGGCGCTTCACCTCTGTCTAGCAGGCTTTGCAGGGCATGAACGCCGTATACCTGATCCAGGCCATCAGGGGTCTTGGGCCCCCGCCGAGAAGACGCCGACTTCATGCTCACCCCTTATTCGGTGATGGTTTGCGCGGGCCATTACGGGTGCGCCGGGGACCACGGCGGGTGGCGGGCTTCTCGCTATTGGGTTTCTTGTCTCCAGCAGCTTTGGCACTATCTCTTTTAGCACCGGCGCCCTCTTCCCCACCGCGGCTCTTACGCGGCTGACGGCGTGGGCGTGGCTTCTCATCATTCAGACCGAAGTCAATCTTACGGTCATCCATATCGACACGCGCCACCTGAACGGTAAGGCCATCACCTAAGCGGTAGGTCGTGCCGGTGCGCTCGCCTTTAAGACGGTGCTTCTCAGCCTCGTAATGGTAGTAGTCCGAGGGCAGCGACGTGACATGCACCAGGCCTTCCACATAGAACTCATCCAGGCGTACAAACAGGCCGAACTGGGTGACCGAAGCGATGGTACCTTCGAAGGTTTCACCGAGTTTGTCGGACATAAACTCGCACTTCAGCCAGCTCTCTACATCACGCGTAGCCTCGTCGGCGCGGCGCTCAGTCATTGAGCAGTGTTCACCCAGCTCAAGCATCTGCTCGAAGGTATACGGACACCACTTGCTGGGCGGCTCAACCGGCGCACCCTCAACGCGAAGCACCGTATTGGTCTGACGCGGACCGCGGATCACCGAACGAATGGCGCGGTGTACCAGCAGGTCGGGGTAGCGACGAATCGGCGAGGTAAAGTGGGCGTAGGCCTGATAGGCCAAACCAAAGTGGCCTTCGTTTTGCGGCGAGTAGACCGCCTGGTTCATCGAGCGCAGCATGACCGTCTGGATGATATCAAAGTCGGGACGGTCGGATATCGTTTCACGTAGCGCCTGGTAATCCTGCGGGGTGGGCATATCGCCACCGCCAACCGCAAGGCCTAGCTCGTTCAAGAACAGGCGCAGCTTATCAAGCCGTTCAGGTGTTGGACGCTCGTGGATCCGGTACAGCGCTGGCAAGTCATGCTTATCCAAAAAGCGCGCGGTCGCCACGTTGGCCGCCAGCATGCACTCTTCAATCAGCTTATGGGCATTGTTACGGCTACGCGGGACGATTTTTTCGATTTTGCGTTCATCATTAAAGATGATCGCCGTTTCAGTGGTATCAAAATCAATCGCGCCGCGCTCCGCACGTGCTTCGCGCAACAAGTAGTAAAGCTCTTCAAGATTTTTCAGCGGCTTCACTAGCTCGTTATGCTCGGCGCGTAGCGCCTCACCCTCTTCACTCTTCTCATCGAGAATCGCGGCCACCTTGTTGTAGGTAAGGCGGGCGTGGGAATTCATGACGGCTTCGTAGAAGCGGTAGCGGCTAATAGCACCGGTTTGAGAGATATTCATCTCGCATACCAGCACCAGGCGATCCACGTGGGGATTCAGCGAACAGAGCCCGTTGGACAGCAGCTCCGGCAGCATGGGAACGACTTGGCCGGGGAAGTAGACCGAGTTACCCCGGGTACGGCCTTCATCGTCCAGCGGCGTGCCTGGGCGCACATAGTGGGAAACATCGGCAATGGCGACGAGAAGCTTCCAACTACCTGATTTGGTTTTCCACGCGCATACCGCATCGTCAAAGTCTTTGGCGGACTCATCGTCGATGGTAACCAGCGGCACATCGCGCAGATCAACGCGGTGCTGCTTATCCTCTTCCAGCACTTCTGCTGAAATACCGGCGATCTGATCGAGCACTTCAGGCGGAAACTCTGCAGGAATATCGTAACTGCGAATCGCAATATCAATTTCCATACCAGGATCCATACGCTCCCCCAGCACTTCGACCACTTCGCCCACCGGCTGCACTCGGGTGGCCGGCTGCTGGACAATCTTGGCCGAGATCACCTGGCCATCTTTAGCGCCGCCGCAGGCGCTATGAGGAATAATCACTTCCTGAGTAATACGCGGATTTTCCGGAATCAGAATACCAAATTCAGGGGTATTACTGCGGTAAACGCCGACGATGGTTTGCGTGTTGCGCGCAATGACATCGGCAATGGTCGCCTCATCACGGCCACGGCGATCACGCCCACTAATGCGCGCCAACACATGGTCACCGTGAAAAACGCGCCGCATTTGGCGCGGTGGCAACACTAGGTCTGGCTTTTTGCCATCATCGCGCAGCAGAAAACCAAAGCCGTCTCGGTGCCCCAGCACCTTGCCTTTGACCAGATCGAGCTTGTCGATCAGCGCGTAGGCGCCGCGACGGTCGCGCAGCACTTGACCGTCCCGCTCCATCGCCGCCAATCGGCGCCTGACGGCTTCAATAAGGTCTTCGTCTTCCAGCCCCAGCATGCGGCTCATATTTTCGTGGGTAATCGGCTTACCATAGCTTTCTAGGGCAGCAAGTAAGTACTCACGGCTCGGTGCTGGGTTGCCATATTTATGTGCCTCACGCTCGGCGTGCGGATCATCACTCAACGTCCAATACTTCATGCGATCAACATCCTTGATGGCGTCATTTGCGGGAGGCATAAAAAAGGCGCAAACGCGGTGCGTTGCGGGCTGGATATTTCAATGCTTGATAAGCTGAAATGAATAGGGTTTTGTTTAGTCATGGGCGCAGTATAGCGCTGCACGTTCAATCACCCAACCGTCTTAGACGTTGTTTATACAATTTGCTTTATAAAAAGCACCTGTGGGGTCTTGCATTTAACCATCACCCCGGTATTATACGCGCCACTTGCCCAGATGGCGGAATTGGTAGACGCGCTAGCTTCAGGTGCTAGTGTCCGTATGGACGTGGAGGTTCAAGTCCTCTTCTGGGCACCAAACTGCTTTTATGCTATTTATTTGTATAAGCAGGACGGTGCTAAGGCAGGTGGTAACAAGTAAGTCAAAGTTTGTGTTCGCCCAGGTGGCGGAATTGGTAGACGCGCTAGCTTCAGGTGCTAGTGTCTGTATGGACGTGGAGGTTCAAGTCCTCTCCTGGGCACCATACGAACACAAACGGTAAGTAGTTAATCTAAGCGTTAGATGATGCGCCCAGGTGGCGGAATTGGTAGACGCGCTAGCTTCAGGTGCTAGTGTCCGTATGGACGTGGAGGTTCAAGTCCTCTCCTGGGCACCATGACTTACATGGGCCAGTCCGCATCAGTGTACTCTCTTCAGTATGTTCTATTCTCTCTAAATCCCCTTTCATCTCCTATGCGCTCTTTTATCCCATGGGTTTAAGTCGCCACCAGTTCTAGCTTCCTGCTCGCCCCTATATTTAGATTTTAACTTCCAGCGTTTGCTGTCTGTATGGCTAGCTAAGCTATTGGCCACCCATGCATTCAACGCATACCCCCATTCCGAGTCTTCGCTTTATATCAGGATTAGAAAGGCGTTAGGTTGTTATGCCATGAAATTCAAGCATAGCAATAACGATAAAGGGAGAACGGTATGCCGATAAAATCGCTGCGACCGTTGGTCTTCTGGCCAACATTTCTGGTTCTATTTGCGGCAGTCATTGCCAGCTATATCAATTTAGACGCCTTTCTAGCCGTTGCGAGCGGGCTTAATGGCGCCATCCTGAATAATTTTTCGTGGCTGTTCAGTATAGGTAGCCTTTACCTGCTTATTATGGCGGTTATTGTTTACTTCTCTCCTATCGGCCGTGTTCGCATTGGTGGCCCTTCCGCCCAGCCTCTTTTATCACCTTTTCGTTGGTTCTCGATCACCCTTTGCACCACCTTAGCCGTAGGGGTTCTGTTTTGGACCACCGCTGAACCGCTTTATCATTTCATGAGTCCGCCAAGTTCAAGTGGCTTAGAGGCTGGTTCAAGCGATGCCATGGTGTTTGCGATGTCGACCATGTTTTTACACTGGACGTTCACGCCTTATGCTATTTATGCCGTACCCGCACTGATCTTTGCCCTAGCGTTTTACAATTTGCGCCTTCGCTTCTCTATTTCCAGCATGCTTGAACCTCTTTTCGGCTCAAGAATTAGACGCTTTGCAGGACTTATTGATGCCGTTTCACTCTATGCCCTGGTAGCCGGCATGGCTTCTTCGCTGGGCACCGGCGCCCTGACGCTTGCGGGTGGCGTGGGCCAATATATGGGTGGTGAAACCAGCCCCCTTCGGCTAGGCGTTATTGTCGCCATTATCGTGACAACATTCGTTCTTTCCGCCGCCAGCGGGCTGCAAAAAGGTATTGCGCGATTTTCATCTCTAAATGCTGTCCTGCTGCTTATTCTGGGCGTGTTCGCTTTCGTCGCGGGCCCCACCATTTTCAGCTTGGCTCTCGGAGTAGAGTCGTTTGGTGTGTTTATCGATAACTTTTTTACCAAGAGTCTGTTTACCGGCGCGGCGGGGGAAGATCAGTGGCCACAGTGGTGGTCGATATTTTATTGGGCCGTTTGGTTCTCCTGGGCCCCCGTGGCCGCCCTGTTTCTCGGCAAGATATCCTGTGGCTACACCGTACGTGAGTTTCTTCGCGTCAACCTGCTTTACCCAGCGCTGTTCGCCAGCGTCTGGATCCTGATCTTTTCTGGAACTGCGCTTTACTATCAGGCCCACACCGGCGTCGATCTTTACGCCATCCTCAATGACCGCGGGGTGGAAAACGTTCTTTATGAGCTATTCCGGCAACTCCCCTTTTCAGGGCTGTGGATACCGTTACTGCTGTTCATTGCTTATATCTCTTATGTAACGGCCGCCGACTCCCAGACCGATGCTATCGGCAATCTCTCCACCCGTGGGCTGACAGCGGATTCAGACCTCAATGCGGGGATTACCATGAAAGTCACCTGGGGGGTGATTGTGGGGATCGTCGCCTGGGTGATGGTGAGTTTCGTAGGTATTGATGGCGTCAAGATGCTGTCTAACCTAGGCGGCCTGCCAGCCCTGTTTATCGTGCTGATAGCCACTGGTTCGCTTTGGGTCTGGCTAAAAAACCCTGAGCAACTTAATCGTGCTCCAACACCCACCAGCAACAAGCGTGACTCATGAATATCAAGCAGGATTTTCCGCATCGCACCCGCGAAATAGAGAACACTTGGATTCCAATGGCTGACGGCACCCGCTTAGCTGCGCGGATCTGGTTGCCCGTTGACGCCGAAGCACAACCGGTTCCAGCCATCCTGGAATATCTCCCATACCGAAAGCGAGATGGAACCGCGATTCGCGATGAATTGACCCATCCCTACTTCGCGGGTCACGGCTATGCCTGCGTTCGAGTAGACATGCGCGGAAACGGCGAATCAGATGGTTTGATGGAAGATGAGTACGCCCCTCAAGAGCAGGCAGACGCCCTTGACGTCATTGAATGGATTGCCAGCCAGCCTTGGTGTAATGGCCAGCTCGGCATGATGGGAATATCCTGGGGCGGTTTTAATAGCCTGCAAGTGGCCGCCCTGCGCCCCGCACCGCTCAAGGCCATCATCACGCTCTGCTCAACCGATGACCGCTACGCTGATGATATTCATTACAAGGGCGGCAATATGCTGCTGGAGAATCTTGGCTGGGCGGCCACCATGCTAAGTTTTTCAGCAGCGGTACCAGACCCCGCACTCGTGGGCGATCGATGGCGCAATATGTGGAAGTCTCGCCTCGATAATATGCCTCTGCTGGCTGAAACCTGGCTCACGCACCAGCATCGCGACGAGTATTGGAAGCATGGCTCCATCTGCGAGGAGTATGCCGACATTGAAGCGGCCGTTTACATGATAAGCGGCTGGGGCGACTCCTATATCAATACGATCCCTAGAATGATGGAGCATCTTCAATGCCCAAAAAAAGCACTGCTGGGCCCTTGGATGCACAAATACCCACACTTCGCACTGCCCGACCCGGCGATTGGCTTTCTACAAGAAGCGCTACGTTGGTGGGATTACTGGCTCAAGGGTATTGAGACAGGTGTAATGAATGAACCCGCCTGCACATTTTACCTTCAAGATGGCGTTCCGCCTGCTCCCAAGTATCGTGAGCGACCGGGCCAGTGGGTGCGCACCCGTGGTTGGCCAGCCCCTGAAGACGAGTGTGGGTCTATCACGCTAACGCTGGGTGACCAGGGCCTCGCGTCCGACACTCATCTCAGCCAAGATTGCTTGATTGCATCGCCTCTTACCACTGGCGCCCTGCAAGGAGAGTATATTCCATTATGGTTTGGGGCTGACTTCCCCCCCGATCAGCGTCGTGACGATGCGCTTGCACTGACATTTGACTCCGAGCCTTATGCACAGGGGCTCGACATCCTGGGTCAACCCTCGGTTTCACTGACACTGGAAAGTAGCGAGGCGTGCGGCCAGCTACACGCTCGTTTGTGTGATGTGTCACCCAGCGGTGAAAGTGCCTTGATTACCTATGGCACGCTTAACCTGAATTTGCGTGACGATGCAGGGACGATTGAGCCACCCATACCAGGTGAACCCTTGAAGGTACGCCTTACCATGGATCTAATCGGCTATCGACTGCCTAAGGGCCATCGATTACGGATTGCCCTCTCCAGCGCCAGCTTTCCACTGGTGTGGTCGCCTAAAAAACGCGCTGACCTGACCCTTAAATCAGGAACACCCAGCCTGGAGCTGCCGTTATCCAAATCGCCCTATATTCCCATGCCTTTCGAGCCGCCAGAAAGTGCTGCCCCCTGCCGGGTGGACACCCTACGTACTGGCCACCCCAAGCGCACCATCAGCGAAGATGTGGGCAGTGGCGAAGTGAGCGTGATCATTGAAGATGATATGGGGGACATCAAATTTCTTGATCACGGCTTGCAAGTTGAACAGTACGCTAAGGAGACCTATACCAGCCACCCTGACGATGCCACTCGTACACGCGCCGATATCGAGTGGGTGTACCGCGCTCGCCGTGAAGGAGAGAAGGATAGCTTTGCCGTCAGCGTATTCAGCCGCTACCACCTACACTGCGATGAACACACGTTTTATCTGAATGCCGAGCAGCACGCTTATGAAGACGATAAGCTGGTGAGCGATAAATCGTGGCAGCGAGAGATCCCGCGTACGGCCGTTTAGTCTCTGCAACCCGGCCGGGCGGCAGCCGCCGCTCGGCAGTGGTATGCTGGAAACTACTACTCGTTATTTTAAGGCTTGATTCATGCGTGATGCTTTACCGCCGCTATCTTGCCTGCGCGCCTTTGAAGTTGCCGCACGATACTGCAGTTTTACGCAGGCGGGAAACGAGCTAAATCTTTCGCAAAGCGCCGTGAGCCGACAGATCAAGCGCCTTGAGCATGACCTAGGGCGGCTTCTTTTTGAACGCCATCCTGAAGGACTGCGACTCACCCCAACCGGCGAGCGATACTTTCGTATTGTGCAACGACTATTGCGCGATCTGGGCGATGAAACTGCACGCCTGAGGCGCCGCGGAGATGACAGACAGCTGACCCTCGCCTCAAGCCCGACCATTGCTTCGATCTGGTTGGCACGCCAGTTGCCCGACTTTCAGCGCGCTTACCCTAATATCGAAATTCGCATATTGACGGTAGAAGATCCACACCGCCTTGATCTGGCGGAGTTTGACCTGGGTATTTATTACCATGTACCCAATGAAGTCGATCCTCCAGGTCTTTTAGCAGATGCTATTTTTGACCATGAAATGGTAGCCGCCGTTTGTAGCCCCATTTACCTGGAACGCCATGGCAATGGCATTGAACCTGAGCAACTGCCTACGAATCACACGCTTATGGTGGTGGAAGACCATTACCATGACTGGCTAAGCTGGGAAATATGGTTCCGTGAACTTGGCCTGAAGTGGCAGACCCCGCTGCATACGCTGCGCGCCAACAGCTTCCAACTACTGATGAATGCTACTTTGGCTGGCCAGGGAGTGACTTTAGGCTGGATGCGGCTTTTAGATGCCGAACTTCGACAAGGGAACCTTGTTCAGGCACTGCCACTCAGCATACCCAGCAGGGGAAAACTATCGCTTTTTACACCCCAGCACCGACACCTGACAGACCCTATGCGCGCCTTCCGCCATTGGGTGCTGGATACAAACTAATCCAATAGATATCAGCTACTAAGCACTTAAACTACTATTGATATCGCCCTGGTTTCTTTGCAACTGCCTCAAGCGCCCACCCTTGCGTGCGCAGCTCGCCTTCTAGTACTGCTTCCACCGCTGGTGTCAGATCAGGGAAGAAGTTAAGCCCTGTACGCGCTTCAATTTCATCGATGGTCACTAAGTAGTCATCTAACGGCTCATTGCCGCGCACGTCTTGCGGCATGATGAAGGCCAGCGCTAAAGGCCCTTCGCTATGCGGCACCACGATAATCTTATAAAACGCCTCTGGGACTTCTACCAAACCCACGCGATTAAACACGTTATCCATAAAGTGCTCGGGAAACACCGGCCCGGTGATCACCTGCAAGCGATCAAAACGCGGCGCAAAATGATCCATGACCGCTTCTTCCAACCGCTGCCAGAGCTGTCGGTTCAAATTGGGCCGCTGCGGGGTCATATTGCTCATTAGAAAGGTATCGACCTGGGCGCTGCGTCCATGCACGGCGGCGATGGCGTAGTTGGGCGCCAAGTGGCCTCGGTCGTAGCCGCTACCCGCATAGCTGTCGGTGCCCACAGGCCATAGCGTGCGCCAATCGGCTTGAAAATTAGGCCGCGAACCGATGCGAGAATCGTCTACCGCTGCAACCTGATAGCTGACCCATAGCGGATTGACCCGCACATCGGACCAGCCAACCAAGTAGCCATCATTGCGCAACACCCTGTGCATTGTCGTGGGGCTAAACTCTTCCCAGGTGGGCACCCCCATCCAAGTGTAGGCATCTTTATGCTGGCGCTCCTGAAACTCCCACAGCCCTGTGCCAACGACGACAAATAGCACGGCGATGCCTAAGCGTCGCCCCTGCCGACGCCAGCTCAAAAGCGATGTTCCCAACAGACTTTCCCCTTTTTAATGCTTATTTAGCGCTTTGCATTTGTTAATACGCTAGTGGTCGTTGTGCGAGTTACCCAAGCAATAAAAGGTTACCAACCCAAAGAGAACATGGTTTCAAGATCGTGACGAGAGTGAACCTGCATGGCATTGAGGGTTTCTGTATCGCTAATCCCTTCCACGGCGTTTAAGCGCTCAGTCACCAGCTCGGCCAGGCTTTCAAAATCACGGGTGCGGGCAATCGCGACAAGGTCGTAGCGGCCACAGGTGGAGTAAACCTCACTGATCCCCTCCACATCGGCCAGCCGCTCGGCCACAGCCTTGACCTGGCCTTTGTCGGTATTGATTAAAATGACTGCGTTTTGCATGGCGCGCCTCTTTAGAGAAAAAATACTCAAAAAAATAGTTTAGAGAAAATAGCCATAAAAATAGCCACAAACCGTCGTGTTAAAGCTGGTCAGAGTATAGCAGCGACGGGGAAGCGAGCGCAGCACCCAACGACAGCGTGACCAATTGTCGCTATACCAGCAGCAGTATTCGCACAACCCTTGTACATCCGCTAGCATGTAGTTGAAGTATAGGATTAGAAGATATGGCTGGTTGAAAATAACTGGTTGAAAAATACAGCTGATTAAAAGATGTAGCAGAGAGCTCCGGCTTGTAAGATTATGCGGAGCATCAAGAGGTGGATAACCACCCGATAACGTGACCAAACGTCAGACCGTGACGATAAGGAGAAATCATGGCTAATAAAAGCCGTCGTGACTTCATGCGCAACAGCATGTTGGGCCTTGCCGCCCTTCCTCTGGGTGCTGGTATTCTTTCCAAGACTGCTTTCGCTCAGGAACTGCCGCGTCTTGATCCTTCCGCAACCAATGCCCAAGCGCTTAACTATGTAGAAGAAGCTAGCGAAGCCAGCGATCACCCGGCTTATGAAGAGGGTGAGCGTTGTGATAACTGTATGTTCTACAATGCAGACAATGAGGGTTGCCAGCTATTTCCAGAGAACAGCGTAGCACCTGCCGGCTGGTGCCAATCCTGGACCGCCCAAGCGTAAGCGTCTCATGCTTAATAGCTGTATCAACACCACTACCCCGCCTTTTGAGCGGGGTAGTTTTTTTAAGATCAGCGGTTTTGAAGACCAAGGGCTTGAAGACCAAGGGCTTGAAGACCAAAGGTTAGCTAAGATACCGGACTTTCATCCTCTATCGGCCAGTGAAAACGCCGCGTTACACGCCCCTCTTCCAGAGAGACAAGATGAACGGGAAATCCCCACAGCTGCTGCAAATGGCGAATCACTGGATAAACGCTGCGCCCTAATGGTCGGCGACTATCCTGAACGTGGTGAAGCGTCAAAGAGCGATCCCCACGAATAGCCGCTTCAACGACTTGGATATTGGGTTCGCGGACCGAGAGTGCGTACTGAGTGGCAAGCGCTTCACGCACCTGACGGTAGCCCTGTTCGTTATGAATCGCTGCGACTTCAAGGGTCTCCACCTGATCGTCATCCACGACTAAAAATAGCTTATGGTCACGCATCACTTTCGGCGATAGAAACTGCTGAATAAACGACTCATCCTTGAAGTTGCGCATTGCAAACTCCAGCGTATCCCGCCATGGCGATCCTGCTATATCAGGAAACCATTCGCGATCCTCATCGGTAGGCGCTTCACAGATCCGCTTAATGTCCATAAAGATCGCGAAGCCCAGAGCATAGGGGTTAATCCCACTGAAGTGTGGGTTATCAAAATCAGGTTGGTTAATGACTGCTGCGTGAGACTGCAAAAACTCCAGCATCAATCCTTCATCGACATTGCCATCGTCGTAGAGGCGATTCATCAACGTGTAGTGCCAGAAACACGCCCAGCCCTCATTCATGACCTGTGTTTGCCGTTGAGGGTAAAAATATTGCGCAAGCTTGCGCACAATGCGCACTATTTCACGCTGCCAGGGCGCCAAAAGCGGGGCGTTTTTCTCAATAAAGTAGAGCAGGTTCTCCTGGGGCTCCGGAGGGTAGCGCCCGCCACTATGCAGCCCGAGCGGATCATCCTCTTCGGGTAATAAACTGCCTGGTAACCGTTCGCCGTGCTCAGCGTTATCGGGAATCGTACGCCACAGCAAGTTTACCTGGGTTTGCAGGTAGCTTTCGCGCTCATCCTGGCGCTTAGCTTCCTCTTCGGCAGAAATCGGCGAGGGGCGTTTATAACGGTCGACACCGTAGTTTTGCAGTGCATGGCAGGCATCTAGCAGCTGCTCAACGGCCTGCACACCGTGGCGCTCTTCACACTTGGCAATATACTGTCGCGCGAACACTAGGTAATCAACAATTGAAGAGGCGTCGGTCCAGGTGCGGAATAGATAGTTACCCTTAAAAAAAGAGTTGTGACCATAGCAGGCGTGGGCCATCACCAGCACCTGCATCATCAGCGTATTCTCCTCCATCAAGTAGGCGATGCAGGGGTCAGAATTAATCACTAGCTCATAGGCCAGGCCCATTTGGCCACGTTTATAAGCCTGCTCAACGGCCAGGAATTGCTTGCCAAACGACCAGTGATGATAGCCCACCGGCATGCCGACACTGGCGTAGGCGTCCATCATTTGCTCGGTTGTGATGACTTCTATCTGGTTGGGATAGGTGTCCAACCGATACTCATCGGCGAGTCTGGCCAGCTCCGCATCAAAACGCTCCAGCACGCTGAAGTTCCAATCAGAGCCGGTGGCAATCGGCTTACGCTTGCGGGTCGCACTCATAGCCCACTCCTCTGCACACGGTCACTAACCTGTATATAAGGTCACTGGGACTGGCTTAAGCGACGCTTAAACAGTTCACGAAAGACCGGATAAATATCGCCCGCCTCCACGATTTGGCGCATGGCAAAGCGTTCGGGGAACTCTTTCACCACGCTTTCATACTCCTGCCACAGCGACTGATGGTCGTGGGGCGTGATTTCCACGTAGGCGTAGTACTGCAGCTGCGGCATAAGCTGTTTGACCAGTAAGTCGCGGCAGATATTCGAGTCATCGTCCCAGTTGTCGCCATCAGATGCCTGGGCCACATACAGATTCCATTGGCCAACGGGATAGCGCTTTTCGATGATTTTATTCACCAGATTCAGCGCACTGGAAACTATCGTGCCGCCGGTTTCCCTTGAGTAGAAAAACTCCTCCTCGCTAACCTCGCGGGCGGCCGTATGGTGTCGAACAAACACCAGCTCGACTTTCTCGTAGTGCTTCTCCAAGAACAGATAGAGCAGCAGGAAAAACCGCTTGGCGATGTCTTTATGGTTTTGGGTCATTGAGCCGGAGACATCCATGACGCAAAACATCACTGCTTGATTGGAGGGCTGCGGCTGGGCGCTTAGTTGGTGGTAGCGCAGGTCGTAGGTGTCAATAAACGGCACCCCGGCGATGCGCTTCTCCAGGCGCTCAATTTCGGCTTTCAGCTCAGTGATGCGGGCAGGGTTGCGCAGCACTGGGTCTTTGCGCTCTTCGGCCTCCAGCGCTTCCTGCGCCTCTTTTAGCGCCCGCTTAATCGGCGCGCGCATGGCAATGCGCCGGGCATAGGCCTCACGCATCGAGCGGGTAATGCTAATTCGAGAGGGTACGCCATCGCGGGAGAGCCCCGCCCGCACCATCTTGACCTCTTCCAGCGATTTTAGCGGCTTGCGCTGCAGATGGGGTAGCTCCAGACCGTCGAATACAAACTCCAAAAACTCTTCGCGGCTAAGCGTAAAGGCGAACTCATCAACGCCTTCGCCCTGATTGGAGGCGCCGCCCTCGCCTGCGCCACTGCCGCCGCCCTGGCCGCTAGGGCGGCGGATTTTATCACCGGCGACAAACTCTTTGTTGCCCGGCGAGACAATATTGCGTGCCCCGCCGGGGCCATGTTGAAATACTGGCTCAGAGATATCCTTAGCCGGTATCGAGATTTTCTCACCGCGCTCCATATCGGTAATCGAGCGGCGGTTAACGGCCTCCTCAACAGAGCGCTTGATATGCTTCCGATAGCGCTCTAAAAAGCGCTGACGATTTACCGCGCTCTTATGCTTAGCGTTAGGCCTGCGATCAATAAAGTAGGTCATACGACCTCCTTAGCTCTTGTCTTAAACGCGGGCCGCTACTGAGACTTGCGCACGCGCAGGTACCATTCGGAAAGTAGCCGAACCTGCTTCTCGGTGTAGCCGCGATCGACCATCCGCGCCACAAAGTCTTCGTGCTTTTTCTGATCCGACCGCGACGCCTTGGCATTAAACGAAATCACCGGCAACAGCTCTTCGGTATTGGCGAACATCTTGTGCTCGATAACGCCTTTGAGCTTTTCATAGGACTGCCAGCTGGGGTTCATACCGTTGTTTTGCGCCCGCGCCCGCAATACAAAGTTGACCACCTCGTGACGGAAATCTTTGGGGTTCGAGATACCCGCGGGTTTCTCGATTTTCTCCAGTTCTTCGTTGAGCGCCTGGCGGTTTAGCAACTCGCCGGTTTCGTGGTCGCGGTACTCCTGATCCTGAATCCAGAAATCGGCGTAAGTGACATAGCGGTCAAAGATGTTTTGGCCATATTCGCTGTAGGATTCGAGATAAGCGGTCTGGATCTCTTTGCCAATAAAGTCCACATAGCGAGGCGCCATATACTCTTTGATAAAGCCCAAGTAGCGCTCAAACACTTCTGATGGCAGCTGTTCGCGCTCCAGCGCCTGCTCCAACACGTACAGCAAGTGCACTGGGTTAGCCGCTACTTCGGTGCTGTCAAAGTTGAAGACCTTGGAGAGAATCTTGAACGCAAAGCGGGTAGAGAGCCCCTGCATACCCTCGTCCACACCTGCGGCGTCGCGATACTCCTGAATCGACTTGGCGCGAGGATCGGTGTCTTTCAGATTTTCACCGTCGTAGACGCGCATTTTCGAGTAGATATTGGAGTTTTCCGGCGCCTTGAGTCGTGACAGTACCGAGAACTGGGCCAACATGCGCAGCGTATCCGGTGCGCAGGGCGCGGCGTTAAGCGAAGAGTCTTCGAGCAGTTTTTGATAGATCTTGATCTCTTCGGTGACCCGCAGGCAGTAAGGCACTTTGACGATATACACCCGATCAAGAAACGCCTCGTTATTGCGGTTGTTGCGAAACGCCTGCCATTCCGACTCATTGGAGTGGGCCAGAATCACGCCATCAAAGGGAATAGCCCCCATACCTTCGGTGGGGTTGTAGTTGCCCTCCTGGGTGGCGGTTAACAGTGGATGCAGCACCTTGATCGGTGCCTTAAACATCTCCACAAACTCCATCAGCCCCTGATTTGAACGGCATAAACCTCCGGAGAAGCTGTAGGCATCCGGATCGTCCTGGGAGTAAAGCTCCAATTGGCGAATATCGACTTTACCCACCAGTGACGAAATATCCTGGTTGTTCTCATCCCCCGGCTCGGTTTTGGAAATCGCGATCTGGTTAAGCCGTGAAGGGTACAAACGCACTACCCGGAACTGGGAGATATCGCCGCCGTACTCTTTCAGCCGTTTTGCCGCCCAGGGCGACATCACGCTGCGTAAATAGCGCTGTGGAATGCCGTACTCTTTCTCCAGCAGTTCGCCATCCTCTTCGGGGGAGAACAGACCCAGCGGCGACTCGTAAACCGGTGAACCCTTAATGGCATAAAACGGGATGCGCTCCATGAGCAGTTTTAGACGCTCAGCGAGTGACGATTTACCGCCACCTACCGGGCCAAGCAGGTAAAGGATCTGCTTGCGTTCTTCCAGCCCTTGCGCCGCATGGCGGAAGTAGGACACGATCTGCTCAATGGCCTCCTCCATGCCGTGAAACTCAGCAAAGGCAGGGTAGCGGCGAATCACTTTATTAGAAAAAATACGTGATAGACGCGGGTCTTTCGCCGTGTCGATCACTTCAGGCTCGCCTATGGCTTCCAGCATGCGCTCGGAGGCGCTGGCATAAACCTTCGGATCACGGCGACAAAGCGCCAAGTACTCCTCAAGGCTCATGTCCTCTTGCTGAACGCGGGAAAAACGGTCTTGAACGTGATCAAAGATGCTCATGGAACTCTCCTGTGGCCCATCCCCAGGCAGTCACCGCAAAGCCAAGTGTCTCGCAACGGTGTGCCAAACGAGGTGTCGCTTTTTTAGCGTAGTCAGCATTAGCAAAAAGTGATGACTAAAACCTTCAACGCTGCGGCGATACAGATAAGAGAATTATTCAGGCGAATAGTTGCGTTAGTCCACGCATCATCAATAAACGCAAGGCACTCAACCAGCGACGCCGCTGCCATTGGCAGCGGCGTCGCTAGGTCGTAAGCGCCAAACCGTGGCGAAAAAGCGGTTATCTGTCGGCTTTAACCCTCGAGTACTGAACGAATATCGGCCAACAGCTCATCTAACAGTTCAACGGTAGTGTTCCAAGCACAAACAAAACGGGCACCGCCTGCGCCAATAAAGGTATAGAAGGTCCACCCTTTGGCTTTCAACGCTTCAATCGCCGAAAGCGGCAATTCAACGAACACACTATTGGCTTGGGTAGGAAACATTAGCGATACGCCGGGTAGCGCCTGCAGCCCTTCCGATAGGTAGCGCGCCATCTCGTTGGCATGCTGGGCGTTGGTTAGCCAGGCACCACTTTCAAGCAACCCTAACCAGGGGGCAGATACAAAGCGCATTTTTGAGGCCAACTGCCCAGCCTGCTTGCAGCGGTAGGAGAAGTCCTCGGCCAGCTCCCGATTAAAGAACAGGATCGCTTCGCCAAACGCTAGGCCGTTTTTGGTACCCGAGAAACATAGCGCATCCACGCCTACCTGCCAGGTAAGTTCAGCCGGGGTGGCATTAAGGCTAGCGCAGGCGTTGGCAAAACGGGCGCCGTCCATATGTAGGCGCAGGTCATGTTTATCGGCGATGGCGCGAATCGCCATCAGCTCTTCACGGGAGTAGAGCGTGCCGACTTCGGTGGCTTGGGTGAGTGATACCACTTTAGGCTTGGGGTAGTGAATATCGCTGCGCTTGGTGACCAGCGCTTCAATGCCTTCCGGGGTGAGCTTGCCGTTGGCGCCCGGCGAGGTAAGCAGTTTAGCGCCGTTTGAGAAAAACTCCGGACCGCCGCACTCGTCGGTTTCGATATGCGCCAGCTCGTGGCAAATTACGCTATGGTAGCTGCGTCCCATGGCGGAGAGCGCCAGTGAGTTGGCGGCGGTACCGTTGAAAACAAAGAAGACATCGCAGTCGTAGTCAAACATCTCGCGGAAGCGATCCGCGGCACGGGCGGTCCAGAGATCGTTGCCGTAAGCCAAATCATCGCAGCGGTTGGCTTCAAGCAGATATTCCATCGCCTCCGGGCAGATACCGGAGGTGTTATCACTGGCTAAAAATCGCGGGCTACACTCCGAGGTCATGACGACAGTCCTTTTATCTGGCGATCGAACAGCGCGAGCTGGGTGCCACTCGCGCCTTAAATATCTAACTATGCTTAATAGGTAGATTAGTCATTTAGTCTATCGCCATTTATGGGCTAACGTCACCTGCGCTTTTAAGCGCTTCCTTATCAAGTCCCCCCTCTACTCATTTTTACAAGCTCGCGGCCAATCGAGTGCCCTGCTCAATGGCGCGTTTGGCGTCCAGTTCGCTGGCTTCATCCGCGCCGCCAATAATATGTACCGCTGTTCCTGCACGTTCCAGCGGCGCCAGCAGATCACGCACCGACTCCTGCCCGGCGCACACGACAATGCTGTCAACGGCGAGCACTTGATCGACGCCGTCGCGACGAATGTGCAGCCCCCCATCGTCGATTTTGAGGTATTCGCAGCCGGTAAGGGTTTTCACTCCGCGCTGCTTAAGCGATGCCCGGTGTACCCAACCGGTGGTTTTACCCAGATACTTGCCTGGCTTGGAGGTTTTACGCTGTAGCATGACAATTTCGCGGGGAACCACGGGCGCCGTCGGCGCTTTTAAACCGCCCCGCTCGCCGACTGCTAAATCAACGCCCCACTCGTCGCACCATTCGGCAATGTCCAACGCTGGATGGCCTTGGTGCGCCAGCAGTTCCGACACATCAAAACCAATACCTCCTGCGCCAATCACCGCTACTTTACGCCCAACCCGCCCAGGGGATTCAATCGCCTCGGCGTAGCTCAGCACTTTACCGTGGTCGTGACCTGGAAGATTGAGCTCCCGGGGCTGAACGCCGGTGGCCATAACCACCTCATCGAAATCGGCAAGCGCTTCTGCAGTGGCGGTGGTATTCAAACGTACCTCTACCGCATATTTCTCCAGCATTACCCGGTAGTAGCGCAAGGTTTCATTAAACTCCTCTTTACCGGGAATCTTACGCGCATAGTTGAACTGCCCGCCTAGCTCGCTGCGCCGTTCAAACAGCACTACGTTGTGCCCACGGCTGGCCGCCGTCACTGCAGTGGCTAGCCCAGCAGGGCCACCGCCCACTACGGCCACCCGTTTGGGTGTTTGTGTAGGCTCAATGGTCAGTTCGGTTTCGTGGCAGGCCCTGGGATTAACCAAGCAAGACGTCAGCTTTCCGGCAAAGGTGTGATCAAGGCAGGCCTGGTTACAGGCAATGCAGGTATTGATCTCTTCCGCCAGACCCTCCTCGGCTTTGCGAACCCAGGCGGGGTCGGCCAGAAAAGGTCGCGCCATGGAGACCATATCAGCGTGACCTGCCGCCAGTACGCGCTCGGCCACTTCGGGCATATTGATGCGATTGGTGGTGATCAGCGGAATCGATAGCGCCGATTTGATGCGCTTAGTCACTTCAGTAAAGGCAGCCCGGGGCACGCTGGTCACAATGGTCGGCACCCGAGCTTCGTGCCAGCCGATGCCGGTATTGATGACATTCGCCCCGGCAGCCTCGACCGCTTGGCCCAGCGTAACGACCTCTTCCCAAGTGCTGCCCTCTTCCACCAGATCAATCATCGAAAGGCGGAAGATAATCACAAAACGCTCGCCCACCGCCGCGCGGACCCGACGGACAATCTCGACAGCAAAGCGCATACGGTTCTCAAAGGCCCCGCCCCACTCATCGTCACGCTGGTTGGTCCGCTGGCAGATAAACTGATTGATCAGGTAGCCTTCTGATCCCATGATTTCTACACCATCGTAACCCGCCTGTTGAGCAAGCTTGGCACAGCGAACATAGTCGGCGATTTGCTGCTCGACTTCATCGCTGCTCAGCGCCCGAGGCATAAAGGGGTTGATAGGCGCTTGAATGGCCGAAGGTGCAACCAAGTCCGGCGAGTAAGCGTAACGCCCGGCGTGGAGAATCTGCATACATAGGTGGCCGCCCTCCGCATGCACCGCATCAACGACCCCTCGGTGTTCTGGCAACTGCGCTTCGTTCACAAGCGCGTTGGCTCCCTGGAACACCGCACCCTCTGGATTAGGCGCGATACCGCCGGTGACGATCAGGCTAACCCCTTCCCGCGCCCGCTCAGCATAAAAAGCTGCTAAGCGTTCAAAGCCATTGGGTGCTTCTTCCAAGTTAGTGTGCATTGAGCCCATTAAAACGCGGTTGGGCAGCGTTAAATGGCCAATAGTCAGCGGGCGGAACAGATGCGGATAGGCGGGCGCACGGGTCATCACGGGTCTCCTTGATATTATTAGTAGCACGGTTAAAGCATATTCAAACAAGCGTATGACATACTCGCCGCAACGTACAGACCTTTACCTACCTGAATATTGCCAGATTTGCCGAGCTACCCTCTTGCCCAGCGTGCGAATCCGCGTCACATTACCCGGCTAACGATAAGGAACCGTTGCTATGCCCTTGATGTATTTTTTGCCGCCGCTCGCCACCGTGCTTATCTGGTCGGGCAATATGACCATTAACCAGCTTAGCGTAGGCGCCATCGCGCCAAGCAGCATTGCTTTTCTACGCTGGCTGCTCGCCCTGGCGGTGATGACCCCATTTGTGCTGCCCGCCGTGTTACGCCACCGCGACGAAATCCGTCGCCAGTGGCCTAAGCTTGCGCTATTGGGCTTGCTCGGCATGGGCCTATGGCAAGGGCTGGCCTATGTGGCGGCAGAAACAACCACCGCTACCAATATGGGCATTCTCGCCGCCATGGTGCCGTTGCTCACCGTGCTGCTTAGCGCGCTGATTCTTCGCGAGCCCCCCTCCTTAGGCGGCGTTTTAGGCGGCGTGCTGGCCTTCGTAGGCGTTACCGTACTGCTGGGGCGCGGCAATCCCTTCTCTTTGTTGCAACTGCAGGTCGCCTTTGGCGATGCGCTAATGGTCGTGGCGGCTACTTGTTATGCGCTGTATGGGGTGATGCTTAAACGCTGGTCGATGAACTTACCGCCCTGGGTGATGCTCTACGCTCAGGTCTGTTTTGCGGTGCTGTTCCTGCTCCCTCCCTATTTGATGGGGCCAATGACGCCTATTGATAGCCAAAACATCGGGCTGATTGTTTATGCGGGCATCCCCGCTTCTGTCATCACCACTTTTCTATGGATGCGCGCAGTACGTCAAATTGGCGCCAACCAGTCGAGTATTTTTATCAACTTAATGCCGCTGTTTAGCGCGCTGATAGCGATGGCATTCTTGGGCGAACAGGTGGCGGGGTTCCACATTACCGGGGGACTGCTGATCCTGGCCGGGGTGATCATGGCGCAAACGCTGACACGTCCGTTAACACGCGGTTTAACCTCGGATAAGCCGAGCAGCGCCCGATAATGCTAGAATGGCTGTCGATTTCTAACGCTGGGAAGCCCTGATATGTCCCTGGAAGAACTGCATCTTAATCTGCGCAACCTAATGAGCGATGACTACGATCAGCTCAAGACATTGATGGACGCCGTCTATCACGATATCGGCGGGTCATGGCCGAAGCACACCATCGACAAATTAATTCAGGAATTTCCCGACGGCCAAATTGCCATTGAAGACGACGGCCTTCTGGTGGGCGTAGCGCTCACCGTGCAGGTGGATTACGACGAATTCTCCAACCCGCATAAGTACGATGACC
The DNA here is from genome assembly GCF_000744395.1 of Halomonas sp. TG39a. NCBI lineage: Bacteria > Pseudomonadati > Pseudomonadota > Gammaproteobacteria > Oceanospirillales > Halomonadaceae > Halomonas > Halomonas sp. TG39a. Next base: position 213,461 of record NZ_JQLV01000002.1, read on the forward strand.
TGATCGGCCATCGCGAGATCATCCTCAACGACGAGGATGGCGACGCCATGTACGGGCTGGATGTGCTGATTCACCCGGATTACCGGGGCTATCGCCTGGGCCGCCGCCTTTACGAAGCACGTAAAGAGCTGTGCCGCTCAATGAACCTGCGGGCGATCCTTGCCGGTGGGCGTATTCCTGAGTACCACCAGCACGCCGATGAGCTCACGCCTGCTCAATACATCGATAAAGTCTCCCGCAAAGAGATCTACGATCCGATTCTGTCTTTCCAGCAGGCCAACGACTTTCAGGTAAAACGCCTACTGCGCAAATACCTGCCGGAAGATGAGCAGTCTCGCGGTTACGCCACCTTGCTTGAGTGGAATAACATTCTGTTTGAGCCCGCGGCCAGCGTGCTCGACAACAAACCGACTCAGGTGCGAGTGGGTGCGGTGCAGTGGCAGATGCGTGAGTTCTCATCGGTAGAAGCCGCGCTACAGCAGATCGAATACTTCGTCGACGCGCTCTCCGACTACCAAAGTGACTTCGCCGTTTTCCCAGAGCTGTTTAACGCGCCGTTGATGGGCCTGCAAGACCGTGCTGCCCAGCAAGATCAAATGGGCGCGATTCGCTTTTTGGCCGGTTTCACCGAACGTTTTAAGACTGAACTGTCGCGTATGGCGGTCTCCTACAATATCAATATTGTCGGCGGCTCGATGATTGAAGTGGGCGACGATGATCGCCTCTACAACATCGCCTACCTGTTCCACCGCGACGGCACCGTTGAGCGCCAAGCCAAGCTGCACATTACCCCCCAAGAGCGCCGCGACTGGGTGATCGAGGGCGGCGATGAGCTGCAGGTGTTTGATACCGACGCAGGCCGCGTAGGCATCCTGATCTGCTACGACGTTGAGTTCCCAGAACTTGGCCGTCTGCTGGCCGACCAGGATATGGACATTCTGTTTGTGCCCTTCTGGACCGACACCAAAAACGGTTACCTGCGGGTGCGCCACTGCAGTCAGGCGCGGGCGATTGAGAACGAGTGCTACGTGGTACTCTGCGGCAGCGTCGGCAACCTGCCCTCGATTGAAAACCTGGATATCCAGTACGCCCAATCAGCGGTGTTCTCGCCGTCGGACTTCGCCTTCCCCCATGATGCGGTACTGGCGGAAACCACGCCCAACACCGAGATGATCTTCTTCTCGGATCTGGATCTAACCCGCCTAACGGTGGTACGAGCCGAAGGTTCGGTGACCAACCTTAAAGACCGCCGCAAGGATCTGTTTGACCTACGCTGGCGTGACTGGTCGTGGAAATCGGGGGCTAATTTGGAGGATTGAATCGTGAATCGTGAATCGTGAATCGTGAATCGTGAATCGTGAATCGTGAATCGTGAGAAGGCTCACCAACGTAATTCATAAATACAACAACGCCGCCCAAATTGGGCGGCGTTGTTGTTTCTAAAAGCGTTTTATATAGTTTAATCAGGCCAGACGAGGTGCGCTGGCACTCGACCTTTGGCATCGAACAACACCCCCTCATCGCGCAATTTGCGGTGCTGGCGTTCTGCGCCGCCGTGATCGGCAAGCTTCAAAGAGGAGGCAATCACGCGGTGCCAGGGCAACTGGTGGCCATCCGGCAGGTGGCGCATCGCCGAACCCACCATGCGCGGCGTGGCGCCTTCGGTCATGGCGGCAATGCGACCATAGGTGGTCACACGCCCAGGCGGAATTTGATCGACAATGGTGTAGATCTGTTCAAGTAATTCCGGCCGAGCCATGTGATTATCCTTCTATGCTTTGAGATATGCCTTGAGAGCGCTTCTAAACGCGCTTAAAGCCCCTCAACCAATTGATCGATCGCTTGAAAAGCTTCTTTTATTGCAGCTTCGCGCTGCTGCTCACCCAAATTCAGGCCTTCAGCATAGACCACGTCTACCTCTTTAATTCCCATCAGCCCTAGCATGGCTTTCAGGTGGGGTGTTTGGCTGTCAAATTCAGTTCCCGCGTACTGTCCACCCCGCGCTGCCAGAATAATCGCTCGCTTGCCTTCTACCAACCCTTGCGGGCCGTTTTCGGTATAGCGGAACGTTTCACCGGCACGCAGTACACGGTCAAACCACGCCTTCAGCTGTGAAGGAATACCCAGGTTGTACATCGGTACCGCAAAGACCAGCACATCATTGGCGCTTAGCTCAGCCAGCAGTTCGTCCGAACGCGCGGCTAACGCCTGCTGCTCAGCGGTACGCTCTGCGTCCACCACTTGCCAAGCCCCCAATTCGCTAATATCCAGGTGAGGGAGCGAGGTTTTCACCACGTCACGCTGAGTAACGTTTACATTGTTGCGGGCGCTCGCCTGCTCGATAAAGCGATTAGCCAACGCAATGGATTGGCCGTTCTCAGCCAGAATAGAAGAGGTAATTACCAGGGCACGGGTCGTCATTGAAAGCTCCAAAAAGTATAGGGAAGGATTGGAAGCTATTCTACGGCGCTTTCCAATATGCAAAAGCGCAACGTTTTCCGACTTGTATTCGATTAAATCGAATCATGTGACGGCCAATAAAAAAGCCCCGCGACGCAAAATGCGAAGCAGGGCACAGCCAGTGTATAAAATGGCTCTACCTCGTTTACTTAAGCTCGATTACTTCTTGGGCCAGGCCTTGGGATCAACTTTATTAACCAGCTTGGGAAAAAGGCTGGGATCAAACACAGGCTCTTTGCCCGCTTTCAACTGCGCTTCGTAGTCGCGGAAGAGTGCGAAAGCTACTGGCGAGAGAAGCAGAATAGCGACAAGGTTAATAATCGCCATCATCCCCATGGAAAGGTCGGCGAAGTTCCAAATCGCCCCCAGGCTTGCCACCGAGCCAATCATAATCATCGCCAGCACCGCTAAGCGGTAAATAAACACGGCAACCGGGGCGCGGCGCCCGGCCAGATACTCAATGTTGGACTCACCGTAGGAGTAGTTGGCAATCACCGAGGTAAACGCAAACAGCAGAATCGCCACCGCGATAAACATACCGCCCCAATCGCCCACATGGCTGGAAAGCGCCATTTGGGTCAACTGAATGCCGTTGTTCTCATCGCCCGCCATCAGCTCCGGCCCCGCCATAATGATGATCGCCGCCGTGGCTGTGCAAATCACCAGCGTATCCAGAAACACCCCGAGCATCTGAATAAAGCCCTGGGCAGCAGGATGATCTGGCCGCGTAGAGGCCGTTGCCGCGGCATTGGGCGCCGAGCCCATACCCGCTTCATTTGAAAACAGCCCGCGCTGAATACCGTTCATAATCGCCTGGGATACCGCGTAGCCTACTGCCCCACCGGCCGCCTGCTCAAAGCCAAAAGCACTGCGCACAATGGTCATGATCGCTGCGGGCAAGTCACTGATATTCAACCCCACTACCACCAGCGCCAGAATTAAGTAGAGCAGCGCCATGAGCGGAACCACCAGTTCAGCCACCTTGGCAATCGACTTCAAACCGCCAAAGATGATCGGCGCCACAATGACCATCAAGACTATCCCCATGGCCCAGGTGGGAATAGCGAACGCCTGTTCCATGGCCTGGGCGATAGAGTTGGCCTGAACGCTGTTAAACGCCAACCCAAAGGCAATAATCAAACAGATAGAGAACAGCACAGCCAGCCAGCGCAAGCCCAAACCACGCTCAATATAACGCGCCGGGCCGCCGCGGAAAGTGTTGTCGCCGTGGTCGGTTTTATACGCCTGGGCCAGGGTGGACTCCACAAAGCTGGTCGCCATCCCAACCATTGCGGTCATCCACATCCAGAAAATGGCCCCAGGGCCACCAAAATAAATAGCCACCGCGACACCCGCCAGGTTACCGGTGCCTACCCGGGCCGCCAGACTTGTTGAGAGCGCTTGAAACGAAGAGATACCGCCGTTTGATTGGCGTGAGCTACGCAGCAGCTTAAACATATGGCCGAAATAGCGCAGCTGAATACCGCGGGTCATCACTGTGAAATAGAGGCCTGCACCAATCAGCAGGTAAATCAGCACGCTGCCCCAGAGCAAGCCGTTGCCGCGATCCACCAGCGATGTCAGCAAAGGAGGAAGGGTAAAGTCCATGAAAATCACGCCTTTTTAAACAATGAAGGCGCATCATTCTTCACGGCTGCACCAAAATGGCAAGAAAATTGGCAAAAAGACCTTAAAACAACAATAACCACTTATCATATTGAATCGCAAAGCCACTGCCACACCAGCGCGGCTTCGTCGCTAACGTGGCGTCGGCTAGGGCGCACCAGCCAGAAGCGTTCATCGCTGGGCACACTCAGCTCAAAAGGTGCCACCAAATCGCTACGCTGCTCCATTAAGCGTCGATGAGTTAACGCAACGCCACCGCCCTGACTAGCAAGCGCCAGCGTCATCACCTGGTTATCGCACGTGAGCGACCAGCACTGCGCTTCCAGATGAGCAACTCCCGCTTCCTGCAGCCACCCCGGCCACCCCACGCCAAACCCCACGGCGTGTAGCAGCGTATGCCCAGCCAAATCGCTTGGCGCGGTTAGCGTCTCAGCTAGGGCTTGCGAGCAAACAGGCAGTAATTGCTCTTCGCCTAGCGGCTGCATTTCGATGCCCGTCCACTCCCCTTTGCCATAGCGAATCTCAATATCCGCCCCTTCGGGGCCAAAGTCATCGGGCCAGATAGCGCTTACCAGACGAATCGCCACTTGGGGGTGAGCGCGATGGAAAGCCATTAAGCGCGGCGCCAGCCAAGACTGCTGAATCGCCGGCGTGGCACGCAGCGTCACCGGCTGCTCTGTCGTACTACCGAATACTTCCAAGGTGCCTTCGCTGATACGCACAAAGGCATCGTGAATGCTCGGCAGCCAGGCTTGCCCGGCGGGGGTGAGGGTTAAGCTGCGCGCATGGCGTACAAACAGCTTCTGCCCCACGCGGTCTTCCAGCAAGCGAACACGCTGACTAATCGCTGCCTGAGTGACGCCCAACTCATTTCCCGCGGCGGTAAAACTCAACGTACGCGCCGCAGATTCAAAGGCTTGTAGCCATAGCAATGGCGGCAACTGGCTCATGGAAAAGAGACCTATAAGTAAAATGACATCTTAGGGGTCAGATTAATCGTTTGTCACTGCCGCGGCTACTCCCCATCCTAGATAGCACTTACGTACACCTTTTATGTAAAGCCCTTTAAGCAAAGCCCTTACATCCATACTGCTGGGGCACTGCCGCTATGGGAGTTACCTGGAGTTATCATGAATAGCGCGTTACAAACCTCACCAACGGCACCCCATTCACCTGAAATGGGCGAACTAAGCCCTTACCAATCAGGCCCGGCACTCACCCACGCGACGCTGACTCAAAAGGGGATGGCACTGGAGTGGCAAGACGGTCAGCAAACCACCCTGCCCCTGCTCTGGCTGCGCGACCACTGCGCCTGCCCGGCCTGCCGTCATCCGCAGACCCGCGAACGGCTCTACTTGCCTCTTGATCCCATCACTGAGCCGCCCAGCGTTGCGCTGACGGAGGGCCACTTACACCTTACCTGGCAGGATGGTCACGTCAGCGCCTTTCATAGCGGCTGGCTATACCAGCGCCGCCCAGAAACCGCGCTTACTTCAGCCGTTCCAAAAGTCGCGCCATGGGAAGATAACTTTGCTCCCGAGCGCATTCGCCATAGCGACTTTTTAACCCCTGAAGGCGAGAAAGCTTGGCTCACTGCCATGCTGCGGGACGGGCTGGCATTGATGACCGATGGCCCCCTGGTGGAAGAGGAAGTGAGCCGTTTAGCCGAGCGTATTGGCCCCCTGCGTGCCACCAACTTTGGTGCCCGCTTTGACGTGCGCTCCAAACCCAACCCCAATAACGCGGCCTATACCGCCGTGGGGCTGCCGCTGCACATCGATCTGCCCAACTGGCGCCAACCGCCGGATATCCAGTTGCTCTACTGCCTGCAAAACGGCGCCACTGGTGGCGAGTCGTTGTTTGCCGATGGTGCGCGTGTGGTCGAGGCCTTGCGCCAGCAAGACCCGGCAGCGCTCGCGATTCTTAGCGAAACGCCCATCGACTTTCGCTTTCAGGATGAAACCCACGATATTTCCATGCGGGCACCGGTGATCACCCTGGATAGCGCGGGTAACCTGGTCGAAATGCGCTTAAACAACTGGATTCGCGATGCGCTTCACCTGCCGGTAGAGCAGATGGAGGCCTGGTACAGCGCCTACGCTCTGTTGTGGAAACTGTTTCACAGCGAAGCCCACCAGCTAGAGTTCACCCTTCTCCCAGGTCAGATGGTCGCCTTTGATAACCGCCGGGTACTGCATGGACGGCGCGAGTTCGACCCCAACAGTGGCGCCCGCCATTTGCAGGGCACCTATTTAGACCGCGATATGCTGGCTTCACGCCTTCGCGTGCTAGCCCGCAACGAGTAACGCGGCATTCATTTATTTAACAACAACCGCTATCCGACAAAAACTGTCGACTATAAAACCAAGCAAGGAGATCTTATGACACACCCCAAACCTCTCGCCTCGGGCATTGCCCTCGCCACCACCGCTCTATTTGCCTCGGCTGCCCAGGCTGATGATCAAACTCTCGATTTTGGCGTGCCTGCTTGGCCCGGCATTACCGTCAAGACCGCCATCGCCGAACAGTTATTGAACCCACTGGGCTACGAGACCAGCACCCAGGAAATCGGCCTGCAAGTGATTTACCAGGGTATAGAAAGCGGCGACATCGACGCCTTTCTAGGGGCTTGGTTGCCTGCCCAGCGTGAGATGTTCGATCCCCGTAAGGAGTCGGGTGTACTGATTGACGTGGCGAATAACGTCGATGGTGCACAAATGACCCTGGCGGTGCCGGAATATCTGTATGAGAGCGGTATTCAAAGTTTTGCTGATCTGGATGAAAATCGCGAACAGTTCGACGGCGAGATCTATGGCTTTGGTGCAGGCTCCGCCGCCAGCGAGATTCTCCACAATGCCATTGATAACGACACTTGGGGCCTAGGCGACTGGCAGATCGTCGATACCAGTGAAGTAGGCATGCTTTCCGCTGCACGTGATGCCATTTCCCGTGAGGAACCGATTGTCTGGGTAGGCTGGACGCCCCACTGGATGAACCTTGAACTGCCCATGCGCTACCTGGAAGACCCCGAAGACCTGTTCGGTGAGAATAATGGTGAAAGCGATGTGCTGACGCTGCTGCGCAGTGATTATGCTGAAGCCAACCCCAATGTGGTGACCTTCTTTGAGCAGTTCACCTTCTCCGCCGAAGAGCAGAGCTGGATGATTCAAGCCTTTGGCCAGGAAGAGCAGGACCTAGCGGATGTGGCCGAGCAGTGGATCAATGAGCACCCAGAGCGTATCGAAGCCATGCTGGCCGACGTTACCACCACCGACGGCGACCCTGCTTGGCCGATCATAGAAGCCCAGCTCAACAACTAACGCTTGGTGTAAAAGCATCTTCATCCCATCGGACGGCTAGCGTATGCTAGCGCTTTTTTGCGCCGATGGGAGTGGGCATGTCGCGAACATTAAGCAAGGGCGTTGGCCTGCTGGTAGCGATCGTGCTGCTAGGTTTTATGTGGAACCTCCTGCAGCGCTACGACCTGCTGAGCTATGACCTACTGAACCAGGCGCGCATTAGCGAGCTGATGGGTTACATTCGCCAGTGGCGAACCGCGCCCTGGATGTTTGCCGCGGTGATGGTCACTTACGCCAGCGCCCTACTGGTAATGTTTCCGCTTAGCTTACTGGTGGTGGTCACAGGCTTACTGTTTGGCCCGATATGGGGGCTGGCATACGCCACGCTAGGCACATTGACCTCGTCGGTTGTGTCTTACTGGGTAGGTCACTGGTTAGGCCGTGAGGCGCTGATGCGTTATGGCGGCCGACATCTACGCGGTTTATCCGGCTATCTATCCAAGCGCGGCATTCGAACCATGACGGTGATTAACCTGCTGCCGCTCGCCCCGTTCACGCTCACCAACATGCTGGCGGGCGCTTTCCACCTTAAGTTTCGCGACTATATGATCGGCTCCACTCTGGGTATCGTGCCGGGGCTGGCGGCAGTGATTCTACTTGGTAGCCAACTAGGTGCACTATTCACCGCCGCGTCGGCCAAAGAGCTCATTCTAGCGGCTGTCGGGCTTGCGGCCGGGGTTGGCCTGTTAATAGGCCTTAGACGTTATGCCAATCAGCGCCAAGCATCAAAAAAGCAGACTCACCGTGAGGGTGAGTGATGCTTGGCCAGCACTTCGGCGTAGAAGTTAGCCACCGCTGAAGCAAAGTTGGCGATATCAAACTCTTCGGCAAAGTGGCTGGCCTGCTTGCCCAACTGCTGGCGTAGCTCTGCGTTATCTTTTAACTCCACCACTTTCTGCCCCCACGCCTGGCGATTTTGCGGTGTTTTGAAGCCGTTGACTCCCTGGCGTACCACGTCATCAATACCGCTGGAACGCACCGCCACCACGGGCAGTCCCGCTGACATCGCCTCAAGGATCACCATGCCCTGGGTTTCAGAGGTGGAGGCAAACACAAACAGATCGCCAAGATGGTAATAAAGCGCCATGCGCTCCGGAGGCACAGCCCCCACCAGGGAGACCTGTGAAGTTAACGTTAAGGTATCGATTTGAGTTTGTATCGCCTCGCGATCTGGCCCATCACCAATCAGCAGCAAATGAAAATCCTCGTGCCCCTGAGACCGAAGCTCGGCGAGGGATTCCAGCATAAAACCGATATTTTTCTCTTTGCTAATCCGCGAAACGCTGATCAATATTTTGCCTGAAGCGCTAACACCTAATTGCTCGCGCAACGCGTCAAGCTCACTCTCATCAACTTGAGAGAAACGCTCGACATCAATGCCCGTAGGCTGCACCAGTGTAGGGGTTTTAACCCCAATCATGCGCAGATACTCTTCTGCCGAATAGGTCGGCACAATTACCCCCTGGCAGCGGTTAGAAAAGCGTTTGATCAGGTAATGCGAGATCAGATTACGAAACAGCGCGCCAGGCAACGGCACAAAGTGGGCATAGTGCTCTAGGCGGGTATGGTAGGTGTAAACCACCGGCACCTTAAGCCGACGGCCCATAAACAGCCCCATGGAACCCAGCCAAAACGGATGATGAACGTGAATAAGATCAGGCTTGAAGACCCTCAGGCAGCGCCGAAACCGCGCGCTAAACGGGTTGGTTAGCCGGAACTCGCGCTTCTGACCAAACGCCATCAGCGTAGGTATGCGCTTTATTGCGCTATCGTCCTGCCACGCTTCTCGATAGCGCGGTACGAACAGCTGAATGGAGTGCCCTAAGGCGCGTAGGCCATTGCGCAAGCGATCCACCGATACCGACACCCCGGAAACAAACGGGAAATAGTTATTGGAGACCATCGCCACGCGCAGTGATTTATCCAGGAAAGGCGTTGGATCAATATCAAAATCGGGATAGTAATCACGATCTTCAAAAATCAGCCGATGCAAACGCAGGGCGAGTAGCGTGAGTACACCTACAATCAGCAAAAACCGCGTGTAGCTAACGTAGAAAAATGCATAAAGCGTCGACCAGACGCTGGTGACCATACGCCACCAGCCGGGGCTATCCACGTTCAATCGCACTGGGGCAATGGCGACATTGTCGCCTGCTACATCGACGATAACATAGTGATGGAAGCTGCTATCGGCATCGATCAGAATACCGCCCGCTCCGCCGGTTGTGACGTAATCCACACCGTTAACCGTCTGCTGGGAGAAGAGGGTTAGGTTAGCGGAGAACACCGTATCAACCCCATGCTCTTCCGCCAGCGCCATAATGCCATCCGCCAGTCGCGGATCATTGAGATAATTGTCCGCTTCAAACAGCGGTGCGTCGCTCACCACATTGTGCAGCGGCAGGCCAACAAACAAAAACTTATGCTGCGCTTCAGAGGCCGCCAGTTCCCGGGATAACCAGTCAAGCTGCCAAGAGGTGGATGACTTTCCGGTACCGTCCAGAAAGATAAAGTGGCTGTTGCCCGCGACAAAGGAGTAAAAGTGCGGGCCAAAGTATTCATAAAACAGGTAGCTACCAAAATCACTGTCTTCATTTTCGCCGTAGGTGAGCAGGTAAGGCACATTAAGCAGCTCCAGACTCCGGTAGATCGCCTGATAGCTCTCCTGCTGCCCCCCATTCACGGCATTCCCCGCCGAAATCAGAAAGTCGATACCGCCCTGGTTAATCAGCGGCACAATCTCATCTTGAAACACGCTCACGGAGTTATTGATATTGCCGACCACCGCAAAGCGGTAGTCGCTTCGCTCCGCTAATACCTCACGAATATTAGCTACTTCCAGGGTATGCACCGATTCAAACTTAGGCTCTGCCACGTACAGCCAGATTTGGTGGGCAATCAGCCCAACCACCAGAGCGAGATTAAGATAGAAGAACAGCCGCAACCAGCGCTGGCGGGAGAGGCGAAGAAAGGAGCGTCGTGGCATTTAAAAGCGCTTTTCAAGGATGAAAATGGAGATATATAACCGCCACACTGGCGGTCTAAGCCTAAAAAAAGCCTTTACTATACAGCAACGCTGCATAGAGTTGGCGTCTCGGGTTAACGAGCGTCACACCCGTTTAGCGTGGCCAGTAACCGTCGCGGCCCAGCTTGATTACGGTGTTCACCCAACCATAATCCCTGCCAGGTTCCTAAGGCCAAACGGCCATCCCGCACCGCCAGTGTAAGCTGTGTCCCCAGCAAGCTGGCAATCACATGGGCTGGCATATCGTCAGGGCCCTCCAAGGTATGGCGGAAATAGGCTAAATCTTCGGGCACCAGCCTGCGCAGAAAAGCATCTAAATCGTGGCGCACATCCGGGTCGGTGTTTTCGTTCAGCGTTAGCGAGGCGGAGGTGTGCATCAGCTGTAAATGCAACATGCCAATATGGCAGTCGTTTACGCACGGTAGTGCCATGGCCACTTCATCGGTAATAAGATGAAAACCGCGCGACAGCTCGGGAAAATGGATTTCTTGTTGGCACCACATAAACACTCCTTTGTGGGTTATGTAAACAGAGACACTTCATCACCAGCGTGCCCTTCTTGTATGGCAAAATAACCGCTAATAGCACTAACCATAGTCGATTGCCCATATAGTTCATCGCATATAGTTCTTTACATATAGCCCTTCACATATAGTTCACCGCCAAGGAGCGCGTTATGAAACACCTGCTAGGAAGCAGCGTCGTCAGCATGGCCTTACTCACGGGTTGCACCGGCATACCCGATGGTACGCAGCCAGTTTCGGGCTTTGAGCTAGACCGCTACCTCGGCCAGTGGTTCGAAATTGCCCGTTTGGATCACTCCTTTGAACGCGGCCTGGATTGCGTGACCGCGACTTATAGCCTGCGCGATGACGACGGCGTGCGGGTAATCAACCGTGGCTACAATATTGAAAATCAAGAATGGGATGAAGCCGAAGGCCGCGCCTACTTTATTGATGAAGAGAGTGTCGGACGTTTGAAAGTCAGCTTTTTCGGCCCCTTCTACGGCGGCTATAACGTCCTTGAATTGGACGATGAATACCAATGGGCGCTTGTGGCTGGCCCTAACCGCGACTACCTCTGGATACTTTCGCGCACGCCGGAGATGGATAGCGCGACTGAGACCCGCCTGCGCGAGAGGGCAGCTGAACTAGACTTCCCCACCGACGAACTAATCGACGTTACCCAAGGTGAAGGGTGTCCTGCCCAATAGCCCCTTAACTCTCGGGCATTGCCGATACCCGCCCGGCAATCTCGCGCTGGACATAGTCAATAAAGGCGCGCAGCCGGGCGGGCACATGGCGGCGCTGCTCGTACACCGCGTAAAAATCCGCCCGCACTCCCTGCCAGCCCGGTAGCAGTTCAACTAACGCACCGCTGGCAAGGTGTTCGTTTACATCCCACCAGGAGCGCAGCATGACCCCATGCCCATCCAAGGCCAAGCGAGTGATCACCTCGCCGTCATTGCTTGCCAAGCGACCATTCACCTTCACCGATTGCAGCTTTGTCCGCTGATCGCAGGGCTCAAAGCGCCACAGTGGAAAATCACTATCGTTCTCGCGAATCACTAAGCATGCGTGCTGCTGCAAATCTACCGGCGTGTGGATAGGTAATGCCTGAGCAATATAAGCAGGCGACGCGCAGAGGACCCGTCGATTGGCCAAAATACGCCGAGCTACCAAACGCGACTCCGGTGGTTCGCCAATACGAATGCCTATATCGAAACCGTGATCGCTAAGATTAAGCGGGAAATTGGTCAGCTCTAACCACCCTTCCACCTCAGGGTGCTCGGCACAAAAGCGCGACAGCAACGGTGCGATATGGCGACGGCCAAAACCAAAGGTGGCGTTAACCCGCAACCGACCGCTCAGCGCCTGATCAGCCCCCTCTCCCAGTGCGTTTTCCAGCTCCTCCAGCTCATCTAAAATCAGCGCGCCACGGGCCAGATAACGCTCGCCTTCAGCGGTTAGCGTCAATCGCCGCGTGGTGCGAGCCGCCAGCTCTACCCCCAGGCGTGCCTCCAACTGTTTTAGCCGCTTGCTCACCGCTGAGAGCGACAGCCCCAGCTCACGGGCGGTCGCCGTTAAACTCCCCGCCCGAGCTAAGTGCTGAAAAAACGCCAAATCATCCAGGTGCGCCATATCGCTCCTCAGCCATTCTGCACTTTCACGCAATAATAACTTGAATAGTAGCCTGATTATCTCCGCCAAAATAGCCGCTACACTCTATTTACGACTCACAACTCACGACTCACGACTCACGACTCACGACTCACGACTCACGACTCACAAGCATAAAAAGCAACTAACAAGATAAGGAACCACTATGACCCACCGTATTGCCATTATCGCCGGTGACGGCATCGGCACCGAAGTTATGCCCGAAGGCATTCGCGCCCTTGAAGCGACCGCCAAGCGTTTTAAGATTGACCTTGAGTTCACCACCTTTGAATTTGGTAGCTGCGATTACTACCTGGAACACGGCAAAATGCTGCCGGATGACTGGTTTGAGCAGTTAAAAGGCTTCGATGCACTGTTTTATGGCGCGGTGGGCTGGCCCGATAAAGTGCCCGACCATATTTCCCTGTGGGGCTCACTACTGCAGTTCCGCCGTCGCTTTGACCAGTACATCAACCTGCGCCCCTGCAAACTGATGCCGGGGATCAAAAGCCCGCTGGCAGGCCGCGAACCCGGGGATATCGATTTTTACGTGGTGCGTGAGAACACCGAAGGCGAGTACTCAAGCGTTGGCGGCAAAATGTTTGAAGGCACCGAACGTGAAGTGGTTATTCAAGACACGGTCATGACCCGCACTGGCGTTGACCGCGTATTGAAGTACGCCTTTGAGCTGGCCCAGACCCGCCCGCGCAAGAAGCTTACCTCCGCGACCAAATCCAACGGTATCTCCATCACTATGCCTTATTGGGATGAGCGGGTGGTCGAAATGGCCAAGGGCTACCCAGAAATCGCGGTGGATAAATTCCATATCGATATTCTTACCGCCAACTTTGTGCTTCACCCTGACTGGTTCGACGTAGTGGTAGGCAGCAACTTGTTCGGCGATATCCTCTCGGATTTAGGCCCCGCCTGTACCGGCACTATCGGTATTGCGCCTTCGGCGAATATCAACCCAGAAGGCCACTTCCCCAGCCTGTTTGAGCCGGTGCATGGCAGTGCGCCAGATATCGCGGGCAAGGGCATCGCCAACCCTATTGGCCAGATTTGGTCAGGCGCGATGATGCTGGAGCATCTTGGCTATAAAGAAGCCGGTGATGCGATGGTTACTGCCATTGAAGCAGTGTTAAGTGAGGGTAACGCCAATGTACTTACCCGGGATGTAGGCGGGCAAGGCACCACGGAAAGCCTAGGCAAGGCGATTGCCAACACGATTTTGCGCTAACTGCTAAGCCTCCTGCCATTGGCTGCCCGGAGAACTGCTGCCGGGCAGCCAATGTGCGATTTTTAACCACATATGTTCTACATTTTCCTGAGAGTGGCTGAAAATCCCGTTCTGTCCGCTCGTTGCACGTCAACACTCAACGTTAACAAACAACAATCAGGAAAATGCTATGAAACTTGGACGCCGTCAGTTCCTTTCGGCAACGGCCGCGCTGGCCGCTGTTGGCACATCGCCTCAGCTTTTTGCTTTGCAGACCTCACAAGGCCCTACCCCGGATAGATACCCAATTGATGCCTGGAAGGTCGAAGATCCTCGCTTTAGTGATTATATGATTTTCAATAGCCCACTGGAGCGCCACTGGAGCGGAGGACTGTGGACAGAGGGGCCAGCATGGAACGCCATAGGTCGTTATGTCGTGTTCAGCGATATACCCCGTGCCAAGCAGATGCGCTGGGACGAATCCACTGGCCAAGTCAGCGTTTTAAGAGACAATGTCGGGCACTCCAACGGCAACACCTTCGATCATCAGGGTCGGTTAATCGCTTGCGAACACTACCCTTCACGCGTTTTACGCTACGAGTGGGATGGCAGCACCACGGTGCTGGCCGAGCGTTATCAAGGCAAGCCACTCAATGCACCCAATGATGTGGTTGCCCTGCCGTCAGGTGGCGTGATTTTTACCGATCCTGGCTATGGCGCTCACTTCGACTACGAGGGCAAAAAACGCGACCTGGAGCTCGAAACCGCGATCTATTACGTCGATGACAGCCTTGATGAGCCCATCATGCTGACTGATGATATCCGCAAGCCAAACGGTATTGTGCTAACACCCGATGGCGAAGGGTTCTATGCCAGCGATAGCGCTCCCACTCACTTCGACGAGCCCGCGCAGATCCTACGCTGGACACTGGGCGAAGATGGCCGCAGCGTGAGCGACCGGCAGGTGATTGTCACCAGCGAGGATACCATTTTCGACGGTATGACCTGCGACGTAGATGGCAATATCTGGTCAAGTGCCAATGGTGGCGAGGGCATTGATGGCGTGGTGGTCTTCTCACCGGAAGGCACCCTGCTGGGGCGGGTGTTGCTGCCCGAAGTCTGCTCGAATGTGTGTTTTGCTGGCAAGGGTCGCAATCGGCTATTTATGACGGCCAGCCAATCTGTCTACACAATTTATACGGCTACACGTGGCGCGTAGCCAGTGGCTGTAACGCCAATAAAAAAGCCTCGCTGGATTTCTCCAGCGAGGCTTTTTAGATTACGAGCTATACGAGTTAAGCACTCGATACTTTACTGACCGAAATGCTCAATTAGCTAGCCAGTTTAGCCGCCGTTTTGGCCACTAACTCGCCTTGGAAACGGGCAATTTTCAGTTCGCGCTCGTCGGGCTGACGCGAACCGTCACCACCAGCGAGGGTCGCTGCACCGTAGGGTGTGCCGCCGCTTACCTTAGAAATATCAAACTGCTCTTCGATACCGTAACCAATCGGCACAATAATCATGCCGTGGTGGGCAAGTGTGGTCCAGGTAGAGGTAATAGTCATTTCATCGCCACCGCCGGTACCAGTAGAGGTGAACACACTGGCGACTTTGCCACGCAGGGCGCCATTTGCCCAAAGCCCACCGGTCTGATCCAGGAAGGTGCGCATCTGACCGGCCATGTTACCAAAGCGGGTGGGCGTACCGAAGATGACCGCATCGTAATCGGCAAGCTCTTGGGGCGTGGCTTCTGGCGTATCGTAGTCCTGCTTGCCTCCCGCGTTTTTAAACGCCTCGTCAGGCATTGTTTCCGGCACGCGCTTGACGGTGACTTCGACACCACTAACGCCTTTTGCACCTTCGGCCACGGCTTGGGCCAGCGTATCGATATGACCATACATGGAATAATAGAGTACCAGTACCTTCGTCATTACTATCTCCTTCCCTTAGTCATTGACTCATTAGTCTTGCAGCGGGCGTCGCCCAGTAATAAGTAGTGCCAACAACATAGCGCACTCAAGAATAGAAAAAAGCGAATGTTTTCGTCCGTGGGCGTCGATTTCATCGACGAACGCCACCTTGCACTTTATGCCATCCACCACTAGCTTTTGACTTGTCTATCGCAAACGTATCCAAGGAGTCTGGAATGACGATTTTTGAAGCCCTGCGCAAGGATCACGATATTCAGCGCGACCTGCTTGCCCGCTTAGTTGAGACACATGGAGACAGCGGCGAGCGCGATAACCTTTACCAGCAGGTGCGTGCCGAATTGCACTATCACGCTGCCGCCGAAGAACGGGCGCTCTATATTCCCATGATGTCGATTGATCTGACCCAGGAAAAAGCCCGTCATAGCGTTGCTGAACACCATGAGATTGATGAACTTTTAGAGCTTCTTGATGAAACCGACTACAGCGCTACGCATTGGCTAACCCACGCTAAGCAGCTCCAGCATTTAGTCACTCATCACTTGGATGAAGAGGAGCACGAGGTTTTTCAATTGGCTGGGCGTGGATTGCAAGAGCAACAAAAAACGTCGCTTGCCAGCGAGTATCAAGAAGAAATGCAGCGCCAGCGTTCTGCGTAACCAGCATTTTACGTAAATTACTAAGCAAATTGAGAAAAAGCGCTCATGCATCCCATGGGCGCTTTTTTGATTAAAGCAGCTGTTAGAATCCAACTTGCTGCATGAATACGCTTTTTCACGAATAAGCTAGGCTTTTACACGCGAACGACCTACTGGCTTGTGACAAACGTTAAGCATGGTAATGCTAGGCTCACTTTTAAACTGACAAAGATACTGTCAACAGATGCTAAGGAGCGACAATGCTAGGCCAATGGCTCGACTGGTCGCTTGACGGGCAGCCCCCCGCCGCCAGCCAAGGCGTTTTCGCAAGCGGCAGCTACTGTTTGCATGCGCCGGGCATTTTGGAACTCACTCCCCACACCGCCAGTCAGGACGCACGCGCGTGCATTTTTTCAGCAGCCATCCACGGCAATGAAACCGCGCCCGTTGAATTGGTAGGAGAATGGCTAAGCGGCTTAGAAGCAGGCAGCATAAAGCTCGGCGCGCCCGTCCTGGTGATTTTAGGCAATCTACCCGCGCTTAAGGCACAGCAGCGTTTTGTTACTACCAATTTAAACCGGCTATTTAGCCGCGAATTACGCGCCGAAGGTGAAGAGCCAGATCGCGCCCGGGCATTAATGGCCGCTGTGGATGGTTTTTATGCGCGTCATTCCGGGCTACCCAAACTGCATTACGACCTACACACCGCGATTCGGGATAGCCGCTACACCCGTTTCGTTGTAGAACCCTTTGCCGAGGCCCACACAGACGCCGAGCAGTGGGGCTGGCTAGCAGCGGCGGACATGCAGGCGGTGCTGCACCAACATCAGCACAGCTGGACGTTCTCTCACTACAGCAAGCACTATCACGCCGCCCAGGCATTTACCTTTGAACTGGGCCGCGTCGCCCCTTTCGGTCAAAACGACATGGCCTCCCTAAAGCCTATGCGTGTGCTGCTCGCGGCGCTTAGTGAAGGACGCTCCCCGCCCAGTCAGCCAGCCGCAGAAATTCTGTTTTTTCAGGTGCATCACGAGTTAATTCGTCAATCCGATGACTTCCAGCTCTGTTTTGCCGAGAACACGGCGAACTTTAGCCGCTTTGAGCCTGGCACCCTGCTGGCGCAGGATGGTAAGGCAGGTGATTTTCGGGTGGGCGATACGCCACTTTACGTGGTGTTCCCCAACGCCCAGGTGGAAGTGGGCGCCCGTGCCGCGCTACTGGTGGCGCCAATCGCTTAGACTCCCAGGCAGGCAATCTAGCTAAGACAATAACAATGGTAAGGCGATAACAGGCCCCTTGGCGTCGATACGACCAACGTCGAGTGCATAATGTTATAAGGAAAGCGCGCATAATGCGCCCAGCCTGATAGAATCGCCCCTTTTTTCGCGCCAGCCGCATCAAACCCACATGTTGCTGCGGCAACTCTGTACTGGAGCCAATGATATGGCCGCTACGCCTACTCCCCTTGAAGTGCGTAATATTAAAAAACGCTTTGGCGATACGGAAGTTCTGAAAGGTCTCTCACTGCAAGCCCAAAAGGGCGATGTGATTACCCTGATAGGTGCCTCTGGATCGGGTAAAAGTACTTTTTTGCGCTGTATGAACCTGCTTGAGCAGCCCGACGATGGCGACCTCATTGTTCATGGCGACCCCATTCGCTTTAAAACCACTAAGCATGGCCGCGAACCGGAAGACTGGAAGCAGGTAGTACAAATGCGCGCCAAGCTCTCCATGGTGTTCCAGAGCTTTAACCTTTGGGCTCATATGACACTGTTGGAAAATATCATCGAAGCACCGATACACGTGCTGAAAAAACCCAAAAAAGAAGCCCTGGAGCACGCCCATGCCCTGCTCGATCGCGTCGGCTTAACGGCACGCGCCAACGCCTATCCTGCGCAGATGTCCGGTGGCCAACAGCAGCGTGGAGCAATTGCTCGCGCGCTGGCAATGGATCCGGAAGTAATGCTGTTTGACGAACCCACCTCTGCCCTTGATCCGGAATTGGTTGGCGATGTATTGAAAGTCATGCACGACCTCGCTGAAGAGGGCCGCACGATGGTGGTGGTGACCCACGAGATGGGCTTTGCCCGTGATGTCTCCAGCCAAGTCATCTATCTTCACGAAGGCTTAGTGGAAGAGGCGGGACCGCCGGCTGACGTACTGGACAATCCGCAATCACCGCGCCTGCAGCAATTTCTGGCTCCCAAATACTGATCCGCGAGGCTGACCATGATTGATCTACAAGGGTATGGCCCCCGGCTGATTGAGGGGGCAGGCGTCACCATCCAATTAGCGGTGTTGTCGCTGATTTTAGCGATTATTTTAGGGCTACTGACCGCCAGCGCGAAGATGTCGCGCAACTGGTTAGCACATCGTCTTGCCACGCTTTACACCACACTTATTCGCGGTGTGCCCGACCTCGTGTTGATGATGCTGTTTTTTTTCGGCGGTCAAATTGGCGTCAACATGATCACCGACTGGCTTTACTACTCCTTCGATATCGATATTTTTATCAATATCAATGCCTTCGTTGCGGGCGTTGTCACCATTGGGCTAATCTTCGGGGCCTATATGGGGGAAACCTTTCGCGGCGCTTTTATGGCGGTCGATAACGGGCAAATCGAAGCAGGTAAAGCCTATGGCATGAGCGATGGGTTGGTTTTTCGTCGCGTCCGTTTTCCGCAGATGATGCGCCATGCGCTGCCCGGCCTTTCCAACAACTGGATGGTATTGCTCAAAACCACCGCACTGGTCTCGGTCATCGGGCTTTCTGATATGGTGCGTGTCGCCTCAGAAGCCTCTAAAGCGACGCGCGAACCTTTCACCTTCATGATTATTGTTGCGCTTATCTATCTGCTCATCGCCAGCGTTTCGGAGTGGATCTTTGCTCGTCTGCAAAAACGCTACAACATTGGCTATGGGGAGGCAGACTAATGACCGCTTTCATGACATGGCTCGAAAATCAGCTTGCCGAGAACAGTATTTTCACGCTGCAAACGCTTTCCTACTATGGCGATGGGCTGGCCACCACGGTGCAGCTGGTATTTTTATCGCTGGTCATTGGTTTAATTGCGGCGGTTCCCCTTGCCATTGGGCGTGGTTCAAAACATGCCTGGATTAAGTGGCCTATTTTTGTCTACACCTATGTCTTTCGTGGCACACCACTACTCATCCAGCTCTACTTGATTTATTACGGCGTGGTATTTGTGGAAGGTATCCAAGAAACCTGGTTATGGGTGATACTTGAAGAACCGTTCGTTCCAGCCCTCATTGCATTTACCCTCAACACCGCCGCCTATACGACCGAGATTTTTCGCGGCGCGATTAAGTCTACCTCGAAAGGTGAAATTGAAGCGGCTCGAGCCTACGGCATGTCGCCCCAGCAGACCATGCGGCGCATTATTATCCCCAGCGCTTTTCGTCGCGCCCTGCCGGCCTACGGCAACGAAGTTATATTCATGCTACACGCCAGCGCTATTGCCAGCGTGGTGACGATTATGGACCTGACCGGCGCGGCGCGCTTTGTCTATGCGCGTTTTTATGCACCTTTTGACGCATTCTTGTTTGTGGCGGCGATATACCTGTGTTTAACCTTCACTATCCTGTATTTCTTTCGTTATCTAGAGAAAAAGCTGCTCGCCCATCTGCAGCCACAGAACTCCTAGTGTGAAACAAACGTTGGTTTACGCATCATCAAGCGCTTTTCGTCAACGCCGAGTTAGGATAAGTTAACAATGATCATCGCAAAGCAACCTGTGATTAACGTGGTCAACGCCCTATAGGCAACGCCACCATTACGCGGCGGTTGCTTAGATGAACTCTGCTTCCAAGGAGATACATAATGAAAAAACTGCTGTCTGTCTCACTGCTAGGCTTAGCCGTTGCAGCAAGCGCCGCCCAGGCGCAAGAAGACCAAGTACGTATCGGGGTTGATGTGCCTTACGAGCCGATGGAATACCGCACGCCGGATGGCGAGCTGACCGGCTTTGATATCGACCTGGGCAACGCCCTCTGCGAGCGTATCGGCGTTGAATGTGAATGGGTGGTACAGGGCTGGGACGGCATTATCCCAGGTCTCATGGCCCGCAAATACGACGCTATTATGTCCTCCATGACGATCAATGATGACCGTCGCGAGCAAGTGCTGTTCTCTGACCCCTACATCACCCCGCCGTCCGCTTGGTTTGCCCCTGAAGGCACCGACCTTGATGCAACCAATGAAGAATCACTCGCCGGCATGACCATCGGCGTTCAGCGCGGTACTCTGCAGGATAACTACGTCACCGACATGTACGGCGATGTCGCCGACATCAACCGCTACTCTACCGCCGACGACATGGTGCTGGACATGGAATCCGAGCGTTTGGA
Organism: Halomonas sp. TG39a; assembly: GCF_000744395.1. Classification (NCBI taxonomy): domain Bacteria; kingdom Pseudomonadati; phylum Pseudomonadota; class Gammaproteobacteria; order Oceanospirillales; family Halomonadaceae; genus Halomonas; species Halomonas sp. TG39a. The sequence continues at coordinate 234,243 of NZ_JQLV01000002.1, forward strand.
CATCCTGTTCCTCGACTACCCGGTCGGTAAGTCAACGCTACTGGATAGCGAAGAAGGCAACTACGTTGTTGTCGGCGAGATGCTCACCGAACCTAAAGAATATTTTGGTGATGGCTTTGGTATCGCCTTCCGTCAACGCGACGAAGCACTCGCCGAGCAGTTCAACGAAGCCCTGGCTGAAGTGCAAGAAGACGGTACTTACGACGAGATCTACAACCGTTATTTCGGCGGGCAAGAGTAAGCTTCACAGCAAGCCTTAATATCCATCACCCCGGCAATTGCCGGGGTGATGCGTTTCTGTCTAACTCTGCTAATTCAGTGAACTAGGTAAAGCTACCTCTGTCTGTGTATCATTGCGCATGTTCAACACGGAGGTTTTATGGCTCACTCGACTAGCCCACATGCAGGCGCTCTCCCTCGCCCTTCTTCTCACTGGACAGGTTGGGGCCAATGGTTGGCGCTGATCACTATGACCATTGACCACCTCACACGCTATGTATTGCCCGGTGATTGGGATTTAAGCTGGGCAGGCTCTTCCATTGGCCGCATCGCCTTCCCGCTGTTTGCCGCCATGGTGGCCTGGCACGGGCTGTTTAATACCCGTAACCCGTTGCGCTACTCACGGCGTATTCTGATTATCGGCCTGGTCGCCCAACTCCCCTACATGATGATGCCACGCTCATCAGACGCTTTTATACTCAACGTCTGCTTTACCCTGGCTACTGGTTTAGCCCTAGGGGCGTTAGTGCGCCAAGGCTGGCAGCACTACCAGCAGCAAACGTTAAGTCTGCCCTGGCTGTTAGCAGGCGCGGCGATAGGCGTTACCGTGTGGTACCTGCTCGGCTTTTGGGTGGAGTATGGTCACAACGGGCTGCTGCTGATTCCGCTGTTAATGTTTGCCATGCATGCGCTAAGCCAAGCAGAAAGCCATTTTCAAGCGCGCCTATGGGCAGGCTTAGCGGCATTTCCGGTACTCTGGATTGCCGGGCAGATGAATGCCTCTGATATGGCCAAGTCGTTTACCGTAGGCACCTGCCTGTTCGTACTCATTCTTGCTGCAGGTGCAGCGCAACGAATCCCCCCCGTCTACTTAGTGATGCCACGGCGTTTATGGCTAGCATGGTACCCTGGCCACTTTGCGTTAATCGCGCTGTGGGTGCTGCTAATCGGTCAATTGGCTTAAGCGTTCGGATCACTGCATTGCTTATCGCGCATCCAGGGTTGATAGCGGCACAGCTGTGCCCGACCTTCTGTTTTGGCGCGGTACATCGCAATATCCGCCTGTTTAAGCACTTCTTCGTGGTCACAGGCGGCTGTAGTAAAGCAGGTATAACCTATACTCGGCGTTACGTCCGTATCGTGGCTTGCCAGTCGGTAAGGCTGAGAGAGCGCCTGCTGAACCTTGAGCATATAACTCTCAGCGCATGCTTCGAGGCGCTGTGCCGAGGGCTCATCAAACAACGCCAGCAACACAAATTCATCACCACTTAGGCGTGCGGCTATGTCGCCTTCGCTCAGGCAACTTTCCAGCCTTCGGGCCACCTGCACTAACAAATTATCGCCAGTAGCGTGTCCTAAGGTATCGTTAATCAATTTAAACCGATCCATATCCAAGAACATCAGTAAACCGCTCTGAAGTCCTTTGTGTTTCTCATCGCAGAGGGATTCCAAACGCTCGATAAACAGCCGCCGATTCGGCAAATTGGTGAGTGAGTCATAGAACGCCTGGCGATAGATGATCGCTTCAGCGCGCTTACGCTCGGTAAAGTCTTCGATAATGGCCACACCGCCCACCATCTCATTACTGGCGCTATGCACGCCGTTAAAAAACGCTCGCAAAGGGGTGCCTGCGCTCGCTTTGGGCAAATAGTAAGTGCCCTCGTAGTAGCCAGTTCCCTTAGCTAGGGCATTACGTACTGCATTGGCCACTTCTGGATCCGCTGAGCGGGATAACATCCGATAGCCGAGCAGCTGCGCGCGGTTAACATCCAGTATCTCCAGCAGCTTGCTATTACAATCAGTGACGTACCCCTGCCCATCGAAATGCAGCACTCCCAACGGCGAGTGTTGAAAGATCGAGCGGTAGCGATTTTCGCTCTCTTGCAGCTGCGCTTCCCGGGCGGACATACTCACCCGCAGGGCAATGTTATCGTGAATAATTCGGCTTAACCGGCGGCTGGTGGTAACAATCAGGCCGAGAAACAGGCTAAGCATGGCGCCAATCAAGATCGCCAGCGGTGAGCCTAATAGTAAAAACTGTACTAACAGAGGGAGCAAAATTGGCAGCACGAAACCAAGCGCTACCCACCACACGGCAGAAAGCGTGGTTACTCCACCAGCAGCAATACCCGCCAGTACAATCGAAAGCGCCGCAACCTGGCCATGATTTTCGCCAGTAAACAGAACGATGCCACCGACACCCCATACGCAGCCAGCCGCAATCGCCCCGGCGCTAAACCGATAAAGCCAGCGGCGACGCTGCTGTTGCTGTGCCGGTAAGCGGCGAAAATAGTAGGCCAAGGCAAGGCGAGCGAACGAAACAAAGGTCAATACTGCGAGCCAGGTGAGCAGTACCCAGCTTGCGACCACTGGCCACATGGCTGCGACTAGCAGCATGCCTGCCAACACGCTGCTTAGCACCGGTTGCCAAAGATTGTCGTACAGCAGACGTACTTTTTCGCTATGCAGGCGCTTTACAGTGACATGGTGGTCGCGATGGAAACCACTGCGCAGCCCAGGGGCAGACCCAGTAGTTGAAGAGTGAGGCATACTAACTATCCGCCTAAAAGTGGCTATTAAGATCAGCATAATTAGCTGATTTTTTGTTGTGGCTCCTTTTTAGCGCATTCAGTCACTTTTAGCGATAAAAGTTGCATGATTGGTCAACATTGGTAGAAAAAAACCGCCTGAGCTAAGCAGGCGGCTTTAGAAACTACTGTTTGATGGAAAAGCTTAACTGTGGCGACGGTGCCTCAGGCAGTAACGCACTGCAGGCGTTCACTTTTTCCAGCAGTTCGGCATGATTAGGCGCGAGGATATTGACGTGGGCAAGCTTACGCCCGGCGCGCTCGGCTTTGTCGTAGCGATGCAGGTGCGTATTGGCAAGCGCTAGAATCGCTGCGTTGTCACCTTCACGACCAATCACGTTAATCATGCAGGTAGGCGCAATCGCCTGGGTATCGCCTAAGGGCAAGCCCTGTATCGCGCGCAGGTGGTTTTCAAACTGGCTGGTCACCGCGCCGTCCATCGTCCAGTGGCCGGAGTTATGCACACGGGGGGCCATTTCATTGGCCAGCAGGCTGCCATCGCGGGTTTGAAACAGTTCTAGCGCCAGCACGCCCACGTAATCCAGCTCATCAAGCAACGCACGAATATAGCCATCGGCGGTCTGCTGAACACTGGCATCCAAATCCGGCAGAGGCGCCACCGAGTAGCGCAAAATACCGTCTACGTGCTGGTTCTCGGCCATGGGGTAGAACACCACCTCGCCATCACGACCACGAACGGCAATCATTGAGACTTCGCGCACAAAGTCGACGAAGGCCTCAACAACTAACTGCGAATGGCCGATAGCGCTCCACGCATCCGCCGCCTGCTCAGGCTGCTTTAATACTGCCTGGCCTTTGCCGTCGTAGCCCTCAGTGACCGATTTAGCCACTACGGGGCAACCCAACTCACGGGCGGCCGCTTCAAGCTGCTCGGCGCTCTCAACCACCCGGTAGGCAGGCGTGGGGATGCCTAAGCGATCAAACAGTGTCTTCTCCTCGACTCGGTTTTGACACACTTCAATGGCACGGCTGCTGGGGTAGACCGGTTTGTGCTGCTCGATCTCACGCACCAACTGAACGGGCAAGTGCTCAAACTCGTAGGTCACTACGTCAACCTTGGCCAAAAACTCGGCCAAGTGCTGGTTGTCAGGATCGATAATGACATCGCCAATCCCAGCACTGGGATTACCCGTAGTATCTAAAAAAGTGAAACGATTACCCAGCGGATAACCCGCTAGCGCCAACATGCGGCCTAATTGACCTGCACCCAGTACGCCAATGTTTTGTACGACGTCAGTTTTAACGATATCAGTTGTAACTACGTCGCTCTTTGCAATACCAGAGTTCATAGCCAGACTCCTTATTCCGCTTCCGGCTCGGGGCGCGGGTCAGGGTTGTCGAGGACTTTCTGAGTTTGCTCAGCGCGAAACGCTTCTACCGCGCTGCGTACAGTCGCATCTTGCAGGCCGACAATTTGCGCCGCCAGCAACCCCGCATTAGTGGCGCCCGCTTTGCCAATCGCCAAGGTGCCCACCGCAATGCCGCCCGGCATTTGCGCAATGGAGAGCAGTGAATCCAAACCTTTGAGCGCTTTCGACTCCACCGGCACCCCCAGCACGGGCAGCGGCGTTTGCGAGGCCACCATGCCCGGCAAGTGGGCTGCACCGCCCGCCCCCGCCACGATAACCTGCAAGCCGCGCTCGGCAGCACTCTTGGCATAATCGAACAGCAGGTCAGGCGTGCGGTGCGCCGAGACCACGCGGGTTTCATAAGCCACGCCCAAACGCTCCAGCATGGAGACAGCGTGCTCCATGACCGGCCAATCAGACTTAGATCCCATGATCACGCCCACCTTGGGTGCGCTGTTCGACGACATGCAAAACTCCTCGGCCCAACGGCCTATAAAAGCGAGATAAAAAATCGAAAAAGTAGCGTGCATCGAACCCGATACACATAAAAATAGGAAGGCACATAGTTTACCAGAGCTAGCCCCTTTGCGGGCTTTGCTGAGGTCGTGAAATTTTCATCAAAATAGGCATTGAAATGCGCATCGGTTGGCGGCATTGTGTGAAGGTCATTTCAGACTGATGGAGCCACATGAGCACGGCACGCGCAACTGCCACAGCGGAACAGCTTGATCCTCCGCGAAGCAGCCCTGACCTCGACGTCAGGGAACTTGAAAAACGTACGCGATTAATGCGTATTATCACGCGTCTGATCGCCGTATCAGACCTAGGAAGCCGAGAAATTGCCCGCCGGGCAGGGCTTCCCGTTCAGAAAATTAGCGACTTGCTCGCCGGAAGGCTTGAGCACCTGGGAGTGGATGAACTTCACGCCCTGCGTCGCACCTTAGAGCTGGAGGCGCCATAGCAGACACTTTTTCTGCTGTTCCCACTTCTCCACTCAACGCAGGCCGCCTCCCGGCGGTCTGCTAAGAAAGTTTTTTTACGCTTACCCCAATCCCGAGATTACTTCACTTCGTTCGTAATGACGGCTCATGGCGCAATCGCAATCCCCCCAAACGCTACAACAACCACCACGACCCAAGCGGGCAGCTTCCATACGGTTAATAGCAAGAAACCGGTAAGCGCCAGCGCAAACTCCTCTGCACCAATGATCGCGCTCGTCCACACCGGCTGATAAAGCGCTGCGCCTAAAATGCCGACCACCGCTGCATTGGCACCGCGCATCAGTGCCTGGACACTGCCCCACTGACGAAATTGATTCCAGAAAGGCAGCACGCCCACCAATAACAAAAAGCCAGGAATGAAGATGGCCAATAGCGCTAGCAAAGCACCAACTAAACCATTAATGCCGGGCAGCAGCGCTCCCAGGTAAGCAGCAAACGTAAACAGCGGCCCCGGTACCGCCTGGGCGGCGCCGTAACCGGCTAAAAACTCATCCGGCGTCACCCAGCCCGACTGCACCACTTCTGCTTCCAACAGCGGCAGCACCACGTGACCGCCGCCAAATACTAATGCACCTGAACGATAAAACGCGTCGGCGATATCCAGCCAAGCGGCGACTCCCGCCAATAGCGGCAGCAGAATTAACAGCCCGGCGAACATCCCCAGCGCCACCATGCCTGCCTTGCGCGTTACTGGAAAATGCAGCGATTCACTTGCTGTGACAGCAGCACTATCGCGACACAGCGCTAGCCCGGCTAAGCCACCCAATACAATCGCCGACACCTGGCCCAGCGGGCCGCTGACTAGCACCACCGCAAATACCGCCGCAAGCGCAATGCCCGTGCGGGTTTTATCCGGGCAAAGATTACGCGCCATGCCCCACACCGCGTGGGCCACAATCGCCACCGCCACTACTTTTAAGCCATGGATAATGCCACTGGCAATGGGGCCATCCAGCACCGCCGCGCCAAACGCAAACAGCACCAGGATGATCGCCGAGGGCAGCGTAAACGCCAGCCACGCCATGGCCGCCCCCCAAGGGCCTGCGCGCAGTAGGCCAAGCGCAAAGCCCACCTGACTGCTGGCGGGCCCCGGTAAGAACTGACACAGCGCCACTAGATCAGCGTAGGCGCTTTCAGTTAACCACTGGCGGCGCTCCACAAAGGCCGTGCGAAAATACCCCAGGTGCGCTACCGGGCCGCCAAAGGACGTTAAGCCGAACGCTAAAAACACCCAAAACACCTCACCTATACGCCCGCGTGCCTGCGATTGCTCCACCATTTCGGCCACCTGTTATCCCAATAAAAAAGCGCAAGGCTCTTATAGTAAGCCTTGCGCTTTAATTCTTTATGACAGCGCGTTCATGAGGATACGCTCATAACGGCAACGCGGATTACTCCTGGTCGGTCACCGCCCCGGTGCTGGCCGAACTGACCAAACGCGCATACTTAGCCAGCACACCACGCGTATAGCGGGGCTCTGGCTGCTGCCAGGCAGCGCGACGGCGCATCAGCTCTTCATCAGAGAGATCCACGTCGATGGTATCTGCTTCGGCGTCAATGGTGATGGTATCGCCATCCTCCACCAGCGCCAGCGGGCCGCCGTCGAAGGCTTCCGGCGACACATGGCCGACCACAAAACCGTGACTGCCGCCAGAGAAACGCCCATCGGTAATCAGCGCCACGTCGTTACCCAAACCGCGGCCCATAATCGCCGAGGTCGGGGTCAGCATTTCGCGCATACCGGGGCCACCTTTCGGCCCTTCATAGCGAATCACCACCACATCGCCGGCAACGACGGTGCCATCATTAATGCGCGCCTGTGCCTCTTCTTCCGAGCCAAATACCCGCGCTGAACCAGAGAAGCGAGTGCCCTCCTTACCAGTAATCTTTGCAACCGCCCCTTCTGGTGCCAGGTTACCGTAAAGCATGCGCAGATGGCTTTCCGCTTTAATCGGATTACCGAGCGGAGCAATAATTGGTGGTTCAGCGGGATAAGGCTCAACCTCAGCAAGGTTCTCTTCCAACGTTTTGCCGGTGACGGTCAAGCAGTTGCCATTGAGTAGGCCAGCATCCAATAGCATCTTCATCAGCGGCTGAATACCGCCGATCGCCACCAGCTCGCTCATCATGTAATGGCCGCTAGGGCGAAGGTCTGCCAGCACCGGCACACGCTTACCAATTTCGGTAAAGTCAGCAAGGGTAAGCTCAACGCCTATGGTGCGCGCCATGCCGATAAGGTGCAGTACCGCGTTGGTGGAGCCGCCCAGGGCAATCACCACGGTAATCGCGTTCTCAAACGCCTCGCGGGTCATAATATCGGAGGGTTTGATATCGTCGGCTAACAGCGCCAGTACCGCTTCGCCAGCCGCTTTGCAGTCGTCGCGTTTCTCCTGAGAGATAGCGTTCTGCGCCGAACTGCCCGGCAGGCTCATGCCCAAAGCTTCAATGGCCGACGCCATGGTGTTGGCGGTGTACATGCCGCCACAGGAGCCAGGGCCAGGGATCGCCGTTTCTTCGATGTTCTTAAGCTCGATAAGATCCATATCGCCGCGGGAGTGGGCACCCATGGCCTCGAAGACCGAAACGATATCGGTATGGCCTTTGCCAGGCATAATGGTGCCGCCGTAAACAAACACACTGGGGCGGTTTAAACGCGCCAACCCCATCAGGCAGCCCGGCATGTTCTTATCGCACCCGCCAATGGCGACTAGACCATCAAAGCCTTCGCAGCCAGCAACGGTTTCGATGGAATCGGCGATCACCTCCCGCGACACCAACGAGTACTTCATACCTTCGGTGCCGTTGGCAATACCATCAGAAATGGTGATGGTATTGAAAATCACACCCTTACCACCGCCCGCATCGGCGCCATCGCGGGCAAACTCGGCCAGTTCATTAATATGACTATTGCAGGGCGTCACCATGCTCCAGGTAGAGGCAATACCCACCTGAGGCTTTTTGAAATCTTCGTCGTTAAAGCCCACGGCGCGCAGCATAGCGCGGCTGGCGGCTTTGCCTGGGCCATCGACCACTTGGGAAGAGTGGCGGCGGGAGTTTTGCGATGAATCAGACATTAGAAATCTCTCTTAGCGTTGTTCACGGTATCCGCATAGCTTGGCGATGCCACGGCGTTCGCGCAAGAGAAGAGGTGGCAAAACATCATCCCACCATTCCTGCTTGCAGCGACTGAACATAGCGCAGAAGGTCATTTGAGCGCCCTTCACTCACGAGTTGCTCGGGTGTTTTATAGTCAAATGCGCTAAGCGGCTCGTTGCGAAACCAAAACAGAGCGTCATGAAAGTCACCATTAATATCCGCCGCTGCACCGAGCACACGAAGTGCATCACGAAGATAACGTTGGAGTTTTTCTGCCCCCTGGGCACGTGAGATTGTCGTACGATGAACATGCGCTTGACTAGCAAGCGTTTGAATATCGATGCTCAATGCACTGGCAAACAACTTCGGGTTAATCAATGGGTGACGCTCTTCTCGAGCAACGCCCTTCAAGTCAGCCAAAAACCGCTCGAACGAATCAGGCACAAGATACCCGGAAGGCTCATTAAGTGATTCTTTTACATTGCCCATTGCCATCGGCAACCTCCTGCTACGCCTATACAACCAATATACAACTTATATGCATCACATATTCATCATAGCAGCTCTCAAACAGGACGCTAGGGTTTCAAGCTTCAGAACTAAACTTATGGCACCATACACTTAGTCGCCCCGCCACCGCCGTGAGGGACCATCCATTAAGGAATCGTGCATGTCTGCAAACTCTCTGCTCACGCAAACGCCGCTAACGCCGGGCTTTATGGTGGTGCATGCCAATCGCCTGGAAGATTTGCGCGGTTTGGCGGTGGAGTGGATGCGCCGACATCCGCTCTCGCCGCTGGAGAACGAGACCATTCTGGTGCAGAGCAACGGCATCGGGCAGTGGCTAAAGCTAGCGCTAGCAGAAGACCCGGCCCAAGGCGGTGCGGGCATAGCCGCGGCATTGAACGTCACCCTGCCCGCGCGCTTTCTATGGCAGGCCTACCGAACGGTGCTAACGCAGCTAACCAATGACGACCACGCGGTGCCTGAAACCTCGCCGTTCGATAAGTCGCGGTTGATATGGCGCCTTCTGCGCCTGTTGCCCAGCCTTGCCGAGCAGGAAGCCTTCGCGCCGCTAGCACGCTTTTTAGAAGTGGATCGCGACCAGCGCAAGCACTACCAGCTGGCCGAGCGTCTGGCGGATCTGTTCGATCAGTACCAGGTGTATCGCGCCGACTGGCTGGACGCCTGGGCCAAGGGCAACGATGTGTTGATCACCGCCCGTGGCGAAGCCCGCCCGCTGGAAGAACACCAGCTGTGGCAGCCAGAGCTGTGGCGCGCACTGCGCGATGATGTGGCTAATAATCTTGGCGATGCAGGCCTTAACAGCAGCCGCGCCCAGGTGCACAGCCGCTTTCTGGAAGCCGCCGTTCAGCTTGAAGGCCAAGCGTGCCCACCCGGCCTGCCCCGGCGACTGATTATTTTCGGCATCTCATCGCTGCCGCAACAGACGTTAGAAGCCCTGGCGGCGCTGTCGCGCTGCTGCCAGATCGTGCTCTGCGTGCACAACCCCTGCCAGTACTACTGGGCGGATATCATTGAGCACAAAGACCTGCTGCGCGCCAGCCGCTACCGCCAGCAGCGCAAGGCTGGCATGCCCGACGCTTTGGACGTGCTGGGCACCGGTGACGCCAGCGATGCCCTGCACCTACACGCCCAACCGCTGCTGGCCGCCTGGGGCAAGCAAGGCCGCGACTACCTGCGCCTGCTCGACGAACACGACGACGCGGGCAACTACCAAACCCTATTTGAGCAGCAGGCGCTACGAATCGATATGTTCGAGCCCTTTAGCGGCGAAGAGCGCAACTGCCTACTCAGCCAACTCCAAGACGATATCCGCGAGCTGCGCCCGGTAGCAGAGACCCAAACCCACTGGCCCGCGCTAGACCCGGTCAGCGACGACTCCATCGTGTTTCATATTGCCCACGGCCCCCAGCGGGAAGTGGAGATACTTCACGATCAGCTGCTGGCGGCCTTCAGCGCCGACCCGGATCTGCGCCCGCGGGATATCATCGTCATGGTGCCGGATATCGACCGCTACGCGCCCCATATTGAAGCCGTATTCGGCCAGTACCGCTCCGCCTTCGGTAGCTACAACGCGAACGCTAGACCCGACGACCCGCGCTACATCCCCTACACCCTTTCGGATCAAGCCAGCCGCCACCGCCTGCCGATGATGATCGCGCTGGAGAAATTGTTGCGCCTGCCGGAATTGCGCCTTTCGGTGAGCGATCTGCTCGATTTGCTGGAAGTCCCCGCCCTGCGCACACGCTTTGGCATCGATGAACACGACCTGCCTACGCTCAGCCGCTGGATTGAGGGTGCAGGTATCCGCTGGGGGCTCAATGCCGAACAGCGCACCCGGCTGGATCTACCCGAAGGGCTAACCCAGAACACCTGGGCCTTTGGCCTGCGCCGGTTGCTACTGGGGTATACGGTGGGAAGTGCCGAGGCGTGGCAAGGCATCGAGCCATTCGATGATATCGGCGGGCTGGAAGCCTCTTTGGCAGGCCCGCTGGCAAATCTGCTGGAAAAACTGGAAAGCACCTGGAAAACCTTCTGCCAGCCCACCGACGCCGCCAGCTGGGTGGCCCGGCTGCGTGAACTGCTGGAAACCTACTTCCTGACCGACGACGCTCAAGAAAGCGTGATGCTCACCAAGCTCGAAACCGCACTACAGCAGCTGTTGGACAGCACCGAAGAAGCCGAGCTTTTTGATCCCCTGCCGCTCTCCATGGTGCGCGAACACTGGCTAGGGCAAATCGACGAGCACAGCCTTTCCCAGCGCTTCCTGGCGGGAGCGGTCAACTTCGCCACGCTAATGCCCATGCGCGCCATTCCGTTTAAGCGTGTGTGTTTATTGGGCATGAACGACGGTGAGTACCCCCGTTCCCAGCCGCCGCTGGACTTTGACTTGATGGGCAGCGACTACCGCCCCGGCGACCGCTCACGGCGCGAAGACGACCGCTACCTGTTTCTGGAAGCGCTGCTCTCCGCCCGCCAGCAGCTTTATGTCAGTTGGGTCGGCCGCAGTCAGATCGACAACAACCCCATGCCGCCCTCGGTGCTGGTCGGCCAACTACGCGATCACCTGGAAGCGGGCTGGCACACGCAAAATGGCGAGGCGCTGCTGGAAGCGTTAACCACCGAGCACCCGCTGCAGCCTTTTAGCCGCCGCTACTTCTCTTCCCAAGCCAGCGACTCCCCCGCCCAGGCGCGGCTGTTTACCTATGCACATGAATGGCACGCCCTGCACGCACCACGTAGCGAAAACGCCCAAGGCTCCGAGCCACCGTCGCTTCAACCGGACACCGAGCAACAAAGCACCTTAACATTGGCCCAGCTAGGCGGCTTTCTGCGCGAACCGGCCAAAGCGTTTTTCAATAACCGCCTGGGCGTCTATTTCGAGCAGGAAGAACTCACTCAACTGGATGTAGAGCCCTTCACCCTGGACGGGCTACAAAACTGGCAGTTACAGGATCAGTTAATCGCCGCCCAGCGCCATGCAGTGGATAACGGCCAACCAAGAATAGAAGCGCTGCATGCAGCACTAGAGCGCTTCAAAGGCCAGGGCGTGCTGGCAGTGGGCGCCTTTGGTGAACGGATGCGTGAAGCGCTGGCGGAACCGATGGAGGCGCTGTTTGGCGCTTACGAAGAAGCACTGCAGGAGTGGCCCCAGGTAGTCGCAGCGCCCCAGGCGGTGCATGTTGTTGAAACAGCTGCCGGGAAGGTAACGCTGGAAGACTGGCTGGGAGAGCTTCGCCAGGATGACGCGGGCAACCGCTGCCGCTTGCTACTGCTCAGCAGTAGCCTGGTCAGCCAAGGGCGTGGCCGTGGTCAGTACCGCTGGCAGCACCTGCTGCGCCCCTGGGTCGCTCACTTGGCGGGCAATATTGAACGACCAATGACCACCCAGCTACTCTCAAAAGCGGGCCATGTGCGGCTGGAGCCGCTAGACGCCGAGAATGCACACTACCAGCTACAAAACATGCTCAACGCCTGGTGCGATGGCATGCAGGCCCCGCTACCGCTGGCCCCCCAGGCCGCTTTCGCTTGGCTGGCTAAGCTTGGCACGCCTGACAGTGAGACCGATAGCGACGCCTACGCCGCCGCCGAAACCGCCTACGAAGGCGGCCGATTCCAAACCGGCGAAGTCACCCAAAGCGCCTACCTTTCTCACCAATGGTCGAGTTTTGAGCGACTGTTTAACGAGCGCGCCCTAGGGCATAGCTTTGTCACGCTGACCGAGGCGCTCTACGCGCCGCTGCACCGTTCGGTAAAGGGGTGATTTAACGTTACCGAACCAGGAATAAACGATTAGCGAAAGCAACCAGCCACAGGCTAAATAATCTGCCCATTCAGCGACAATACCCGCTTCGCCAGCGCGATCATTTCCGGGTCGCCGGTGTTCTTTTCCGCCACGTCGGAAAGCTTGATCACCGGCAGCCAGCCCTGCCCTTCCGGCCGCGCCTCGACCATCTTAATCACCATGTTCATCGGTTCAGCGCCTACATCGTTGGTGAAGTTGGTGCCGATACCAAACGCCATGCCGATGCGACCTTTGCAGAAGGCATGTATCCGCTCGACCTTCTCCGGTGTTAGCGCGTCGGAGAAGATAATCGTCTTGCTTAGCGGGTTGATGCCCAAGCGCTCGTAGTGCTCGATGGTCTGGGAAGCAAACTCGATAGGATCGCCGCTGTCGTGGCGAACGCCATCGAACAGCTTGGCAAATTTCTTATCGAAGCTGTCGTAAAAGGCCCGCGAGGTAAAGGTATCCGTTAAGGCGATTCCCAGATCCCCCCGGTACACATCAACCCAATGCTCCAGCGCCAGACTATTGGCCATTTTGAAGCCGAAGCGGGCACCGTGGAACATAAACCACTCGTGGGCGTGGGTGCCGATCGGCTTAACGCCGTGGCGCATGGCCATCAGCACATTGCTGGTGCCGCTGAAGGCCTCACCGCCGTGGTGGCTAAGCGCACCGACTACCCGGTCGTGAACGTCAGAAGAGAAGCGCCGACGGGTGCCAAACTCAGCAATTTTCAGCCCTAAACGGCGGTAAAGTTCGATTTTCTCCTGGGCGTGCTGCTCAATCATCGCATCAGCGTCAGGCGCGATCGTCACGCCACGCAGCCGATACCAGAGCTCGCTGATCAGCGCCATCAGCGGCACTTCCCAGAGAATGGTGCGGTACCAGGGCCCTTCAATGATCACCGAAAGATCACTCCCCTGCTGCTCTACAGTCACCTCGCTGGGGTTGTAATGAAAACCGGCGAGGAAATCGAGATACGTAGGGTCGAGATAAGGGCATGTTATTTCGAGATAGCGCTTCTCCTCATCGCTCAAGCGCAGCGATGCCATCTTATCGACTTCGCGGCGAAGTTCGGCGCCGAAGCCGTCAGGAAAAGCATGCTCGCCACGATTAATAAAGGCGTAGCGCGCATGGGCATAAGGAAAGCGTTTGATCACGGCGTTCTGCATCGTGATCTTATAGAAGTCATTATCCAGCAGCGATGTCAGCATGAGATCCCATCGTTAGAGTGAACCGAAGCCGCCGGTAGCGTAAACTAAAATGCACCTAAAGTGGCTCGGCGATAAGATTATCAGGTGGCGGGGCTGTCATACAGTTAAGGAGCTGACTTCATGCGCATTACTCAAACACATCGCGCAATCATTCTCTCCGGGGTGGAAGAGTATATTGATGCTGATGTGGAAGTTCTTGTCTTCGGTTCACGACTTGATGATACCAAGCTAGGCGGCAGTGTAGATCTATTGTTGACCTCCAAGACAGAGATCTCCGAGCTTTCTTGCGACGAACTCAAAGGCATACTAGAAGAATATCTTAAGCTGCCGGTTAACATTGTAACCTATGATCCGTCCGATGAACCAAGCCCGCTCCAGGCGAAAGCCTTAGCTGAAGCTCTGCCTATTGATTAAGTAGCCGCGGCTCATTCAGTCAGGACTAGACTTTAACAAGCAGGAGCTGTCTTCATGCGTCTTACTCAAGCGCAGCGTGCCATCATTCTTTCAGGCGTGCACGAATTCATGGGCACAGTTGTCAACGTTCATGTGCTTGGCTCGCGTCTTGATGATGCAAAGCGAGGCGGCGATGTGGATCTACTCTTGATCTCCCAGACAACGATTCCGCTGCTTGCTTGTGCCGAACTTAAAATGGCCCTTGAAGAGCGCTTGCAGTTACCGGTGGATATCGTGACCTATGTCTCGACGGCTGAACCCACACCCTTCCAAGCAATAGCCTTGGCACAGTCGAGCCCGATTGAAAATGAGGAAGCGGCATGAGTCAGTTGTTCATCTCTAGGCAAGATTTTTCCGCTGAAATTAACAGTATCTTCTTATGAGCCAGCCCGCCCCCCTCAATCCATTGAGCCTCCCCCTTCACGGCAGCCGACTGATAGAGGCCAGTGCTGGCACCGGTAAAACCTTCACCATCGCCCTGCTTTACGTGCGTTTGGTGCTCGGCGGTCACAGCGTTGACGATGACACCGCGTTTATCCGCCCGCTCACGCCGCCGGAAATCCTCGTCGTCACCTTCACCAACGCCGCCACCCAAGAGCTACGCGAACGCATCCGCAATCGACTGGTAGAAGCAGCAGAAGTATTTCGAGCTGAGGACGTAGAAGGAGGGGCAGATCCACTACTCCTCCAACTCCGCGACCAATACGACCCCGCCACCTGGCCCGCCTGCTCACGGCGCTTAGCCCTGGCTGCCGAGTGGATGGACGAAGCTGCGGTTTCCACCATCCACAGCTGGTGCTACCGCATGCTGCGCGAACACGCCTTCGACAGCGGCAGCCTGTTCTCCCTCAACCTGGAAAACGACCAGCGCGAACTGGAACAGGAAGTGGTGCGCGACTACTGGCGCAGCTTCTACTACCCGCTGGACAGTGACGCCCTCGGCATTGTCACTCGCTACTGGAAATCACCCGACGACCTGCACGCCCCGCTACAACGGCTATTGCCCGAAAGCGAAGCGCTGGGCGACGAAAAGCCCGAGCCCAGAGAGACCCTGGCCGCCACCCAGGCCGAACGCGCCGCCCAGCTCAGCGAGCTCAAAGCCCCCTGGGCCGCCTGGCTGGACGAGCTGGTACCCGCCCTGGAAGAGGCCGCCACACGCAAAGCCTTCAAGGGCCAAAGCTTCAACGCCAAAAGCCGCGCCAACTGGCTAGGCGCACTGCGCGAGTGGTGCGAAACGGATGCTGACCGCCCCGCGCTCACCGACGCCGCTTGGAAACGCATGACGCCGGACGGCATGGCGGATATCTGGAAAGAGGGCGCACCGCCCTGCCCGCAGGCATGGCAAGCGCTGGCACAGCTACCGAAAGCACTGGATGCCCTGCCCGAGCCGCGCAACGACTTGCTGATTCACGCCGTGCAGTGGTGCCGCGCCCGGCTGGAGCGCGAACAGGAACGCCGCGCCGAGATGGGCCCCAACGACCTGCTCACCCATCTGGATCGCGCCCTGAAAGGCCCTAACAAAGAGGCCCTGGCCGCGCAGATCCAGCGCCAGTTCCCCGTGGCGCTGATTGACGAGTTTCAAGATACCGACCCGATCCAGTACCGCATCTTCAACGCCGTGTATGACGTTGCATCGCCCCGCCGCGACAGCGCCATCCTGCTGATTGGCGATCCCAAACAGGCGATCTACGCCTTTCGCGGCGCGGATATCTTCACCTACCTGCAGGCCCGCCAAGACACCGATGGCCGCCACGTCACGCTAGGCACCAACTTCCGTTCCAGCCGCGCCATGGTAGCGGCGGTCAACCACTGCTTCAGCTACGCTGACCAGCACGATGCCGGCGCCTTTCTGTTCCGTGCCGATGGCGGCGACAACCCGCTGCCGTTCAACCCTGTCAACGCCAAAGGCACCAAGGAGACGCTGGTACTCAACGGCAAACCGCTAGCAGCTATGACTCTGTGGCCACTTGAAAGCGAAGAGCCGCTTTCCAAAACCGCCTACCAAACCGAGATGGCCGAGCGCTGCGCCTCGCACATGGCCGCACTTCTGGAAGCAGGCCGACAACAGCAAGCGGGCTTTGCGAAAGCCGCTGATGACAGTGACGATAACGGACTCACTCCGCTGGCCCCCTCGGACATGGCAGTGTTGGTCAACGGCCTACAGGAAGCCCGGGCGATTCGACTGGCGCTGGCCAGCCGAGGCATTAAGAGCGTCTACCTTTCCGATCACGACAAGGTGTTCAGTTCCCCCATTGCCCCGCAGCTAGCCATTTGGCTGCGCGCCTGCGCCGAACCCCAGGCCAACTCCCGCCAGGCGGAAGCCAAGCTGCGCGCCGCCCTGGCAACATCAGTACTTGGGCTAAGTCTTGAAGAGTTAGACCACCTCAACCAGAGCGAGCTGGCCTGGGAAGCGCGGGTCGAGCAGTTCAGCGACTACCACCGCCTGTGGCAGCGCCAAGGTGTGCTGCCGCTGGTGCGCCGTTTGATGGTCGATTTTGATATCGCCGCGCGGCTACTGGGCGAGTTCGCCGAGGGTGAGCGTTTGCTAACCGACCTGCTCCACCTGGGTGAAATGCTGCAGCACGCCAGCCAGGAACTGGATGGCGAACACGCGCTGATTCGCTTTCTGGCCGAAGCCATTGCCGACCCGGATAGCCACGGCGACAGCCACAAGCTGCGCCTCGAGAGCGATGCCGATCTGGTCAAGGTAGTGACCATTCACAAATCCAAGGGGTTGGAGTACCCGCTGGTGTTCCTGCCGTTTATCGCCAACCACCGCCCGGTCAGCGACACCGACCTGCCGCTGCGCTGGCACGATAGCGAAGGCAACCTGCAACTCAGCCTAAGCGCCGATGAAGCAACGCTGGCCACCGCCGACCGTGAACGGCTGGGCGAAGACCTGCGCAAGCTCTACGTGGCGCTCACCCGCGCCCGCCACGCCACCTGGCTGGGGCTGGCGCCGCTAAAAGGCATCGAGAACAGCGCCATCGGCCACTTGATCAACGGCGGCAAGGCCATCGCCCCCGGCGCGTTTACCCACGCGCTAGGCGAGCTGGTGGAAGGCAGCGATATTGCGCTAAGTGACGCCCCGGAACCCACCGCGCTGCGCTTCACCCCGGCGCCGGAGCAGCAGGCACTGGGCCACGCCCGCACCCCGCTACGCCCCGCTCGAGAACAGTGGTGGATCGCCAGCTACTCGGCGCTGCGTACTTCTGGGGCCGTCTCTGGATCTAGCACCACCCCGCTGACAACGCCCGCGCCGGAACCCACCACCCCCCAGGAAGCCACCACCCTGGAAGTGCTGGACGAGCCCCACGACAACGCCATCAACACCGAAGCGTTTCACCTGCACCGGTTTCCACGTGGCCCAGGCCCCGGCACCTTCCTGCATGGATTGCTGGAGTGGGCGGGCCAACTGGGCTTCAACAAAGCGCTAGAAGACCCCGCTGCCCGAGAAGATATGCTGCGGCGGCGCGTGCAGCTGCGCGGCTGGCAGGCGTGGCACGTCACCCTGGCGGGCTGGTTTGAAGAGCTGCTCGCCACGCCGCTTCCCCTGCCACTCCTACAACAACAGTCACAGCCCAGCGAAGGCAGCCAGGTGGCGCTATGCGAACTCGAAAGCTATCAGGTAGAGCTGGAGTTTTGGTTTACCGCGCACCATGTAGGAACCCGCAAGCTGGACGAACTGGTCAGTGACCACTTACTGCCTGGAATATCGCGCCCCGCGCTGGATGCCGACACCCTCAACGGCATGCTCAAGGGCTTTATCGACCTCGCCTTTGAGCATGAAGGCCGCTTCTATGTGCTCGACTGGAAATCCAACTACCTGGGTAGCGACGACAGCGCCTATACCACTGACGCTCTGCGCGATGCCATGCTCGAAAAGCGCTACGACCTGCAAGCAGCTCTTTATATGCTCGCCCTCCATCGGCTGCTGAAAGCGCGCCTGCCCGACTACGACCCGCACCAACACCTGGGCGGCTCGATGACGGTATTTCTGCGCGGCAGCCGCACCACCGCCCGCGGCGTACACGCTGTGCCTGCGCCGGTCGCATTGATTGAAGCACTGGATGCACTGTTTACAGGCACGGCAGCAGATGCAGTATCAGAAACAGGCCTAGAGGCGTTGGTATGAGCAATAGAGACACACAATCTATGAACCTAGACCTGTTCGCCGATGAGGCGCCGCCCGCTGCACCTGATTCAACCGCATCGGTAACACCACCGACAGAATCAGCCGCCAGTGCTACCCAGCCGCACCCCGCGCTAAGCGACACAGCCGCGCTATTCCTGCTGTGTGAGCGTTGGGTTTCCCGTGGCTGGCTGCGGGATCTGGATCTGGCCCTGGTGCGCTTTCTCGACCGTGAAACCCAAAACGCCCCGCCACTGCTGTTGCTAGGCGCAGCGTTGGCCAGCCACCAGCTTGGCCGTGGCCATGTCTGCCTGGATATAGCCTCCACCCTGGAAGCGCCGGATTTTGCGCTTTCGCTGCCGCCGGAAGGCGACGACCTGAACGACCCGCCGCCGCTGCCCAGCCATGTACTGACCACGCTAACGCTGCCCGAGTGGCAGGCCGCGTTCAACCACCCCACACTGATCAGCGACGGCCCCGGCAATACGCCTTTGGTGAAAAGCGATTCCTCGCTCACCACCCGGCTCTACCTGCGCCGCTACTGGCAGTTCGAGCAAACCCTGCACCAGGAAATAGCCCACCGGGTTAGTGTGGATAGCCAGGCGGATAGCCCGTTACTAAAAAGCGCGCTGAATACGCTATTCCCCGCCAGCAACAGCATAGACTGGCAAAAAACTGCCTGCGCCCTAGCCGCCCGCAGCCCCTTCGCGATCATCACCGGCGGCCCCGGCACCGGTAAAACCACCACGGTTGTGCGTCTGCTGGCCCTGCTGCAAACCCTGCAACTGGCCCAGCCCAACGCCCATCCGCTGCGCATCCGCCTGGCCGCCCCCACCGGCAAAGCCGCCGCACGGCTAAATGAATCCATCGCCGGGCAGGTGAGCAAGCTACCTTTCAAAGGGCTAATATCATTGTGGGAGGCAGCTTTAGCTGGCGAAGAAAAGGCCACAGAGCTGCTTCAAGCCACTATCCCTACAGAAGTCACCACACTTCACCGCTTATTAGGTGCCAGAGCCGACACCCGCCACTTCCGCCATAACGCCGCCAACCCGCTGGCGTTGGATGTGCTGGTGGTAGATGAAGCCTCAATGGTGGATATCGAAATGATGACGGCGCTGCTCAGCGCCCTACCCGCCAGCGCCAAGCTAGTGCTGCTGGGGGATAAAGACCAGCTGGCATCTGTAGAAGCAGGCGCCGTGCTGGGCGACCTATGCCGCCGCGCCGACGCTGCCCACTACACCCCCGCCACGGCAAAGTGGCTTTCCGAACTTACCGACCACCCGCTGCCAAAGGTATTAATCGACCCGGACGGCCAGCCGCTGGATCAAGCCATTACCATGCTGCGGGTAAGCCACCGCTTTACTGAAACAAGCGGCATCGGCCAGCTCGCCCAGGCGATTAACCAGCCGCTAAGTGAGGCATTGCGGGAACGGGATAAACACCAAGCCGTGCATGGCGTACTGAATAACAGCTACGCCGACCTGCACCACCTGGTGTTGAAGCCAAACGCACAAAACGAAGACAGCGCCCTGGAGCGCTTGGTGATCACCGGCAGCCCGGAACGCTTTCCCAACGCAGGCGAAGGCCGCACCAATTTCAAGGGCGAGTCCATTGCCCCCCCCACCGGCTACTGTCACTACCTAAACACATTAGATAGTGAGCGGCTTGATACGGCACTGGCGTTTGAAGAGAACAGAGACGTTTACGATGCGTGGGCTAAGCAAGTACTCAACGCCTACAGCCGCTTTCAGCTGCTATGCGCGCTACGCAAAGGCCCGTGGGGAGTAGAAGGCTTAAACCTGCGCATAGCCAAAACGTTACGCAGTGAAAAGCTGCTGTTCGGCAACGACCACACGCTGGAAAAAGGCTGGTTTGAAGGCCGCCCGGTCTTGGTCACCCAAAACGACTACGGTCTGAAACTGATGAACGGCGATATCGGCATCACCCTCGCCGCGCCTGACCCGCGCACGCCGGGTAAATCGTTACTGCGCGTTGCCTTTCCGACCAGTGACCCGGAAAACCCGATCCACTGGGTGCTGCCCTCCCGCCTACACGCAGTAGAAACCGTGTTCGCCATGACGGTACACAAATCCCAAGGCTCGGAATTCCAGCACACCGCCCTGCTGCTACCGCAAACGCCCAACCCAATTCTCACCCAAGAACTGGTCTACACCGGCATCACCCGCGCCCGCGATTGGCTTACGGTGATCGAAGCTAAGCGTGGGATATTGAATGATGCGGTTACTAGGGAGGTTATGCGGGTGAGTGGATCTGGCGAGGTTAAAACCTATGCTTAAGTATTTTTAATTTACATTTTTAATGCAGCATTGTAGACGGACAGCGATACAGATATCAAAAATAGCCTTTTCACTAAGTTTCTGGCCAGAACTCACACTTCGCAAACTCGAATAAACCATTAAAATTTTTATATTCAGTCCGGTTCCGATTAAATATAATTACATTACCATTACCCACATGTGACACCTTAGCTACAGAAGTATTATTGAGGTTAGTGCATTGATGATTTTCATCGAAGTCTAAACTCACTGCGATTAGTTGTGCGACATGGCTCATATTTTTATCAAAAAACCCAGAACTTCCGTGCAAAAAACCGAGATATGTTATTAAAAAGATTAGAAAACAATTTTTTTAGTGTTTCCTTCCAATTTTTGCTGGAAAAAATAGCCCAAAAGACAGCTACATTAGCGAACAACGACATCAAAACAATGCCAAAAATTACTAATAAAATTAACTGGGTAGGCAAGTACACAAGTGTGATGATCGCAAGAGTGATTGGAAAATTTGAAGCTGGGACATGAAAAGCCTCATTTAGCACAGCAGATGCCCATGAGGTCGAAACTGCCAAATATCCAACACTCACGAATGCAAGAGCAACTTTTACCCACACCGGATCTAGATACTTAGTGCGGCTTTTAAAACTACCTAGCCAAACCAAAGGAACTAAATAAGGTATGATAAGAACAACTATGCCAAAGATCATTGCCAAATTCGAACCAACATTAGATTCAGACATGATAACGAATGATAACAAGTAAACTATAGCTAAGATAGCTATCGCTACTTTTGGTCTATGCAACGCTGTCATAAAGATGCATTATGTTGAGCGAAGCGATAGCCCATAAGGCACTAAGGCACTAAGGCACTAAGGCACTAAGGCACTAAGGCACTAAGGCACTAAGGCACTAAGGCACTAAGGCACTAAGGCACTAAGGCACTAAGGCACTAAGGCACTAAGGCACTAAGGCACTAAGGCACTAAGGCACTAAGGCACTAAGGCTAACGATCTTCGCGGCTTTATATGTGAATATGGTTTCCGAATCATAATGATACCATCACTAGCTATTTTTTTGTTACTAAGAATAATTTTTAATTTACTGCATAACCCTTAGCAGATCTAACCTATTTAGAACTCCTTTCTATCCTATCAACACTTGTTATAGCTGAATGCGCATGAGTCTAGGGCCTCAGTAGCTACATAGTGCGCGTAGCGCCCTCGTGGGCGACCTGCTTCTGATATGAGGTGAAGATGCTTACGTGCGCGGGAGCCTATAACATAAAGCAGTTTCTGGGCGGCAACTTGGCCAGCAACTTCATTGAAATGCGGAACCATACCCTCAAGAAGACCAAAAGCGATGACGACGTCGAACTCAGCACCCTTGACCCCGTGTATGGTCGAAACAGTGATGCCGGTTCTTTCGCGAAATACTTTCCTGAAGAAAGATATATCATTTATATAACTAGCCCCATCCCTACGAAGCCTTTCAATCCGTGAATATGAACTACGAAAGAATGCCTCACGGTGTTCCACCAGAGGAGGAAAGCTATCTAAATCTATGTCGAGCCGCTCAAACAGTTGGGTAAAGGCTTGATCAAGGTAGTTAAGTCCATCCGTCTCGACAATCGAGAGTGCATTACACTCTCTCAATAACAAACGCTGTGTCAGACTAGACGTGTTGAAGCCAAAATCGTCGAGGTCGTTGATTATAACTTTAGCCCAACGCATGCGACGCACAAGCATGTTTGGCGAAGACTCAGTAAGCAGAATTTTCGATAGTTTGAACCAGAAATTGTCCAGGTCATTGCTAAAAGGGACTAGGCCCGGGCCGTCGAACTGTTGATCAGGCAACATTGCCACCAATTTGCGCGTAGTTGACGCAAGCAATACCCACCACGGAGCGACTACGCATATCTCCGCGGGTGCGTGACCTGCGGAGAGACTCACTTGGATCAGCCTAACCAACTCGTCATGTAGGTCAGTATGAGCTATGTGCTGATTGTAAGAAACTATACTTGGAAACGTTGCGTTTATCCCCACGCCTTGAATGCTAGTGGCATGCACGTTGAAGTTTGAAAAATGACTGATGATTCTTTCGCTCGAGCGATAATTTCGACTGAGAGCCATTTCCTTGATCGGGATTCCCGCCTGCGCTCGGAAGTCGGCCGCTGAAATCGCATAACCTCCGAGTGAACCGAAAATTTCCTGGTTCGGATCGCCGACAATGAAAGTCTTCGTTCGCCCCTCGCCTTCGCGTAGAATAGTTGTTAGAAGGCTGTATTGAATCTGCTTCGTATCTTGGTATTCGTCCACGAAGATATGTGAAAATACTTGGGAGAGCAGCGGCGCGATATGTTTCTGATCACGCATAAGCGAATGCGCATACCAAAGGATGAGTTCGAAATCTATCTGCCGCGTGTCTGAAAGCTCGTGGAAATACTCACTTAGGATCTTGTTTAGTGCCCCATGCTTTCTAGTATCAACACATCCAAGATGGTATCCAGATACAGTGAAGTAGTAGTCGCAGTCCCAATGAGTCACTCCCGAATAAGAGGCGCATAGCCGGTCAAGCATGAGTTCGCGATCATGCTTACCAAGGACACGGTACCCATGCGCAAGCTCAGGGTGGTAGATACCGTAGGGTTTGATAACCCACTCAAGGCAAAAGGAATGGATAGTTCCGATCCACAGACCAGACGTATCGACACCCATTTCTTCAATACGCTCTTGTATCTCGTCGGCTGCGCGATGCGTATAAGTGATCGCAACGACGAACCGTTTGTCCGCTTGGCGGGAAAGTTCATAAGCAATTTTATACGTGAGTGTGCGCGTCTTTCCACTGCCGGGACACGCTACTAGGAAGACGCTCGATGACTCTTTCACTGCGGCTGTTTGTTCCGAGTCAAGTTCGTTCTCTTCCCAAACAAACATCAGGTCATCTCCGCTAAGAATGGATTGATAGCATCGTAGGGTACCGCTAAGGCGAATGCTGCTCTAATTTCTGGCAGTGTGATTTCTCCCTGAAGAAAGCGGTCGATTTCATCTTCGAAGATGGCTAAACGCGTATTCGCTGAAGGATCAGCACGGAATTGGCAGTCGACCCGATACTGAAGAATCCTAGCAATAAGCGGACGGGAGAAGTGACCATGCGCGAACAAAATTGCTTTCCTGATATAATCAGGTATCACAACTTGATGATCGAGCTCACCGGCGAGCAGGATCGCAAACCAGCCTTTTCCTTCTTGCTCGGCCATCAGAAGCGTCCGTAAGCCTACTTGTTGCAGCTTGCCTGAACGGAGCTGCTCAAGTACTAGTTCGATAGTTGCTGGCGACTTATACACCTTATGGGCAGTTTTAACGATTGCCTCTTGGTTATTAGCCGCGACGAAATCAACTTCAAACGTGTGCGTCGCGTAGAAGGCATTGACCCAGGGGTTTCCGGTTACAAAGGTATCGAGATTGGTTTTGCGATCAGCACCGGCTTTCTGCGAGCCGATCGCCTTAAGTTTCCTCGCTGCGAAGGCGGCAGTATCAGTAGACTTTGGCTCTACATTGAAGAATGTCGTGTCAAGGTCAGTGACTATGGCGCAGCGCTTGCGGATACGCATGTCATGAAATAATACAGCAACATTTTTGAAGCCTGTACTACGAATATTGATGACACTGATGCCTAATTCATCGACGCTTAGTCCCAAGACTTTCTTAACGAGGACTGGGACGAGTATCTCCTCGGCATCACCTTCTACCAGCAATACGCTCTTAGCGAAAAGTAGGTTGCTACGCACCGCGTCAAGGTAGCGTTGAATGCTCACGACTTGAGATGGATCAAGCCCTGTTGCCGGTTGGTAGGCTTCGCAGAAAGAGCCTTGACGACCCAAGATATTAACGTTGCTTACATTACTAACCTCGGAGATCTGGGTCGAATGTGTAGTGTAGATGATCTGCGCATCGTTATAAGAAATGCGATCGAACAAGGTCTTCTGAATATGGTTGTGGATATGAGCTTCTGGTTCTTCGATTAAGAGGAAGTTGGCAATAGCGAGCTTTTCGCGCTGATATTTAAACTCAAGAAGCTTCAGCGTCAGGTAAATCAGATTTGCCCCACCCAAGCTCAGTTCATGAATCGTACCCTCATAGCCATCATCGGACTCGCCCACAAACAGGCGTAAGGATTGAAAAAGTTTTTCCGCTTCGTCTGGCAGGTCGGACTTGATTGAAAGCGAAGCCGGGGAGTAGGTCTCACCGGCAGCATCTTTTATCGTCTCACGGATGTGCTGGCGAACCGACTGCACATCCTCAAGGCTTTCAATGGAGGTGTTCAAGTTGCGAACCATCTCAGAGATGGGCTGCATTGCTCCTGGATCTATTTCGCCGCTCTTGCTCTTAAGAAGCGTAAACAGTGGGTTCGTTCGGTTGTTATGGAACTCCGCAACAACATCTCGCAAGGCCTGGACAAAAGTCAGCGAAACCTCTTTTGTAACTGAGAGAAAACCCGGCACTTTCGACCCGATCTCCGGAAATTCAGTCTCCGGGCTGAAACAGCACATATCGAAATCACCCACGATAGATTCGTATACCGACTGGTCAGTAAAGTCAGCGCTGCTTCTACCTGTGAATATTGTCTCGTAGTCATCGATTGTGATCGCGTCTCGAATGTCCGCTAGCTCATCATTGTCGAAGTCTCCAAGCGAGGCCAGCTTAAGGCGGATCTCCTTTTTAGGACGAAAGATAAGGTTATAGGTCGCCTTTGCGATCGGGCCATCCTCTAGAATGGCGGTGGTCTGTAGAAATAGCGCCTGCACAGCTTCGTCAGAGCTGATCTCCTCGAATTCCACACTAATGATAATCCAGTGGCCTTGCCACCGACTTAGTGAACGACAGAAATCTGACTCATCCAGGCGATGGGCAGCTCGCACCATGTGGTCATCCAGTAGGAGACGTATAGCGCGGAGGATATTTGATTTACCAGAACCATTTTCGCCAATAATCGTGTTGACACCTCGCTTAAAATACAACGTGGTGTTCTTAAAATTTCGATAGTTGACCAATTTCAGCTTTGAAATATGCATGGTTTTCTGGATGCTCCCATTCCCTTGAATAAATTTTTTATACGGAAACCAGCGTAACTTAACGGTATCGATATTCCCTTATAAATCATCAAATGGAGTTTTTGATGAGTTGCAGCAGCCGTCAGTAGGATTTGTTCTAGGTAGAACTTGCGGTGCAATTATATTGAGCCACCTGCTTGGTTATGAACGCAGTAGGTAGACGTTCAAGCACCCTGCCTGTGACGTATTATTTGCATATGCGAACGTCAGCTTTGGGTCGAAAAGCGTCATTCGCTAACTTCCTCAGAAAATGCAACCCTATCTGCTAAAGCTTTCATACCTTCAATCGGCTCCTCATAACTCCAAGCAATATCCCGACTTTCACCCAGCGAAAAATACACCGTATGCCCTTTAAAGGGGCAATAAGTGATGGTCTCTGAAACGGTGAGTAAATCCATCCGCACGTCTTCACGTGGAAAGTAATGGCGTGGCGAGTAGCCGTGTTCGCGGAGTTCGAGCGTATTGGTGGAGTCGGCTATCAGAATGCTATCAACCTGCACCTGCATGCGCTGCTTGCTTGGGTGAAGCGTTATGCGGGCATTCTGCATCATATTATCCCTGCGGCGTTTTTCGCTCTAATGCTTCGAGACTAGCAGTTAACTTAGGTTAAACCTACTTTGAATACTTAGTTTTTAGTCGATAGTGGCCACTTCGTGATCTAGGTCAGCCATCACTTTCATGCGACTGCTTATGGCGCCTGGGTGAATGCGGCATAGCGCCAGCTCGTAGCCTGCGAGTCAAAAGTGCCCGCTCGGCCTACTCCTCCGGTGGGAAAAGGGGGACATCGGTCAAAGTACGCGGCCGGTACTCACACGTTGTATCGGCCCAGCGCTTCCAAACACTCTCATCGACTGAAATATTCACCGCACACTGCCCTGGCATCACTTCCGCATATTGTCGGTAAAAACGGCCGTCAGAGGTGTTTCCAAGGCGTTTGTATCTGGCGTAGAACCCCCTCAGGAAATCAGAAAACGAGTCTTTGGGTGCTGTCTTCCAGGCATCCTCAGCAACTTCGTAGGGTGCCACTTTTAGGCCTGCCTTTTGCGCCTTGGCTAACATCCAGCTCAGCGATATATCGGCCAGTGTGTCGTCAGCACCATAGCCGCCGCCTACATTGGCGTGGGCGCCGATAAACCAGCACTGCTCTACGTCGCGATTGCCCGTTTTCTGCTTGCCATCCTTGCTTGTCCAGAGCGATACGTTGTAAGTCGCTCTGTGTTCGTCCAGCGCGACCGCTTGATAGGCATGATCGACAATGCTGGAAAGCTCGGTATCGTGCCAATCGTATTTGCTTTTGAACAGGTTGGTTCCGGGCACGCCCAGCGCGCCAACGGTATCCCACACACCAATGAAATGAATCCTGGGCTGGAGGCTGAAGCTCTCCTTGAACCCTGTGCACACCTCAGAATCGGGGTGCAAATCGCGGTTTCGATAAATACTTTCGGCCTTATCGAGCAACCCTGGCGTGACGACATGCACTAGCCCGCATTTACGAATCATCCCCACCAGGCTTCTGGCGGTGTAGGCACCACGGCTGAACCCGAATATCCAGATCTCATCGCCTTCACTGTAACGCCTTGCCAGCCAGTCATAGCCTTCCTGTAGGTTTGTGCTCAGCCCGTGACCGAAGGCTCCGCCGGTAAAGCGCTGAAACTTAGATGTCCCTACGCCGGGGTTGTAATAGAACCTCTGCCTGATACCGTCATCGTCATCATGGATCAACCGGGTAATACGATAAACATTGGTTTGGTCTTCAGGGTCGTTCCACGTCCCATCGAATAGCAGAATCAGTTTTTGTTTCGTCATGGTGCCCCCCCCCCCACGATAATGCACGCTTTTGAACAGTGCTCATGACCGCTGTATATGAGAGGCAGACGATGCGCAATGCTCTCTTGGGCAATACGTACCTGCGACCTCAACATTATTTAATGAAGGTTAGTCGTAACTTCATGCCGTCACCTGTTTATAGTCAATTCGAAGCAGCGCCCCCGATGCAGGCGCTCTTTCTATCTCGCTTCTGGACAAACCAAGTCGTGCCGAGGTAACGAAGAGGTGTTGGCCCGTAGCATCAAAGGCACAGCTCGTAGGGCGTGGAACAGGGAGCGCAATCGTACTAGCGATATATCCCTCTGGAGATATCCGGGCGATAGCAGCGCCATCAAAAAGAACACTGAGCAGGAATCCTTCCCTATCTACCGTCAGCCCATCAGGCTTGCCTTTATTGGGGCTGATAAGGATGAGGGATCGTCGGTTTTTAACCTCACCGGATAAGGGGTCGTGATCATAGGCGTAGATGACACCTTGCCGGGAGTCTGTCACATAGAGCGTGCTCCTATCATGGCTCCAGTCAATTCCATTAATGAGCGTGAATCCCGAATCGACAGTGTGCCACGCGCTATCAGGATCAAGTCGGTAAAGATAGCCCGAGCCTTCTTTTAGCTCTTCATTCATCAAGCCCACCCACAGGCGGCCTGAAGGGTCGAGGCTAGCATCATTGAGCCGGCACCCTTCTTGGGCATGCGGCGCGGTCGCTATTCGCTGCCTATCACCTGACCTGCTGACTAGCTCAACATGACAACCGGTGCCAATGATCCACCGGCCAGCCGATGTCTCAGCGACAAAGCCTAACGGGCTGGGCATCGCATGTACTACATTATGGCCCGTTATTGGGTCGAATATATTGAGCGAAGCCCCCAGGGTATCTACCCATAGAAGCCGAGCAGTGGATCCGCTCCAAATAGGTGACTCTCCCAGCACTGCTTGACTTGAGAATGCCACTGTCACCTCGTTCATGAGCGAGGCTCCACGCTAGGAATAGCGATCAGCGGCCAGTTCGCAGCCATCTCATCCGCTGTTGAGACACGTACTGCACGCAGATCACGCGGATAGTCCACTCCCTCGGATTCCATTGCCTTGGTGGCATGAAACTGCCCGTTCGCGGCACGCAGTATCCAACCACTTTCGGCGCATTGCGAAGATGCAAGATACGCCACGCCTGGCGCGACATCGGTAGGACGCAGTTCATCTGGTTCACCCTCTATTCCCCACATGCGTGTCTTGGCAACGGGCGAAACCGCATTGACGATAATCCCATCCTTTTTGCCTTCAGCAGCAAGCACATTCATGATTCCCACCACCGCCATCTTGGCAGCCGCGTAGGAAGCGAGCCCGTTCTGAACATACTGTGGGTAGAGCGCTCGACAAGAAGTGATCATGACGATGCGGCCATAGCCCGCTGCTTTCATCGCAGGCCAAGCTGCCTGTGCGAGCCAAAGAGGTGCCTTCGCGGCGATGGCCATCATTTGGTCAAAGGCGCGTTCCTCTATAGCGTCAATGTTTTCATAGGCTACCCACCCTGCATTATGAATCAGAGCATCCAACCGTCCGTTGATTGTCAGAGCACTGCGTACTAGTGCATGGCAGCCTTCACGCGTTCCAATATCTGCTGATACTGCTCTTGCATCCAGACCTTCCAACCGAAGTTGCTCTGCTGCAAGCTCCGCAACCTGTGGATCCGCTCCATTACCATCAGAACCGGCACCGTTATCCTGGATCAGAACTGTTGCACCAAGTCGTGCAACGCATTGAGCATACGAAAAACCAAGCCCGCGACCTGATCCAGTGATAAGTACCACCTGCCCTTTAAAATTCACCATTTCACACTCCGTTCTTTCTGAGAACACTAGTGAAAGTATGAAACGGGCAATACAATACATAAAATACTAATAATATGGTGATTTGATATATTTTTAATATCATAAGAGCATTGAATTACTAATGGCATATTCGGAGTTACAGCATGACGTCAGACACCAAAGCTCATATCACCTTGCGTGCAATGGAGCAATTTGTGGCTGTGGCGGAAGAATTACACTTTCACCGTGCTGCAGCGCGATTGAATATGTCGCAGCCCCCTCTTACCAGCGCGATCCGCAAGCTGGAGGGCGATATCAATGTCACCCTGATTGAGCGTGGCAACCGTGTTCTTGGCTTAACCCCTGCGGGAAAGAGATTCCTTGATGAAGCATACGAAACGCTTCGACGAGCAGAACAAGCCATTACCGCAACACGAGATGTCGCGGCAGGCAGAGCAGGTTTAGTGCGCCTAGGCTATGTGGGAAGTTCGCTTTATGGGCGACTACCTGATGTCATTCGTGAATTTCGGACAAGCCATCCTGAGGTTCGTCTTGAGCTACGTGAGGCAACGACTGCTGCACAGATTGGCGCGTTGCGCGACGGAACACTGGACGTGGGTGTTTTGATCCCACCGCTTGTGAATGCTGAAGATATCGAGCAGACACGCTTCGATAGTGATCGATTATGCATGGCCATCCCGAAAGATCATCCTCTCTGTAGGCGGCCAACATTAACGCTTGCCGACCTCTCTGACGAACCTTTCATTCTATGGCCAATGGTGGAGGGGCGCGGCTTTCACCTGCAGGTTATCCGCCTTTGCGCTAATGCAGGCTTTGTACCCAGGGTGACGCAAGAGGCACACGGAATGCATGCCGTGCTGTCGTTGATAGCAGTCGGAGGCGGCGTATCTATTGTTCCCGAAAGCATGCGTGGCTTTCAGGGAGACCGAATCAGCTATCGTTCGTTACCGGGTTCTGAAGCTCAATTCGATCTTGTGTTGGGTTACCGTCATTTATCTCCCCCCGTTGAGGCCTTTATTCGTTCGACTGAATGACAGCACCTTAACCTGGCAAGGCATTAGCTGGTTGGAGCTAACGCCATCCAGGTAGTCAATGACGACACCGCATTGAATAAGCTGGTATGAAGGCCGCCAGGTACTGGTGACGCAAAATGACTGCGGCCTGAAGCTGATGAACGGCGACATTAGCATTACCCTCGCGGTGCCGAACCTGCGCACGCCGGGTAAATCATTACTGCGCGTCGCCTTCCCCACCAGCGACCCGGAAAAACCCATCGACTGGGTGCTGCCTTCCCGCCTGCACGCGGTAGAAACCGTCTTCGCGATGACGGTACACAAGTCCCAGGGCTCGGAATTCCTGCACACCGCCTCGCTGCTACCACCCACGCCTAACCCCATTCTCACCCGCGAGCTGGTCTACACTGGCATCACCCGCGCCCGCGAATGGCTCAGGCTGATCGAAGCCAAACGCGGGATATTGAATGATGCGGTGACGAGGGAGGTTATGAGAGTGAGTGGGTTGAGAAGGTTGTAATCAAATCCGACATTACCAGTGCTCGTAGTGACGGTTTTCGGCCAACAGCCAATTTGAGTTCACATATGTTGGTTTCGACCTCACGCGTTTACAATAAAGTGTCAGGACGCGCTCTGGCGAGTAACGGTAGCGAATGAGGTTCCGATCAGCAGGTTGGAAACGCTGTTAGTAAGTGCGAACAGTAGGTGTTTTGGCTAGGCTACGACAGCGGATTTTGCGATAGCCAAAGACTTATTTGATGCACTGAAAAAGCTTGATGACGGGTTCTGGGGATTCGTAGCGGTGTCAGAATGTAGCAGCCTCGGCCACCTTCTCCAGGGAGCCATCTGGCCTGGCGACGTAATGATCGTTGTCGCGCAGGTTTACGAACTCACCGTTCATCTGAGCCTGAGACTCCTCGTAGTAGCGTTCAGCGATCTTGGCTGCGCTCTCGGGGTTGCCCATGCGAAGCTTTTTGATTCGTTCTGCAGTAGTTAACTTTTCCATTTCACACCTCCAACTGGGTGGTGGCTTTGGGCTCTGATAACATAGCCCTGACTATTATGATATCAGATATAAACTCTTTTTGCAGTTCAATCAATGGTCGGCAAAGATTCAAGTAGGCATCAATTGCAGCTTTTCCATCCTTCGAGTCCTCACTTTTTGACGAGACAACCAGAACACCTAGATGTTCAGTATCGCCTTCAATGTTGAGGCTCAGCTTATAGCCGACGACACTGCCGACCGAACCACTCTTGCCAAAAAACTCAAGCACCTCATCCATGACCTCGGAACTGATATTCCACTCCTTCTGGAGGCTGTCCTTCGTAATCTGCTGGCTGACGTTGTTGTAGTCCACTTGCCCTAGATGGAATGCCAGCGGGGCGACAGGGAGAAACCGCGTCTTAGTGGAGGCTGTGTCACTTTCCCGTTCCTCGGGGAAAGGGAGATACATCTCCGTGACGTTCTCATCAGCTTTTGGTTTGGCTTCTGTACGGCCTACCTGAACTGTCATCTCGGGATCGACATGAAGAACACCCGCTAACCCATACAGGGGATCGTCCTTGTTCTCCACGAACTGGATCTTGTCCCGCACGGCCTGCTTCAGCGTATCATCCGCATTGAGGTCGGCCATTCCCCTGTATTCCAGCCAGTGGGCATAACAGGTGGTAGAGCGGGGTTTATGCTCGTACTGAACGTATAGTCGGGCCAAACCATGAAGGCACATCAAGACACCGGTTTTCAGATCCTTCAACCTTTGCTCAAGCCCTTCGGCATCTTCGGGTATGTAGGAGCCCAGATTGCGCTTCAAGTCCAGCGTTTTGCTGTACGAGAGAATAAAGGTCTCCATCGCATGCGGTGGCGGCATGGTGGCTAGGAGTTTGGTCAGATCGTCCTGATTGCGACTGACCGACTTGATCAGATCGTTCAAAGTACCCTGCTTTTCAGAACCGATCACATGTTGGAAGTAGTTGATACCCCCAACCAATAGCAGTGTTATCATCAGCACCGATAGATAAAGGCCAACCGGTACTTCGGGAGGCAGGCGCCACCAGAACGTGATAACCACGCCGAGAAACAACGTAAGGCCAAGCTCCACTATCTTCAAAGGAGGGCTTGTGTAGTCAAACAGAAATTCGCCATCAACAAACCATTGCAGCATGGGCTTTCCTTCGGCCTTTCTGTAAAGCCATTTCTCAAGTCGCTTAAGTGGGGTCATAGATCAAATTCCATGTTCGTTGACGTATCAGGACAATGAGATAAAAGTACTTTACAAAGCGGTTTCAAATCTTTATCACCTGGATTCATAGAATAACCGCAGCACTTTGGGCAACCCGGTAGAAACAGGAGCGACGTCAAGCCATCTTCAGTAGTAGCCGAGTTTAGAGTCAGAAGTAACTTTATCGTGTTTTACCACCAGTTGCTCGGCATAGGCTGAAGGCGTCAGCCCTCCAAGACGCTTTTTCGGTCTTTCTTTGTTGTACTCCCGCCGCCATGCTTCGATGACAACCTTGGCGTGATGAAGGCTGGTGAACCAATGCTCATCCAGACATTCATCTCGAAAGCGCCCATTGAACGATTCGATGACGAGGGAGGTTATGCGGGTGAGTGGGATGGGAAGATTTGTAATGCCCCCCTGGTTTTTGCACACCCTACGCAGCTATTGCAGGGTGTGCTCGGGGCGCCACATAGCCTAGTGACTGATGTGGCCGTTCTTCGTTGTAGTACCGCATCCAGCGCCCGAGAACCGCTCTAGCTTGGCCCAACGACTCAAATCGATGCTACCAGATGCACTCCTCCTTCAATGATCGGAAGAAGCGCTCGACAAGCCCGTTCTGCTCCGGTGTATATGGCGTCGTGAACTCCTGGGTGAGCCCATAGGCCTTCACTGTCGCCGTGTAATGCCGACTGCTGAATACGAGGCCATTAACCGACCTCAGTGCCAGAGGTTGATGAAAACGACCCAGCGCGCCGAATCGATACACCAGAGCCTCTTCCAGCGCGGCCTCGGCGGTCTTGCTGCTGCCATTGTCCGATAGTCGCCAACCGAGAATTTCTCGCGTGCAGCAATCGATGATCATCGCCAAGCTGGCCCGTCGGTCCTCGCCGCACCAAACGTGCGTCAGGTCGGTGGCCCAGCGCTCATCCAGTCGTGTGGTCACTGAGGGCAGACTCCGGGCACGCGGCCGGAAGCCCTACGGTCGCTTGCGTACCTGCCAGTTCTTCAACTGCAGGATGCGCTGGATCGGTTTGCGGTTCTCACCCAGCACACACGCCAGACGACGATAACCATAGGTGGGGAATCGCTCCAGAGCCAGCTTTACCCGAGCGGCGAGATCGGTATTGATCACCCGGCGACGCGGTTTGAGACGATAGTACAGCGTCCGCCGGGGGAGCCCCAGCCACTGACATAGCTTGACGAGTGATACCACGTGGCCCTCCTGGGCCAGTTCCGCCTGCAACGACCTTATGAGTTCTCGTCCTCGTCGAGCAGGCGTTTGAACTTTTTTAATGCATAGATCTGCAGGTTAGCCTCGCCCAGCGCCTCCTTGGTTTCCCGCAGATCGGACTCGTACTGCTCGCGGATAGCCTTGGGCCGGACTCGGAACCCGGTCTCCATGTTGCGTTGGTCCTCTTCGATCCGTAAGCGAGCCATTAACCCCATCTAGGCAAGCTAATCAGTGCTGATCACACTGACGATCTCTTTGGTTTGGAGATCCTCATGCACTGTGAACTCAACCCGACCCAGGCCTTTTGGTTAGGGCATCTTTACGTTGCCTCAATGCGGAACATGCCGTTAAGTGATTACGCCGACTCACAGGCGTTAACCCTCACCGACCTGCTGACGTGGGAAAGGCGGTTAAGCGTGCAAGGGTTACCGGTGCCACCACGTTGCCGCCCCGCGCGATTTTTGTCGGTGGAGGTGGTGACATGATCCGCCCCGGTACCGATCTGACGGTGTACCTGTGCCGCGAGCCTGTGGATATGCGAAAACAAATCGATGGGTTGGCCCTGCTGGTTCAGGAGGCCATGGACTTGAATCCGTTTGAGCAGGCGCTCTTTGTGTTCGGTAACCGCCAACGCGATAAGGTGAAGCTGCTGTTTTGGGAGCGTAACGGTTTTGTGGTGTGGTACAAGCGGCTGGAACGCGAACGCTTTAAGTGGCCAACACACCTGGAAGGCGACACGGTGACGCTGACGGGCCAGGAACTTAACTGGCTGCTGGATGGTGTGAATCTGAAGGCGATGCAACCCCACAAAGCGTTGTATTTTCAGCAGGTTGGTTAGCTTTTTTTGCTCTTGTTTTAGCGGCGTTTTTGGTAAACTAGGCGGTATGAAAAACGCCGATTCCTCCTCGCCAACGATCACCCAGCTTGAGCGCAAGCTGGCCGCTGCTGACGCTGAAAATGCGCGGCTAGTGGCGTTGATGGAGAAAAAGGAAGCCCAGTGGGAAGCCACCAAGCAATCGCTGTTTGAACAGTTCCGGTTGGCCCTGGAGCGCCAGTTCGGCCCTTCCACTGAGAAGTATCAGGTGGATCAGAAAGACTTGCTGATCAACGAAGCCGAAGTGGCGGTTGACGAGGAAGACGGCGCCACCGAGGCGACAGATAACGATGTCGTGGATGACACCACGGTCGAGCCCGCCACGCCGACGACACGCCGAACCCGGGGTGGCCGGGTGGCGTTGCCGCCCGAACTTCCACGGGTTGAGGTGGTGCATGAACTCCCCGAAGAAGCTCGCCACTGTCAGGACGATGGCACCGCGCTAACGGTCATGGGTGAAGCGGTTAGCGAGGAACTTCACGTGGTGCCCGCACGGGTCGAGGTCATCCGTCATGTCCGGCGCAAGTATGCGTGCCGAACCTGCGAAGAGGGCGTTAAGATCGCCGCGGCACCCGCTAAGCTACTCCCCAAAAGCAATGCCAGCGCCACGCTGTTGGCGTATGTGGCGACCGCCAAGTACCAGGATGCCTTGCCGCTATATCGACAAAGCCAACTCTTCGCCCGCCATGGTGCCGAGAGCCCCCGCAATACCCTGGCCCGCTGGATGGTGCAGGCCGGTGAACGCATCACCCCATTGATCGAGACGTTACGTCATCACCTGCTCAGCGCACCGCTGATCCACATGGACGAGACAACGCTCCAGGTGAATCAAGAAGCGGATCGTCAAGCGAGTGCCACGTCTTACATGTGGGTGCAGCGCGGTGGGCCGCCGGGCCAACAAGTCGTTCTTTTCGACTACGCCGCCAGCCGCGCCGGACGGGTGCCCGTTGATCTGTTGGGCGACTATGCGGGTCGCTTAATCACCGATGGCTATGAAGGCTACGCCGAGGTTGTGCGCCGCAATGGGATCACCCATGCGGGCTGCTGGGCGCATGCCCGGCGTAAGTTCGTCGAGGCCCAGAAGGTGCAGCCCAAAGGCAAGACCGGCAAGGCGGACTGGGCGCTGAACCAGATCCGTAAGCTGTATGGCGTGGAAAAACAGGCCAAGGCGCTTGAGCCCGACGCGCGTCACGCACTGCGTGACCAGAAGAGCCGCCCATTAATCGATCAACTTCGCACCTAGCTCGACAAGTCACTGGCCCAGGTGCTGCCCAAAAGCGCACTGGGGAAAGCGCTGCACTACTTGGATCATCAGTGGCCCCGCCTGACCCGGTTCCTGGACGATGGCCTGATCCCGCTGGACAATAACCCAGCAGAGAACGCCATCCGCCCGTTCGTCGTTGGCCGCAAAAACTGGTTATTCAGCCACACCCCCAGCGGTGCACAGGCCAGCGCGGCGATCTACAGCCTGATCGAAACCGCCAAAGCCAATGGCCTCTCACCCTACGAGTACTTGCAGCACGTCTTCGAGACACTGCCCACCCTCAACAACGATGACGAACTGAACACGCTGTTGCCCTGGCAGTGGAAAGAGACATTACCGGTCTAAGCAAAGCCTGCATAGATGGGGTTTATGGCGCGCTTACGTTGATGAGACGTTGCAGCCAGTGGTCGCGTCAGTCGAGCGAGAAATTGCCGTCCTACTTCAGGCTCAGTGTGACGAGAGCTGAAGCCATCGCGCTGCTGTGAGGTATGAACGATGCATCAACATTTGCGGGTTCGGAATGAGGCAACCCGCCTGGCCAGGCATGTGAGTCTTCATATATGCCGAGTCAGGGGGCTGAATCGTCTCTATACCCACTACTCGATTTTGCAGCAGCTTACGAGCGCCAATGCCTGGTTGCTCGGTGTTGCCGTAGATGACTCGAAATCGATTCAAGATATTTATGCCGAGCTGCCGAGACTGACTTTTCCCGTTGCGTTTGCCGCGATTGGGGATGGTGTGATCAGAGCACTTTGGGATCGCCTCGTGTACGCGATTGCCCTGGAGGTTGGCGAGCCAGTGCCCACCACCATGGATCAAGCCGATATGGACACACGACACGCCCTGCTGCCGGTAGTGAGCCAGCCAGAATGGCTGAGCATGTGACAGCCCCCCCCCTACTTTGGCTTTAGGCGTCGACTTATGGGCGAGTGCGTGCTCGAAGCATTACCTGCTGGCACGCTAGAAGACGGGGACAAGCTCCCCGATCGTTTGCATCACTCCATCCCGGCTCGTTAATGCTCCAGCCTGCCGGGATGAAGCTTCATTTCACCCCTTTACTGACAAGAGGAACCCAACTTGGCCAATTACCTTCATCACGTTACCTCGCCGCAAGCGGCGCATCACATACTGTCTAGTGGTGTATTCGAGCCGTTCTCGCATGACGTGCTGTGTGCCGATGCCTGTTTGAATATGCTGTTGCTCGATGCTGACGGCGAGCGATTGCCTCAAGCTGGGCAACAGCAGATTTTTGGAGGCTATGGCGTTGTCCTGGGGCTTAAATGGGAAGGGCCAGTCGAGACCCTGGGTTCGTGGAGCGATAGCCCTTCAGCTAACGTCCTCTATCACCAGCCGTGGAATCAACTTAGCGCCGCCTCTGTTCTTGAGCCTGATGCGTATTACCGTAGCTTGGTGAGGACTGGCACAAACCAGCATCTATCGATCACAGAGATCAGGGTCGATCCCGATGTGATGGCTGAGGAGTGGGTGAAAGGCTCCCTTCCCAAGGGATTGATGGGCGCATGGCGTTTCATACCAGCGGTAGTGCGCCAGCTGTTTCGTGCGCGTGGCGCCAGCCAGGCTGCCCAGGCGTTATCGCGGTTGGTTGGTAGCCATGGCCGACTCCTGATCGTATCGGGGCCAGCCTAGGCACTGTAGCGAATTCTTTTCAGCCCCCTTCCCTGGCCAGGGGAAGGCGTGTCATCCCTCCCGTGCTTGGTACGACTGCCCAAACCGCAGCAATCAATCCTAGCATTGTAAGTAAGGCGCAGGTGTCGATGCCGGCAGAGTTCATAGAGTTATCAACTTTGAATTTTTGTTACGAATTTGAAGAGGTTTTCTGATCTTTATCAAGCAATCCTCATGTGGTCATCTATGGCAAAAAATGTTGTTCGAATGTGTTGAGCAATGCTTTATCGTTCAAACCCTTGACCAAGGTACGTAGCGCATCGCCCTCTACTACTAAGAGTTCGAATTTTTTTGCATTGGCGAGCCGCGTCCTTTCCACCCTCTCCTGAGCCTGTGTGGACAACGCCCCGCTAGTCCAAAGTTCAAAACGAGGAAGCGGATCTGACCACCCAAGTCTTTGAAGATGATGACGCACACGAGTAATCCGTGTAGTCAACCACACCCCTACAGCATCATCGTCAACGAAGGTGTCGGGTGCGACCCCTTTGCATTCGATCATTTGGGCTGTGATACCTTCGTTTAGATGATAAACGTCCACCTCTGCATCGCCGTCTGCACCCTTGCATATCTTATTCAACTTAACTTGTCCCGCTGCTGTTTTGCGTACCACCTCGGCCACTAATAACTCGAAGAAAGCGCCCCGCATGTTGCCGACAGCACCTTCAAGTTTACCGAACGTAGAGAAAAGTTGATCAAACTTAACAGGTTCGACGACACCCTTGGCAGCTTTCTTGAGCGTTTGAATAAGTTCACGAAAGCCAATGGCAATGTCTTCTCCGAATAGAGATTTTGGGGTGGCTGGCATAATGCCAGCCGATCGCAAGGCTCTGAATGCATCCTCATCGTAGCTATGTGCCACCATAATAAACATGGTCCGCCCGATATTTTTGAGCGCATTTAGTGACCGTACTTTATGCAAGAAAGGTTCGACATGTGTAAGCTGCGCGTGGTCGATCAATAATATATCGCATACTACGTAGCCTGGCTTAATCCCTTCATCCTTCTGTCGAGTTATTACGGATGTTAGGTAGCTTGGAGCAGTCAAATCCCAGTTAAAGGTGCCAACACGAGGCATCTCCGACTCACGTGTCCGAACAGAGTTGTAACTCACCATAGCCAATCTTCGCAGCCATTCTCGAACACTATCCAATAAGATGCTCTCTGCGATGAGACGAGATCGGGTAGCAGCCGCTAGTTTATCCAATTGGTTCTGATAACGTTCATACGTCTCCTTGGTCATCACGCATAGCCCCAGCCCAGGCAAGGTTTCCTCGACTAAAACGTTCGCGGAGATCATACGATCCAACAATGTTTTTGCGGAGATTTGCTTTCTCTGAGCAACAGGCGCACCACATGCGCCTTTAAAATGTTCCAGTGGCACGGCGCCACGTGCCTGAACGGCCCCTAAGGCGCGTGCATAGGGTCCGTTTGCTTTGAATATAGCTTCATAAAGATTTTCCCAATACCGTGGAGACGCGAAGTCGTCTTCGTGATAAAGAAATTTTGCCCTTCTGCCGAAAGGAAGATGTGCTAGCCGCTTTATCCGCACGCCACCTCGGCTTACGCGCTGACGCGCCGCCTGTTGAGACAACCCCTTATGGGTTACTAAGTAGTCTGTCAGGTCCGTGCTCAAGCAAGGACCAAGAGTTTTCAGGGTATCGGCTAACATGTGTCAGATTCCAATGTCACAGAGCGCTATTTATAACATTCCACTACGTGGTGGAACCGTCTTTTTTGATGATGATGCAAACATGTTTAAAATCAATTTCTTAAATGCTATAAAAGTTATTGGTAATACGGTTCTGTCACAGTGGTGATGTGATCATAGTCTTAATAGGGCCACTTCCTCGACTACAACAGCCCTAGAACTAACCGTTGTAGTGTAAATAGCTGTGCCACATTCAGCGGCTTATCGGCGGCTTCAAATCCGTTTTTATCTGCCGTTGTTTCTTGCTCCTGGCGCCAGCCAGGCTGCCCAGGCGTAATTGCAGATGGTTGATAACCTTGCCGCCTGCTGGTTGTGGCGAGGCCAGTAGCGGATACCTTTCAGTCCCCTTCCCTGGCTAGGGGAAGGCGGGTCTCCCCGCCCTACCTCAATCCGAACCACCTCCCTCAGGCCCAAAGGCGCCAGCAGGCATTTTAAGTTCTGCCCTGCCGGTAGAAGGATCGGCAGTGTGTAGTCCTGGTGGCGGCTTACCTAATACCGTTTTGCGTGTGGTTGATCATTCATATCGGACAGTACGCTGGTTTAGCCATTGAAAACGCCTATCCACCTCAATATTAGGTTGAGCTTCGATGAGTCGGTCTAATATCTGGTGGGCGTTATATAGATCTCCGGTGCTACCCACACCAAACAATTTCCAAAGTAGAGCCAGCGTTTCGCTGGGAAAATTCTCGGGGATTTGCGTCTTAGAGATTGTATGTGTGACATGTTGATTTTCAGATATTTCAAGATAAGGCTGCAGCATATTAAGGGCTTCTGGGAAGGCTTCTCCTGAATTTACGGCCAAGTCTGCAAAATGGGGAGTTAGCTCCCTCTCACGCAGCATCCGCTCGCGAGGCCAGACTTTCGCGAGTAATGGCCCTATGTAGCTGCGCCATGCTGTGGATGGGTCTCCCTTGAACTGATAGGTGATCCATTGAT
Source organism: Halomonas sp. TG39a (assembly GCF_000744395.1). Classification (NCBI taxonomy): domain Bacteria; kingdom Pseudomonadati; phylum Pseudomonadota; class Gammaproteobacteria; order Oceanospirillales; family Halomonadaceae; genus Halomonas; species Halomonas sp. TG39a. The sequence continues at coordinate 274,616 of NZ_JQLV01000002.1, forward strand.
TCAGGAATTTTGCGGCACCCACGCGCAACGCTGGTGGGCCACTGCGCAGAGCCTCAGCGACGTCCGTTAGCATGATGCCCCAGTCCGCAGACTCTGAATCTCCACTTACAATAGACAGCGCGGGCGAAATAATCCTGGCCGCAACAGTAGGGGCACTCCCTTGGCTATCGACCTCAGTAACTCCACGAAGGATATGCTTGCTGAACGCTCGATAAGCGGGCCGCGATAGGCGCCCATGCACTACCATGACCGATCGCAACGCCACGGCTTCGCTCGTATCTCCTCTAAGAGCCATTTCAAGCGGTTTGTTGATCTGCTCTTCATCAAGCGAGTCAACAAAAGCCGCGTTCTCAACAAGTATTGCACGCGCCATCACCCCCTGTCGGCCCTCGGCTGAAGCAGCTTGGGTGATCGCGTTAATAAGCTCCAGGTTGATTGGCTCGCCTGATTGCTTGTGTTCACTGATGTCACTTAAAGCCGCAATTGTCAGACGCCCCCCGGGTGAATTGATCGCTTCATCAATGAGATCATTACCCAACTCAAAGGGAGTCGAATCGTTATTCACTGCAATGTCGAATAGCCTCGGCCACCATTTGATAACTGTAGACTCAGGTCGCCGTTGAGCACTGCCATAAAGGTTTGCGAGGGGATTAATAACTAGCGCGAGGAATTCGTTGGTTGCTGGCTCTAAAGCTGAAAAAATGCTCGATACAAGTTGATTGCGGCTCTGATCGCTCTCCTCTTTAGCAGTAGACAAGGTTTCGATTAAACCGCTCCAAAGTAAGGCATTCGGCTCGTCGAGTTCTTCTTGCGTTAGCGTGTCGTACGCGCCATGGGGATCGGCTTGGCAATAGGCTCTCCAGCCCAGTTGCTGCTCTATGTCTTGGCTGTGCATAGCTTTGCGTGCGATTTCAATTCGATCTGTGTCTGAAGCGTCCATTATCGGCTGAGCGTCACCCTTGACCAATCGCACTCCAGATGAGTATGAATCAAAAAAATCTTGGTCATCGATTTCCCGAGCAAGATAATCGCGCCGCCTCTTAATTTCCTCTAACTCGGCCGCACCCGCATCGGAAAGTCTGCCAGCAACGGCTAGCATATTGAGCCGCAGCCACACGGCGGTATCGAGAGCATGAACTCGCCAGTCGGCTTGCCCTGCCTCTATTTCGTAGCGATCGAAGTAATTCTGACCTTCGGTCAGAATACGGTGTTCTATGAGGGCTAACGAATCCGCATCGGCATCCGCTGAGCGGTCTCGCAAGACGAGGGCAAGTTCGCGGCGCAACGTCCAGAAATCGGCGAGCGTAAGAGCCATTAGCCCTTCAATTGCTTCATTTGCAGTGAATAACTTGTTGTTACGCAACGCATGGAGCCAAAGTCGGGTGCCGAGCTGGCCTGGCATCGTTGGCCACACGTCAACAAGATTTCGGGTAGTAAGGCAATCCGCGTCAGCCGCTTCAGGGAGTTTGCTGGCGAGTAGTTGTACGAGGTAGATCAATCCGTCTCGATGAGCATTTTGTGGGTGTGGCTCGATAGAGGGTACGTTACTACTGCTTCTGTCAAAGTCTTCGCTGATGTCGCCGATGTCGAGCGAGAGCCTAGCTACGGACGCTAGTTGTGCGGTTGCAATAGACATAATGACCTGAGGCTGTGGAAACTCGATAAGAGCATTCATTAGCCTTTCCGCGCCGACTTCATCTCGCAATCGAAGATATGGCCAGGCTAGCTGATTAATCCTTTCTGGTGTCTCAGGATCGGGTTCAGTGTAAAAGCTGGTGAGTTTTGGTCTCAGCTCGAGAACAGGCCTAAGAAGCCTAACAGCCCGCTCCAAGTCGTCATTAAGCACTACTGCACTTTGGAGCACTTGTACGAGCATAAAGGACGGCATCGCTTCATCGGATTGGTTGTTCGGTCTAGGCTCGCTGATTGATAGCAAACGCCACGCACGTACCCAGAACTCAGGGAGCGCTTGAGGCTGCTGAAGGCGGCGAGAGATCTCATGTGCGAACGGCTTCCCCAGCTTCCTTAACCATTCTATCGCCAACTGAAATCGGTCAGCTGATTGGAAATCAAGAGCGACCCACGCAGCAAGAATCCGCGGCGCCTCTTCATCACTCCATAGCTTGCGATCAGCTAAAAAATCGAACCAATCTGCATCCTCAATCGTTTTAATGGCAACCCACCAAAGGTCGCGATGTCCGCGATACAGCCAAGCTATACGATCTAGCTCAAGGGGATCGGCTTCAGCAAAGGGTTTGCCGAGAATTTCGCGTGCCCATTGTTGACGTGTCACACTGGGGCGCTCGATCACATCTGCAAGCCTTTCAAGATCGCGCCATAGAACGCTGTGATTTTCAGCCTTAGTCTCAGGCTCAATATGATATTTATAGGCGATAGGTTCTACTGCCAAGGCCTCCCAGCGAGTATCGACTTTCTTGTCCTCGGTTACCGCTTCAAGGGCATAAACTTTATGCAAGTCTGGAAAACGTTGGCGGTCAGCTTCAAGCACATTCAGAAAATATCTTACTGGTGCATCACCAGCACGATACCCAGCCAAGACGACTGTCTTGCATCGGCACAGATCAAAGAGGAATCGTGACGCCCATCCAGCACGCATGTACGCCTCACCATAATCTGAGCTTGTCATAACTAATGGTGTCGCACTGAGCCCGAGCTCTTCATTCTCGATGCGGCCGTGAAGGTGGATAATCCCACCAAAATTTGCATTGCCTGGTGGCGGGAGATCTTGCCCAGCGAAACTAAGCGATATTATTTGCTCTGGGTCTTCTTGCTCCGATAGTGCCTGTTCAAGCAATGTATCGAAATTTGTGGTGATGATTAATGGTTGGTTATTGAGATTGCGTGACAACTTCAGGATGGTGTGGTGGTGGCTAAGATCATGATCAATTTGCGGACCAAGCAAGTCCATGATCGTTCTTTCCAACTCGGCTGGATCGACAATTCTACGACTGGCTGATCCCAGCACTTCCTCGTACCGTCCATCCTTATAAGATTGATTTTCTGAAGCGCTCATGTTTAAGCGAAGACGCGCAAAGCACTCATCAACCAACGCCTTAAAGGTGGGGAGTTGGGGGGCGCTGATGCCAGCACCACACAGGAACACAACGTCACCAGCGAACATGGCATTTACCAAGTGGCCTGGGAACGCTGGGCCTTCATTGGAAAACTTTAGGCTCTCCATCTGCATCTCCTCCCCCGCTAGTTTCGTAGCAGGCTATCATGCAGATAAGCATACCTATTATTTTTTTCCTAAGTGGTCAGTAACCACTTGTCTCTCTGGGACAAATTCAACGCCGCAATTTTGTTGGCAGATCGCCAGTAGTGCACCACTTCGGCCTTATTGCCTGGGGCACTGACCGTATAGAAAGCGCGTGTCTGGATCTTAATGATGCGCTTTATGGGTTCCACTTCTAGCAAGAGGGTCACCCGGCCTTTCAAAGATCGTTGATGTTTCGCATGCGTAACAATTTGGTTAGCCAGGATACATACACTGAGAGCTATGGCTGGCTGCACAGAAGTGGAGGCCTTTGTACGGTGTCTTAATTTCCGATCGTTATTGGGTGGCGGGCAGAATGCTCCCTAACCAAGCAATGACACGCAACCGCTCTCGATCTGTCAGACGGCCTAGCTGCCCTCGCAATTCATCGGCAGCCATTCCAAGAGCGCCCTCCCGGGTCTGGGCAAATTTGCCCCACTTCGGCAACGGCCTGTATCCGCTCTCGCTGCCGTTTGAAGAGTTGATCGATACTGCCCACATCCACCGGCCCTCATGGGGCTCAAGCTGGATTCGTGCCAGCGCCAGCTCCATTTCCTTAGTCCCTCCGAGAGCTATCATCCGCTGAGTACGCATGATTGCCATGTCGTTCGCGTTCAAATCGGCGTTGAACAACATATCCAGTTGAATTTCAGCAAGCATGTCTCCCCCTTGCTAGCAAACGAACAGAGTGCTGGTGCCTGCCAGGAATGAAATAGCAGTCACCACCATGCCAATAATCGTCATTACAAGATTGCAACGCTTGGCTTTTGGCAATTCGCGAAACCCCTTGTCCCAGCCGCTATCGTTAACGGTTTGATAAGCGGGAAGGAGGATAGACAACATAGTCGCGCCAGAAAGCAAAGAGGCCTTGGGGTTTATAGTGAAGACAAAAAACACCACTAAAATGGCAAATAAAGTGATGTAGAACAAAAAGTGAGTCATGAGAGGCATTACCGTTTCCGCAAATGTTTTTTTGCTGTCAGGCATGTTTTTGGTGTGCTTCTTGGTGGTCATCTATTCGGTTCCTTTTTTTCTTTGGTCAGTTGATGCGGGCGTTCCCAGGGATAGGGCGTCGATCGGCATGGTTTTCAGCAGGCTATTCCCCCCTAGGTCTTTCCCAAAGTTACAGCGGACCTGGATGCCTGCAGGAGTGCTCCAGTGGCGGACTACTGTGGCTTTATTGCCAGGCGCGCTGTCCGCATAGAAATAGCGTGTTTGAACCTGTAGGCCACGCTTCAGGGTTTCCGGCAGGACTGCAGGCGAATTAAGCGGTGGGTATATGCTATGGCTGTTCATGGTTGATACCTGACCATTGGTTAGCGTTTAGAGGCGCTTTACGATGTCGTTACGAGTCTCGGAGGTCGCCATAATGCGGCCCGTTTTATGCCACCGCTCAGCTGTACCGCATTCCGAATAGTGCCCCACACAGTTCAAGTCATGCCGTGCTGAAGTGCGTTCAATAGTAACCCGCTCCCCGCCGCGAGTGAGATAGTCACCAGGCCCTTCAATGATTGTTGGTAGCGAGAAGAGTGGAATGAAGTAAATGGACATTTTGGCTCCCAATAAGGCGTCGTTGACTAAGCAACCTCATAATAGTGTGCAAAGAACACTTTTTTAATAATCGATTGGGCTGCGGTAGATTGCTCGGGGCATACTCTACCCTTGCCTACATGGGCTATGGTTTGCGCTGTTTGACGATTGGTTAGTATTGAATTGGTGTGCATTGCACATTAAACTGTCAACAGTACCTATGAAAACGGAGGCCTCATGGCGTCAACCGTGCAGCTCGAGACAATCAAGGAGCATCCAGAGATCCAGCGGCTGATTCGTGACAATGAGTTCATTGCCCAACTGGAGCCCTGGTCTGTCGTGGAGATACACCAAGCGGTCGATGTGCTGGTGGGTATCGACCTCGACTTGCGTGACTCCTCGCTGTTTGGCGATCTGCTTGCGCACTTCAACCAGGACAGCTGCCCTGCTCTACCTGATACGTTCGACCGAGAGAGTGCCAGGGATCGCGCTAGACGCTGTTGGGGCTTAGAGGCCTAGTAAGCGTCATCCAAGAACTAGCGCTGCTGGCATTAGCCTGTGGCGATATATAGAGAGACATTCATGAGCACTTCCGAGACACCAACGAATGAAGCCCTCCGTCAGCTTATGGAGAGGCATGGCTTGAACCAGACCCATGTGGCCACCCTGACTGGGTACAGCGTGGAGACGGTGAAGGGTTGGTTCGCCTCGCCTGGCTCGACCCGCTACCGTGCTGTGCGCAAACCCGTATTGGAGTCGGTGCGCCGCGCCATTGAGCTAGGTGAGCACTACAAGCTGGATGGGGTAAAGATTCCTAAGGCGAAGAGCTAAGGCTGACAGACATGGAGTTGAATGAGATGCCCTCGGAGACATCTATGACTACAGGCAACAGGGCAATTCAGATCGACCTTGAGTACACGGCCGATCGCAAGTGCGTGATGCGCCTGGTGGCAGTCGTGAACCAAGATGGTCGACTGCAGACAGAAGAGATATATGGCTATTCAAAGGAACGTAGCGACCTTGGCGAGTTATTGACTCTCTACCCTCTCCTGCTCACAGACGTGAACAAGGGCTGCCGTTGCTACCAGGCAGAGTGGAGTCACGGCGATTCCACTGAGACTTTTATCGACTTCCTTGACCGGCCCTTAGCAGAGGGGCAGGAAATTGAACGTGTCGACACCTCCGAAGGTGTGCCGGAGCGCTCGGTTTATGCCATCACTTCGATTACGCCCTGGGTGGGGTAGGCTGATAATCGGGAGGAAGCAGCACGCGATTTTTTAGAATGGGGAGTATCCAGCAGTATGATGAAAAGTATTTTGATTGACGCCTGTGTCGCAAGGCTTGAAGGCTTTAGAAAGTACACGGAGGAGCTGGATGCCAAGTTCCAAAGTGACAAACGAGCGATTGTCGAATCTTATGACTTGTCGCCAGATAACTACGGTCAGGATGAGGACGAATACAACGATATAATCGAGTTTATATCCGACGATATACACGAGATAGAAAATACTTTCATTGACACATTTAGGAAGTCGACCCTCGTATCTCTTTACTCATTCCTTGAAAGGCAGATGCACCAACTGTGTAAGCGAGTTGATAAGAAGAACAGCTTGCCGATCGCGGTGACTGACCTGAGAGGTGAAGGGGTTGTTCGGTCTAAAATGTACCTAGAAAAAATGGTCAGCGTAGACTTCAGTTCTGGCGGCATGAACGCTCTTTGGAGCGCTATTAGTGATTTGAATAAACTGAGAAACCAGATTGTTCACGAAGAGGGATATGTGAAAAGCACTACCCCCCCTTCGACTATAGAGAACATTGTAAACAATACTCCTGACCTCGGTTATGGTTGGAACAACCAGATCAAGGTCGAGATGAATTATATAGACTCAACTATCAAGACTATTGAGCGGTTTTTGTCTAATCTTTACAATCAAGCTCTTTAAGCCATGACCTGAACTATTACCCGCTAAACATGCCAGCATTGCTGAGCCCTTGAGTATCAAGCCAAGCCCTTAGGGCCTGGGCTCAGCCTGCAGTCGATCCGCTGGATACTGCCGCATGAACGCCTTGCTCTCTGCCGCTGGCGCTGTCAGCCAGTCCTTGAGCGCCCCGTTCGGCAAGACAACCACCATCCTCTTCTCGCTCCCCTGACGGTGGTAGTTTCGCATCAGGGGATGAACGTCGGCGTTTACCGTGAGCATCGAGTAACTATGCACAGTCTCACCGTCTGGGTTGGTCCATTTCTCCCATAGACCGGCAATACTCATGAGGCCACCATCTGCCCGAGTAATTCGAGTCGGGACCGCCTTCCCAGAGCGCCAATCGGGCTCGTAGATCGACGTCGCGGGGATAATGCAGTGCTGCCCCTGGCGCCACGCAGAACGGAATGACGGCTTGCTATCGGCCGTTTCCGATCGCGCATTGTAGGTTCTCCGCGCCAGCTTGGTGTCCTTTGCCCAAAACGGCAGTAGGCCAAACATCCCAGTCAGTGCCTCCACAGAGGGAGCGGCCTCGTCATCGGGATCGCTTGCCTGGGGCGCTCGGAGAAATGGGCCGATGTACCCTGGCCAGAGTTCGCTTTGCATCCCCTGATCTGGCGCAACGCCAAAGGCATGCATCAGCTGATCGGCATCAGGCGCCTCGTATCGACTACACATATCCCCTCCCCCTGGTGGGCCGCATTGAGCTGTTAATGTAAGAAATAACTGCCAATCGAGGGATTGTCGAATAACACACCGCGAGCTGCCGATCGCTGGTAGCTCGACAAGGACTGATTGCCGGTGTGCGCTTAAATGCATTGCAAAAAGTGTGCATTGCACACTACAATGGAGGCATAACCTAAGCGGCAGGTTGGTAGGTCGCCACGTTGCCACCGAACATATCGAGACCAGGGTAAGCCAATGACTGAATACTCAAGCATGACCGGATCAGATAAGCGCCAACACCTCATCGAGCTGGTGGTGAGCGATTTCATCGCCCAAGACTCTGACCCGCGGGAAACCACTGCCGAGGATATGCTCACTGGGATGTCAGAAGGTCTGCACTGGGATGCCCTGGATGCTGATACCCACATCGATGACGAGCTGGCTGATGCCGGTCAGCTCATTAGGCAAGTGTTCACCGAGTATTGCCTGGTCAAGGATGCGCTCGAGGGCAAAGCAATCGCTGACGGTGCTCTAATCAAGGTCTATACGGACGCCGAGGCCAAAGCTGAATCTCAATTCCTTTCTGCCTGAGCACCCCACTTCCAGCTCCGTAGCCGGCCTTTGAGCCGGCTATTCGCGTAAGCGCCAGCTGGCGGCAGGCTTGAGGGTCAGCGTAAGCTCATCCAGCTCGGCTGCCCGCAGCTGGATCATGTTGAAATTGTCCAATTCCGCAACGAATTCTGCGATCGCAGCCAGCGGCCGTGGCAGCTGCCCAAGTGCAGTGATCGCGGGGTCGTCTTCAAGCACTTGGTAGTATCGAGCCGTAGTCAGCAACTGCTCGGCGCGGTGAAGTGCGACGACAGGCCGGTATCCGAATTCAACGAGGCAGCGCTCGATGTCTTGGATGGCGATCCAGGTCTGTCGTTGAAGGTTCTCCCGGGTATAAACCGCCCCCAGGAAGGCCGCTAGTTTCCACTCCCGGGCAGGCACCCCGAACATCCAGTCGTACTCGGTGCGTGTCTCGATCGCGGCAGGGATGGGCTCCAGGTCCATCCTGTAGATGTCTCTTTGGACATGGCGCCGTGCCAGTGGTAGGCAGAGCCGTGATGACGCTGGCGCCGTGGCCAGGTGGCTTTCGATACGCTGGCAGGCCGCTGATAGTTCCCTGGCAAGCTGGCGCATGCTTTCCAAGTCGAGTTGCTGGCGCTCGTCAGCCCAGGATTCCTGTCGCCGTTTCCGTTCGGCCTCGGCCCTTGCCTTGGCTTCCCGCTGGCGAGTTGCCTCGGCCTCTCGTTGTCGGGCATCAGCCTCTTTTCGAGCCTTTTCTCGCGCCAGCCGCTGCTCCACCTCCCATTGGCGCTTCTGCTCGGCTTGCTTCTCAGCTTGTGCCTGAAAGTAGGCCTCCCTCTGGGCATAGCGTTCGCGCTGGCGCTGTTCCTCGCGCTCCCGGGCAGCCTTTGCCTGAGCGATTCGGTTGTTGGCCCGCTCGATCTGCTGCTGGAGCCTGGGGCGCAGTTTCTCCTGCTCTGCGTGGATCTTGGGATTCACGATCCATTAGGCCCGGTGGTAGTTAAAGACATGCTCCTCGAGGTCAGCTGGGATCAGGTCACGCGGTATATCCCCCAGGTCGATTTCGATGCAGCGCAGGCCACGGCTTTCGAGTCGCTGCAGTTTTTCGGCGTCGATGTAATGGGTGACGGCCACCTCAACCAGGATCTCTACCTGGCCCAGGGTCACGATCAAATCAGGGCGGATGTCACCCAGGCTGAACTCGAGCTTCGCGTCATCCACGGATTGCCGATCGCAGCCGGGAAAAATAACCTTGGATTCGGTGTGCTTGTAGCCATCGGTATCCATTCCCTCGATCTGCGCTAGAAGCAGGGGGATGGGCGCTTCCTTACGATCAGCGATCAGCTGTTTCGCTGCCAGGTGTATGCCCGTTTCAGCCCCGCCAGCGCATGGGCGTATGCCCGGGGCGTGTGCGAAGTAGTGGCGAACGATCTTGCCCATCTTGGCGATCAGCTGCGTTCTGCACTCTGGGCAGACACAGCCGCAACGATCACCGCGTTCGGCCGGGGTCAACTGGCTGATATGTACCAGCCGGTCCTGGCGAAGCCCGTAGGGAATTTTTGCGCTGTATGTCATGAGCTGGCGCCAAGCGATGCCGCACTACCTGAAGATGCTCGGTAGCTGTCTCCTGGAAAGGGAGGGGGTAGGGCTTGTATGGGACATATGCGGCTAGGGCTCTCGTTCAATGTCGGCGAGCTGCTGCATGAAGCGGTCGCCGTCAGGCAGATACTCAAACAGCTCAGCATCGGCATAGGTCGACCATTCGATGACCGTAAGCGCATCAGCGATGAGGTCAGCATCCAGCCTACGTAGCCGGGTCAAATCGAGGGGCCAGGCTTCCCCGTTATAGGTGGCCAGCAGTATGCGTCGGATATGGTGTGGCTGGTGGGTATATCCCAAGGCATTGGCGGCCAAGCGCTGGAGAGCAGGTAGGCCGCGGTCTTGTATCTCAATCTTGCGGGGCTCAAAGGCATCAACTTTTTCGTGTGCCTGCCTGGCGTGGTCAGAGAGTTGCTTGGAGTCCGGTGTCGTCATCTTGGGCCTGTTTAAAGTCTGGTTTGGCGAGCCGTGTATGGACATGGCCATGTTGCCTGGCTTACGGAACAAAATTTAGGTTCCATGTAGCTCCCCGTCTTCGGTAATTACAAGCGGCGGTATAGCCTATATGAAAGAATGAAAGCCTAACAATTGGCACATTGATGGCGAACGCGCCAAATGCATACACGCGGCCATGCTCGAGCTTACCAGACTGCGCTGAGTAGGCATGCCCTGCGCACTTCAATTGGAACACTTGATGGTGGATTCATTGGATGGAAGCCATGAGACACGCTAGACTTCCTTTAGATATGCATAACATGTACCTCCGATGTGGCTAGGTGATCGCCAGTAAATGTTCTAGGGTGGCTTGGGAAATAGCCTGAATTACCGAACGACAGGGACATTGTTAAATAGTTGAGCAGGGCGAGACGTAGTTAACTTACAGATGAAAGGCTCAAATCGCGCTAGATTTTTGTAGTCAGAGATTATTTGCAAAGTTGAACGCAACTAGAGTTATTTTAGACAAACCCTAAAACAATCAAACAATAAGGGATTAAAATGATTAAGGATAAAGAAGCCATCCTGCAGGAGGTTAAAAACACTCTTTCAAGAGATGATTGTAGCTGGTATTCGGAGGTGCTTTCATGGGCCTTCGCAAAGCTCAGCATCCCTTATTTTAGCTATGTTTGCATATATCGACATGAAACCCAGCACAGCAAGGCTGTTATCGAAGGTAACTATCCTCACGAATGGGTCGAGAAATATCGCCAAAGCAATTTATATCAAAAGGACCCTGTAATAAAAACCGCATCGCGAAGCTCGATACCTTTTTGCTGGACGGAGCATCATCTGTATCAGGACGCTATCTTTAAAGAATCAAGTGCTTATGGAATAGAACAAGGCTATTCAATACCGATACATGAACCAGGGGTCTCCTTTGGATTGGTTAACTTTGCAGCGCCAAGTGACCATGATAAAGTAAAAACGCTGGTCGAACGAGAGTTGGAAACTTTCATATATTTAGCCCATCTCTCGCATATGTATAGACCAAATTATATGATGCCAACGAAAAATAAAATACTCACAGAAAGGGAGAGTGAGTGCTTGTACTGGGCTTCAATGGGAAAGACATATGCCGAAGTTGGCATGATATTAGGGATAACAGAGAGAACGGTTAAATATCATATTAACGTCTCAGCCACAAAGCTAAATGCATGCAATGTAAGACAGGCACTAACTGCAGCTATTAAAAATAACGAAATATAAGTTGCATAGGTTAATACATTTCATAGGACAACTTACTATGTATGGCTTCGGTACAGGGTAATAAGACATAGAGTATAGGCTCGCCGAAGGCTGCTACATCCTTGTTAAGCATTCGGTGTTCCCAACCAGATTGCCTCAAAACCCTACTCATTGCAGGAACTATAGCTGCTTCATATTGAGAGATTTCATTATTAATGCCAAACTCAACCATACTTTTGAATATTGAAATTGTGCGGAGATCGATCCCAAACCTGTTTCTATGAGGGGATGAATTACTCGCTGAATACTTTTTAAGGCAAAACCTGCTAGCCTCCCAAGTTACAGCCGATATGGAGGGTTCTAAATAGCTTGGCCGAACATAGCTTAAGGCACCAGTAAAAAGCGTGGCCTTAGAGGACGAGCGAAGCCTAACACAACCACTTAAAATGCCATCGCTCATAGTATAAATATAGTATGAGTCTGAGTTGTCATATTCGTCTTTCTCTGAATTCCCACCATTATAACTTACAATATTCCATTTCAAGCGATCGATAAAGACGTGCTTCCTTAATTTATAAAGTTGCTTGAGAGTCGACTCATCAAGATCGTTGTAGTGGCTCGTATGGACAGAAAACGACTCTAATTGTTGTCTGGCAAGCACAGGTAATACCTCATATTAGGTCTTAAGTAAACCGATAACCTATCATTCTTTATAGAAGTGAGTAGGTGCCGGCGTGGTGTTGTTTAAAACAAAAAAGTAAGTTTTTCCATATTTTGACTATTGCCAAGCACGAGCCTAGGTAAGCCATTTTAGATACGCCACTGTCTGAAAGGACAGTGGCGTACCGATGTGGCTGTGCTAAAACTCAGAACTGCATGACGAAAAAATGACAACTTAAGGTACAGAGGAATTATGCCATGATGCGTCACGATATTATATTAGAAGACACTAGCCTCCGAGATGGTGAGCAGGCACCAGGGGTAGCATTTTCAAAAGAGGTAAAACTTCAGTTATTCAATAAACTTATCGAGGCTGGAGTAAAGTGGATCGAGCCTGGCATACCTGCAATGGGTGGTGAGGAGGTAGAAACCCTGAAAGAAATGCTCGAACGGAGGGATGAAGTAACACTGATTGGATGGAACAGGGGTATCAAGGAAGACATAGCATTCTCGATAGACTTGGGTTTCAAGGCTGTTCACATAGGCCTGCCAACTTCTACTAACCACTTAAAAGGGAGTATTGGTAAAGATAGAGTATGGCTCATTGAGAAGGTCTCAGACCTTATTAAATATGCCAAGGATAGAGGCGTTTTTGTATCGATTAGCGCAGAAGACGTAGGCCGAACGGAAATACCCTTCTTGCAGGAGTATGCAATAGCAATAACTGAAGCAGGAGCAGACCGTCTGCGGTTATCAGATACCATCGGAATTTTAGGGCCAGAAGAGTATGCCAGGCGCGTTGATGCAGTAGGACAAGTCTCTTCTATAGATACTCAATGCCATTGCCATAATGATTTCGGGCTTGCAGTTGCTAACACGATTTCCGGCCTTCGTGCTGGCGCACGTTACTTTCATGTTTGCGTTAATGCAATGGGTGAGCGAGCCGGGATGCCCGACATGGCTCAAATGGTCCTAGCACTGAAACATCTATATGGGCGTGACTTAGGAATGGACACCACGAAGCTCAAGGAGCTGTCCGAACAAGTAGCAGTAGCCAGCAAACAGCCTATCCCAGCTTGGCAACCTGTTGTAGGAGATAATGTATTTGCGCATGAATCGGGTATACATGTTAACGGAATGTTGAAGGATACTTCCACCTTTGAGCCGTTCACACCCGAAGAGGTAGGAAATAAGAGACGCTATGTGATCGGTAAGCATTCAGGCCGTGCAACGTTACGCAGTGTGCTTGAGCAGAATAGTATCACCATTAGAGAAGAAGTGCTGTCTGCCTGCCTTGCTAGAGTACGCACTGAGTCAACTCGACAGGGTTCGCAAATTGAGCCAGCACAGCTTCTGAGCTTATATCGGGAACTGGACCAGAAGGCGGAGGCAACAAAATGAACTCACCATTCGTCGAGGAGGTCATTGCCAAGCATGCGGACCGAGACAGCATACATGAAGGTGAGCTAGTCACCGCTCGTGTGGATCGCGTCTATCTCCAAGACGGAAACTCCCCAACCATAAGCAAATTGTTCAAAAAACACGGGTTTTCGGATGTGTTTGATCAAGAACACGTAGGGGTGTTTTTTGATCATTCGGTGTTGTCTCCAGACAAACACATTGCTGCCCGACTCCGTGAAGCAGAGGAATTTGCAGAATCGCTCGGAGTACAGGTCTTTAGGGCTGGAGAGGGAATAAGCCATGTGGTGGCTCTTGAGCAAGGATGGTATGAGCCTGGAACAATTGTTATAGGTTCCGATTCGCATACATGTACAGGCGGAGCAACGCAGTGCCTTGCACTTGGTATGGGAGCATCAGATTGTGCGGCTGCCATGGTTACAGGGGAAACTTGGTTAAAGGTCCCAGGAACAGTCTGGCTAGATATTAAAGGTAGACCCGCAGCAAGCGCACGAGCACGGGATGTGGTCATGCATGTACTAGCGGAACTTGGCCAGTACCCTTTCATGTACAAATCCATCGAGTGGGTGGGACCATGGGCGGAGGATTTAAGCCTGGATTCATGCGCAAGTGTGGCCAACCTAGGGGTTGAGATGGGCGCCAAATGTTCGTTTCTGCCTCAAGGCAAGGATCGACCGAATGGTATGGTTTCCCTACATAAGCCAGAAGATGGGGATCCTCGATTACATAGGTTCAATATCGAGGGTTTACCACCGATGATTTCAAAGCCAAATTCACCTGGAAACAGTGTTCCCCTAGATGAGTGCGCTGGATTAAAGATTAACTACGTATTTATTGGAACTTGTACAAACGGGCGTTTGGAGGACATAGCAGAAGCTGCTTCCGTACTCGCACAGGGTAAGGTGCGCCAAAAAGTACACTGCCTAGTCACTCCGGGATCACAAAAAGTATATCTTGAGGCTCTGGAAAAAGGCTATATCGCTACGTTAATGCGAGCCGGAGCGATTATTTCGCCTCCTGGTTGCAGTGCCTGCCTGGGAACACAAGGAAGCATACCTGCTTCCGGTGATAGAGTTTTATCTACTATGAATCGAAATTTTCTAGGCAGGATGGGAAATCCCGAAGCAGAAATCTTCTTGGCATCTCCTTTGGTAGCTGCGCATACCGCTATAAAAGGGGAAATACCAAATAGTACGGAACTAGTCTCATGAAAGAAATATTAAATTTACGGGTGCGTAGAATTGAGCAGACCATATCAACAGATGACATTATCCCGGGTAGATACAAACACATGTATACCGATGCAAAAGAACTTGCTAAACATGTATTTGAAAACGCGATACCGGGGTTTGCTGTGACTCTTCAGGAGCGAGACGTTATCTGCTGCAGTGATACGTTTGGTATAGGTAGCTCAAGGGAACAGGCAGTGAGTTCACTTCTAGCTGCCGGTGTGATAGCTGTGATAGCGCCAAGCTTTGGAAGGATCTTCTTTCGCAACGCATGGAATCTTGGGCTGATTGCGCTCGAGATTCCTAGCCCATCCTTTGCTGAAAAGGAAACTGTAAACCTCGACTTGATAAAGGGTGAAATCGCCGGTAATAGTGAAACCATAAATTTTCAGCCACCTCCAGAGAAAATGCTGGAAATGGTAGAACAGGGCGGGCTTCTTGCGATGCTCGAAAAGCGACTGGCAACTAAGCCGACAATAATTTTATCTAATTAAAGGTGTGCAACATGTGTCTACAATATAGGACCTTGCCAGATAGCCGTCGGGGTAAACTCAAAAAACAATTAGATGAAAAAGGCCATGTGAGATGTATAGAAGTGCATAACGGGCTTTCAGCGCTTGTGTGTAGTGAAGCGACAAACTACGCAATTGAAGGATCCTCGCCAAATTTTGACGCTCTCTGGATTTCAAGTTTAACTGGGTCTGCATCCAGAGGGTTGCCTGATATGGAAATGTACGTGCTGGAGAGAAGACTCGAGTTAATAGACGAAGTTTGCCAAGCGTCTATGAAGCCGATTATTGTGGACGGTGATACGGGTGGAGAAACAACAAGTTTTGAGTATTTGTGCACTAGGTTAGAATCATTAGGGGTCAGCGCAGTAGTAATTGAAGACAAACAACACCCTAAGCGGAATAGCCTGTCATTAGATTCGCGGCACGTCCTTGAAGAGCCAAATGCTTTTGGCGCAAAAATTAGACGTGCGCGCTCTGCATTGCTATCCGACACCTTTATGATTTTTGCACGGCTTGAAAGCTTAATAGCTGGACGTACCGTAGACGATGCACTGGAGAGAGCCGAAATATACCTGCGTAATGGTGCGCATGGAGTAATGATTCATTCTAAATCAAAGGATGGCGATGATATTATAGAGTTCATTACCAGATTTAGAAGCGCGGGCCACAAAGAACCAATTATATGTGTGCCTACTACCTACAACAAAATAAGAGCCCAGGACCTATTTGAGCATGGTGCCAATATTGTAATACACGCTAACCATATGCTAAGAGCATCGCATTTTGCAATGAAGAAAGTTTGCAAAAGAATCCTAGAAAATGATCGTTCTTTTGAAGCAGATGGTATCTGCAGCTCGGTCGGTGATATTTTCAGTCTGGTTGGTTACGATGCAGCTCTAGCAAGGGAAAAACAATCTACAGACGCCTAATCGTCATTTCATACAAATGACAATATCGTATCTGCAGCGCTGGAGGCTAAAATGGATATATTGGTTCTTCCGGGTGATGGGATAGGCCCAGAAATTACGAAGGCAACCTTATCAGTTTTAAACCACGTTTCTAATTTCGATTGTCTGGGTCTCACCTTTGATATAAGAGAGGTAGGACTCAAAGCGTATGAAAAAACGGGTACGACTCTACCAAACGATGTCATGAAGAGGGCTCGCGAGGTCGAAGGAATTATACTGGCGCCACTCTCTACCTACGAATATCCAAGCCGTGATGAAGGTGGCTTGAACCCTTCGGCGGAATTTCGAAATCGCCTCCATCTTTTTGCTAACTATCGGCCGAGCAAGCTTCGCAATACGAATAAAACATATAATAACATTGATTTAGTAATAGTGCGTGAAAATACTGAAGGATTTTATGCAAGCCGCTCTATGCATAGCGGAAATGGCGAATTTATGCCAGATGCTAATTCAGCGTTTGCTTTGCGTAAAATAACTGCAGATGCTACCCGTGACATTGCCACCGCCGCTTATAGATTAGCTCAGCTAAGAAGGAAGCACGTAACGATTGTACATAAGGCAAATGTACTAAAATTATCAGATGGCCTGTTTCTCAGGACTGTAAGGGAAGTGTCTCAATCTTACCCAGACGTAGCTTCGTCCGAGGTGCTAGTAGATGCTGCCGCAGCGCTACTGGTGCGAAATCCTGAGCAGTTTGACGTAATACTAACTACTAACATGTTCGGAGATATACTTTCCAATGAGGCGGCTGAATTAAGTGGGGGCCTCGGGAGCGCACCTTCTCTAAATTGCTCACATAAACTAGCCATGGCTCAGGCTTCCCATGGCTCGGCGCCAGATATTGCTGGAAATAATATAGCTAATCCGTCAGGTTTGATCCTTTCAGCGGCAATGCTGCTCGAATGGTTAGGGAGGAAGCATCACCGCACTGATCTCGTATACGCTGCAGAGCAGATTGAGCAGGCTATAGATTGCACTCTTCGGAACAAGAATACACGAACGCATGAAATGGGAGGAACCCTGAGTACGAGTGGCTTCGCGGAAGCTGTGATCGCAAATTATGCTTCAGAAAATCATGCCTATAACTCAGCGAGTTGACAAATGAACGTAGCTATGGCGATTAGTGTTAAGGGAGTCGAATATAGTTGCAAGGCTGGTTGGCCGGCGATCATATTATCTGAAGCTAATAACAGTGCAGCTTTGGAGGTGGATGGGTTTGAAGTTAAGGTAGTTCACGATGTGGAGAGGAATATTGTCGAATTAAAGAGCGAGCTGCCATGCTTAAATGTGCAATTGCCAACCACTTGGGAAGCTGCTCTACTGGCTATTGAAAATGCATACCCGGGCGCATCTGGGCATGCTGTGGTTCTTGCCCCAGTCGGAAGCTATCTATCACCTGTTAAAATAGGCGCTATTGATAGCGTAATATTTTCTAACATCACGCCTCAATCAGACTGGCTGCGAGATGCTTGGGCCTTATCTTGTGTTTCAATAAGCCATACGCGCTGCTGGTTGGTCAATATAATCGGTTCCCGTAACCGAAAACCTGAAGTAGATAGCTTTGCTCGAAGAAGTGTTGTTCCAAGCAAGATGGTAAATCCGCCTGCCATGTTGAAGATAGCTGATACTGCCACTCTTTCAGAGTTTGCAAGGGACTGTGGCTGGAGTGATGCATACTTTCCCGACATAGTTTTGTTAGGCAAGGCCGATAATATCTGCGCTACGGATAAGGAATTTAATGTTTGGTTGGCAGTTACAGATGCTGTTGTCGCTTTTGTCTTAGCCTATCAAATCGGCACATATTACCAGCCTGATCTACAAAGAGAGACTAGATATGAGATCCTTCATGAGTCCCTGAAAACCCCTTTGCGAGGTCAACCATGAATAGGCATAATTCGCTTTCTATATCTAAGCCAAGAATTGCTTTGCTTGGTATGGGGACCATCGGCAAACGCCTGGCTGAGACAGTCAAAGGTATACCTGAATTTGAGCTGACTGGTGTAGGGGTTAGGCGTTTAACTCCAGCTTTGATTCCGATAATACAAGCAGGGATTCCAGTTTATTGCACAGATTCTAATGATAACACCAGCCTAGAAGGCGTAGTGGCTGGGGATGCTGCAGATCTTCTATCCTCTAGCGATTATGTATTAGACTGTACTCCGAGAGGCACTGGTGCTGTCTATTCAAATGTCTATAATAATTATAACCTAAGGATGATCTACCAAGGTGGTGAGTCATCTGCTTTGGCTGCTTGCAATTATTGTTATGGCCATGGTTACAATGAAGCTATATCTGCGCCGTCAGTGCGAATACTCAGTTGTAATACGACTGGCCTGGTCCGTATTATTCATTCACTTTCATCTTCTTTCACTGTTCAATCAGTTAGAGCTGTTCTTACTAGGTCCGCAGCTGATCCAGATAAAAGCCTTAAAGGTTATGTTAACAACATATTGCCTTCTATGGGCGTATCTCATCATAGCAGTGACGCTAAATTGTTTTGGCCTGACTTAGAAGTACATACGCAAGCTACGTATGCTCCCGTAAACTGTGGACACCTTATAAGCATGTTCGCCAACCTCAAGGGCATCCACAGTAGATATGAAATACTAGATGTTCTGAGGAGTTCCCCTCGAATAAAGGTGATAGAGGGTCGAGGTGGTTTAACTGATCTGCGTGATGTCGGACGTGGCCATAAAAGAAATGATTGTCCTGATTTAATCATATGGCAAGAAAGTGTTCAAACCTTTGGAGAAAATGTTGTCCTTTCGGCTGGCGTTCACATGGAATCTATTGTTATTCCAGAAACACTTGATGCACTTTTTGCAATGACTCGCCTGGAACTTGACGTTAACAAAGCAATGGGAAGAAGCGATCAGGCTATTTTATAAATATGACAATTGTGAGGGTGTTATGCTGATCGCACTTAGTGGTCAATTCCATCATGATCTTCATGAGCGTTTGGCGAAATATTTAGAAACATTCAGCCTCGATGATGCTATCGGCACTGGTAAGCTAATTGATGCGGTTATTCTTGTCACCCGGGGAAAGCTCGTGGTTGATTCTAGTTTCTTAAATCAGGCGCCTAGTTTGAAGTTAATTATAAAAGCCGGCTCTGGCTTAGATACGATCGACTTACAAGCTGCGGCAGCTCGTAAAATTGATGTTGTCGCCACTGGTGGCTCTGAAGAGAGCGTCGCCGATTTAGCCTTGGCACTGCTGTTCTCTAGCTTGCGCCAGATTCCTACGTTTAATACTGCAGTTCGCCAAGGAAACTGGGATATAAAATCTCAACTAGTTACCGATACAATAGCGTCTCGCCAGGTCGGCATAGTAGGGTTCGGATGTATAGGAAAGGCCTTTGGAAAGATGGTCCGTGCTCTTGGCGCAGACGTTTACGCATGGGACAGGTCTATAGAAGCTGGGCTCAAGGCCGAACAGCTCTCAAGCTATAATATTAAGCCATGCAGGTCTCTTAATGACTTGTTTAAGGTGTGTAGTGTTGTTTCTATTCATTTGCCCCTGACCCCAGGCACCGTAGATCTTATTGGAAGAAAGGAGATATCAATGTTGAAGCCAGGAGCCATTCTGATTAATACCGCTCGCGCCTCAATTGTTGCACATGATGATTTGCTCCAGGCTTTGAAAAATGGAACATTGGCTTCTGCGGGCCTTGATGTACATTATAATGAGTATTCGCTAATGCATGACCCTTTGCTATCTCTTCCTAACGTTGTACTTACCCCTCATGTAGGCGCGCAGACACGTCAATCGCAACATGCAATCGCGGATCGAATAGTTTCTAAGGTTAGGTCCTTTGTCACTCGATCTGGGGGAGCTTGATATAAGCTTACTTGTTGCTTTTGTTATTTTTCTTCGAAAGATCAAATAAGGAAAAGAAAACATGACTCCTAATATCACTCCATTGATCGCTGGTAATTGGAAAATGCACGGGCTCATGAGTTCGCTGTCTGAGCTGTCTGCTATTGGGCAAGGCTTAAAAAAACATCCATCGGAGGCCGAGGCCATTATTTTTGTGCCAGCAACACTTATTTATCAAGCAAGCGAATGTCTAACCAATTCGCCTGTCCGTATCGGCGCCCAAGATTGTGCCATAAAGGTATTTGGTCCTCACACCGGTGATATTTCCGCTGAAATGCTAAAGGATGCCGGGGCTACCTACGTGATTGTTGGCCACTCAGAACGCCGCATTGATCATGGCGAAACGGACATCATTGTTAATAGTAAGGTTGAGGCCGCATGGCGAGCAGGTCTGGTGCCTGTGATCTGCATCGGCGAAACATTAGAAGATAGCAGAGCCGGAAAGACTCTCGATGTTTTATCGAAGCAGCTAAAAGGCTCCCTTCCTGAAGCTGCAGGTTCCGAAAGCTTCGTAATAGCCTATGAGCCAATCTGGGCGATTGGTACAGGGTTGACCCCTACGCGTGAGGATATAGCCTCGACACACTCTTTTATACGAAACGAACTTGTTGGGTTGCTGGGCTCGCCAGCTAACTCTGTTCGACTTCTTTACGGTGGCTCTGTCAACCCAGACAACGCTGAAGAGATCTTATCGATCGCTAACGTTGATGGGGCGCTTGTAGGACGTGCAGCGATGCAAGCTAAAGATTTTATAGCATTACACAACAAAGTGCCTGGCTAGCACCTGCTATACTTAAACCAAGCTAACGAGCATGTATTTTCATGAGGATATTAAATGGAAATCGAGATAACCTTTGTAGTGTTGTTTGCTGCCATGCTAAATGCTGGCTGGAATGCCCTTGTAAAGGTAGGTGGAGACAAAATTGCAGTTATGGCGTTAATAACCTTTATGGGCAGTTTGTTTTCCCTTGTTGCCTTACCTTTCGTTACTATCCCCTCCCCTGAAAGCTGGCCACTTTTATGTGTGGCAATCTTAATACATACTGCCTATCATTTTTCCCTTCCTTTGGCTTACAAATTTGGGGATTATGGGCAAGTGTATCCCATTGCTCGTGGTTCGGCGCCATTACTCGTTACATTAGGCGCAGCTTTGTTTGCTTCCGAAGCATTAAGCTTTCCAATTTTAATTGGCATTTTACTCCTTTCCGTTGGCGTCATGGCTCTAGCACTCGATGCTAAAACCGGGATTACCCAGAACCCGCGAGCAATTTTTACCGCCTTAGGCACTGGTTTTTTTATTGCGTCCTATACCCTCGTTGATGGAATTGGTGCACGTCAAGCTGGTTCAGCGTTCGGATTTGCTGTTTTATTGACTATAGGTAACGGCTTGCTAACTTTTATTATTGCTATGACATGGAAGCACAAATTAATCTTAGAGGTGATTCGCAATAATATCGTTTCGGTAAGCATTGGTGGTGGCATGCAGGTTGGAGCGTATTGGATAGTTATCTGGGCTATGGCATATGCACCGCTTGGTATGGTTTCAGCTTTGAGAGAAACCAGCGTGCTTTTCGCTGCTCTTATTTCTACTTTCATTCTTAAAGAGGGCTTTGGTGTTTGGCGCTTTGTTTCTGCTGCGATGATAGCTGGTGGGATAGGGCTAACTCGTTATAGGCCATGATAAATCTTCCATTGCTTCGCCCTGATACAGGAGTAATCTATGAATATTTTCAGCTTGGAAGGTCGTGTTGCTGTTATTACTGGTGGGAATGGAGGCCTAGGGTTCGGTATTGCTTCTGCGCTGCATTCATACGGAGCTACGGTTGTGATAGCGGGACGTCAGAAAGATAAGAATAAATCAGCTGTTGAAAGACTCTCTCGACTAGGGGGGCGGGTGTTGGGGATTGAGGTTGACGTAGCAGATGAGCTTTCATGTAAAGCGATGCTTGCTGTTGTGGCAGAAGAGTTTGGTCGTATTGATATACTCGTGAATAATGCTGGTATTGCTATCCGCAAACCCCCTGAGGAATATTCTGTTGATGAATGGCGTAGCGTAATTGATGTCAATCTCTCTGGTGCGTTTTATTGCTCTCATCACGTATACCCTTATATGGTTGAAGTAGGTGGTGGTAAAATTATTAATATAGGCTCGATGTTATCTATTTTTGGAATGCCTTTAAGCGTGCCTTATGGCGCTAGCAAGGGAGGTATTGTACAGATGGGTCGATCTTTTGCCGCAGCTTGGGCTGATAAGAATATTCAAGTAAATGCTATTTTGCCAGGATGGGTAGATACGGAGATGACAAGAGAGACACGCTCCCAGGTGAAAGATTTACATCAGCGTGTTATCGATCGAACCCCTGCTAAGCGATGGGGCCTACCCAGTGATTTTGCCGGTGTCGCAGTTTTCTTGGCCAGCTCTGCTTCTGATTTCGTTACAGGCGTTGCCTTACCCGTTGATGGCGGGTTTTCCATTAGCGGCTAGATAAAATCACTATTTCTCTTCCGCGTGAGGCCACATTTTGCGTAAGGTGAATACTCATTCGGTTCTCGGGAAGGTTCATTGGCTTGCAGTGGGGCTGGATTTCCTTCGATACAGTATGACTGTACAGTACAAGGAGTTGCCTCATGGTTTGCACACCACGATTTGAAGGAACCGCTAACGGAAGCGGCCAACTGGCCGGACACATTGCCATCCTGGGCTTGTCCTCCGAAAGCTCGCGGTATCCCCTCCCCCTGATGGCCGGCGAGGTCAGGGCTGGCTTTCCGATCCATGCCGAGGCTGAGGTCGATCGCATCCTCGACCTTACCGAGCACCTGATACCTCGCCCAAGCGCCAGCTATTTCTGCCGTGCGAAGGGGGACAGCATGGAGGGATGCGGCATCTACGATGGGGACTTGCTCATTGTCGATCGCTCGCTGGAGCCAGTGGACGGAGACATTATCGTGGTGTGTCTGGATGGCGAGCTTACTTGCAAGCAGCTTGGCAAATGGCATGGTCAGCCAGCGCTATTGCCAGGTAACCCGGCCTACCATCCGATCGCTCTCATTGGAACCGATTGCGAGACATGGGGTGTCGTCACTCACAACGTCCATACGCATCGTCGTAGAGGTGTGTGATGATTGGCCACTGTGATTGCAATAACTTTTACGTCAGCTGTTTTCGCGTTTTCATGCCCGAGCTGCGCGGGCGCCCTGTCGGTGTCCTATCCTCGAACGAGGGATGCCTCGTCGCTAGGTCAAATGAATTGAAAGCCCTTGGCGTGCCTAATGGCTTGCCCGCCTTCCAGCTCTCCCCTGATGTCCGTCGACAGACAGTGCTGCTTAGCTCGGCCTATGCCCTGTTTGGCTAGATGTCGCGACGGGTTGTGTCCACCATGCAGGCCCATACCGGCCCAATATCGGTGTACTCAATTGACGAGCAATTCATTGACTTGTCAGGACTGTCTACCGATGAGCTGCAAGCGCATACGCAAACTGTATGGCGTGGAAAAGCAGGCCAAGGCCCTGGCGCCTGAGGCGCGTCAAACGCTGCGTGACCAGAAGAGCCGCCCATTAATCGATCAACTGCGCACCTGGCTCGACAAGTCACTGGCCCAGGTGCTGCCCAAAAGCGCACTGGGGAAAGCCCTTCACTACCTGGATCATCAGTGGCCCCGCCTGACCCGGTTCCTGGACGATGGCCTGATCCCGCTGGACAATAACCCAGCAGAGAACGCTATCCGCCCGTTCGTGGTGGGACGCAAGAACTGGCTGTTCAGCCACACCCCGAGCGGTGCTCAGGCCAGCGCGGCGATCTACAGCCTGATCGAAACCGCCAAGGCCAATGGCCTCTCGCCCTACGAGTACCTGCAGTACGTCTTCGAAACACTGCCCACCCTCAACAACGATGACGAACTGAACACGCTGCTGCCTTGGCAGTGGAAAGAGACGTTACCCCTCTGAACAATGACTGGCTAGATGTAGTTATTGGAGCGCTTACTTCGATCCAGCCCTCGACTTCCGAGACGGTGAGGTCATGCTGTCGAGCCACCTCAGCGACGGTGGTCTTGCCCTTGAAGATATCCATGACCACAGCGGCTTTGCGCTTGGCGGTCCAGCGTTTGACTGAGGGTTCGTTGTTCATCTCATCCTCCTGATAGCTGCACTATAGCCTGTGCAGCTCTGGAGGGGGTCACTTCAATTTGACCGACAGCAGCAACTTATTACAAATTTCTATCATACCGTGATCGCATTCATGGCGGATATAATCGGAACCGAATCGATATTCGGGTCATTCAAATTCGGAAGAAGGACATCCTTCCAATATTTATTGGCATCACCTGGTTTTCCTTGACTTGTCCCATCTGGCATTCTTAGGTGAGTCGGAATGCTATTATCTCTATGTGCTGGCTCGAAAGTAGTTTCGTGACAGCGTAGTACCCTCGAAATTCCACTAGCTAAATCTAAACCAAATTGGTCTGAGATTGATTTTTGAATCCCCGAGTCGAATCTAGGATTACCCGTATTGTCATAACCTATAATGCTTGCCTTATCAGTGTCGCAAATTACGCTGTAAGGAATAAAAAATTGAGACAAGACTTTCTGATAGAACGGGATATTATTCACTGTGCCGCAGTTAAGAATAAAATAAAATCTTGACTGAACGTGCTCTTGGAATCAATCCCTAAGTATTATTTATTCTGTTGGCCCTTCAACTAATATAACCTCGTCAGAATAGAAAGATTCACAAATATGCGGATTGAACCTTAGGACTTCATACATCTCTTGTTTAAAATCATCATCTGATTTTGAGCCAGCAGCAGCTTTTAAGAATTGGTCTGATACTTGATGAAGCTGTTTAGAATCTTCTTTCTTAACCAGCCTGACAATGGAAGACTTGAGCTTAGAAATATCGATCATCGACGGTGAATGCGAAGCGCAAAGAACTTGGTATGGCGTATTACCAGAGCTAACTTTATATATAAGCTCTCGTAGTTCACGTATTACCTTTGGATAAAGGAATAGCTCAGGCTCTTCAAATAAAACCAAATAGTCTTTTCTTCCTTCTATCCGTTCAAACTCTTCGGCAACATCTCTCATGAGAAGTAAAGCAAAGATCGTCGTCCGAATTGTTCCATGACCAATATGAGCAGCATGACTTGGCAAGTCTGTATCAATTTCTCCGGAACTATTTACATTTTGAAAATGGATATCGTACTCACGACCTAGCTTGTTTTCTGTCCATGCTACACGATCCTTTTTATCCTCAATCCCCACACGAATTTTAGGGAAAAGTGCTATCATATACTCGTTAACAGATTCTTCATAGCTGGCTATGACATCTTTGTTGTACATTTTTTCCTGCAATTCTTTGATTTTTAATTGTGCCGCCTGCAACTCTGCTAATTCGGCATCTTTTAGTCGGGACTCTGCAACAGATTTCAGAATTTCATTTATGATATTTTTTGCTTCTTCCTCGCTAGGCATTGCTTTTATAAAGATTGGCTTCGGCAAGCATGATTGAAAGACTGAATGTAGCCCTACTGACGCATAGCCTTTGTCAACGAAATCGTTATCTTCTGGACTCCAACTCAAAGCCTTTTTGGATATTTTCTTCCCATCTAGAACCCATTCATTTCGTAGCCTTATACGACTACCATCAATAAGATATTTTTTATAACTATCTTTTGATTTAGGTGCAGCCTCTTCAATCCTCTTCATGTCCCATTCATCGAGCTCAACCTCTATTTCTACTTGTAGAGTAGTCCCATTAGCCTGGCGATAGAAATCCAGTTGCTTTGGATCAATGCCTTGATAGAAGAACTCATATGCTCTGAGAAACGTTGACTTTCCTGTATTGTTTTGACCAAAAATAAAAAGTGTGTATATACTATTAAAATCAATGCGGTTCTTTTCTAAGCCGCCCGTTATACCTCGATAATTATTAACCGAAAAATTGCTAATCTTCATTTCGTTGATCCTTAATTTTTTGGATGCTTAACGCCGCTGGTAACGGGCCGCTTTAAAGCAGAGCCAAAGGCGGCGCGGAAAAGCGGTCTAGTTGACTGCTTTGTTAATGTCTACTTGTCGCGGATAAATTTTGAAATTCGCTCCCTCAAACCCTCTTCTAGTCCTTGGGCAATTCCAGCCGCAGCGCCACAAATTATCATTCCTGTAGGCACCGCTATAAAAAGTAGTGGAGTTGTACCTGCAACCGCAAATCCTATATATGTTCCAGCACCACATCCGCCAGCTTTCGTTAAAAGGCTCCCTATAGATTCTGCGGTCAAAGGCGAATTCTCGAAGGGGAACACCGCGGCCATCGAGACATACTCAGCAAATTTATAGACCTCAGGCCCATGTGTGAACTTGCCAAGCAGGTAGGACCTATCCGATTTCCAGCCCTCTAAATCTTCTTGATTTTCTGCTAGAAGTAAAGTCGCTATTGCCCGCTGAATCCAATCAAGCTCTACTTCTTCTAATAAGCGAATCCCCAGCCTTTCACCAACTTGATCCAGAGTAGTGAAATTCTCTATGTTGAAATTTCTCGCTGGAATGGTGATAGCCCTAATTCCCAAGCCCTCTGAAAAAGAGACTTCAGTTTCGTATGTTTGTTTTACTTCCATTACCTTTCCTCCCTGACATTAACGCTTGTAGCAGGGGCGCGACATCAGGAGCATCCCTTGCCTGCAGTGATTATATCCTTAATTTTGGCTAGGCACCTTATTCGGAAATTCCTAAATAAACTTCATCAACATCTCAGAAAAAGCGATTAAGTCCTCACAATCCTCCTTGCTCATCAATGCAATCTCGTGAGTTGCTTCGTTTCCTTTTTTCCGAATATGGTCTACCCAACCTCGACCGTTAGGTGGTATAAAGCCTTGCTCTGCGAGATAGTTCACGTAGTGAATGAATGGCTTACCTTCTTCCGCACCTTGTTTTACACCAATGTTCATCAACAGCTTCCGACAAAGTAGTACCGAGCCGGTATAGGCCGACGCCGCAACGCAGTTACGAGCCTCTTTGTACAAAGCGTCCAGATCTTCGGGTAAGCGGTTAACGTCGTTTCCGGGTGCAACATCTGGATGCTGATGACCTTGGCCATCTATATGAGTTGGTTGATCACAATGAGGACAGATATAGATTCTTTGATTGCTGTCAGAGAAGAAGCCAATGTGAGTGGCGATAATGTTTCCGCAATGCCCACATGTGTATTGCTTTGAGCTAATATTATTTACACTATTCCATGGTATAGTTTCAAAGCCCTATTCTGATATAACAGCGTATTTGATTCCCATCTTATAATTGAAAAAATTCTCGGCGCGTTTATCCAGCAAATGCAACCTGCAAAATTCGCGCGCCTGCTGTATTTTTCATTTCAATAATACTATACTGATAACTAAGCTTTTCTTATTCATTCAACACCTGCACTTTGACGCTGTCGCCACCAAACGCCACCCTACCCGCTATCGTTTCCATCCCTTCAATCGGCTGCTCGTAGCTCCAAGCAATATCCCGACGCTCACCCAGCGAAAAATACACCGTGTGTCCTTTAAACGGGCAGTGGGTCGTCGTTTCTGAGGTGTTAAGCAAATCCATGCGCACGTCTTTTCGCGGGAAATAGTGGCGCGGCGGGTAGCCGGTTTCGCGGAGTTCGAGGGTTTGGGTACTCTTTATAACTTCCACAAGCAGCTTGCCATCCACATGCACCTGCATGCGCTGGCTAACGGGATGAAGCGTAATGCGAGGTGCCTGTGGCATTCGGTTGTTCCCTGCGGCGATTTTCGCTCTAATAAAATCAGCCTAGCAGTTGGCTCCGTTGAATCCTACGTTTGCCTCATTAAACTTTAGGATACGGACATGACCTGGGTCATGTTGATGCCAGTGCTACCACCCTACCACTGCCTTTGGCTGAAGTAATAAATGCTTGGGCTTTGAGAAAGGACGTTTGGAAGAGCTTAAGGAAGGCGAGCAGCGTGCTTTGGAAAGCCAACGCAACGCGGCCCGTAAGCTGATCGCTCGCACCGAAATGGATGATCAGGTGATCGCGGACATCGAAAAGCTGCCCGTCGCAGAGATGGAGACGTGACGGGCAGAGACTCAGCATTAAGGCCTAAGCAAGCTGGCGCAACCTCCGCCACTGGGCCAGCGTTTGAATATCCTCCGGTGTCGTCCGGCAGCATCCGCCAATGCCTGACGCACCTGCTGCCAGCCATTGCTCAACTCCTTGCGCCAGCCCGGAAATATCCGCAGCGGTATGATCGCATTGTGCCGGGTGCCAGGTTTTGGTCACCGCGTCATACACTTCCCCTGAGTTGGGGTAAACCAGCACCGGCAGATCGCACTGACGGCGGATTTCCTCAATCAGCGATTCGATATGGGCCAACGCCGTGCAGTTCACACCAATCGCCGCTACGCCTGGGCAGTTGGCCAGGGCCCTCGCACATTCTGCGATCGGCGTGCCATCGCTGATGTGTTTGCCATCCTTCGCCGAGAAGGTAATCCAGGCCTGCACACCTGGGTGCTCAGCCAGCAAATCGGTGATCGCCAGCGCTTCCTCCAATGAAGGCAAGGTTTCAGCGGCCAGTAGATCCGCCCCCGCCGCCAGCAAGAGTTCAAAGCGCTCACGGTGAAACTCAACCAGCCCGGCGCGATCCAGATCATAGCCGCCTCGGTATTCACTGCCGTCCGCCAGATACGCGCCATAAGGGCCAACGGATGCAGCCACCAGCGGTTTGGGGCGGTCGGTTTGGCCGGACTGCCAGACCGCATCCCGCGCTTGCTGCGCCAGCGTGACCGATAACTGAATCAACGCCCGAGCCTCTTCTGCCGTCATCCCCGCCTGCATAAAACCCGGCACCGTGGCCTGATAGCTGGCGGTAATCGCACAATCGGCACCGGCTTCAAAGTAAGCCTGATGCACCTGACGAATCTTCTCTGGGGCTTGCGCCAACAAGCGCGCCGACCAGAGGGCATCATTGAGGTCACAGCCTAGCGCTTCCAGCTCGGTGGCCATGGCGCCGTCGATGACCATAAAGGGTACGTTGGCCAACAGGGCTTTGATCGGATTCAACTCATTCATACGGTGTTTTCCTCAACGGCGTTGGGCGAATATTCAGAACGTTGGGAGGCCCCACGGTGGCGCACATAGTGCACCAGGTAGCACAGGCCAATGAAAGGCACACCGAAATAGAGCGCCACGCGTTGTTGCGGGTCGAAGGCAATGCCAATGCACGCGGCCAGACAGGCTGCAAACGCAATAATCGGCACCCAGGGGTAGAACGGCGTGCGATAAACCAGATCCTTCAGTTGCCCGCCTTCACGCAGGTAGTGGCGCCGGAAGTTAAACTGGCTAAGCGCAATCGCCATCCAGACCACCACCACAGCCAAACCGGAAATCGAGACCAGCACCAAGTAGACGGTTTCAGGGGCATAAACGCTGGAGAACAGAGCACCCAGGCCGCCGACCATGCTGAGTAATAGGGCATTCATCGGAATGCCACGCTTGTTGAGGCGGCCAAGCGACTTGGGCAAGGTGCCTTGGTCAGCGAGCGTCCATAGCATGCGCGACGAGGCATAAAGACCGGAATTGGCCGCCGACAGCAGCGCGGTGATGATGACAAAATTCATGATATCGGCTGCACCCGGCACGCCAAGGCGCTGGAACACAGCCACAAAGGGGCTTTGACTGAGCCCGGCTTGATCCTGCGGTAACAGCGCCGCAATCACGACGATGGTGCCGACGAAAAACAGGATCAACCGCCACAGAGTCGCGCGGATCGCCTTGGGCACATTGCGGGCCGGATCCACCGTTTCCCCGGCGGCAATGCCAATCAGCTCGGTGCCGGAAAAGGCAAACATCACTGCCAGTAAGGCGGTACCAATGGCCATCAGGTTGGGCGGCATGGCGCCCTCTCCCCACAGTGCCGATAGCCCCGGTGAGGCGACCTCAGCGCCAGCGGCATCATGCAGCGGTACCCAGCCAATAATCGCCACGGCGCCCACCAGCACAAACACCACCACCGCAATCACTTTGATCAATGAAAGCCAGAACTCAGACTCGGCAAAGAAGCGCGAGGTAAACGCATTCACACCAAACACAATCGCCGCAAAC
Source organism: Halomonas sp. TG39a (assembly GCF_000744395.1). NCBI lineage: Bacteria > Pseudomonadati > Pseudomonadota > Gammaproteobacteria > Oceanospirillales > Halomonadaceae > Halomonas > Halomonas sp. TG39a. The sequence goes on from NZ_JQLV01000002.1 coordinate 304,683, forward strand.
ATGCCGCTCCAGTACCAGCCGGGGATGTCGGGAAACCAGCGCCCCATAAAGACCGCCGCCGCGGTGAATTCGGAACCTAGCGCCACTGTCCAGGTGAGCCAGTACATCCAAGCCACCATATAGCCGGTTCCCGGGCCGATATAGCGGCTGGCATGCGCGCTGAAGGCACCTGAATCCGGCATATGCACCGCCAACTCGCCCAGGCACATCATCACCAGCCAAGCAACAATGCCACCTACCAGATAGGCCAACACTGCCCCAATAGGCCCGGCCTGCTGAACGGTATAACCGGAACTCAAAAACAGCCCGGTGCCAATCACGCCCCCCAACGAGAGCATCACCAAATGGCGCGTCTGCATACTGCGCTTGAAGTGCGCCCCCTCTTGATCACTTGCTGGCTCACTCATGGTGACATCCCTATCTTTGACCTAACACGGCTCCAGGCGCCCAGCGGCCTGGCTCAGAAAGGGCACCATTTTAGTGCATCCTTAATTTACTAAAAAGCATAAAAGGATTGTTTAATATTCTTATTTTGAATATAAAGCCTGAAATGAGTGATAAGCGCGGGGAGTATCAATTTAGATAATGACTGGTGCCAATCAGCGATACTAACTGAATGCAGTCTGCTCAAAGCTTGCACGTGCTGTAACACCAGCATGCCATTCCTGTAACTGTGGATACTCTTCTTTCCAGTTCACCTCTGGCAGCCTAAAGGCGAGATAATCCAGCGCCACTGCGGTAGCGATGTGGCCCAGGTTGATAGTTGAGCTCTGTTGTTCTTCGCCAAGCTCACCGTCCAACTGTTTCAGTAGCCGCTGAATGGCCCTCGAACGCCTCTGCCCCAGCTCGCTATCATCAATCCCATTGCCGTAATGCTTTCTGGCAATCACGGTATTGAACGCGGCATCCATCAGGTTTTGTCCCAGCCCTGCCAGGTGCAACACCTCACCCAAGCTGTCTTGGGCAATCATCGGCTTGTTGGGGCTAACGCTATCCAGGTAAACGGCAATCAGCAGTGACTCGCTTAACGTGATCCCCTTCTCCGTTATCAACGCCGGAATACGCCCTGCGGGGTTAGCTTTTAATAGATCGGCATCGTCTGCCCAGGGGTCGCACCACTTCAGTGTGACGCTTTCCGCTAAGCCTTTTTCCAGTAACACGATCCGCGCTAGGCGCGCATAGGGTGATGTCGCGTTCAGGTAGAGTTCCATTATTGCCTCCCTTGGTTTGAAGAGTGCTGGGAAGAAAGCTGCGCGTGGCGTTGCTGTACACCACGGCTAAGCAGTATCAACAAAAAGCCTGCCACCAACATAAGGCCGCTGATGGCAAATAGCTGCGTGTAAGTGCCCCAGGCACCATAAAGCGCGGACATGGAATAGCCTGCCACCGCTTGGGCAGCAGCAAAAGCAGCGGTTGCCTGCCCCCAAAGCCTCTTGTGCGCGGTCGGGCCTACTAATTCAGCAAGGCGGCCAGAGGTGAGTGCAACAATGCCGGGGATCATCGCCCCCACCATGAAGGAGGAAACCGACTGGCTGAACAGTGCTAGCGAGAATACCGGCAGCGAAACAGCGGCGGCCTTTGCCGCAAAGGCGATCATCAAGCCGCGATGCCAACCCACACGCTGCACCAGTGCGCCTACCATTAACGGTCCACACACTGCACCCAAGCCGAAGATGCCCCACTGCAGGGAAGCTGCTTGACTGCCCAACGCATTTTCCCTGGCGAGATAATCCACCCAGAACACGGTATGGGGCACAAACCCAACCGCGTCCAGGGCATAGGCGCCAATAACCAGCAACACCACTAGCTTGACTCCCGCAACTCCCTTCTGGCTATTGGCCGTTGGGCTAGTTGCCAAATGTGGGGCTACATGTAAGTGGTCAATGCCCCAGTCGCCTAAAAGGCCCGCCGCGATGCAAAGCAACCCCAGCGTGCCCCAGGTGACCGTTAGGCTTAACTCAAGAAGCACGGGTACGATGGAGGCGGAAAGCAGTGCGCCCAAACCAATGCCGGTAAACACCATGGCACCCACACTGGCTCGCCTTTCAGGCGGTGTCGCCGCCAGCGCCAGCGAGGGGCCAACCACCATTAAGACGGCCCCGGCAATACCGGAGACTAATCGACATAAGAAGAACCATGAGAAGCTGCCCGCCCCAGCGCAAAGCATAAAACTGAGAGCGATAGCCGCGAAGCTTGCGCCGATTACCAGCCGAGGAGAAAAGCGCTCACTCAGCGAGTGAGCTGCGAGTGCACCGATAAAATACCCCAGCAGGTTAGCGGCCCCCAGGTAGGCGCCTTGGCTCGCGGAAAACCAGCCCTCTTGAATAATTGCGGGCAATAGCGGCGTATAGGCGAAGCGCGCAATGCCAATCCCCGCCAGGGTCGCCATTATTCCTGTCATCAGGGCGGGCAGATCGTGGGTAGTGAGTGTTCGATGCATCATGTGGTGTCCTTTTCGTGCCGCCTTTCGGGCAAGGTGGGCAGCGCGTTAGTGCACAGCCAGACTACGCGCGAGGAGCTATTTCTAGAAACGATTAGTTTTGATAGCTACTATCTTGTTTACAGATAGACTGACAGGGAGACGGCACGTGCAATTGAAATCACTGCGACTATTCATGGCCGTGGCCGAAACAGGCAGCTTCGTGACGGCGGCTAAGCAGCTGCACACGGTGCAATCCAATGTGACGGCCCACATCAAGAAACTTGAGGGCGAGTTAGGCGTACAGCTGATTCACCGCGCAGGACGCGTTCGCCCTACGAGTGCGGGTTTGGCACTGATGGAGTACGCCGAACGCATACTGAACGCCCACGATGAAGCGGTATCGCTATTCAAAGGCCAGGAAAAGGCGTGTGGGCGGCTACGTATAGGCGCCATGGAGACCACAACGGCGTTGCGCCTTCCGCCGATACTGGCGGCGTACCATGCGGCACAGCCTGACGTTGATATCCAGATAAAGACCGGGCCCACGGCTGAGCTGGTCGAGTTGTTGCTTAACGGGCAGGTGGACTGTGTTTTCGTGGCCGGGAGGCTTGAGCATGGCCGCTACCACTTGATCAAAGCGTTTAGCGAGCAGCTTGTTTTAGTAGGCTCAACGCCTATGACGAAAATGCCCTCTTCACAAGCGCTGCTGACGTCCGCCTTCTTGGCGTTTCGCCAAGGGTGCAGCTACCGCCAGCGTATCGAGCTGTTGCTGGCTTCCTACGGCGTCAATGCAGGCCGAATTTTTGAGTTCGGTTCGCTGGACGCGATGCTTGGCTGCGTTGCTGCCGGGATGGGTTACACGGTTCTGCCCCGTGGGACGGTTGAAGCCCACCAGCACCGGTTTGGGATTCACACGCTGGAACTGCCCACGTCCATCGCCAATGTCGATACCTATTTTGTCGCCCCCGAACCAGAGTCCTGGACACCCGCCCTGGCAAGCTTCGCTGAAACGTTGCGTGACGCGGTGGTGGTGGATGAGCCTCAGCTGACTGCGTCGTGAGGTGGATCTAAGAATTCCGGGGGGTATTTAGGCTTTTTTACAAAATGGGCCCTAATATGGGCCTCTCCTCTCTCTCATGAGCCAATAGTTGCTTCCCGAAGACCCGCTACTTATTCTTAGATATATTTTTATGCGAAGCGGTAGAATAGCGTATTGATACGAGGGGGATGCATGAGCGATCAGGAGGATAGTCGCCGCGGTGACCACCCGCGATCAGGTTTTACGGCTGTTCAATATCATCGATTGGATGATCCAATTGCCTAGAAGTTTAGATCCTGAATTTGCACAGGCGGTCTACGCCATACAGGAGGAGAAGCACATGCCTTACGTCAACACGATTGAGAGACTGGGTATTGAGAAAGGACGTCAAGAAGCTGAGAAGCACGCATTGGAAAGCAAGCATAATGCAGCCCGAAAGCTGATCGCTCGCACCGAAATGGATGACCAGATGATCGCCGACATCGAAGAGCTGAGCGTCGAAGAAGTAGAAAGGTTGCGGGCCGAGACCCAGCACTAAGCTCGCTTTCTATCTCTTATTAGCCGCTCGCTCAACGCGACGAGGTCTTCAGCCACATAATCCCATGCTTCTTCTGCTTCTAAATCTTTGCTCTGTTGGGGCCCATATTCTGTGCACCGGGGTATAAACGCCGTTTTCATTCCCAGTGCACGGGCAGCACCCAGGTCGTAATTGTGCGCCGCGCATAGCATCACCTCTTCTGGCGGCAGGCGAAGCAGGCGGCAAGCCCCTAAATAGACTTCAGCGTCAGGTTTGTAGTGTTGGAATAACTCTGCGCAAAACACCATATCCCATGGCAATTCGGCATAACGGGCAACGTCCACCATTAGCGACAAGTTGCCGTTGGTCAGGGTTGCAATGATGTAGTGCTCTTTTAATTGTTGAAGGCCGCGTTGCACATCCGACCATGGCGCTAAGCGATGCCAGAAGAGGTTAATGCGATCAATGATCGCCTCGTCTAGCGCAATCCCATGTTGATTGAGTAGTTTGACTAGGCTTTCTCGGTGCAGGTCATCCAATCCCATCCATGGGATTTCGCCTTGCCGTACCCTATTCATCGAAGGGGCATACTGATGACGCCATTGATCCGTCAATACTTCACTGGGTAGTTCAACCCCCAGCTCTTTCTCTAGCTCATTGAATTGCTTAATCAAACTGGAGCGCCAATCAACAATAGTGCCAAATACGTCAAACACGATCGCTTTCATTATTTTCTCCTTGCCGCGGGATGGTCATTAATAGCCCCCATAACGTCATGGCGATCAGCAGACTCCAGCCGAGCATAAAACTGCCACTTATATCTAACAGCCACCCAAGGAGTGGTGGTATCGATACAATCGCCAGTTGGTTAATCGCCATAGCCAATCCCAGAACAAAGCCGGTTTTATCAGCAGGTGCAGACTCCGCTACATAAGCTACCCAAGGGCCGTACCAACCAAAACCAAAAAAGCCCAACCAGGCCATCAAACCGCTCAGCATGAGCGTTGAGTGAAGCGGCAGCCAAACCAATACCAGCAGCCCTACTATTACCGCCACCATGCACACCATTACCGGAAAATAGCGCGAGCGACAGCGGTCGCTCCAGGCCGCCAGCAAAATACGCCCGGCAACCCCGGCCCCTTGGGCTACGAATAGCAACGTCGCCGCCTGCAGTACCTCCATCTGCAAACGGCTATGCAGATAGAGCACGGTAAAAATCAAAATACCGTATTGAACCGAGATTAAACTAATACCGGACGCCATAATCTGCTTCATGGCCGGTTCGCGAATCATCGCCAGTCGCGACAAGACGACGTTTGTCACGCTGCCTTCAGAGGCTCTTACGACCGGCACCGCGCCCTCAGGGGCACGATAAAAAAGCATAAAGACCAGCGCCCCGAAGATCGCAATCAGCCCGCCCACCAGAAAAGAGGCCCGCCACCCCCAGGTGATAGCGACGGTTGGCAGTATGATAGCCGCCAGCGCCCCACCCAGCGGCAAGCCTGCCTGACGAATCCCCATGGCAAAGCCACGCAGGGATTTGTCAAACCAAGCGGCTACCGATTTGCTACCGCCGGGTTGGGCGGTACTGTAGCCTGCCCCTACGATGACCAAAAACAGCAGCATAGCCCAGTAACTCTCCGCCAGCACGGCAGCGCTAAGCGCAATGCCCACAACGAGGGTTCCCACTCCCACCACCAAACGCTCACTGAATCTGTCTAGCAACTCCCCGGCAACCAACAGCCCGACTAAAGGCACCAGTTGAGCAGCAGAGACCAGCGCCCCAATCTGCAGTGCAGAAAGCTCCATATCTGCCTGTATATAAACGCTGATGGCCCCAATGCCTTGAACGAAAAAGCATGCCGCTGCTTGAGCCAGGGTGGCTATCAGAAGAATGATCCAGCGGTAATGTCGGCTAGCAGTCATCGGCGGCACGGTTGTCATGTAAGTTCAGATTTTAGTCAGGCCTTCTTCACAAAGTGGGCGGTCACCATCATGTCGCCGACGCCGTCGACCTTGCAGTCCAGTTGGTGATCCTTGCTGTCCAAGAGCCGCTTGATAACGGCTTTGGTGCCCACCTTGAGTACCAGTGAGCTGCCTTTGACCTTGAGGTCTTTGATCATCGTTACCTTATCGCCTTCCGCTAACAGCGTGCCGTGGGCATCTTTTACCGTCACGGTTTCTTCCGCCTCAGTCTCAGAAGGGTTCCATTCGTGGGCGCACTCGGGGCAGATTAACAGGCTTTGATCCTGATAGGCGAATTCGGATTGGCAATGGGGGCAAGGTGGGCACGACATGAATGATGGCTTCTGTGGTTTGGTTTAGGCTGCTTATGATACTGAGCCTGTATACCCTTGGCGAATGCCTTCACGCCTAACCAGGAAAGGAGAACCAAGATGAACAAACGTGACCTGGAAGCAACCTACCGTGATTACATCACCTGCCTCAATAATCAGGATTGGACGAACCTTGACCAGTTCGTGCATAACAATGTCCACCACAACAGCAGGCGCCTAGGGCTTGATGGTTATCGCGCCATGCTGGAAGCCGATTATGAGCAGATACCAGATCTTCACTTCAACATTGAGCTTTTGACCGTTGATCCACCCCATGTCGCGTGCAGGCTGCGATTCGATGTCACACCCAAAGGTAGCTTCCTCGGCCTTGCGGTGGACGGCAAAAAAGTGACGTTTTGCGAGAACGCCTTCTACCTCTTCCATGATAATAAGATTCAGGAAGTCTGGTCGGTGATCGACAAGAGCGCAATAGAAGCTCAGCTGAATTGAGGCTCCAAATGCCACCCTTGTTCGGTTGCAATCAGGCGGTCTGTCAGGGCGAGGTTTTCCAGAAACGCATCATCATGGGATACCACCACTAACGCGCCTTGATAACTGCGCAACAGCGTTTCCAGCGCTTGTGCCGATGGCAGGTCGAGGTGGTTATTTGGCTCGTCCAGCAGCAATAGTTTCGGTGGCGAGTCGGCGTAAAGGATGCAGGCCAGTGCTCCTTTCAGACGCTCACCTCCGCTTAATAGTCCGCTGGGCGTGGTGATCTTCTGCGCGTCCAGGCCTAGTTGGGCCAGTAGCATGCGCAGCTCGCCTTCCGTCGTTGAGCGGTTAGCCAGTTGCAGCTGTTCGAGCACGGTTTTGTCCGGCTCAAGACTCTCCAGCCGCTGGTCGAGATAAGCCTTTTCTGGGGCCACCTTGCAGGTTCCGGATAATGGTTCGATCTGGCCCGCTAGCACGCGAAGCAGCGTGGATTTCCCCCAGCCGTTGGGGCCTACAACGCCTATGCGCTGTTGCCCTCTCAGCAGTAGGCTAATGTGACGAGTGGCTCCCATGACAAACGGTAGTTCTACCTTTTCTAATTCTGCCAAGCAGCGCTTGGCGACCTGATTAACGGGTATCTCATGCAGGGTGATGTGCGCCTCGTCTTCAACCTGTTTTGCCGCTTCCCGCACGCGCTGGTTAAGTTGATCACGGCTGGCCGCCTGCTGTTGGCTCAGTGCACCTGACGAGATTTCGCTGCGTTCTTTCTGGCGATCCAGCAGTATCTTGGCTTGGTTGGCTTCCTTGCCTTGCCGATTTCCGCGGGACTGCCGTTTCTCCTGGCGTTCACGCTGCTTGCGCATCGCCCTTTCTTGGCGTTGGCGCTCTAGCTTATGCTTATTGAGTTGGTCAATCGCATTTTGCTGCTCGTGTGCTTTTGCCTCTGCATAGAAGGTGTAGTTGCCGCCATAACTGTGCAGCCCTGAGGGGGACAGCTCTACAATACGCGCCATGGTTTCCAGCAATTGCCGGTCATGGCTGATCACAATCAGCCCACGCGGCCAGCGCTGCAGTTGTTCGATGAGTGCCTGGCGGTTTGGTCGGTCGAGATGGTTGCTTGGCTCATCAAGAATCAGGAAATCAGCATTCGAGAGCATGGCGCCCATTAAGGCAACCCGCATGGCTTCCCCACCGCTCAATGTGCTGGCTGGTGTTGTGGCCACAAGATAGCCCAAGCTGCCGCGTTCAAGTTCATGGCGAAATCGCTGGGGCAAATCCCAACGCTCACCCACGGCCTCAAAATCCTCTATGGCAGTGCTGCCAGCCTCAATGCGTGCCAGCGCATCTAGCGTTGGTTGAATACCTGCGAGATCGGCGACAGAAGCACCCTTCGGCTGGGCCACTTGTTGAGCAAGGTAATGCACGCTGTTGGAGCGCTGACATTCGCCGGCGGTGGGTTGCAACAGGCCCGCGAGGATTTGGGCTAATACTGTTTTACCCACACCATTACGCCCAACCAGCCCGGTTGGGCGTGCATCGAACTGCTCATGAAGGTCGGTGAAAAGCGTTCTGCCATCCGACAAAACGTAGGAGACACCCGTTAGGGTGAGATGGGTAGTGGTCATAGGTGATTCCATAGATGCCAAGTACTCCCCCTGGGTCAGGGGCTAATGGAGACTGGCCGTTATTGCAACGGCGGGCATCAATGGCTCATTGGACAACTACCTATGCTTAACGTGGAAAGGCTCACCATATTACAAATAGCATAAGAAGTAGACAAGGGCATGGCAGTCCTAGTTTAGATATTTGCATCATTTCCATTAATAAACGAATACAGCTGAATATCAGGTCGGCACGCCTAGCTCTGAGTGGCCCAGAATTTTCTTGTGGAGGCTTTCGGCTCACAAAAAAGCGCCCTGGCTGGGCGCTTTATGGTTGCTTCAGGCGTTTAGAAAGATGCCCATTCTTCGGTCTTTTTTTTGCTACCAATAACGTGAGTCGGCAAGCGTTTAGCTGCCCGTGGCTGGCTGTCGTTTTGCCTTATCGTAGCAGGCAGAGCGCGCTGGTTTAGGTCAGCGGTCGCTCCTCTAAAGAACGACACCTCCTTCAACAATGACTCCGCTTGGCCTTGCAGAGAACGACCTGCCGCACTGGATTCTTCTACCAGGCTCGCATTCTGCTGGGTGACACTGTCCATCTGCGAGACGGCCGTGTTGACTTGCTCGATGCCTTGGGACTGTTCTCGGCTCGCGGTTGCGATTTCAGCCATCAGCACCGTGACGCGCTGTACGCCATTGACGATATCTTCAAGCGATTTGCCCGCCCGGTTGACCAATTTTGAGCCGGTGTCAACTTGGCTGATACTTTCTTCCACGAGCTTTTTGATGTCTTTAGCGGCATCGGCACTGCGTCCGGCCAGGTTGCGTACTTCATTGGCCACCACGGCAAACCCACGGCCTTGCTCGCCCGCGCGAGCGGCTTCCACCGATGCATTCAGCGCCAGCAAATTGGTCTGGAAGGCAATTTGATCGATCAACCCGACGATACCAGAGATCTTACGGCTTGAGATGTTGATGTCTTCCATCGCTTTGACGGCTTGCTCGGCGATCTCCCCCCCGGCGTTGGCTTGCTGGCTGACGTCATATACGAGTTTATCGGCTTCGGCAGCATTGTCTGCGTTCTGACGCACGGTCGAGGTAATTTCATCCATCGAGGCCGCGGTCTCTTCGATGTTTGAGGCCTGCTCCTGAGTACGGCGGCTAAGATCGTCGGTGCCTAGCACGATTTCGTCAGCGGCCACATTCACAGACTCGGCGTTATGACGAACGGACATGACAACCTGCGAGAACTTGCTTTCCATGCTCTTTAACGCCCGAAGCATCACACCAAACTCATCTTTGCATGTAACGTCAATGTCGTTATCAAGCCTTCCTTCAGCCATGGCGTTGGCGAGTGCTTGTGCCTTACCCAGCGGCGTCATGATGCCGCGGATCAACCATATAGCGAGCAGAATTCCGAAGATGACAGCCGCCGCCATCACCCCAATAACGAAATTGCGCGTCCAAACATAGTCACTTGAGGACTGTTGGTTATTTGCAGCGGCTTGAGTGCTGTTACGGTCGATGAGCCCCTGGATCGCCGTTAGCACCTTTGGATATTCTGCGCGTAGCGTGGTGGTGGCAATCTCTCTTGCAGCATCGAAATCATTGCCGATCATTGCCGCGTTAATGTCGTCAATACCGGCGCGAAGACTGGTCAGCGACGCAATAAACTCATTAGCGATGGCACGTTCTTGATCATCGGAGACACGATCAGGAAAGTAATCATTCCAGGCAGCATCGATAATAGCGTCGTTCTCAGCGACCTCCTGCTTCGTGGTAATGGCAGATGCCGGATTCCGATCGCGCTGTTCGGCCGTCACTTTCACCCGGTTGCCGAGCAACGCTTGGTTGATCTGAGTAAGGTTACCCAGTGTGAGCACGTTGCCCTCGTAAGTTCTGTTGAGGGCATCGTTAGTCTTGCTGAGACTGTAAAGACCGATAGTACCGACGACGATCAGCATCAAGATGCAGGCGCCTAAACTAACGGCAAGCCGCAGTTTGACGCTTCGATTCAGAAGTAGCATGGAAAGATCTCGTAGAGGCCCGCAGCACTCTTCTTTGGGCAGGTGGAAGCCAGCTCGGTAACTGCAAGCGTTCAGACAGAACGTATCCTGCTAGTCACCATTTAGCATTATCGGCTCACGTTCAGAAACATTGAGGGCTTATCTTAAAGATCGCCGATATCTTATGTGATTAGATGCCACCCGCCCCGGTGTAGGCTCACAGACGTCAATCGAGACCAATAACCTACGAGCGCTACTAAACGTTCTGGTTATCTCCATTCACGAACGAATAGAGCAAAATATCGGATCGGTAGGCCCAGCCCTGATTGGCCCAGAACTTCTGAGCGGCTACGTTCTCGGGAAGAATCATCAGGTGTGATTTTTGGATGCCTTCGCTCTTGAGCGCTTCCAGGCAGAGGCTTACCAACCGCGTGGCGATGCCTAATCGGCGATGGGCATCCGATACCGATAAGTGTTGAACATAGCCGCGCTTGCCATCGTGGCCCGCCATAATCGTTCCCACCAGTTCTCCTTCGACTTCTGCCACAAAACTCAGACCGGGGTTGCGCAGCAGGTATTTCTCAATGCCTTCTCGTGAATCGGCATCGCGCAGCCGCACGCCTTCACTTTCGCTCCACAGGGCAATGGCAGCTTCATAGTCGTTGATGGTCATGGTGCGGTAGTGCATCAGGCGGTTCTCATTGGGTGGCGGCATCGTTTTGTTCGTTCTTCTCGTCAGGGTTGTTGAAGTGATCCTTCTGCTCTGCCCATTTCAATAAGGCATCCAGCGCCGGGCAGAGCGTTTGCCCCCATTCGGTAAGGCGGTATTCCACTTTCGGCGGCACCTGGGGATAGACCTTTCGGGCCACAATGCCATCCGCTTCCAGTTGGCGCAGCTGTTGGGCGAGCATTTTCTGGGAGATGTCAGGGATGAGTTTTCCGAAATCGGAGTAGCGCTGCACTTTTCCATCGAAGAGATGAAAGAGAATAATGAGCTTCCAGCGCCCTTCCAGCATTCTTAATACATTTTCCACATCGCTTGCGGCGGTAGTGGGCGTATAAATCTTTCTCATGGGTAAGCCACTTACCTTTTTGTGCGTTCTTGATAACGCGTCAGCCTGAGCAGAATATTCTCTCACATTACCTTGCGAGAGATGACCATCATGAGCTTGTCACTGCCAGACGCGATCACCACTTATTTCAGCATCAGCAACGGTGCGGATGCCTCCCTCATTGCGGATTGCTTCACTCAAGATGCCTGTGTGCTGGATGAAGGAGAGACGCACCGCGGGCGCACCGCTATTCAAGCTTGGGTGCGCGCCACCCGTGGCAAGATTGAGTATCGCGTAGAGCCGGTCAGTGTTTCCCAACAAGGCAATAAGATGGTGGTTACCGCCACTGTAACTGGCAACTTCACTGGCAGCCCGGTGCAACTCGACCACGCTTTCCAGCTTGCCGATACGCAAATTCAGTCATTGGAGATTCACTAATGATCCTGAACTTGAACGGGCGACGCGTATTGATCACTGGTGGTAGCAAAGGGGTTGGCGCTGCCGCGGTGGCACTCTTTCGCGAGGAAGGCGCGCAGGTACTGACCGCCGCCCGTACTCGCCCCGCTGACCTGCCCGATGAGCTATTTGTAACCGCTGACCTGACGACGGCCGAAGGCTGTGCCACGGTGGCCGATGCGGTCAACGAACGTTTGGGCGGCGTGGATATTATCGTTCACGTACTGGGTGGTTCATCCGCCCCCGGCGGCGGGTTCGCAGCCCTTGGGGAGGAGGAGTGGCAACGCGAGTTCGACATCAATTGTTCCCCGCCGTGCGGCTGGATCGCGCCCTGTTGCCAAGCATGCTGGCCCAGGGCGATGGGGTGATTATTCATGTTACGTCCATTCAGCGTGAGCTCCCCCTGCCCGAGTCGACCACGGCTTACGCGGCGGCCAAGGCGGCGCTCTCCACCTATAGCAAGAGCTTGTCCAAGGAAGTGTCACCCAAAGGGGTGCGTGTGGTTCGGGTGTCGCCGGGCTGGATCGAGACGGAAGCCGCCGTTGCACTGGCCGAGCGGATTGCCCAAGACGCAGGTACCGATTACGCAGGCGGCAAGCAGATCATCATGGAATCGCTGGGTGGCATCCCGATTGGCCGCCCTTCGAAGCCTGCTGAAGTGGCCAACCTGATTGCGTTTCTGGCATCACCCCTGGCGGCCACCATCACGGGAACAGAGTATGTGATTGATGGCGGCACCGTGCCTGTTGTTTGAGAGTGGCAGGAAATTGAGATCGCCTAGCGTATATCGCTGATATCGGTGCTCTCGACTGGCCTTAGGCCCGCCTTTCTGACCACACAGCAAACTCGTTGCCACTGGGTTCGATGAAGTGAAAACGAAAGCCGCCTGAGTTGAGCCCCCGCCAAGCCCTTCCGAAAGGTCGGGACCAGGATACAGCCGGCCCGGCCAGCGCAACACCATGATCGCCAGAACGTTGCGGTGTTCACCACCCGCCAGTCCCTTTTCCACCGTGGACGAGGGGATGATGCCGCTGGCGGGGTCCACCGCCGCCACCAACGCCTCACGCACCCGGCCCACTAGCGGGTGATCCTCGCGGTCGGCAAGCAGGAAGGCCAATGCCACCTCGGCTTGGATGTCGGCCGTGGCCCGAGCCATGATGTCGGCCGTGGCCCGAGCCATGATGCCGGCCGTCTCCCGCTCCAGCGCTTCCAGCACCCAAGCGTGCACCTCCAGGTCCACCTTCCGCTGGTAGTATCGGCTGTCAGCGATGACGAAGTGGGTCAGGCCATAGAGCCAGTTACGGTACTCGGCGTCGTCGAGCTCGGCGACTCGATCAGGCGGGTAGTGACGTCGGAAGGCTGCTTCCACCTCCCGGCGCAGGTCCATCACGCCGAGTTGATGCAGGAAGTACGCTTGGTTGGCCACCTGAGCAGCATAGATCCCCATCACCGCGGGGTCGGTCAGGAAGGCTGCCCAGTCGACCTCAGCCAGGTAGTCCAGCGCCCGCTCGTGGCCCTCAATGGCCGGTAGCATGCCGTGGTACTCGGCCTGGACCAGCCGGAACAGCAGCCCCCGGGCAAAGGCGATTTCCCCCCACTCACCCAGCATGGCGCGCCGGGCGCGCTGCTTGGCCGTGCGCTGGGAGTAGTCGTCAACAATCGCCCGGCTGCGGGCAGCCGCGTACCCGGGCTCGGCCAGGCCGACGATGTCCTTCTCGAGCCGCGTCAGTAGACGCTCGCCGTAGGCATGATTGAGGGCCCACCAGCGCTGCTCGCCAGTCAGGCGGTAGAGCCGCTGGGCAAAGTGGCGCTGCTTATCCTCGGACAGCGTCGGCAGAGCCCGCTCGTAGACCTCCTGGATGGCCAGTCCGACGCCGCGCTGGACGTCGCGCTCCTCATGCGGCTCTATGATGGCGCAACCGGCCAACGCCAGCACAACCATCAGTGAAAAGAGCTTTCCCATGCCGAATCCTTGGTGGTGTTCACTATCGTTAGGCCATCATTGCACAGTCGATGAGCAATTATGTACAAGCATCCGTGGCGCTAACGATTGGGTTTGTGCATGTGTGGCGGCCACTTACCAGCGCTTAGCACCCACGTACTATCTATTGAGTTGCTAGTGGGCGGCTTTTATCGACTGAAAAATCAGAAGTCCTTAGCCAGAAAGGATTCAAGCTTCAACTCTGGATACTGCTTCGCCACATTTGCAACGTCATTTTGCGTCTCCGCGATTATCCACTCTCTTACTTGCTTGGCCGCGTCACTCAGCGGTTTTTTGCGCGAGTGAACTAAATGGCAAAGCCGTTCTGTGGCAATCGCCGTGGGGGTGGCGGGCACCAGCGAGCCCGTTTCCAGCCAATGGGATACGATGTTCAGCCAGCCGATGGCGATACCCTGGCCCAACAGGGCCGCCTGGATCACGACGGCATAGTCCGAAAATACCAGCGAGTGAGTGGTTCCATAAGCTTGCAGATGGAAATTGGGCAAAAGCTCAAACCAGTCTATGCGGCTGTCGCTGAGGCTAATCAAGGTGGTGGAGACATCGTTGCCGGGCGATTCGAGTTGCTGCTTTCGATAGGCCGGGCTGCAGACGGGCACCAGTATTTCCGGCAGTATCAACGAGGCGTCATGCAGGATGTCCTCCCCCGTGACGAAGCGAATCCCCAGATCAACATCCTCGACGGAGCCGCTTACCGACCCTGAAATCAGTTGAAAACGCAGGTCAATGTTGGGTAGCTGCGCCTGCAGCTTGTGCATACGCGGCATCAACCAATGGGTGGTGAAGGCGGTAGAGACCGATAGCGTGACGGTTTCAAGACCGGTGTTGCGGGTTCGGATTTCATGAATCGCCGCTTCGATATTATGAAAACCGTCGATCACCCCTTGATAAAGTATCTCACCACTCTCCGTCAGCACGGTCTTGCCAGGCGTCCGCAAGAACAGCTTGACCTCCAGATACTCCTCCAGAAGCGCAAGCATACGGCTGACCGCTGGTTGGGTAACCCCCAGTTCAGCGGCGGCCTTGGTGAAGTTACCGCAGCGTGCCGCTGACTCGAATACGAAGAGAGCGTTGGCACTGGGTAGTTGTCGGCGCAATGTAGGCATAATTTCAGGTTATGCCACTACCAAGAATTTCGCAATTGTCCGCGAACACCTTATCTGCTGTACTCAATGGCAACCGATAGGCATCACAACAATGAAAGGTGATAAACCCTATGGATGAGCGAGACAGTGTGGGTGTTGCCATACGCTCCATCAGTAAGCGTTACGGCAGTACGGTAGCCCTGAAGGACATAACTTTAAATATTGAGCCGGGTGAATTCGTGTCATTACTGGGCCCTTCGGGCTCTGGAAAAACAACCCTGCTCGGCGCCTTAGGTGGCTTCGTGATGCCTTCTTCAGGGTCGGTGTGGGTCGGCGATCAAGACATGACCTATATGCCGCCGCACAAGCGCAACATCGGCGTCGTCTTTCAGAGTTACGCGCTCTTTCCGCACATGAGTGTTGGCGAAAACGTCGCCTTTCCCCTTCGCGCTCGTCGCCTACCTAAATCCACATGGCCAGAGCGGGTGAAACAAGCCCTGGCCATGGTTGAGTTGGATGGCTATCAGGACCGTGGGGTGTCTCAACTGTCGGGTGGCCAACGACAACGGGTCGCTCTGGCCAGGGCGATTGTGTTCGAGCCACGGCTAATTCTGATGGACGAACCCCTGTCGGCGCTGGATAAACAGTTGCGCGAGACGATGCAGATTGAGCTGCGCCGCTTACACCGCAAGCTGGGGGCCACCGTTGTTTATGTGACCCACGACCAGCGTGAGGCGCTGACCATGAGTGATCGGGTGGCCATCCTAAAGGATGGTGAACTGGTACAGATCGGCGCTCCCGAAACGCTGCACAACGACCCGAAAGACTCTTTTGTAGCCAGCTTCATCGGCGATTCCACCCTGCTACCGGTGACCCGCATTGATGAGCATAGTGTGCGGCTCGGCACTCACACGCTGCGTTCAGCCAAGCCCATCGCTCCTCATGCGAAGTTGTTGCTGGCCATTCAAACTGAAAAACTGCTAATTGACGATGGTAGCCATGAACCCGGCGTCAATCGCCTGCCATGCCGGGTCATTGAGACCGTGTACCAGGGCGATAGCCTGCGATTGTTCCTTGAACTGGAAGACGGTACCTCTATCAGTCTGCGTCAACCCAGCCACCACGCCGCAAGGCGACAGATTCCACCGCTCGGCGAGCGCTTGAGCGTGGTACTGCATCCAGAGGACACCATCATCGTGCCTCGTGCGGGATGCCCCACTCCGGCGACACACGTTGCCTGACATAACTGCGAAGTAAAAAACAGGAGTCATAGCCGATCATGGAACTTTCCAACTTTAAAGTTCTGACATTTGATGTCGTGGGCACGCTGATTGATTTTGAGAAAGGGGTACTGGACGCGGTCCGGCGACTGGGTGGGGCTGCGGCCCAGGATATGGACGACAACACCATTTTCGAGGCCTACAAGCGCGGTCGGGATCGTTACCCGGGGCGTTCGAGCAGTGCCATGGCGGATGTCTACCGCTCATTGGCTGAGGAGTTAACGCTGCCTGCTGACACGGTTTCGGCCGACGCTTTCCAGTTAGCGGTGCTTCGTTGGCCCGCGTTTGAGGATTCGGTGGCGGCGCTGAAGCGGCTGCGCAAACACTATCGTCTGGTTGCCATGACCAATGCCGACCGTGCGGCATTTTCCTGCTACTCACATATCCTCGATGACCCCTTCGACGATAGCGTGACCTGCGACGAAGCTGGCGTGGCCAAGCCCAATCCTCAATTTTTTGCTTACAACCGTGGTCGTCAGGCAGCCCACGGCTACAAGTTCTCGGAAATATTGCACGTTGCCCAGAGTCAGCACCACGACATCGGCATTGCCAAGGAGTTGGGTTACACCACCTGCTGGATAGAGCGACGTCAAGGACAAGCGGGATTCGGCGGCACGCCAGAACCCAAACAGCTCACGACGCCGGACTTTCATTTCCCCACCCTTAAGGCGTTGGCCGACGCCGTAGAGAAGGTGTGATATGAGTGGGCCGCAGCCTGGATCCCCCATTGCTTCGCTTTGGCGTGACACGACGAGCACCGTCTCGGATTTCGCATCGCTTTCCAGCGATAAGACCGTTGATGTTGCCATCATAGGGGGTGGCTACACGGGATTAACTGCGGCCCACCGCTTGGCAGAACGTGGCGTTCACGCCATCGTGGTGGATGCCAACCCTATCGGCTGGGGAGCAAGCGGACGCAATGGCGGCGTGGTATCGGCTAAGTTCCGGCTATCGTTTCCCAGCATTGCACAAGCCCACGGCATGCCGGTTGCCACCGCCATGCATCGGCTCTGCCATGATTCAGTGGATGAGGTAGAAGCCTTGATTCAGGACTATGGTCTTGAGAGTGCCCGCTTCACCCGCTGCGGCAACCTGCGCTGCGCCCATACGGCTAAGGCCCTGGATGCCATTACCGAGGAAGCCCACTGGATGCGGCGAGAAATGGGCGATGACTCGATGCGCTGTCTCTCCGCTGGCGAGGTAGCCGAAGAGACTGGGTCGCAGGCATTTAAAGGCGGGGTTTTAGGGCTTGGCGTGGGTACCTTGCACCCGCTCGACTATGTGCGGGGTTTGGCGGCAGGGCTCAACCAGCGCCATGGCGAGATCGTCTTCGAGCGCACCCCGGCCACTAGCATTCGCCGCCTGGATAATGGTGTTCATATCACGACGCCAGGCGGTGAGATCAAGGCGCGACAGGTGATCCTGGCCACTAATGCCTATTCGGATATTACGCCCGTCAGTGCCGCGATCAAGACGCGCTTGGTGCCGTTTAGAAGTTCGATTATCGCCACTAACCCTCTCCCGGAGGCGCTGCAGAACTACCTGTTGGTCAAGGATAGAAGCTATGGCGAAACTCGCCGGATGATGCGCTGGTTTCGCAAGGTCGATGGACGGATCGTATTCGGAGGACGCGGGGCGTTTGGGAAGCGTGACTCTCAGGCGGCGTTCGATTCCCTGCAGAGCGCCATGGTGTCACTCTTTCCAGCGCTCGTGGATATCGGCATTGCCTATCGCTGGTCGGGGCATGTGGGCATGACGCTCGATGCCCTCCCCCATGTGGGCAGATTCGACGACCGCGTGTGCTACGCCGCCGGTTATAACGGCGCGGGAGTGGCCATGTCGACGTTGCTCGGGCGGTTTGCGGCAGACTACGCCATGGGTGAAAGCCCTGATCTGGCGCTGCTGGCTACGGAGCGGCTCAAGGCCGTTCCGTTTTACCCCTTACGTGAAGTCGGTATTCGACTGGTAGCCGGTTATTACCAGTTCCTTGATGCAATCGGGCGCTGACTCGGCGCCGGAAGCATTTACTCAGTTGGAGGTCGCAAGATGAAAGATACTAACTGCTTCAAATACTTGCTTGGTTCCTCGGTAATGGTCGTGGGTGCGCTTGGAGCCGGGCAAAGCCTGGCAGATGGCGAAATTACCTTCGTCTCTCAGGGTGGCGCTTATCAGGAAGCACAGACGGTTGCCATACTCGACCCAGTTGCCGAAGCGCTCGGCATCACCATTCGCCAGGAGAGCGCCCCCGACGCTTGGCCGATGATTAAGACGCAAGGCACCACCGGCCAGGCGGTATGGGACGTGGTCGATACGCCACCATTGAACTGTGTGCGGGGCGGCAACCAAGGGCTGATTGCGGAACTCGATTTCAGCCAGATTCCCAACGCCGACTCAATGCCCGAGGCGTACAAAACACCCTACTCCGTGGCCTATGAGTTTTATTCCAGCGTACTGGCCTACAACCCCGAAGCCTTCGATGGTAATCCGCCCCAAAGCTGGGAGGACTTCTGGAATGTGGAGGAGTATCCCGGCAATCGTGCCCTTCGCAACCACCCCCTGGGCACACTTGAAGCTGCTTTAATGGCCGATGGGGTGGCGCGGGAAGAGCTTTATCCGTTGGATGTTGACCGGGCTTTCGCCAAGCTTGAAGAAATCAAACCGCATATCACCACCTGGTGGACATCTGGCGGTCAGTCGGCGCAGCTGCTCTACGATGGCGAGGTGGACATGCTGATGATGTGGAATGGACGTGTCAGCGCGATCATCAATGAAGGCGCCAGCGCTGAGTTCACCTATAACGATGGTGTGTTGCAAAACACGCATCTGTGCATTATTGAAGGTGCGACCAATCAGGAAACGGCCGTCGAATTCATCAACGCGGCTATCGACCCTGAGTATCAAGCTAACCTGCCGCTACATATTGACTACGGCCCCGGCAATCCGGCCGCCTTCGACACTGGCAAGATTCCCGATGAGCGTGCCCAGGAGCTACCAAGCTTCCCTGAAAACGCCGAGCGCCAGGTGTTGATGTCGTACGAGTGGTGGGCCTCCTCAGCGGGTGAAGAAGCGGAGCGTCGTTGGCTGGAGTTTATGCAACGATAAGTGCATCGTTGCCGTGCCCCTCCTGCGGGTTACGGCAACGCTTGTCGATTTCCCGATAGGAGACATCCTTTGAAAGCGACCGCCATCAACCATCATTATCCTCACGTTAGCCACCAGGATGCGTCACGGGGCCATCGGCGCCGCGAACATGCGCTCATGCTGCTGTTGATGTCGCCCGCCGTGCTCGTTGTGTTTGTGCTGCTGCTCATTCCGCTCGGTTGGTTGATCGGCCAGTCCTTCTATGCCGATGGCTTCACGCTGGAGCACTACCAACGAATCCTTACCGAAGGCATCTACTGGAATACCTTCTGGGTCACGTTTCGCATCAGCTTTATCGTTACGCTACTGGCCCTATTGATGGGCTACCCCATCGCCTATGCCGCTTCTATATTGCCTAGGCGCTGGTCGATGGTGGTGCTGGCGCTGGTGATTCTGCCATTCTGGACCAGCGTTCTGGTGCGAGCCTACGCCTGGCTGATTCTGCTACAACGCTCAGGGGTGGTGAATGAATCGCTGATGGGCGTCGGCCTTATTGATGCACCGCTGGCGCTGGTGCATAACGAGCTGGGCACAATCATCGCCACAGTACATATCCTGCTGCCGTTTATGGTCTTGCCGCTTTACGCCACCATGCAGAAAATTCCCAACGACTTAATACAGGCTGGCGCGAGCCTGGGTGGCACCCCCTTGCACGTTTTCAGGCGCGTGTTCTTCCCTCTTTCGCTCAGCGGCGTGTTGGCGGGCATGACCCTGGTGTTTGTACTGTGTCTCGGCTTCTATATCACCCCGGAACTGGTAGGGGGAGGACGCACGGTCATGGCATCCATGCTGGTCAGTCGCAACATCCAACTGTACAGCGACTGGGGAGCCGCCAGTGCGGTTAGTGTCGTGCTGCTGCTCTGTGTGCTGGTCATTTTCTATGTGGTGAGCCGCCTCGTTCCCCTTGAGAAGATACTGGGTGCCAAATGAATAAATTATCCTTGTGTCGAATAAGTTTTATTGGCTATGTGGTCGTGGTGCTGATCTTCTTGATCCTGCCACTGCTAATCGTTGTGCCCATGTCGTTCTCGGACAGCCGTTTCCTCTCCTTTCCGCCCAACAGTTTCTCATTTCGCTGGTATGACACCTTCTTCAATAATCCCGGGTGGATGTCTGCCGCAAAAACCAGCCTGATCGTGGCGTTCTCCACGGCATTGATCGCGACACCGATCGGCGTGGCGGCGGCTTATGCCATCAATAGTTCGACACACTGGCTTATGCGCTATCTGAAGATCGTACTTCTTTTGCCCTTGATCGTGCCGATCATCATTGTCGCCACCGGGGTGTTCTTCATTTATGCCCTGTCGGGAATGCTTTACACCATTCCCGGCTTGATCATGGCGGACGTGATGCTGGCGCTGCCCTATGTGATCACCGCGGTAACCGCAGGCCTGCACGGTTTCGATCAGACCCAGGAGATGGTCGCTAGAAGCCTGGGTATGAATCGTTTCCGTAGCTTCATGAGCGTCACCCTGCCGCAGATCATGCCGAGTGTGGTAACCGGGGCGATCTTTGCGTTCATCCAGGCCCTGGACGAAACCATGGTGGCGCTCTTCATTTCGGGTGGCCAGAACCAACCCCTGACCGTACGCATGTTCACTGCGCTGCGCGACGAGATCGACCCGACCATTGCCGCCATCAGCACCTTGCTGACAGCCGCTTCCTTCGCGCTTGTATTACTGCTGGTGCTGGCACGTAAGCAGGCACCGATGTAAAACGCTATCCCGTTCGTTGTCGCTGCTGATTAGCAATTATGTACAAGCATTAGGGGGCAGTGCTGGCATAAGCTTGTAGTGTGACTAATCAGGAGGGGCGGCATGAGTAACGCGAGCCGATTTCAATTCATCAAGAGCCAGCACGTGCCAACGCTGACGGTGCTTCATGCGGCCATTGAAGATTTCAGCTACGACCGCCATGCCCACGAGGAGTATGCCTTCGGCGTAACGCTGGCGGGACGTCAGGATTTCTTCAGCGGCGGGCAGTTTCATCGTAGCCCGCCGGGCAACGTTATTTTGTTCAATCCAGAGGAAGTTCACGACGGCCAACCGGGCGGAGAGCACGCGCTGGATTACCTGATGGTGTATGCGCACCCCGAGCAGGTTAAGCCTCTGTTTGCTGATGCCCTGGGACATGAGCACATAGCTGACTTTCGTTCACATAACACGCTTATTCAGGACATTCGGCTACGCAATGCCATTTTGGAACTGGCGCGCTTAGTCACTTCTCACTCTGGTAGCTGTATCGATCAGGAGAATGCGCTTTATCAGGTAATCGAGCGAACCGTGCAACTCGGCGGGATTTCTCAGCCCAACCAGGTGCTCACCCGCCCCGATGCGCTGCTGGGCCTGGCAAAAGAGTATATTCACGCCCACTTGGATACGGATATCTCCCTGGATGACATCAGCCAAGCGGCGCATATCTCCAAGTACCACTTCTTACGCTTGTTTCGTCAGCATTACGGCATCACGCCGCATCAATATGTGATTAATTGCCGAATCAATGCGGCCCGTTCGGCGCTAGACCTAGGCGCTTCCCTAACGGAGGTCGCTTTGCGCTATGGGTTTGCCGATCTCAGCCATTTCAATCGCCGCTTTAAGCGCATTTATGGCATGACGCCCCACCAGTACCAGCGTGATATTGCGCTCTAACACCTAAACACCTAAACACCTAAATAGAGATTTCATCATGTTAGGAATTGTCGCCTATGCCCTAGGCGCTATGTATTCGCCTGGGCCTGTGAATCTGCTTGGCTTGAATATTGGCATCAATGGGCAAGCCAGGCAGTCGGTTGGGTTTTGCCTTGGCGTGGGTACTGCGATGCTGGCGTACTTATTAGTATTAGGTTGGGCGGGTGCTGCATGGATCGATGATGAAGCACTCATTATGGTGAGTGCCTTGGGCTGCGGCTATATTGTTTATCTCGCGAGCAAGATTGCCCGTTCAAGTGTTGATATAAGCGAGCCAGACAACGCCCCTCGGCTAGTCAGTTATCGTGATGGGCTGGTCATGCAGTTGCTTAATCCCAAAGCCATTTTGGCCACCCTGCCCATTGCCACACTGCAGTTTCCTGCGGCGGGTATTGAGGGGATTAGCTTAGTGGTTTGGGCGTTAGGGCTGGCGATGTTGGCCGCTGGCGCGCCTGGCAGTTATATCGTGATCGGCAGTTTAGTGGGCCAGCGTATTGGAAACGCCAACATCGTTAAGCGCTTCAATTGGGTGATGGCAGGGTTGCTGATAGCCGTGGCGTTATCGATTGGCTATGAGCATGTGTGGGTGCCGCTCACATCTATGGCTCTCTAACCTGACTGTTTGATTAGGGGCGCAACTCCGACCAGACCGCAAACTCGTTGCCACTGGGCTCCTGAAAGTGAAAACGGCAGCCGCCGGGAAACTCAAAAATGGGCCGAATGATTTCGCCTCCGCTCTTCTCAACCTTGTTAAGCGTTGCGTCAATGTCAGCGCTGTAGAAAACCAGCAGTGCGCCACCGCTTGAGGTTTGGTTACAGGCATCCGCTTGGTAGAAGCCGCCATCCAGCCCTTGGTTGGAAAACGCGGTGTATTCAGGGCCGTAATCGACAAACTCCCAACCAAACGCCGCCGAGAAAAACGCTTTTGTTGCAGCTAAATCTTTCGCGGCAAACTCGGCGTAGTTGAGCTTTTCATGCTGGTTCATAGCCTGCTCCTTAGTT
This sequence comes from Halomonas sp. TG39a, assembly GCF_000744395.1. Lineage (NCBI taxonomy): Bacteria > Pseudomonadati > Pseudomonadota > Gammaproteobacteria > Oceanospirillales > Halomonadaceae > Halomonas > Halomonas sp. TG39a. The sequence continues at coordinate 327,735 of NZ_JQLV01000002.1, forward strand.
GTTTTTTTCAGACGACAGAGGCGTTATCTATTGGCCGAAGCCGATGCCTAAGCGCAGAGCTTGCAGCCCATCGAACTCGACACTTACCTCGTCAGAGAATAAGGGATGACCCTTGACTATCAAATCCAGCGTCGCTTGAGAGCCGCGATAAGTGACGGTTACTTCGAGATCCGCGATCGTGTTAATAGGCGCCAGCACCCCATACTCAATGTTATCCACGCTGACGGCAGAGAGGCCGCGGTCATCCAGCTGCTGCTGAACTTCCCGCTCAACGACAACGCCGTAATAGAAGTAGATACCGGCATAGCCAAGCGCTAACAATACAACCAGTGAAAAGAGCTTTCCCATTATTTCTCTCAGTTTTATAGAATCTTAAAAGATGACAGCGGCTTGTTGGGCTGAAACCGGTGGCGCACTCTGCGGTTCGAGCATTGCCCAAAGCAACTTCTCCCCTTGGGCGCTGAATACGATAACGCGAGAATTTTTTTCTCGCTTTGCCCAACCAAGCTCCTGAATTCGGGTAAGCAGCGCACTGCCAAGCGCGCCCGCTAGATGATGCCTGCGCTCGCTCCAGTCGAGACACTCCCTACAAAATGAGCGTTTTGAAGAAGCAAGCGCGTCTGTATCGATGCCAAATTGATTAAACCACACCCTTCCCTGCTCAGTGAGCTGTAGCCCTCCCGGGTGTTGATGAAGGATGTTCGTTCGCAGCATATGTTCATACACTGAAACACCCAACTCCCCGGCAAGATGGTCGTAACAGATACGGGCCTTGCGCAGGGCGGGATCGCGTGGCCCGGTAAAAAGGCGGCTCCCCTCACTGTGGACAGCGAGGCCCATCAGTGTCTCCAGGAGGTTAGCAATATCCGGCCCCGCCAGTCTGAAGTAGCGGTGTCGGCCCTGCTGCTCAACCGTGATCAGCCCTGCGTCTAGCAGCTTGCCAAGGTGAAAACTGATGGTCTGCTTGGTAACTCCGGCCGTGTCCGCCAGTTCGGTCGCCGTCAGCGCACGACCAGACATCAGGGCGGAGAGGACCTCCGCCCGGGCGTTATCACCGATAAGCGCTGCAACGCGCACAATGTTAGGGCCTTCACTCATGGTTCGATTCTAGTCGAACCACCTGGGGCCGACAACGCGGTATCGTCCTAGCTACCGTTCAAAGGAGAGCCCCCATGAGCATTACCTGCTTTATCCGCTACGAGATCGATCCCTTCCAACACGACACCTTCAAGGCGTACGCCGAGAACTGGGGGCAAATCATCCCCCGGTGCGGTGGCCACCTTATCGGTTATTTTCTTCCCTACGAGGGCACTAATAATATTGCCTGGGGGCTAATCGCATTCGATAGCCTGGCTACCTATGAGGCCTACCGCGCCCGGCTAAAGTCTGACGAAGGCGGGCATGAGAACTTCATCATGGCTCAAGAGAAGAAGTTTATTCTCAAGGAGGAGCGCAGTTTCGTTGAGGTGGTGGACGGCACACTGGGCGTTGAATCTATCTATCCTTGGAGTGTTTTATGATCGCCGTGATATTTGAAGTGCTACCGCATTCGGATCGAAAACAGGACTACCTGGACGCTGCCAGCGCACTGCGTCAACATTTAGAAGATATCGACGGTTTTATATCGATTGAGCGCTTCGAGAGCCTCACACATCCTGGAAAGATCCTGTCGCTCTCCTTCTGGCGGGACGAAGAAGCCGTGACGCAGTGGCGAACGTTCGGACCTCACCGCTCCGTCCAGAAAGCAGGCCGGCAGGATATCTTTGCCGACTACCGACTCCGCGTCGCTTCCGTCATCCGGGACTACGGAATGAATGACCGCCGCGAGGCACCGGCGGATTCGCTTGACGCGCACCCATCATAGAGCGGGCGGGCTAGCCCAATGGGCAGCTGTCTTCGATAGGTAAATTGGTCACTAGCGAGGCGTCGAGTGCGCCTCCGTTTATAGCGCAAATTACAATGCAGGCTTCAGTGCCATCAGCCGTGATCGCGAGTTCACCATCCGCATTCCAGCCGCCGCTTTTACCGCAGGTTTGCCAGCCACCTGTGTTGGAGATGTGGTTAGCAAGTAGCACCGGGATCTGGTGGCGTTTCGCCATAGAGGCAAGTAGCTGCGCATCGACCTCGTACCCTGCTTCAGATATCAGCGCGCTGGCGATATACACATCCGCTTGCTGGGCGACGGCTGCTTCTGCATGGGAGGGATTGGCGAAGTCTGCACAGATGGCCAAGGCTATTCGAGTACCGTTAACCGTACATAGATAACTTTCGTTGCCAGTCGAACAGTAAACCGCTTCCCCTTCGTGCAGGTACTGCTTTGCGTAGAATGCTCGCTCGCAGTTGGGGAAGCAGATAACCGCCCCTATCTGCGGTTTTTTGCCTTCACTAACGAGCGGACAGCCTGCTATCACGACGATATTATGGGCAACGGCGGCTGTGGAAAGTGTGTCGAACACCGCTGAATCTTTCGGCAGCGCTAGCTGTTCTAGTAGCTCAAGCTCATAGCCAGTCAGAGAAAGCTCAGGGAACACCACTAGATCAGCCCCTCGCTCGGCGGCGTCCTGAATATAGGCAAGGTGCATTTCAAGGTTCTCGGCCACTGCACCTTTTACTACGGGTAGTTGAGCGAGTGCGATAGTGGTGCCGCGTGTGCCTCTGGGTTTCATTTCAACACGCCTCGCATACAAATATTTTGTTCACTTCATCCCCGAGCGCAAAAGCGTTATCACTCTTTTTTAGACAATAATAACCCTACCCCTGCGCTGGCTAATAAGCCTGCGCAGCCGCGGTTGAATAAACGCCGCATGGCGGGGCGTGAAAACCAGTGGCTTAAAAAGCTGCCTGCATAGGCGTAACCGGCAATCGCTACCCATTCCAGCAGCAAAAACAGCGCACCTAGCACTATAAATTGCTGCCCTACATTGCCGCTGGGCTCCACAAACTGCGGCAGGAATGCAGTAAAAATCAGGATGGCTTTTGGGTTACCGGCGGCAAGCAGAAACTCTTGTCGCGCCAGCTCAAACAGGCTCTTGGGCTGGGTGTCTCCGTCATCGTTTTCAGCGCTGTCGGCACCCCATAATTGATACGCCAGCCATAACAGATAGAGGCCACCCACTACCTTGATGACCAGGAAAATCTTTTCAGAGGTGTAAAGCAGCGTAGCCAAACCGGTAGCAGCCAGCGTAATCATGCCAACAAAGGCTGCCAACCGCCCAATACCTGCTAGACAAGCGGCCCTAACGCCATAGCGCTTGGCATTGGTCAGTGACAGCAGATTGTTAGGCCCTGGCGCCATATTGAGAGCGAAGCAGGCCGGAATAAACAGCAGTAGCGTGGTCAGGTTCATGAAAATCGCCTCTCTAGGCTCGCAGCAAAGCCCTTCATTAGCATTAGACTGTATGCCCAATTGCTTAGATTAGCTGTTCACGAAGGCTTGGCTCAATCTTTGATACCCAACAGAGGCGATACATTTCCAAACAGCAGCGTTAATCGGTAAGCAAGGGACGTATACCCTGATCAGCAAACTTGCGGCTCAACCACCTCCCGGCAAGCCCTGACGCTTTCCGCCAGTTCACTTACCAGGCCATGCACACGCTCCACAGCTTCATCAGGCGTGTTGGCATTTTCGATACAGTCAACGAGTGCAGAACCGACGACGACTGCATCGCTGAAGCGGCCCATCATGGCCGCTTGTTCGGCTGTACGGATGCCAAAACCAACTGCGATGGGCAGTTCAGTATGTTCACGAAGCTCGGCTACTGCGCCTTCCAACCGTTCTGGGGTGGGAGCACTGCCTCCGGTGACACCCGCCACGGAAACGTAGTAGATAAACCCGGAGGCGTTCGCCAGCACCTTGGGCAGGCGTTTGGCATCGGTGGTCGGCGTGGCCAGGCGAATAAAATCAATGCCGTGTTGCGCCGCTGGCTGGCAGAGCTCTTCGTCGTGCTCGGGCGGCATGTCTACCACGATTAGGCCGTCTACTCCGGCCTTGGCGGCATCGGTCAAGAAACGCTCGACGCCGTAGCAGTAAATGGGGTTGTAGTAGCCCATCAGCACAATGGGCGTGGTGCTGTCTTCTTCACGGAAGCGGCGCACCATTTCCAGCGTTTTGACTTGGGTCTGGCCATTATTCAAGGCACGCAGCGCGGCTTTCTGGATGGCGGGGCCATCGGCCATGGGGTCGCTGAACGGCATGCCGAGTTCGATGATATCCACCCCCGCTTTTGGCAACCCGTGCAACAGGCGGCGGGAGGTCTCGGCATCCGGATCGCCAGCGGTGAGATAGCTGACCAGCGCCGGGCGGTTTTGCTGCTTGAGTACGGCAAAGCAGCTTTCAAGACGAGACGTGTTTTTCATGGCCTGATTCATAACATCGTTCATTGCGTTGTCCTGTATCGCGCTCATAAACTTTTCACTCCGAATTTATCGCCCAAGTGATGGGCCACGCTCATCATGTCTTTGTCACCACGGCCGCTGAGGTTGACCACCATCAAGTGCTCGCGGGGTAGGCTTGGGGCACGCTTGCCCACTTCGGCCAGGGCATGGGCGGTCTCCAGAGCAGGAATAATGCCCTCCTGGCAGCAGCAGATCTGGAAGGCTTCCAGCGCTTCGTCGTCAGTGGCAGAGACGTACTCAACCCGCCCCTGTTCGTGCAACCATGCGTGCTCTGGCCCGATTCCGGGATAGTCCAGCCCGGCGGAAATTGAGTGAGCGTCGATAATCTGGCCGTCCTCGTTTTGCAGCAGATAGGTGCGGTTGCCGTGCAGCACGCCGGGGGTGCCGCCGTTCAGGCTGGCCGCGTGCAAGCCGCTTTTAACACCCTTTCCGCCCGCTTCCACGCCAATCATCTTCACGTCTGGGTCGTCGAGGAACGGGTAAAACAGCCCAATAGCGTTAGAGCCGCCGCCCACGCAGGCCACCAGCGAATCCGGCAGGCGCCCTTTCTTTTCCAGCATTTGCGCACGGGTTTCATGACCGATCACGGCCTGGAAGTCTCTCACCATGGCGGGGTACGGGTGCGGCCCAGCCACGGTGCCAATAATGTAGAAGGTGTCATCAACGTTGGTGACCCAGTCGCGCAGCGCTTCGTTCATGGCGTCTTTGAGCGTGCCGGTGCCGGAAGTGACTGGAACGATTTCTGCGCCCAGTAGCTTCATGCGAAACACGTTGGTCTGCTGGCGTTCGATGTCGGTGGTGCCCATATAGATGACACAGGGCAAACCAAAGCGCGCCGCAACGGTAGCGGTGGCAACTCCGTGCATGCCCGCACCGGTTTCCGCGATGATGCGCTTTTTGCCCATCTGCTTGGCCAACAACACCTGACCGATGCAGTTGTTGATCTTGTGCGCGCCGGTGTGGTTCAGCTCTTCGCGTTTGAGATAAATGCTCGCCCCGCCAAAGTGCTCGGTCAGCCGTTCAGCGAAGTAGAGCGGGCTTGGCCGTCCCACGTAATCGCCCTGAAAGTAGGCTAACTGACGCTGAAATTCCGGGTCGTTCTTGGCGGTGGTGTATTCGTCTTGCAGCTCAAGAATCAGCGGCATCAGGGTTTCGGCGACAAAGCGGCCGCCAAAGTTGCCAAACAAACCGTTGGCATCGGGCAGGCTCTGGGATACGTCTACAGGTTGATTCATCACGACCTCTGAATGCGTTATCAAACAATGCAATGAAAGTAGCGCAAGCAGGCCGGGATAAAAATCGATAAGATGTCATCAACATGTGAGCTGGAGTCACGTATTAATGCAAAACAGCATGCCACCGCTTAGCGCCTTGCGCGCCTTTGAAGCCACCGCCCGGTTGGGTAGTGTGACTGCCGCTGCCGAGGAGCTAAGCGTTACCCACGGCGCTGTTAGCCGCCAGTTGAAGAGCTTGGATGACCATTTTGGCGTGGCGCTTTTTACCAAAGCGGGCCGTGGCATTGTGCTGACACCACACGGCGAGCGGCTGCAGAGTGGTGTGGGTGAAGCGTTCTCACGCTTGAAAGATAGTTGCGCATCGCTCAAGCGTGATGTCGAAGAGGCGCCCTTCACCCTGGCCTGCCCTGGCAGCCTGCTGGCGCGCTGGCTAATTCCCCGCCTGGATCGCCTGCACCGCGAGCTGCCCCAACTGAAGCTGCAGGTAGTGGTGAGTGAAAGCGAGCAGCCGGGCACGCAAACGGATGCCAGCGCCACCCTGGCATTTGCCGAGCCGCCCTGGCCCACAGGTGTTGAGGTGTTCGAGCTGATGGAAGAGCAGATATGTGCGGTGGCAAGCCCGCAGCTGGCGGCCCAGTGCGATGCAACAAAGCCCGGATCTCTACTTGCCAATAAGCTCTTGTATACATCTTCCCGCCCCCAGGCGTGGCCGCAGTGGGCCACTGCCAAAGGGCTGGAGCTGGCAGAGCTTGAGGCGGCGCTAAGCAGAGGCCAGAGGTTCGATCACCTTTACTACTTGATGGAAGCGGCAGTGGCAGGCCTGGGTATCGCCATCGCGCCGAGGCTATTGGTGGAAGACGACCTGAGGAGTGGCAGGCTGGTGGCCCCTTGGGGAAGTATCCAAACCCCTGCTCGCCTCTGCCTGTGGTTGCCCAGCCAAGCCGATAGGCGCCGAAGCGAGCCACTGGCAGAGTGGCTTAAGCGGGAGTTGGGGCTGGACGCTGCTAATATGACGGCTTGATCAACGTTTATTTCGCGCAAAGGATACGTGATATTTGCTCACGCACCCAACGATGCGCACTATGACCATGATTGCGCTCATGCCACACCATACCGACTTTGAATCCCAGTGATTTAATGGGGGATTCAACAATTTTAAGGTCGGAACGCTGGGCAACTAAACGCCGCGGCACCAGTGCTACAAAACGTGAGTGAGCAACAATCTCAAGGACGAACAGGAATGAAGATGTCGACAGAACAACATTGCGTCTATAGCCCAATGTTTGTAAGACCTGATCCACCTGAGTGGAAAAATCGCCTCCGCTGAGCGAAACGATTACGTGCTCAAGCTGGACATACTCTTCAATCGTCATTTCTTCACTCAGCTGTGAGTGATTCCAGCACCCAACCAGCACATAGTTCTCATCATACAGCGGCCTGATTCGTAAAACCTTGGGCGCCTCTTCGGGTGTCATGAGTGCAAGATCCACTTCACCCCGTGCCATTTGAGCTTCCAGCCTGGGTGGCTCCAGACTACGTATGGCGATTCTAATGCCAGGTGCTTGACGCCTTAATTCGTTCATGACCGCCAAACCAATGACCGCTTGAAGGTAATCGGTGCATGCAATCGTAATGGTCAGCGACGCTTGGGCAGGTTCAAAGTGCTGGTGCGTTATCAGCGTCTCTCGCACCTGATCCAGTGCAATACGTAGTGGGGTAAGTAACTCCAACGCTTTGGCGGTAGGCATCATCCCTCGGTGAGCCGGGATTAGCAGCGGGTCGTTGAACATATCTCTAAGGCGGCTCAGCTGAGCGCTGACGGCAGGCTGACTAAGATGCAGGCGTGCGGCGGCTCTCGTGACATTTTGCTCTTCAAGCAAAGCCTCTAAGGTCGCCAACAAATTAAGATCCAGCCTTTTAGTATCCATATTTTATATAGTAGGTCATAAAACTATTAATTTCATTGATAGCTTATTCTTGCCCACAATCTCTAGCGTATCCACTAAGTAAATTCGCCTGTAGGAGCATTAAAGTGTCCAAGACCATATTAATTGTGTATGCGCACCCAGAGCCCACATCATTGACCCGCCGGTTCGTAACTGAAACGGTACAAATACTGGAGCGACAAGGCCAAACCGTGCTGCAGTCAGACCTATATGGCATGGGTTGGAAAGCGACGTTTGATGAGCACGATTTCCCCAACCGTATAAATAATGACCGGCTAGGCTTTATTCAAGAGTCGCAGCACGCCTATGCCACTCACCAGCAGACGCAGGATGTCGCCGCAGAGCAGGACAAGCTGCTTGCCGCCGACGCCGTCATATTCCACTTTCCCTTGTGGTGGTTTGGTATGCCCGCCATTCTCAAAGGCTGGATAGACCGGGTGTACGCCTATGGATTTGCTTACGGATACAAAGATGAAGGCAATCGTTATCGCTATGGAGACGGTATTCTCAAAGGCAAACGGGCATTACTGTCGGTAATGGTGGGTGGCCCAGCGGAGGACTATTCACCCCGAGGTATTAATGGCCCCTTGGAGGAATTGCTATTCCCCATCACCCACGGCGCCCTGTTTTTCCCAGGTATGGATGTACTGCCAACCCATGCCGTGTATGGCACCGGCAAACTTTCGAAAGTCAGCGTAGCGAAGGAGCTAGCCGCTTGGCGTCTACGCCTCGAAAATCTTTTTAATGAATCCCCTATTCCATTCCGGCGGCAAAATGGTGGGGAGTATCAGCAAAATATACTCGCTGACCATATTGCTATGGGGAAAGAGGGACTGACCATTCACATCGACCATTAGCAGATTTTTAGACAGCAACATCATTCAGACAAAGTATTATTAGCTGCACAATATTACCAGCACGTGCAACTATGAATTCAGGAAATCTAGGCCAAGCGCAGCGATAAAGCTATCGCTGCGCTTGGCCTTGTCGGAGCTAGTGAGATATAGTTGTACGGAATTTCCGTACATTATGGTGACGTTATGGATATTATCAGTGTTAACAAATTCAGAGACAACCTGAAAAGCGTAGTAGAACAAGTGATTAGCCAGCACGAACCCTTAAAGGTAACCCGTCGTGCCGGAGAGGCGTTTGTGGTGATTAGCGCTGAGGACTGGGAAAGAGAGCAAGAAACACTGCATGTGCTTCAGAACCGAGACCTCATGCAACAAATTGCGGCTTCTCTAGATACCCATAGTCGTGGTCAAGGATACCAACCTGATAATGAGCAGATGAATGAGATCACTGGTATTTGAGGGCCGTACGTGGGAAGCCTATGAAAAAATGCGTGAAACAGATAAGAAGCTGCATAAAGCGCTCTGCAAACTCTTAAAAGAAATGCTCCGCTCTGACGATCCAACGGCTGGTATCGGAAAACCCGAGCCACTCAGACACAATCTTTCTGGCTTGTGGTCAAGGCGCATTTCACAAAGAGATCGGCTGATCTACCGGTTCGATGACAAAGCTATTTATATTTTTGCCATCGGCGGACATTACGATCAGTCCTGATAATAGTTAATTGATGAAAAGCACGACGCTACCTTTTCTGCACTATCAAATAAGTATGCAACTCCGGGTGCTGATCGTACTCCAGATGTCTGCACACCGCGCCTAACTTCATCAATAAGGATACGAAGCCGTTTGTGCCAAGCGTAGAGTAGTAGACCTCGGGCCCCATAAAACTATCGGTATGCTCACCAGGTTCGTCGGTACCGCCGAAAGAGAAGATCAGTACCCCACCCTTATTCAGGCTTCCGATAAGTTTGGTCATCACACTTTCCTGCTGCGCCAGCGGAATATGCCAGATGCTGTCCCAAGCGGTGATGAAGTCGTATTTTGCCGACGGTTGCCACTGGCAAATATCCTGGTGGTGAAAGGTCACGTCTGGATGCTTCTGCTTAGCGAGGCGCAGCATTTCATCGGAAATATCCACGCCCTCAGGCGTAAAGCCTTCATGTTGCAAGAAGTCGATAAAGCGGCCGGTACACCCACAACCGATATCGAGTGCCTTTCCTCGGCCCTTCACAAACGAAAGCGCCCTTTTGTGCGCCTCTATCCCGTTAGCGAGATTGAATTTGTCGCTTTGCCAGAGGTGGGTGATCTGATCGTAGGCGCTGCCAATATCAGTGGGTGTCATGGATGGCCTGTAAGATAAAAAGTGAGTAATTAGTGACTATATCACCCACTCAAGCGCTTGCGGTTACTGGCCACCAGCTCAGTCAGAAAGTCCGCCACGGCCCGGGTACGGCCTGATTGGGTGAGATCCGTCTGAATAACGAGATAGATGGGCTGATCCACGCCAATATCCGCAGCGACACACACCAGTCCAGCCTCCAACGCCAGAAAATGCGGCAACACCGCTATCCCCAGCCCCGCTTTCGCCGCCGCTAACTGGGTCGCCAGCGAGGTAGTAGTTAGCGCAGGTTCCTGCCCTTGCAGAATCCGCTCAACCCACTGAGCGGCAGGCAGGTGCGCCTGCGTTTCGCCCCAGGTGATAAAGGCGTCGGTGTCGTAATTGCCAGCATCGTGGTGAGCCTCACGCTGCGCTACATAATTGGGGCTGGCGTATAGCCCGAAACCCAGCGAGCCGAGTCGGCGAAGGGTGACATTACCCCGCTCGGGCTTGACCATTCTAAGTGCTACATCGGCGTCGCGGCGGTGCAAATTAACGGTAGAGATATCGGTCACCAGCTCAAGTGTGATGCCGGGGTACTGAGCATAAAATTGTGGCAATGCAGGCAGAATCAACGACGTGGCAAGGTTTTCAGCCGTGGCCAAACGCACCCTGCCGCTCAGTTGCGTAGCGAGTGCGCCGCCGCTAGAGAAGGCAGCTGCGGCGGCTTCCAGCGCTTCGGCTTTTTCGATTAGCCCGGCCCCTTCCTCGGTAAGCTGATAGCCCGACTGCTGACGAACGAACAACGGAAGCTTTAAGGCTTTTTCCAGCCGCTCGATACGCCGGGAGAGCGTCGCGATCCCCAGATGGAGTTCCGCTGCCGCGCCGCTCAAAGTGCCGTGGCGGGCCACCGCCAGAAAGGCTCGTGTGTCATCCCAGACCCACCCGCGGGGCATCTGGTTTTCAAAACTGGTAAACGGCTTACCGAAATCGTTCATTTTTTTCATTATTGGATAGTGCCACGCTGTTATTGCGCGTTTCAACAAGCGCTCGAAAACGGCTCACGATCTCTTGATGAGCCATGGTTTCGTAAGTAATGACAGGAGACATAGCATGCAAAAACGTACACTCGGAACCGACCTAACCGTTTCCGCCATTGGCTTAGGCTGCATGGGAATGAGCGAGTTTTATGGCCCCCGAGACGATAGCGAATCGCTTCGAGTATTGGCCCAAGCGGTGGAGCTGGGGATCAACTTTTTCGATACGGCAGATATGTATGGGCCACACCATAATGAGGAGTTAATTGGTCGTTTTCTCGCCAGCCACAAGCCCAGGGTGCGTATCGCCACTAAGTTTGGCATTGTGCGCAACCCCGGCGAATACCAACGCAGCCTGGACAGCAGCGCCCGCTATGCCCGGCAAGCCTGCGAGGCGTCGCTGAAGCGGCTGGGTGTTGAGCAAATCGATCTCTACTACGTCCACCGCGTTAACCCGGAAATCCCCATTGAAGAGACCATGGAGGGCTTGGGGCAGCTGGTGAAAGAGGGAAAAATTGCCCACATTGGCCTCTGCGAAGTCAGCGCTGATACCCTGCGCCGTGCCCATGCGGTGTACCCGGTTACCGCCGTGCAAACCGAGTATTCGCTGTGGACGCGGGACGTGGAGCAAGCGGTACTGCCCACCTGCAAGGAACTCGGCATCGGCTTCGTGCCCTACTCACCTCTGGGCCGGGGGTTTTTGACGGGCAGATTTCAGGATACCAGCGATTTCGGCGAAGACGATTTTCGTCCTAACCTGCCACGCTTTTCTGAACAGGCCATGGGTGCCAACCGCCGTATCGCCGACGTGATCGGCGAAGTGGCAGCGCTCAAAGGCTGCACTCCGGCGCAGCTATCGTTAGCTTGGCTGCTATCCAAAGGCAATAACATTGTGCCGATTCCCGGCACCAAGCGGCTGCGCTACCTTGAAGAGAATGCGGCAGCGACGTCCATTACCCTGACCACTGATGAGCAAGAGCAGTTGGAAACCGCCACCGTCGACCTTCCGGTGACCGGTGAGCGCTATACGCCGGAGGGCATGAAGGGGGTTAATGCGTGAGTGTCGGCCACTTGCCTACTGAATAATCTCGCCAATTGAACGCTTACCATCCAATAGTAGGTACTCCTGATTCTTCAAACTGGACGTCTGCACTGTGTGGAGCAGGGCGTGAGCGACATTAGCCCGGGAGATTTGGTTATCGCCAGCTTCGTCAAACGAGCTGGCGAACTGCTGACTAGCGGCTTCGTCGGTCAAACGGCCAGGCTTGAGAATGACGTAGGGAACACCACTGTTGCGAAGGTGAGCATCGGCGGCAAATTTCGCGGCCATATAGGGGCGCATTTTCTCGGGCGCGTCCAGTGGTTGTTCCGCTCGCATAGCGCTAATCATGATGTAGCGGGAAAGACCTTTTTGCTTGGCGATATCGGAGGTACGAATGGCACCAAAAAGGTCAATCATCAGTGTTTTATCCGGCCCGGTGTGGGGGCCTGATCCCGCCGTGAAGACCACTTGGTCACAGCCATCAAAGGCGTGCTCAAACTCACCTTCTAAATCGGCGACCACGGTATCAATGCCGTGCTCTTTGAACCAGGCTGCCTGCTCTTCACTGCGAATCATTGCCTTGATGGGCGTGCCCGCTTTTTGGGCCAGTTCGCAAAACTGCTTGCCAATCTGTCCGTTCGCGCCAATCACTAACGTTGTCATAACGACTCCTTGTGAATTGCTTACCCCTCTATCAATGCTGGCACTTAGGCGAAATTCAACCCTGTAGCATGGTACGCCGCAGCAGTTGAGGCATTTAAGCCATCACTCCAAACACATGCCCGATGGCGGAGGTTAATGCCATCGCAAGAGCGCCCCAAAACATCACTCTTGCCGCAGCTTTTAGGATGGGTGCTCCACCCACTCGGGCAGCTATAGCGCCCAGCAAGGCCAAAAAGAGCAGTGAGAACAACGCGACCAAATGAATAAGCAGCGCGGGAGGCGCCCACCAAGCGACCAGTAGCGGCAAAAGAGCGCCGATGGTGAACGTCGCGGCTGAAGAGAGTGCTGCTTGCAGGGGGTGCGCTTGACTGAGGTCGGTGATGCCAATCTCGTCTCGCGCATGGGCGCCTAGGGCGTCATTGACCATCAATTGTTCGGCGACTTGTCGTGCCAATTCGGGTGCCAAGCCGCGCGTTTCATAAATAGCGGCGAGCTCGTCCTGTTCTAGTTCGTAATGCTCAGCCAATGCTTGGCGCTCGATGTCGAGATCGGCGTTTTCAGTATCCGATTGCGAGCTTACTGAAACATACTCCCCCGCCGCCATCGACATCGCACCAGCCACCAAGCCTGCAATACCCGCCAGCATAATATCGCCTTGAGTGGTATTAGCTGCGGCAACGCCCAGTATCAGACTGCTGGTCGAGACAATGCCGTCATTCGCGCCCATCACCGCGGCTCGCAGCCAACCGGTACGGTGAGATCGATGGTGCTCTGTATGGATCATGGGCTTTCCTTTCTGTGAGGGACATCCAAGTCAACAATAGCATCCTGGGCCATGAGCTATTTTTCTGGCACTACTCGAAGCAGCCTGCCTTCGGGGCTGTCGGTAAGTAGGTCCACTTCACCTTATGGGCCTACTCGCACATCTCTTATACGCTCATCTAGCTCACCAAACAGGCCTTCTACATCGTCGGCTTCGCTACCATCGTTAAACGTACCCGGCGCACTTCTTTATTTACCAGCGTTCCTATCAGTATATCGCCCTGCCACTGCGAGAACAGCGCACCGCTGTAAAGCGCTATCCCTGAGGCGAGCAATAGAGGGCGTCCATTCTAAAAGTGGCGGCACGGTACCAGGGTACTCATTGACACCGTATGGTGCCCTTGCTGCCTCTCTGTGCACTCATTAAAATGTTGCGCCACCTAAAGAGAACTCCCATGAAGATTAATGTGGTCGGCACGAGTGGCAGCGGCAAGAGCACCCTCGCAAAGCAGCTCGCAGGCGCTTTGAACGCCCCATGCGTTCAGCTTGATCAATTATTCTGGCGCGCTAACTGGCAAGGAGCGCCGGACGATGTGTTCTTCCCTGAGCTGGAAAACGCTTTAGCAGCCTCACCACAAGAGTGGATACTGGACGGTAATTTTGACCGCACTCGGCATATAAAGTGGCGCGATGTGGATATGGTGGTGTGGATCGACTACCCCTTTTGGCGAGTATTTAGCCAAGCCCTCACCCGTGCTGTTAAACGCATCATAAGCCAAGAAGAGCTTTGGCCTGGCACAGGGAATCACGAGAGCTTCCGCAAAACATTTCTAAGCCGTGATTCGGTTCTGCTATGGTCACTAAAAACGTGGCGGCAAAACCGTAAACGCTACTTTGCCGATATGGTGAATCCACGCTATGCGCATATTCAATTTGTACGTTTGACCTCTATAAAAGAAGCGCAAGCGTTTGTGAAGAGTCTCAAAGTGGGTACTTAGCTCTTAGGTGGCTATATAGCCCCGCTGCGTATTCGCTTGATGGCTGCTCTCTTAGGCTCTCGATGAATCACCGAACAGTTCTCGCCATTTGGCTTTAACGCTTCAGGCCATGTACGCTTATTGAACGAACATTCAATTAAGGTACTTTCATGCAACGTCATTCGTTATTCGCCACAATGTCACTGGGGCTTTTTGCTGGTGCTGCCACAACCACCGCGCTGGCGGAGTCCACCGCGCTGGAGGAGCAACTCAAAGAGCTTGAGTCATTTCAAGTGATCGCCCATCGCGGTGCCAGCGGTCACGCGCCGGAAAGCACCATGGCAGCCTATGAACTGGCCCATGAGTGGGGGGTCGATTACTTAGAGCTGGACGCCCAACTCACCGCCGATGGTGAGTTGGTGGTGTTCCATGATGACGCCATTGATCGCACCAGCGATGGTGAAGGTAAGATTAATGACTTCACCTTGGAAGAGCTGAAAGCGCTGGATACCGGCACTTGGTTTAATGTGGCCAACGCTGACAAATCAGACGACAGCTTTGAAGGGGCAAAAATTCTCACGCTGGATGAACTATTCGAGCGCTTCGGTCACGATGCCCGTTACTACATTGAAACCAAGTCACCACAGCTAAACCCAGGTTTGGAAGAAGCCCTGGTAGAAACACTGGAAGAGTACGAGATGGTCGAGAATGGCCACGTATTAGTGCAGTCTTTCGAGCAGGACAGCCTGTTAAAAGTGCAGGCACTCAATGACGATATTCCGCTGATTCAACTGGTTTGGTACTCCCCCAGTGAAGAGGACGCATCACGCTTAGTGGAGTGGACAGGTGTAACCCCAGGGCCAGAAGAAATTACCGATGAGGATTTCCAAGCGGTATCGGATTACGCGGTCGGTATGGGCACCAACTTCATCTACGATGGCCGCGAAGTTATTGATGCCGACTTCATCCGCCAAGCGAATGAAAACGGCCTGCCGGTACACGTCTATACCATTAATGAGACCGATGAGATGGAGCGTTTGATGGAAATGGGCGCCAACGGCCTGTTCACCAATTATCCTGATCGCCTGATTGAGCTCGTTGAGTGAGCATCGTTGAAAGCGCTCATACGCCCAGCCATGGCTGGGCGTTTTTTATAGCGCGGCTTTAATTGCTACTTTCAGATTCTAGACCAAGCTGCTCCAGTACCCGTTCCACTTTCTTGCGGTTATCCCCTTGCAGCGTTTTAAGCGGCTGCGGCAAGCACGGGTGGCTCACTTTGCCGGTGACTTCGGCAATGGTGGCGGCTACCCTTAGGCTGCCACCGTACTCACGGTAGAGTGCCCATAGCGGCTCAAGGGCGTCTGAAAGCGCTTTGGCCTGTTGAGCCTCCCCTGCCTGAGCGGCCCGAGTTAGCGCCAGCGCTGCTTTCGGGTATATCCCGCCGATAACCGAGTACCAGGCATCGCACCCTGCATTGAGGCCGGTGGCTGCCGCCGCGTCGCCGCTGATGCCGATGGTGACATCAGAGGGGATCAGCTTGCGCAGCCGCGTAACTCGCTCCGTTGCCGCTACAATATCGTTGTTCACCGGGGGAATCTTGATAGAGCGAACCTGGGGCAGTTGGGCGATTCGACCATGCAGCTCATCGCTGAATTCAAAATGGGTAGTGCCGGGGTTGTCGTAAACACATAGCGGCACACTCAGCGATTGGCAGACCGTTGCGTATAGATCGAAAACCTCGTCATTAGTGAGTTTTTGATAGGACACCGGCGCTAGCAACACCCCGCTGGCACCCGCTTGCTGGGCGTTTTCTACATTAGCCAGCACATCGCGAGTACGGAGCGCACCAATGCCTACGACAATAGGCATGCCACCTGCGCTTTCAACGCTAAGCTGGACAACACGGGCGCGCTCTTCACGGTTTAAATAAGCGTAGCTACCCGTCGAGCCCAGCACGCCAATGGAGTCCACCCCAGCTTCAGCTAAGTACTCGACTAGGCGGACAAACTCATGCTCATTAATGCTCTGCTCATTCATGGGAGTTAGCGGAAAAGCACTTAGGCCGGTGAACATAGTGGATGATCCTTTTTAAGATGGTAGCAGTCGCCGAGTCGCAAAGACGATTCGTTATTATGTACAAGCAGACGGGAATGGAATAGCCACAACTTATCCTCGCTGTTCGTTGACATAACTTCCTGTTATTTTTCTTGAATTGATGTAGTGTTTGGGTAAGCGTCGTAGCGATACGGCACAGCTTTTGAACGCATATCTTTCAGCTACATCGTTCGAACTGAATATAAAAACAGTGCCGTTAGTATTGCAAGGGAGAACACGTCATCAATTCATACACTTTTCATGTGCAGAACAGAACTGCACCGTGCTTGAACCTGGCGTACATCACTCAACCAGTAAGCTACCGCCAATGCCATCACCCGTTATAAGCGGTTCTCTATTGCGATTGGCCTTACTGGCAGTGACCACCCTTATTTTGTTGGTGGGACTCGCTTTCGCTACAACGAATGCCATCGCTAGGGAAGCGCCGATTTTTTTAGTGGCTCACCCTGAAGTCACTACCCGCTGGCTAAACCGAGATACCACCCGCGCAATTTTCGCGATGCGCCAACGCACATGGCCAGATGGTCAAGCGGTTAGGGTTTTCGTATTAAGTAATAGTAACCCCGTGCATGCTCGTTTTGCCAAAGAGCAATTGGCTGCCTACCCGCACCAACTTCAGTTGGCTTGGGACCGTATGGTCTTCTCAGGTACCGGGCAAGCCCCCGACCGAGTAAACGATCAGGAAGAGATGCGCGAACGCGTTGCCACGACACCCGGTGCGATTGGCTATCTTGAAAGGGAGTATCTGGATGATAGTGTCCAAGTCATTTCGATGGAATGAATGTCGAGCTATTGCCGCTTTAATTAGCGGCGTTGTGATGGGCTTCTCTGCTCATGCCCAAAGCGATGAACACGTTCTGGATACTCTGCAGGTGCACGGCTTTCTTAGCCAAGCACTGATTATTACTGACGATAACAATTTTTTCGGCCACAGCAGTCGAGATGAAGGCAGCTTCGAATTCACAGAAGTCGGCCTCAATGTATCCTTAAGGCCCCATCAGGATGTGCTTGTTGCTGCTCAGATGTTAAGCCGCCGGGCCGGAGGTGAAAGCAGCGATGTAGAACCGAAATTGGATTACGGTCTGATTGATTACCAAATGGTGTCTAATCAGCAGCGTACCTTTGGTGTACAGCTAGGAAGGTTCAAAAATCCCTTCGGGTTTTATAATCAGACACGTGATGTGGCATTTACACGTCCTAGCATTCTACTGCCCCAATCTATTTACTTTGATCGCACACGGTCACTGGGGCTTTCAGGGGATGGTGTGAGCCTCTACCACGAGGAAAGACTGGCTACGGGCGTCCTTCGAGCGCAGGTAGGTATCGGCCAAGCTCAAGCAGGAGAGGACTTACGAAGCACGCTTCGTCTAGAAGATGTACCAGGTACACTCGATGCTAAGCAGTCAGCTATAGGACAAATTCGTTATGAGCATGACGGAGGTCGTATTGTTGCAGCACTGAGTACTGCTCAAGCAAAAGCACGATTTGATTCAAGCATTTCAGAACAGACAGATGTCTCTTTTCGGTTTCGCCCAGTTGTGTTTTCAATACAATATAATGAAGAACTTTGGAGCTTAACGGGTGAATTCGCCCTCAGACCAACGAAACTTGGCGGCGTAGAAAACCGCTGGGTAAATGATGTCACTGGTGAAAGTTGGTATATCCAATACGCGCGGCGTTTTGCTAGTGAATGGCAATGGCTTGTACGTTACGACAGCCTCACAAGCAATCGCGCAGACCGCAACGGTAAATCTTTCGAGGAAAGCACCGGGGGGAACGTCCCAGCGCATACCCAATTTGCAGATGACCTGACCTTTGGACTGCAGTGGACACCACACCCTCAAGTTATGCTGGCAGGTGAATACCACCATGTAGACGGCACTGGCTGGCTGCCTATTCAGGATAATCCAGATTCATCAGCGACCAGTCGACGCTGGAACATGTGGCTGTTCCAGCTATCGCTGCGTTTTTGAGGCTCCCCACGATCCTGGCTAGGACGTTACTGCAATGAAAATATTTACTTTTTTTCGAATGCCTCAGCGCCTTAGCCTGACCTGGCGGGTCATCGCATTAAGTAGCTTACTGCTGTTGGCGCTGGTAACACTATTTACCTGGCTGGGCCACAACAACCTAACTCGTCAGTTTCAAGAAAGCCGCAGCCAGCACCATGAGCGCCAGCAGCGAGAAATTCGTTTAGCGCTAGTTCGTTCATCGGAAAGTTTACGCCAGTTAGCTGGCTTAACTGCCGCCTCGGCAAGCTTAGGCTCTCCCTTACAAGCGGGTAACGCAGCCGTGGTGGAACAAGCGCTCGATACCCAGTGGCCCACACTACAGCTTGAGGCGGGGATTGATGAGATTCTAATCATTAATACTCGCGGTCAAGTATTGGGTAATTGGGGAGCCGGAAATTTACAAGCACAGCTTCCCCTCTTAAGCTGGGTAAGGCGTGTTATGAATACTGAACGCCCTCTTTCAGCGCTGCGCTGTTCAACTAGCTGCCAGCAGTTTGCGGCCGTGCCGGTGCTAGTGGAGGGAGAAAGTGTCGGTATGGTCGTGTTGTCCCGATCGTTAGCCGATGTCACTCGGCAAGCCAAAGAAGTGTCTGGCGGTGAAGTTGCACTACTCGTTACCGGGCCCGCTGAAGACAGTCAGGTAACGGCAACACGGCAACTGCAAGCTTGGAATGGTCAATTGCTGGCACTCACTAGCGAAAAACAAAGCTTAATACCTTTACAGCGAGCGGCAGATGCGGCCCCTGTGCGCCGATTAATGGAAGCACCACTAAGCCTTGAGCATAGCGGCAGGCATTTAGAAATAAGCGCAGTGCGCATGGAAGAAGATAACGAACGCAGTAATGTAGGGTACTTCCTGCTGATATCCGACATTACCGAGCAAATTAAGGCTATTAATCAGGATACTCGCACTCAGTTATTCGTCGGCGTACTCGGCTGGATTGCTGCGGAACTACTTTTATTAGTCATATTGCTGGGCCCAATGGCTCGACTGCGCAGAGTCGCCGGGTTGCTCCCTGCCCTAGCCGACGGGAAGTTTAACGACATACATACCGCCATTCCCAGCCACCGCCGTCGCATTCCCGACGAGATAGATGTGCTTGAGAGCAGCACGCTCGAACTAGCGCGCCAACTTGAATTGTTAGAAGGAGAGGTTCAGGAGCGCGGCCATCAACTGGACGAGCGTATTGAAGAGTTAGCTGAAGAGCGTGATTTCATCAGTGGCCTGCTGGACACAGCCCAGGTATTTATCATTGCTCAAGACTGCACTGGTCGGATCAGCCTAGCCAATGAGTATGCGCAGTTGATGTTGGGGCTAAATGAAGCCTCGCTACTTGGAAGGCACTTCGTTGATGTCTTCGAGGCGGGTGTCCCTACCACTGTGCATACGTTTTCCCATCCCCAACAAGAGGAAAAAACGCTACGTACGCCCGACCAGCGGATTCATACTATTGCTTGGTATCATGCACCGTTACAAACAGGTAGTGAGAGGAAGGTTTCACGCATATCAGTGGGGCTCGATATTACCGAGCGCAAGGCTGCCGAAGCACGACTCACTTGGTTGGCTGAACGCGACCCGCTAACAGAACTGTACAACCGGCGTTACTTCCAACATGCCCTGCAAATCGCTCTTGAGCGCCCTACTAAGGCAAAAGGGGCGATACTGTTGCTGGATTTAAATCAGTTCAAAGAAGTAAATGAACTGAGCGGGCATCATGTGGGAGACAAATTACTCTGCGAAGTTGCCTACACCCTGCTCCATAATCTTGGCCGCCGTGGCGTCATAGCCCGTCTGGGGGGCGACGAGTTTGCCCTACTGTTAGAAGATACCAACGCCGATCAAGCAGTAAATGTCGCGCAATATATAGTGCAACTGCTAGACGGCATTGGTTTCACTGTCGGAGAACGACGTCACCGGGTAACGGCCAGTATTGGCATTGCGCTGTTTCCAACCCATGGCAATACACCGGCGGATCTTATGGCTAGTGCTGATGTGGCTATGTATAAAGCTAAGGAGAGCGGTCTTCATCACTGGCATCTACTTTCCAAGTCAGAGAATGCCAAAGACGAACTACAAGAGCGAGTTTACTGGGTTGACCGTATACGCAATGCGCTTGAAGAGGATAACTTCGAGCTAATGGTGCAGCCCATCATGCGCCTGGAAGACCAAGACGTAAAACACCACGAGGTGCTGCTGCGGATGCGCGACTCGGATGGCAGCCTAATCTCCCCGGCGCACTTTATTCCTATTGCCGAACAGAGTGGGCAAATTGTCTTAATCGACCGTTGGGTATTGCGGCACAGCTTAAAGGCACTTAGCCAACTTCAGGACCGAGGTATCACCCTAGCGGTGAACCTTTCCGGCCAATCCCTTCACGATGGAGGGCTAAAGCAGTATTTGGCAGACGAGCTGACTGCCAGCGGCGCTGATCCTCACCATCTAATATTGGAAGTGACAGAAACAGCGGCGGTTACTGATTTTTCTACTGCGCGCGGCGTACTACAAGCAGTACGCGACCTGGGTTGCCGCACGGCACTGGATGACTTTGGGGTAGGCTTTAGCAGTTTCCACTATTTAGGGCAGTTGCCCGTGGATTATATTAAGATTGATGGCTCTTTTATCCGCAGCTTGCTAATCAGCCCTGACAGCCGCGTTATTGTTCGTGCTATTGCCGACATTGCGAAAGGTTTTGGCAAGCAAACGATTGCTGAGTTCGTTGATCAGGAAGCGCTATTGCCAATACTCAAGGCTTATGGGATAACTTATGGCCAAGGATTCCACTTAGGACGGCCAGTTCCTATCCGGACAGCCTTTACAGATCATGAATGACGCGTATTATTTTTAACAAACAAACCGCAAAAAACCATCCAGCCAATTAATTAACCAAGGAAAAATAGTGATGGAAGCAGCTCAAAAAAAGGAGAAAACTAGCAACACACTTGCAGATCTTTTCAGCTCTTTTAATGATGATTTTATTTTCAGTATTGCCCTCACTGAAACTGAAAAAAACCGAATATATAAGCTCCGCCACGAAGTCTATTGTCAAGAAATCGGCTACCACCCGGCCCAATTAACTGACAAAAAGACCGAATCTGACATTCACGACTCTCACTCCATTCACTGTTTGATTGAACATAGACGGTCGAGACTAGCAGCTGGTTGCCTTAGATTAGTATTACCAGCACCTTACGGCGAAGGAAAAATGAAGAGACTACCTCTTCAGGATTTTGGTGAACACACGCTTCCACATGAAGTTTTGCATCCCGCTAAACTGCCATATGAGAGTATTTGTGAAATATCGCGCTTTGCTATTGCTAGAACATTCCGCCATAAAGCCATAAATCATGAAACCCTTACTCCAAGCGCTTTTGATTACCAATTTACAGCTCAAGAAAGGAAGACGTTTCCTTTAATAGTTATTGCTTTATTCCTTGCAACTTACTCGCTCGTCGGCTTAATGAAAAAACGTCACGTATTTGCCATGATGGAACCAAGACTTCCAAGACTACTTTCCATGTCCGGATTCAAATTTACAAAAGTCGGAGAATCTATCGAAATGCATGGCAAGCGTAACGCTTTTTACATCGACCATAGCAAAGCAGAAAAGGAGATGCATGAAGAGTTAATGCCATTTTATCTTCACATACGAAAAATATTAGAGCCGCAACTAGAAGAACTGCTAACAAAAAAAGTAGCAGCTCTATAGCCTAGCCCACTTGCAAGCTCAGTTATTAAACTCCATTATTTTCGACTACTGATGCGGATCTAAAATCATTAACCGTTACGCTAGTGAATTTCTCTAAGAAAAACACTAGCGTTTCAGGATATTGAAAGCGCTCTTCAAAGCGCTCTTGGCCCTCTTGGGAACGCCGCGTCACGCTTGCTTTGTACCCTGCATTCGATTTAGATACCTTTACACTATTCTCACGACTTCCATCACGCTTGATCGCCGTTAGTGGGGAATTATTGCTTAACAAAACCTCTAATTCACGGGCGGCGGCACGCTCTTCATCAGACGCCCAGAGGGGCTGATCTCTATCACCATAACGGTAGAGCATAATCACCAACATGACGGAAAAAATGCTACTGGTTAGCATCCAGGTTAATAAAACGCTCGACGGGGGCGTTGTGAGCATAATAAATAACTGAACCACAATGCCCACTGCCAACACACCAGCCAACGGTCGCCACATGCGTGGATTCATAAACCCGCGCTTAAGTATATAGCCCCAAAGCCCAACCACTGCTAAAGCCCCTAACAGTAAGTGAATGGGCGCGAGGAGTGTACCCCCTCCAGCCAGTACGGCAATTACCCCAATCATCACTATTAAACTGTAGAAAGCAGCTAACAGGTAGTAAGCGCGTTTAAGGGTCATATGCAGTCTCCGTGCAGGGTGACCGATGGCTTGCGGCGCCATCGGATTTATTGTTATTGGTTTGTGGATAAAGCCTTGAACTGCAGTATAGATGATCACGGCAATTCTTCACTATTGCCATGGCAATCAGTGTTACAGCCCCTGCGCGCCCCGGCGCAGCCAGTCGTGCACAAACGCCAGTTTACGACGGGCCGTCTCTGAGAGCACAAAAGGGTAAAGGTCTGGTAAGCCCATCGAGCGATTGACGTGATTGACCCCGACGGTCAGCGCCGCAGCCACGTAGATCAAACGCTCTGCATCAGGCTCGGCATAAGGATCCCACTGTGGGCTAGGCAGCTCCGGCGAAGAGAGGTCTGATGCTGCAAAGCTATCGGCAATATCGGTTAAATGCAGCAAGTGTGCAGCAGTTTCGGCCCAATCTTCGTGTGGGTGCGCAGAGGCGTAGGTGGTTAAATAGCGTTCTTTCCAATCGGACGGTGGCCCATTGATATAGTGACGCTGCAGCGCGGCCTGATAATCCTGGCGCTCGTCGCCAAACATCTCGCGAAAAGCATCAAGGAAATCTTCGCGCAGGCTAAGCCGCCACCAGAGCATATGCGATATTTCGTGGCGCATATGGCCAATCATCGTGCGATAAGGCTCTTCTAACGCTTCACGACGCGTCGTAACCAGCACGGGGTCTACCTCGGCCACGCTGATGGTCACTACGCCCTCAATGTGTCCCATCGGGACAGGCGTAGGGCCTTCGGCGAGTAGATGAAACACCGGCGGCGCGCCTGGGTCTTCGGGACGAAACCAGTGCCAACGGCCCAGGTTATCCAGAACCCAGCGTTTAGCCGCTTCCGTTTGTGCCCAGTTAGGAATAGCGTTGGGAAGACTAGGGTCTGGCGCCAGTGCTGTCATGGAACACGAGCGGCAAAAAGCCCCCTCTTTAGGGGCAATCCAGTTGCAGCCAATAACGTCGCGATTGATGCAAAAAGGTGGCATTGGCACAAAGGCACGGGCCTGAGGGTCATAGGCGACGGGAACCCCGTCTGCGGTTGCAAGATTGTCGAACCAAAGAGAGCCCGAACCGACGGGATTTGAGAATACACGCATACGGTACAGCTCCTGAAAGCGAGGAAAAGAGAACCTCAACCGACCGACTGAGCGTTCTCTTTTCCAAAAATCCTATTAAAAATATCGTGCAGCGCCTTTATTTCATTTCAAAGCCGCGCTTGATTAAAAAATCGCGCATATGGGGCCGCAGCTTGTTATCAAACAAAGGCTTGAGATTGCGAGACCAGTCGGTATCTTTATTACTGCTGCTACGAGCCTGATAGTAAGCCTGCATAGTCGTATCGAAGGCTTCTACCTGCTCGCCGTCTTCAGTGTAGTAGTCTTCTTTAAGAACCGCCTCCACGGGCAAACGGGGCTTCACTTCAGGTTCTTGATCCGGATAGCCAAGGCACATACCAAACACCGGGTACACGTGCTTGGGGAGGCGTAGCAGGTCGCTAACCTCTTGGGGATTATTGCGGATACCACCGATATAGCAGATCCCCAACCCTTCGGATTCAGCTGCCACCGCCACGTTTTGCGCCATTAGCGCGGTATCTACGGTCGCTACCAAAAGCTGCTCGGTCATTCCCCGCACAACGTTTGCGCCAGTGCGCTCAGAGGCCTCCGTTGGCCGCTTCATATCAGCACAGAAAACCAGAAAGTCGGCACAGGTAGCAATGTACCCCTGGCCACCAGCCAACTCAGCTATCTGCTCGCGATTCGCCTGATTTTTTACATGGATAACGGTATATGCCTGAACATGGCTAGACGTTGCTGCTCCCTGCCCGGCTTGGATCAGCTCCAGCAGCAACGCCTTTGGAATCGGCTGGTCGCTAAACTTACGGATAGAACGGTGGGATTTCAATAACTTAATAACGTCGTTCATGGAACCTCGCTTATCTGGGTAACGCTTAACCGAATAACAACTGAATATAGGGTAACAGATTTGTACAATATGACAGGGTTAGCGCCTGCCTTGCCAATGCGCTTTGTCACGAGCCCTCTTCGGCAGTCACACCAAGGGGAAAAGTATGAATATGAAAGTAGGCTTATATGTCAGCTAACAGATGCACGACATCCCTCATTATTTATTAGATTTTCAATGTCTAACTAATAAGTTAGCCGTCAGCAAGCTATACTGTTAAGGCTATACGCTTACAACTGACACTTGATGGAATAATAACGACGCCAGGAAGCCGATATGACCAATCCCCCTCAAAATGCACCCGGGCAAGAGTGGAATGCCAGCGACTACGCCCAGAATGCTAATTTTGTACCTAAGCTAGGCAGCGAAGTGGTCAAGCTGTTAGCGCCTCAACCCGGCGAACGTATTTTGGATCTTGGCTGCGGTGATGGCTCGTTGACAGAGCGCCTCGTGCAACTGGGCGCTGATGTTCTCGGTGTAGACGCTTCAGAAGAGATGGTGAACGCCGCACGCCAACGCGGGGTTACCGCACGCGTCGTTGACGGGCATCAGTTGCCTTTCGACCATGAATTTGATGCCGTATTTAGCAATGCGGCGCTGCACTGGATGCTTGACCCCCAGGCGGTATTAGCAGGCGTTAAGCGTTCATTGAAGCCGGGTGGCCGGTTTGTGGCCGAGTTCGGAGGCCATGGCAATGTCGCCGCTATTTGCACGGCGCTGATTGCCGCTCTGCAGTTCCGGGGCATTAGCGCCCGCGGCCGCCACCCCTGGTACTTCCCGACCACTCACGAGTACGGTCATTTGCTGGAAACAGTTGGCTTCAAGGTGGAAAGCATTGAGCTGATCCCTCGGCCCACTCCACTGCCCACCGGCATGATGGGATGGCTGGAAACCTTTGCCAGCCCTTTCTTGCATGGGCTCGACGAGGATGTGCGCGAAGCTGTTCTTGAAAACACCTTAACGCTGCTGGGCCAAAGCCTACGCGATGAGCAAGGCAACTGGACGGCAGACTATGTACGACTGCGCGTTTCAGCCCGTACGTAAGCTGAAACTGCCGTATTAGCGGCCACACAGCCGCCGATGATAAGAGTACCTATCATCGGCGGTTGTTAGTTATTTAAGACCTAGAACTCATCCCATTCATCGACGGTTTCTTGTTTGCTTTGCTTCGCCTGTTGGCGTGACGCTGGCTCAATGCGTAGGCCAGCTGCTGCTTGCCCTGGGGGATTGCCCTTATGCATCAGCGCAGTAGTGCTGGCAGCGCTCTCATCAATGCGGAAGGTAGCCATCAAATCGGCCAACTCGCGGGCCTGCTCTTCTAAAGAACTAGCGGCCGTGCTGGTTTGTTGCACAAGTGCAGCGTTTTGCTGAGTCACCGAGTCCATTTCGGTAAGAGCAGCGTTAATCTGCTCAATCCCACTGTTCTGCTCCCGCGTCGCAGTCGAGATTTCGCTCATTAAAGTAGTGACTTGGCGAATCGCATCCACCGTTTGGTGAATTGTCTGCCCACTGCGCTCCGCTTGTTCAGCGCCCCCATTAATTTTCGTGGTGGTCTGCTCAATCAGGCTACGAATCTCTTTGGCGGAATCAGCACTTCGCGTTGCCAATGTACGCACCTCGCTTGCCACGACGGCAAAGCCACGACCCTGCTCGCCTGCACGTGCGGCTTCGACCGATGCATTGAGCGCCAGGATATTGGTTTGGAAAGCAATGGAGTCAATCACCCCGATAATATCGTTTACCTGGCTTGCACTGGCCGCAATCTCGCGCATCAGTTGCACCGTGCGCTCCACCTCCTCACCACCTGACTCCGCTGACTGTGACGCTGCAACGGAAAGCTGATCCGCCTCTTGAGCCGTTTCAGCGTTTTTACTCACCGTTGTCGACATCTCCTCCATGCTGGAGGCGGTTTGCTGCAGCGCGGAGGCCTGCTGCTCAGTGCGCGAAGAGAGATCCTGACTTCCCGCAGAGATATCACCCGCCCCGCTGAAAACCCGATCGCTACTACCTCTCAACGCTATAACCAGTTGTTTCAACTTCTCCTGCATAGCCGACAGCCCACTGAACAACTGGCCAATTTCGTTATGCCCACGATCCTCAATCTGGCCTGTCAGATCGCCGTCGGCAATCCGCCCAAAGTGCTCACTGGCACGTCGAAGGGGCCTGACAACGCTACGCATCATCGCCCACCGAATCACGACCACTGCCACCAGTGAAATCACTAAAAGGGTAATGGCAATGGCACCAATAATAGTCGCCAGCCGATTGAGCTGTTGAAGAACGCTAGCGCCACGCTCTTCGGTATAAGCGATAAAACCGCCCATCGCCAGATCCAGCTCGGCGCTTAATGCCCCCAGCTCTTCTTGCCTGCGCTGAATTTGAAAAGGAGCGGCCTCCAGCAATGGTGCAATGCCCTCCGTCACAAAGGCATTGTAAGCGCTGACAATAGCATCCCGGTGAGGTGCCAGCGTGCCTTCGGGGTTGATTGGCACGGCACGAAACTCATTAAAGCGTGCCTCTGCCTCAGCAACCGCCTCTGCTGCCATAGCAAGGCTCTCCTGACCTTTCTCGGGGTTACCCTGGGTACTGAAACTTGCTGAACGGTCTAAAAATGTTTGCGCTCTAAGTGCATGCACCTGTGTGCGGTTGGCTAAGTTAACGAGCCGTACATTGGTGGCCGCCAGTTCTTCAAGCGCCTGCGAGCTATTATGATTGGAATAAAAGCCGAGGCCACTGATCAAACCAATCATAAGCACCAGCAGGGCTAACGCAGCAGTCAGACTCCATTTAATAGAGAGGTGCTTCATTCTGTTAATTCCTTAATATTTATATTTTATTCAATAGGATATCGGCCAAACTAAAACAAACTAAAGGGCCACAGGAGAATCTAGACGCTGACACAACACATAGTTTGATACACCACCATTCTTAGCTTTTAAGACACCATGGCTATGCGTTGGCGACTGGTTTTTTGAGCCACGTCCACTTGGAGCCAAGCACCCGCCATGCACTCCAAGCGAGGAGCCTCGACCACCCCCACTATGCGCGCCCGAGCCAGCAGCGTGGCCTTAGTATTGGCTTTAAGTGTGCCAACGATCTGTCCGTCAATATCGACACTATTCCCCTCAATATAAGACGTTACATGGCCAGTGGCAGTCACGGAGACAGGATGATTGGGTGCAATAAGCGTTCCCTCTAAACGCCCCTTAATCAACACAGGCTCATCGGCAATCACTTTGCCTAAAACATGGGTGGCCGATCCAATTCGGCTGCCACCACGGATATGCCCTAGGTCGGGAGGCGCCACAGTAGAGGTTTCCGCTGCAGGGTGTGATATCGCCTCAAACGGCTTGTCTGGTATAGGGGCGCTAGCCGCAGCAGGCGCGTGGTGCGCTATACTGGCAGCACTTAAAGAGCGCTGTTTTAGCTTACGGCGCTTGCCATCCCATACGATCAGCGTCATTACCCCAACGCCCAGCACAATAAACCATACTTGAATGCCCATACCCTTCCTGCCGCTTTAGATGTGGTTACCCCAGCTAACGTTATACTCGCTCTGTTATATAGCAGCGGCGTGAATAAGCCCATTCACTTGGCTTAACTCCAGGCTTTGAGCCACGCACAAGCCGATTAAGGTATTTAGTGCTCTCTCACACTTTCTTCAACGACGCTCCGTCGTCATTGACTAGGAGTCACCTTATGTTTAACAAAGCCAAGAATGCCCCAGATGAAAGCAAGGCCGCGACGCTCATTCCTCCTGATACACGCTCGCCGGCAACGCCAAACACGCCAACCAGCGGTGCACGACCAAGCCTCTCCGTTATCGGCGGCCATACCCAAGTGGAGGGAGACATTAATAGCGATGAAGATTTGACGGTAGAGGGACGCGTAAGCGGCATTATCACCTGTAAACAACACACCGTTACCCTAGGCGCCAATGGCTATATCAACGGCGATGTATTTGCTCACACATTGCATATATCAGGCGAGGTAACCGGTAACCTGGTGGCACACCACCGCGCAACCATTCATAAGGGCGCCCAGGTTTCAGGCACTATTGTTGCCCCCTGCCTGGTGCTGGAAGATGGCAGTGTTTTCCACGGCAGTATTGATATGAACCCCGACAACGAAGTGCTAAAAAGCGCCTTTAGCGATGCCATCGGCAGCATGACCAAAACCTCGCCAAAAGCAACCGTCGAGAAGCATTCAACCACGAGTGCGAACGCCGCAGAGCATGACACAACAGAAGCAAAAGCTAACGATTAAGGCGCTTTCAGCAGCATCAGCGGCGCTGAGCGCACACAGGGCAAGCGGGATCGCGGGGTACTTGAAAGTGCCGCCATTGGCCACTTAAACCATCAAAGGTAGAGAGGCCTTTATGGGCAGAACCTGCGCCACTAAGCAGCTTAAAGGCTTCAACCGCCTGAAAGCAGCCGATCAAGCCCACCAGTGGCGCCATGACGCCACTTTCTGAGCAGCTTAGCGCTTCATCGCCACTTTCGTCGGGCGGATAGAGGCAAGCGTAGCAGGGACACTTGGTATTGCGGGGGTCAAAGACTGCCAACTGACCTGAAAAACGAATCGCCGCACCCGATACCAGCGGCACACTAGCTTTTTGAGACGCCGCATTGACCGCATAGCGGCTTGAGAAACGATCCGTGCAGTCCAGCACTACATCCGCCGAAGCCACCAAGCATTCAAGCGACTCGCCCTCTACATGTTGGGCTAACGCGATCACATGGCAGTGCGGGTTGAGTGCCTGCATGCTGGCTTGGGCAGAGAGCGCTTTATTTAAGCCAATACTGGACTGGTGGTGGGCAATTTGACGCTGAAGGTTAGAAAGCTCGACCTGATCGGCATCAGCGATGGTGATGCGCCCTACCCCAGCGGCGGCTAAATAGAGCGCGGCCGGAGAGCCCAAACCGCCTGCACCAATAATCACCACATGGGCAGATTGGAGGCGCTCTTGGCCTTCGATATCCACCTCGGGCAGCATGATCTGGCGGCTATAGCGCAGCAGTGCCTGGTCATCCATCATCGGCTTACTTATCCTCAAATTCCTCGTACGCGGGGATGTGTAAATTGAAGCTCTCTTTCACCTCTTCCATCACCACGTAGCTTTTCGACTCTTTTACGCCCGGCAGGGTTAACACCACATCGCCCAACAGCTGTCGGTAAGCAGCCATTTCGGGAATGCGACACTTTAAAATGTAGTCGAACTGCCCCGAGACAAGGTGACACTCCTGGATCTGCGGCAGCTTCTCGACGGCACGGCGAAACTCATCAAAGACCGCTGGCGACTGTGTCTCTAAGCTGATCTCGACAAACACTAACAAGTTAGCTTTCAAGGCACGTGGATCAAGAATGGCTTGGTAGCCACGAATAATCCCTGCTTTCTCCAAGCGCTTAACGCGCTCAAGGCAAGGAGTTGTGGATAAGCCCACTTCAGAGGCTAAATCGACGTAAGAAATACGCGCATTTTCCTGCAAGCAGCGCAGGATTTTGAGGTCGATACGGTCCAGCGTTCTATTTTTTGGTTTCATGGCAGGATCCAATACTGATGAATCAGGCAGTTATTAAAGGTGCCCCAGGGTAACCCGTTCATGCCCCCCCAGGTCACGAATACTTTCAACGCTTTGATAGCCAGCGCTTTTAAGCGCACTGCGCACCTTATCAGCTTGGTTGTAGCCGTGCTCAAGCAACAACCAGCCTGATGCGGTTAAATAGTGCTGCGCAGCGTGCACCAGGTGCAACAGATCGGCCATGCCTTCGGCGTCAGCAACCAGCGCTGAGCGAGGTTCAAAACGCACATCGCCTGCGCTTAAATGGGGGTCATTGGCGGCAATATAAGGCGGGTTACTGACGACAATATCGAAACACTTATCTGCCTCTTCAAACGCTTCCAGAGCATCGAACCAATCGCTTTGCAAAAACTGGGCATTGGTGATCGCCAGCGCCTGAGCATTACGGGTGGCCAATGTCACCGCCTCAAAGCGCAGATCTACACCAACGACTTGCCAGTCGGGCTGCTCGCTGGCAAACGCCAGGGCAATGGCGCCAGTACCCGAGCCAAGATCGAGCATTCGGCCTGTGGGCTGAGTCACACAGCCAAGCGCACGCTCAACGAGGGTTTCGGTATCGGGCCGGGGGATCAAGGTGTCGGGAGAAGTCGCTAAGCGTAGCCCCCAAAACTCGCGCTCCCCGGTAAGGTAGGCGACCGGGGTACCTTGGACACGGGCAGCGATTAGCGCATCAAAACGGGCCTGCTCCCATAAGGGGCATGCTTTATCGCCCCAGGTGTATAGCCAAGTGCGGTCGCGTCCAAGCACGTGGCAAAGCAGCACTTCAGCGTCAACACGCGGCGAGCAGGAACCCGCGGCGAGCAACCGTTGGGCAGCCTGTTGTAACAGCGCATCAAGGGTCATTAAACGTCCTGAAGGGCTGAGAGCTGTTCCGCTTGATACTCGTGAATCAGTGGGCTAATCACGTCATCCAACTGCTCGCCGCTAACCACCTCGTTAAGCTTATAAAGGGTTAAATTGATGCGGTGATCGGTAATCCGCCCCTGGGGGAAGTTATAGGTGCGGATGCGCTCACTGCGATCACCAGAGCCCACCAGCGAACGGCGTGCGTCCGCTTGCGTCTGGCGCTGACTATCGACGGCGTTACGCTTCAGCTTCGCGGCCAGCAGCGACATCGCCTTGGCACGGTTTTTATGCTGGCTGCGCTCCTCCTGGCACTCCACCACCACGCCGGTCGGCAGGTGGGTAATGCGGATCGCAGAGTCCGTAGTGTTAACGTGCTGGCCACCGGCACCGCTGGAGCGGTAGGTGTCCACGCGCAGATCCGAAGGGTTAATGTCGATATCACCAACATCTTCGACTTCAGGCATCACCGCCACGGTGCAGGCGGAAGTGTGAATGCGGCCCTGGGATTCGGTCGCAGGTACACGCTGTACGCGGTGGGCGCCGGATTCAAATTTTAGCTGGGCGTAAACGCCATCGCCTTTGACGCGGGAAATAATTTCTTTGTAGCCGCCCTGCTCGCCATGGCTGGCGCTCACCACCTCGACCCGCCAACCGCGTTTTTCGGCATAGCGCGAGTACATGCGAAACAGGTCACCGGCAAAAATAGCCGCCTCGTCGCCGCCGGTACCGGCGCGCACTTCCAGAAACACCCCGCGGCCATCGTCAGGGTCTTTCGGCACCAGTAGACGCTTCAGCTCGAGATCCAGCTCGGCTAACCGTTCCCGTCCTTCGCTTAGCTCCATCTCCGCCAATTCGCGCATATCCGCGTCGCTATCGCGGCTAAGCTGCTCGGCTTCGTGCATATTGGTTTCAATATCACGATACCGCTGCCAGGCCGCTACCAGCTCTTCTAACTCGGCATATTCCCGTGAGTAGTCGCGAAAGCGTTGCTGGTTATTGATTACTTCAGGATCCGACAGCAGCATCGCCAGCTCTTCAAAGCGTTCGGTAAAGCTGTCTAAGCGTTGGCGCAAGGTCTCTTTCATGCGGGCGTATCATCCTTCTGGCGGTTAGCCGTGGGCGCGGGCGTGGTTTCAAAGGCTGGCTTGGTGGGCAACAGCAGGCGCGGTGCAGCATTCAGCAAGTCATGGTGCTCCTCTGAAGCCGCATCGCGTATGGCCTGAGTGGGCTGGTGGAGCAAACGATTGGTCAACTGGTGCGCCAAGCGCTCAATCACTTTAGCCGGGTCTTCACCCCGCGCCAGCCGCTCCAAAGCCTGATCGCGGGAGAGATCGCGCAACGCTTCGCCATGTTGGCGGTAGTCGCGAATCAGTTCACCACCGTTGCGGATGCGTCGTTCGTGCTGCCAACTGCCCACCCCATGCTCAATCAGCGATTCGGCTTGATCGGCGGCAACTTGACGGTGACGACGATTTTCCTGGATAACCTCTTCCAAGTCGTCCACGGTATAGAGAAAAACATCTGCCAACTCGCCCACTTCCGGCTCAATATCCCGAGGTACCGCAATATCAACCATAAATACTGGCCGGTGGCGGCGTTTTTTGAGTGCGCGCTCGACCATACCTTTACCTAATATAGGTAGCGGTGCAGCCGTTGAGGAGATGACGATATCGGCATATTCAAGCGCATCGGGGATTTCTTGCAGGGTAATTGCCGTTCCCCCAAAGGGGCCTGCTACCAGCTCGGCACGTTCACGGGTGCGGTTGGCAACGGTCAGCTGGCTAACGCCCGCTTCGTGCAAATGCCGAGCGACCAGTTCGATGGTTTCGCCGGCACCAATGAGCAGCGCCCGGGAGCGGCTGAAATCATCAAAAATACGGCTGGCCATGCTAACGGCTGCGTAGGCCACTGAAACAGGGTTTTTACCGATCCCTGTTTCAGTACGCACTTGCTTGGCCACCGCGAAGGTGTGCTGGAATAGGCGCTCAAGCTCACCGCCCAGGCCCTTGGACTGGCGCGCCTGCTGATAGGCATCCTTCAACTGGCCCAAAATCTGCGGTTCGCCCAACACCATAGAGTCCAGGCCAACGGCTACGCGCATTAAATGGCGCGCCGCATCGTTGTCTAAATAATGGTAGGCACAGCGCGTCAGCTCATCGACGCGTAAGTTATGAAAGCGTCCGAGCCAGTTGAGTACCGCCTGCTCGCCAGCCGCATCCGTGACACAATAAAGCTCCGTGCGGTTGCAGGTAGAGAGCACCGCCGCTTCACTGATTTGTGGCAGGTTACGCAATTCAGCCAACGCAGTTTCAAGCTGCGTTGGCGTAAAAGCTACCTGCTCACGCACGGCCACGCTGGCGGTACGATGATTTATTCCCAGGGCAAGAAGCGTCATGCGTTATGCGTCTTCGCTAGTGTGTCGGACTTTTCGGCAACCACCGTTGTGATAAGTGGCTACACCGTCAATTAGAGCTTGCTAAAACAAGTCTTTGGTGTGGTTTCAGCACAACCCACAAGTAAGCTGTCGTAAGTAGGCATAAAGTTTGCTGACCACCTTTTCAAGGAGGAACATTCTATCACAGCAGGCTATCATCTGGCCCACACCACTTTGCCGCAGGCAGGCAAGCCGCTATGCTGGGCATTCGGCCACTTAATCGAGAGACGCATGCGACCTCGCTTTACATTATCAGGCCCTGCATTCAAGGGTTTTAACTGTTCGGGCTTCCCACTAGTGGGCGCGATGCTCCGGCATTCGGCGCTGCTACCCGTGGCCGCCTCTGCTGCTCTGCTGCTAAGCGGCTGCCAATCCACGCCTAGCACACAGGACGGCCCCCTCGGCACCTGGGCCGATGATCCGATGCGCAATGCACCGCCGATCACCCGTGGGCTGGATGCCGCTGGGCTCAGTACGCTACTCGGCGCCGAACTTGCTGGCCAGCGCGGTGATTACCGCTACGCAAGCCAGGGCTACCTGGACGCGGCGAAGCGCTATCGCGAGCCAGCACTTGCCGAGCGCGCCACCTTCGCGGCCCGCTTTGGCAATGAAACCTCATTAATAGAGGCTTCGGCGCTGCGCTGGCGAGAGCTTGCCCCCCAGGCAGAAACCCCCAACCGGCTGCTGGCAGCTTTCTCGCTACAGCGCGGTGATTGGCTCGACAGCCTTGAGCAGCGCCTTGATATTGTTGAAGCTGGCGGCCACGGCGATGTCACCGCCTTTGCCGAAATCGCCGTGGCTGAAGAGGCGCCACTAACGTTAATCGCTCAGCAGCTGCGCGAGCATTTAGCCCGTCCCAATGCTGACCAACTGCCGCACCACAGCGATGTGCTGCTGGGCACCGCCTTGATCGAGGCTACCCTGGGCGATACCACGCTTGCCCAGCGACGGCTTGATCAAGTCGAGTTACTCGACCCCGAATCCGCGGCGTTATGGCTGGTTAAAGCGCGCTTGGCACTGGAGGTTGAGGATTACTCAACCGCCCAACGCGCGGCCCAACAAGGGCTAGAACTTGCGCCTGACGATGTACGTTTTATCCTACTGCTGGCCCAGGCGGAAATTCGCCTTAACAATATTAGTGCCGCTGAAGTTCAAACCGATGCACTACTCGCAAGCCACGGCGGCAATCAGGATCTGCGCTTATCGCTAGCCCAACTCTATTTGGAAGAGGGGCACCCTGAACCAGCGCAACGCTTGCTGCAGCCGCTAATCGGCCAACCCGAAGTGCCGGATTTAGCCTATTACCTACTTGGCGCCATCACTCAAGCGCAAGGCGATACCGATAATGCGCTGCTTTATTATCGCCAAGTCAGCGAAGGCAGTGAATTTTTGCCCGCTCGCGCAGCTGCGGCGCAGATGCTGATTGAGGAAGACCGCCTGCTGGATGCTCGCGCCTTCCTGCGCATTGAGCGGATGCGCTTTGATAATTACTTTACCGAATTGGTGATGCTCGAAGTTCAATTGCTGGACGACATCAATCAGCCTGCGGACGCTAATGCGCTATTAGACCGTGAAATTAGCCGTACCCCTGATGACACATCGCTACTTTATATGCGCGCCATGCGGCACTGGGAAGCAGGCGACATTGCGGGAATGGAGCAGGATTTACGCCAGATATTGAGCACTGAACCTAACAATGCTGAAGCGCTCAATGCGCTGGGCTACACACTGGCCGACCTTAACTTGCCAGGACGTTTACAAGAAGCCTTTGCGCTGATTGAGCGCGCTTACGAGGCCGACCCGGACAATCCCGCCGTACTTGACAGCATGGGCTGGGTTTACTTCCGAATGGGACAGCCTGAAGAAGCGCTACCCTGGCTTGAAAGTGCTTACTCACAGCTACCGGATCAGGAAGTTGCCGCGCATCTCGCCGAAGTGCTGAAAGCGCTGGGGCGTGACGACGAGGCGCGCCAACTGATCCAGCAAATCACGCAACGAACGAGCCAACATCCGCTGATCGACGAGCTACTGGAACGCTACCCTGAACTAACGCCGCCAGAGACACCCTAACTCTGCGAACCACACTCTTTAAGCGCATTGCGCCGTAACTACCTAACATGGAGCCTGTTTATGTTGACACTGACGTCCCCTTCCCGCCGCTGGCCACTAACACGACACTCTTCGCGCCTCTGGCTTGCCGGTTTCGCGCTACTCTTACTCGCAGGGTGTGCCTCCCAAGGCCCCATGGATGAAAGTGGTCGTCAAGCAGGCCAGTGGGAACGCCAGCAGGCTGATGTAGAGGCATTCGATACCTGGACACTGGTCGGCAAAGCTGGCTTGCGCACTTCTCAAGAGAACATTAGCGCCAACCTGGATTGGAATCAGACCCCCTACTATTTCCGCATGCTGATTAGCGGGCCGTTTGGCGGCGGACGCAACGTGCTTGAGGGCCGTGAAGGGCGTTTCTCACTCTCAAATAGCGATGGCCGTTTTGAAGCAGAAACGCCAGAAGCACTAATGGAAGAGCAACTAGGCTGGGCTCTACCCGTCAGCGCCATGCCCGATTGGGTGCGTGGCCTTCCCGGTGAGCCCGACAATGACAACACCAGCAGTTACCAGCTAGAAACCGATGAACTGGGCTTTCCCAGCCATCTGAAACAAGACGGTTGGGAAATTGACTATCGCGACTGGGAAAAAGTCGACGACCTGTGGCTACCGCGCCGCATGGTCATGAACTACGACGACGTTCGCATTACGCTGGTGGTTAATCAGTGGCAAGCAAGCGAGTAAGGGGCATCGTTTAAATGAACGCCCCATTAACGCTTCCCGCACCGGCCAAGCTTAACCGCATGCTGCATATCGTGGGCCGTCGTGCAGACGGCTACCACGCGTTGCAAACGCTATTTCAGTTTATCGATCTCTGCGACCACCTGACGCTTACTCCCCGCGATGACGGGGAGATTCTGCTAACAAGCGAGGTGAGCGGCGTTAACCACGATGACAATTTGGTCATGCGTGCTGCACAGTTATTGCAACGCCATAGCAGCACCCCACTAGGGGCTTCACTTACGATTGAAAAGCAGCTGCCTATGGGAGGTGGCTTGGGCGGCGGTAGCTCCAACGCCGCCACCACGTTAGTGGGGCTTAACCACCTTTGGCAGCTCAATCTACCGCTTGACGAATTAGCCCACCTGGGGCTAGAGCTTGGGGCCGATGTGCCGGTGTTTGTACACGGCCATAGCGCCTGGGCCGAAGGGGTTGGCGAGCAGCTCACGGCGGTAACACTAGATACGCCATGGTTTGTGATTATTCACCCTGGGATTAGCGTCTCTACACCTGCGGTGTTCCAAGACCCGCAATTGACACGTGACAGCCGCCCCATTACTATGGCGCGCGCACTGCAGGGGGGAGCGCCGGGGTGGCGCAATGACTGTGAAGCCGTCGTAAAGGAACGCTATCCGCCAGTGGCGGAAGCCCTTCACTGGCTCGCGCAGCACGCACCCAGTCGGTTGACCGGCACGGGGGCATGTCTGTTTGCTGCTTTCGAAACACAGCAAGCGGCGCAAGCAACCGCGCAATTAGCGGGGCAACGCTGGCCGACATGGGTAGCACGCGGACTCAACACCTCCCCCCTACATGATGCTCTGGGCTGTTTATAATCCCGCTCTGGGCTGTTTATAATCCCGCTCTGGGCAGTTTATAGTCCCGCTCTGGGCTATTTACAGTCCCGCTCTGGGCAGTTAAAAGCGCCCGGTCAGCGCGTTAGGTTATTGCTGGGGTATCGCCAAGTGGTAAGGCACCGCTTTTTGGTAGCGGCATTCCCAGGTTCGAATCCTGGTACCCCAGCCAACCCAACAATGGCCTGCGTTTTTACCCCTGATTCCCAACACTGCAAAGGTGGCTGCGCGTGTCAAAATTGATGGTTTTCGCCGGGAATGCTAATCCCGCACTCGCTCAAAAAATTGCCGAGAGCTTAGACAGCCGTATGGGTAACGCTACGGTGGGTCAATTCAGCGACGGCGAAATCGCAGTCGAGATCAATGAGAACGTGCGCGGTAAGGATGTCTTCATCCTGCAATCCACCTGTGCACCGACCAACGACAATCTGATGGAGTTGATTCTGATGGTCGACGCCCTGCGTCGCGCCTCGGCAACTCGCATCACAGCGGTACTGCCCTACTTTGGCTACGCCCGCCAGGATCGCCGTGTGCGCTCCGCACGGGTGCCGATATCCGCCAAAGTAGTGGCGGACATGATGGTTAAAGCAGGCGTTGACCGCGTGATGACCATGGATCTACACGCGGATCAGATCCAAGGCTTCTTTGATGTCCCGGTTGACAACGTCTACGGCTCGCCCATCCTGCTGGATGATATCGAACGTCAGAATTACAGCGACCTTGTCGTCGTTTCCCCTGATGTTGGCGGC
This sequence comes from Halomonas sp. TG39a, assembly GCF_000744395.1. Lineage (NCBI taxonomy): Bacteria > Pseudomonadati > Pseudomonadota > Gammaproteobacteria > Oceanospirillales > Halomonadaceae > Halomonas > Halomonas sp. TG39a. The sequence goes on from NZ_JQLV01000002.1 coordinate 365,720, forward strand.
GTTGTACGTGCCCGTGCTATTGCCAAACAGCTGAATGCCGATCTCGCCATTATCGATAAGCGTCGCCCCCAGGCTAACCAAGCCCAGGTAATGCATATCATCGGCGAGATTGAAGGCCGCACCTGTGTTGTGGTCGACGATATGATCGATACCGCAGGCACGCTGTGCAAAGCCGGTGAAGCGCTTAAAGACCACGGTGCCAAACGCGTAGTGGCCTATGCGACACACCCGATTTTGTCAGGCCCAGCGGTCGATAATATTACCAACTCCGTACTGGATGAAGTGGTGGTGACCGACACCATCCCGCTATCTGACGTTGCCCGTCGTAGCGGCAAAATTCGCCAGTTGAGCGTTGCGGGCCTGATCGCGGAAGCAATTCGCCGGGTCAGCAACGAAGAATCTGTCAGCGCGATGTTCCACTAACCGCCTGACGATACAGCCCCCTTTTGGGGCCACGGAAGCGCTGTCGTCTGGTCGCGGTCGGCAGCGTATTCCTTACTTTAACTAAGAGGCAATTCCATGTCTGATTTTATCCTGAAAGCCAGCGTTCGTAACGACCTGGGGAAAGGTGCGAGCCGCCGCCTGCGTCGTGCGAACCAGCAAGTGCCGGCCGTTGTATACGGTGGCGAGAAAGGCGCGCAGTCTATCTCCGTAGAAAAAACCGCTTTCTACAAAGCGATTGAAGACGAGTCTTTCTTCTCCTCGGTCATCAAACTGATGATCGAAGGCAAAGAAGAGCAAGTCGTTGTTCGTGATCTGCAGCGTCACCCCTTCAAGCCGCTGCTGACCCACGCCGACTTCCTGCGCGTTGATGCGACTCACGAAATCACCATGAACGTGCCGCTGCACGTGACGGGCGAAGAGACGTGTGTTGGTATCAAAGACCAAGGTGGTGAACTGCACGTACTGGCCAACGAAGTTGCCATCAGCTGCTTGCCGAAAGACCTGCCTGACTATCTGGAAGTCGATATCAGTGCACTAGAACTCGGCACTACGCTGCACCTGTCTGACCTTACCCTACCGGCTGGCGTCACCTCGGTTGACCTGTCCCACGGTGAAGAGCACGACAATGCAGTACTCAGCATCACCAAAGTAAAAGTGCGTGTTGAAGAAGATGAAGACGGTGAAAGCGAAGGTGAAGAAGACACCAGCGCCGAGTAATCACTCCCCGTTAAACATCCCATAGGGTCATGCCTGCATGACCCTTGCGATGCGAAGATGATGTTAGAATCAAGCGCCTCGGCGCTTGATTTTTTTTAGCGCCGTCGCTGGCGCAGCGTCAACCGTCTTCTAGGTAATGTTGGTCTTCTGGATATTCTGTACGAGGTGGGAAGATGAGCCAGGTAACAGCCATTATTGGATTAGGTAACCCCGGCGCAGAGTATGCCGCCACGCGCCATAACGCCGGCTTCTGGCTAGTAGACGCTATTGCGCAAAGCGCCCATGCAGAGCTGCGCCCGGAAAAAAAGTTTTTCGGCCACTACGCAAAGGTGCGCCTAGGCGACCATGAGCTGCACCTGCTCAACCCCGCCACCTTTATGAATCGCAGTGGTGCCGCGGTAGCCGCCTTGAGCCAGTTCTTCAAGCTTGCCCCTGAAAACCTGCTGGTCGCCCACGACGAGCTCGACCTCCCCCCCGGCCAAGCACGCTACAAAACCGGCGGCGGGCACGGTGGCCACAACGGCCTGCGCGACATTATCAGCGCCCTAGGCGGTGAGAAGCAGTTTCACCGGGCACGGATTGGCATTGGCCACCCCGGCGAAGCTCGCCAAGTCACGAACTATGTATTGGGGCGGCCCGGCAAGAGCGAACACGAAGCCATCGTTCGCGCCCTGGATGAATGCGTCGCCACACTACCTTTAGCGCTCGCTGGCGACTGGGCCAAAGCCATGAATCAACTACACAGCTTAAAACCCGACGCGTTAAGTCGGTAGCTGCCAGCTAGCTCATCTCGTAGAATGGCGGTTACGTTTACACCCTCTTTTCAAGAACATTTTCTCAGGAACATTTTATGGGTTTCAATTGCGGCATCGTCGGTCTACCCAACGTCGGTAAGTCCACGTTATTCAATGCCCTGACCAAGTCAGGCATCGATGCAGAGAACTTCCCCTTCTGCACCATTGAGCCGAACGTGGGTATCGTTCCGATGCCGGATCCGCGACTTGATAAGCTCGCCGAAATCGTCAAGCCGCAAAAAGTACTGCCCACGACCATGGAGTTCGTCGATATTGCCGGCTTGGTCGCCGGGGCCTCCAAAGGCGAAGGTTTGGGCAATAAATTCCTGGCCAATATTCGTGAAACCCAGGCGATAGCCCATGTGGTGCGCTGCTTCGATAACGACAACGTTATCCACGTAGCCAACCAGGTCGACCCCCGTGCCGATATCGAAACAATCAATTTAGAGTTGGCGCTTGCGGACCTTGATACCGTCGAAAAAGCTAGCCAGCGCTTGGTTCGCTCAGTAAAAGGCGGCGACAAAGACGCGATAGCTACCAAGGCCATTCTGGATCGTATCCAGCCCCACGTTGCGGAAGGCTTGCCGCTACGGAGCTTTGGGTTAAGCGATGATGAGCAACGCCAAGTGAAAAGCTTCGGTTTTTTGACCCTGAAACCGACCATGTATATCGCTAACGTCAACGAAGACGGTTTTGAGAACAATCCCTACTTGGATATTGTGAATGAAATCGCCGCTGAAGAAGGCGCCCTGGTGGTGCCCGTGTGCAACCAGCTGGAAGCCGAAATCGCCGAGCTGGATGACGAAGAGCGCTCGATGTTTTTAAGCGAGATGGGCATGGATGAGCCAGGCCTTGATCGCGTGATTCGCGCGGGCTACTCACTGCTGGGTCTGCAAACCTACTTCACGGCCGGTGTTAAAGAAGTGCGCGCCTGGACAGTCAAAGAGGGCGCCACAGCCCCAGAAGCCGCTGGCGTGATTCACACCGATTTTCAAAAAGGCTTTATCCGCGCCGAAGTGGTCGCCTATGAGGATTTTGTATCGCTAGGCGGCGAGCAGGGCGCTAAAGATGCTGGCAAGTGGCGCTTGGAAGGCAAAGAGTACATTGTCAAAGACGGCGATGTGGTGCACTTCCGTTTTAATGTGTAAACGGCAGTCCTTATACGAACAGTAATAAAACATTGACGAAAGGCGGGGTTATCAGTATCATTCGCCCCCGTTGAAAGGCTACGTAGCTCAGCTGGTTAGAGCACATCACTCATAATGATGGGGTCCCCTGTTCAAATCAGGGCGTAGCCACCAACGACGTATTTAAGAACATCCGCACTTAAGAACATAGAAAAGCCCGCCGACCTTGTCAGCGGGCTTTTTGTTTATGTGCGGCAGAGGGATCAGTTCAGCTTTGCACGATTTAAGAACCCTACCAGCGCGCGGGTTAGATACTCGACATCTTGAGTGCCAGCGGTTTCCCGAATCGAATGCATCGCCCATTGAGGCACCCCTACATCAATGGTGGGCACCCCCAACTCAGTAGCGGTGATCGGGCCTATCGTACTTCCGCAGCCCATATCCGCCCGGGTAACAAACGCCTGCACGGGAACGTCCGCCTCTCGGCATACATCGCGAAACAGCGCGCCCGTCACGCTATTGGTAGCGTAGCGCTGGCTCGCATTCACCTTGATGACCGGGCCGCCGTTAATCGCCGGGCCATGGCGCTCATCGTGCTTATCGCGAAAGTTAGGGTGTAACGCGTGGGCGTTATCGCAAGAGATCATCAACGACGATTGAATCAGCTGAATGAGCGATTCTTCACTTCCTATTTCACTCCCCCTGCCGCCGACTTGAGCATTAATGCGCCTCAGCACATCCGCCAAGAAAGGGCCTTGGGCACCACAGGCGCTGGCACTGCCGACTTCCTCATGGTCATTGGCTACCAGCAACGCGCCTTGACTGCCGTCGCAATCCAGAAGCGCTTCTAAACCAATGAAGCAGGAAAGCAGGTTATCCAACCGCGCGCTGGCCACCAGCTCTTGCTTAACACCAACCAGTGACGGCGACTGAACATCGTAAAAGCCTAATTCAAAATCAACCACTTCCACTGCCCGCAGGCCGTGCTGCTCTTCCAACCACTGGGCCAGCAACTCGGCTAGCGTCGCCGTTTCGCTCTGCATTAACACTGGCGCCATTTGCGTCTGCGGATTCAGCGGGCGGCCACTATTCACGTCCCGATCAAGGTGAATCGCCAGGCTCGGCACCATGGCAATCGCCCGGTCGACATTGAGCAATACGCTTTCCAGATGGCCGTCGGCATGGCGCACATGCACCCGCCCAGCCAACCCCAGGTCACGGTCAAACCACGGCGCCAATAAAACACCGCCGTATACTTGCACGCCTAATTGCAGCCAACCCGCTGAGCATTGAGTGGCATTAGGCTTTAGATGCAACCCCGGGCTATCAGTGTGGGCACCGATCATACGCAGCGCGGTTAATTCAGACTCAGGCAGTTGAAACGCAATAATCGCAGAGTCATTCCGGGTAACGTAGTAGCGCTTGCCCGGCGTGAGCTGCCAATTAGCCCTCTCTTCCAGTCGCTGAAAGCCGGCTTGCTCCAATCGCGCAGCCATATTGCCCGCCGCATGCCACGGAGTTGGTGATTGGCGCAGAAAATCGCATAACCGCGTTAAACGATCAGCGTTGAAAGTCTCCGACATGGAAATCCTCATAACAGTAATGATTGAGTCTCATAGTGCAAGTGACCTGCTACAATACTCCCTCGACCTACGCAACTCATGGGTCATATGCGGGTCTAGGGAAGAATGAGTGTACACAAATCCGGGAGAGCTTGACTGATGAGCTTGTTTGCAACGCTTTCGCGTTCGGTCGCCCTGGCTGTCATGCTGGTCATCACCAGCCCAGCCGCCTTAGCGCAACTTGAACCGACCGATGAACAACGCCAGGCGGCAGTGGAAATTGCGGACTCGCTCCGCTACGGCCACTATGCTGATATTACTTTTGACGAAGCGTGGTCGCAGGATGCCTTCCAACGCTATCTGGACATCCTGGATGGCCAGCGCGCCTACCTGCTGCGCAGCGACATCGAGCCTTATCGCCACTTAGAGACGAGCATGGCCGACGCCCTTTTCAATGGCGAGCTGGATGATGCCTTCAACCTCTACAACAGCTTCAGTGACCGACAGCGAGCGCGCCTTGAGTCACTACTTGCGCAGCTTGATGAAGGCCTGAACTTTGACTTTGATAGCAACGAGCGCCTAGAGATTGATCGTGAGGAGGCCCCCTGGGCATCCCGGCAAAGCGAACTCGACGAGTTATGGCGCAAACGGCTCAAAAACGATGCTTTAACGCTGGCCTTAACCGATCTGGATAACGAACAGATTGAAACCAATCTGCGCCAGCGCTACGAAGGCCAATTGACGCGGCTGGAGCAAACCGAATCTGAGGACGTGTTTGGCGTCCTGATGGCGGCCGTCACTAGCAGCATCGACCCACATACAGGCTACCTCTCCCCCCGCCAGGGCGAATCCTTTGATATCCAGATGAGCCTCTCTCTTGAAGGCATTGGCGCCCTGCTTCAATCAGATGGCGAGTACGTAAAAGTCTCCAGCCTAGTACCCGGCGGCCCGGCAGAACGCGCAGGCGTATTGGAACCCGCTGACCGAATCATCGCCGTGGGCCAGGAAGAGGGCGAGATGGTCAATGTGGTCGGCATGCGCCTGGACAACGTGGTGGACCTGATTCGCGGCCCCAAAGACTCGGTTGTCCGCTTGGATGTGGTACCCGCCCAAGCGGTGGATACAACACGGTCGCAGATAGTTGAGATCACCCGCGATACCGTTAGCCTTGAAGACCAGGCAGCCAGCAGCGAAGTCATTGAAGTTGAACGCAACGGCGAACCTCACCGCCTAGGGGTGATTAACATCCCAACGTTCTACGTCGATTTTGATGCCTGGCAAGCGGGTGAAGAGGAGTATCGCAGTACTACCCGCGATGTCGCCAAAGAAGTCGAGCGCCTTAAAGAAGAGGGCGTGGAAGGTATCGTGCTTGACCTGCGCAACAACGGCGGCGGCGCGCTGCAGGAAGCCAATTCGCTCATTGGCCTGTTTATTGACCGCGGCCCTACCGTACAGGTACGCGATGCACAGGGGCGTATTCAGCTCTATGGCGACAGCGAAGCAGGTACGCTCTATGACGGCCCACTAGGCGTGCTGGTCAATCGCCTCTCCGCTTCTGCTTCTGAGATTTTTGCGGGGGCGATTCAAGACTACGGTCGCGGCCTTGTTCTGGGCACGCAAACCTTCGGCAAAGGCACCGTGCAAACCCTGAACGAACTGAGCCATGGGCAGATTAAACTGACCCGCGCCAAGTTCTATCGCATCTCTGGCGACAGCACCCAGAACCGTGGTGTTGAGCCGGACATTCACTTCCCGACGCTGATTGACCCCGAACGTATTGGCGAAAGCAGTCTGGATAATGCGCTCGCCTGGGACAACGTTCAGGACGTTCAGTACCGTCGCTATGGCGAGCCGGAAACCGTGCTGGACAAACTGATTACCCAGCACGATACGCGCGCCGAGGATAATCCCAACTTCCGCTACCTGGAGCGCCAGTCCACACTGGCCCGTCAGTTACGCGAGCAGCACACCAGCGTTAGCCTAAATCGCGAACAGCGTAAGCGCGAAATGGAGGCCCAGGAAGCCGAGCAGCTCTCGCTGGAAAACCAACGCCGCCGCGCACTAGGGTTAGAAGAGTTGGATGAGTGGATGGACGCCCGAACAGATGTCACCGCGGGGCTCGCGGAAGAGACAGATGATGCAGAGGCATCGGCTGGAAACGAAGAGGACGAAGCACTAGCAGTTGATCGTGCCTACGTGCTTGAATCTGCTGAAGTCTTACTTGACTACGCCCACCTGCAAGATACTCAGCGGCTAGCAGCCAAACGCTAATGACACTCCATTAGACAATACGCTGAGTTCAAAAGCGCCGCCCCCTTCTCAGGGGGGCGGCGTTTTAGTTTCAACTGTTTTAGGTTCAGCATAGCGCAGCAAGGCGGGCAGGCCGATCGCCCATTTTGGTTAAGCGCTTAGTGAGCGCTGCCAACTGAACGGCACTGCCCTGGCTACCCGCGCGAATAATCTCAAGCGCCCAGGCAGGTAACTTGGGAGCAAGCCGGTAATAGACCCACTGCCCTTCGCGCTGATCACTTAACAGCCCACACTGGCGCAATTGAGCCAGGTGGCGCGATACTTTAGGCTGCGACTCCTGTAGCGCATGGGTCATTTCGCACACGCAAAGCTCTTGCTCTTGGGCGACCAGGAGCACCAGCATCAAACGAGTCTCATCGCTTAAACATTTAAATACTTGCAGCGCCTCGGGCGCGTTGACGTTGCCTACCATGAACTTCCCAAACCAATGGATGATCCGCGTAGTTTACGTCACTGGAGAGACTAACGTTAAGTGCCAAGCAAAATAGCTGGCAACTCCAATTAGCGCGCAAAATAGGAAAACCATTAGCATTTAGCTAACTGGCACTATTATAAAGAGAGGGAGTAAAACTAGATGGCTCCTCGAGCAGGACTCGAACCTGCGACCCAATGATTAACAGTCATTTGCTCTACCAACTGAGCTATCGAGGAACAACGCACTACCCAAAACGACGTGTCGAAAAGGCAGCTAAACAGACACTAGCAGCACAACTTGGCTCCTCGAGCAGGACTCGAACCTGCGACCCAATGATTAACAGTCATTTGCTCTACCAACTGAGCTATCGAGGAACGTTGTGGTGTTTAAAGCGAAGCCAGCCTGCTGATAAACATCAGCAAGTGATTGGCTCCTCGAGCAGGACTCGAACCTGCGACCCAATGATTAACAGTCATTTGCTCTACCAACTGAGCTATCGAGGAACTGCTCAAACACGGTGCGTAGTATACCCATAGAAACGTGAGGGTCAAGTATCGATTATGGATGAACGCTAGCCGCTGGTTTCTTCAATCCGTATAATGCAGCCACTAACGATAGCGGTTCGGACATCACCATTGCCGACCGCGCGATAATACTCCATTCATCCTCGTCCCCCGACGACTCATAGATGACAGGTACCGATGGCGAAGAAGCTCTTCATCAAAACGCACGGCTGCCAAATGAACGAGTACGACTCCTCCCGCATGGCGGATCTGCTCGGCGAATCTCACCAGCTCGAACTCACTGATAATGAGCGTGAAGCCGATGTCATTCTGTTAAACACCTGCTCGATTCGCGAAAAAGCGCAGGAGAAAGTTTTTCATCAGCTGGGACGCTGGAAAAAACTTAAGGACGCCAACCCGAACCTAGTGATTGGCGTTGGTGGCTGCGTGGCGAGCCAGGAAGGCGAAGCGATTCGCAAACGGGCGCCCCATGTCGATATGGTATTCGGGCCGCAAACCCTGCACCGCGTACCCTCGATGCTGGATGCCCGTGGCAATAACCAGATTGCAGCGGTGGATGTCACCTTTCCTGAAATCGAAAAGTTTGACCACCTGCCCAAGCCCTCCTCCGACGGTGCAACGGCGTTTGTGTCAATCATGGAAGGCTGCTCAAAGTACTGCACCTTCTGCGTGGTGCCCTATACCCGCGGCGAAGAGGTCTCGCGCCCCTTTGAGGCAGTAATGGATGAAGTCATCCATCTTTCCGACCAGGGCGTACGTGAGATCAACCTGTTGGGCCAGAACGTCAACGCCTACCGTGGCGAGAACCAGCTTGGCGATGAAATCGACTTGGCTGAGCTGATTGCCTGCGTGGCGGCGATTGACGGTATTGACCGTGTCCGCTTTACCACCTCGCACCCGGTAGAGTTTACTGACAGCCTAGTCGACGCCTTCGCCGACATTCCTGAGCTGGTAAGCCACCTGCATCTGCCGGTGCAGTCAGGTTCAGACCGCATTCTTAACGCAATGAAGCGGGGCCATACGGCGGCGGAGTACATTGAGAAGATGGAGCGTATCCGCGCGAACCGCCCGGATATCAGCTTTTCCTCTGACTTTATCATCGGCTTCCCTGGTGAAACAGAAGAGGATTTTGAGGCGACGATGAACCTGATTCATCAGATCGGCTTCGATCACTCGTTTAGCTTTGTTTATTCCGCACGCCCCGGCACCCCTGCCTCTGGCCTGCCGGATGAAACCCCGGAAAGCGTTAAAAAGCAGCGCCTGGCGATTCTACAAGAGCGGATTATTCAGCAAACTGCGCAAATTAGCCGTCGCATGGTAGGTAGCACACAGCGCGTACTGGTTAACGGCTTTTCGCCGCGAGACCCCGGCCAGCTCTCAGGGCGCACCGAAAATAACCGCGTGGTTAACTTCCGCGCTGCCAACCCCACCGAGCTGATCGGCTACTTTGTCGATGTAGAGATCACCGAAGCCTTCCCCAACTCGCTGCGCGGTGAGCTTGCCTCACCCGAGCGCTATTGATCGTTCTCTTATCACAGATCATTGCCCCGCTTCGGGCGGGGCAGTAAGCTGAACGATACATACACTAACGAGGGGTTCCCCACTCTTGAGCCAGCCAACACCTCAGGCCAATCGCATCATCACCTTAAGCCTTGAACCCAATGATCCGCAGCGCCTTGCTAGCCTTTGCGGCCAGCAGGACGAGCATTTAAAGCTGATTGAAAGCCGCCTGGAAGTGACGCTGCGCAATCGGGGCAATGTGTTTCAACTGGCGGGCCCCGCCAACCGCATTAAGGCAGCGGCCAATGTGTTGGAACACCTCTATCGCGAAACGGCATCGAGTGAGCTCGATGCCGACACCGTGCACCTATTCCTGCAAGAGTCAGGGCTTGAAGCGCTGGAAGAGGAAGAGGACGGCACCGGCAGCAGCGATGAAGTGATCATGCGCACACCGCGCACCATGATAAAGCCTCGTGGCCTCAACCAGCAGCGCTATGTGTCCAGCATCCGCGAACACGACATTAACTTTGGCGTTGGCCCTGCGGGCACGGGTAAGACCTACTTAGCTGTCGCTGCAGCGGTAGAAGCCCTTAACCAGCAGGAAGTTCGCCGTATCTTGCTGGTGCGCCCGGCAGTGGAAGCAGGTGAAAAGCTCGGTTTTCTACCCGGCGACCTTGCCCAGAAAATCGATCCTTATCTGCGCCCTCTGTACGACGCTTTGTACGAAATGATTGGTTTTGAACAAGTGGCAAAACTGATTGAGCGCCAGGTGATTGAGATTGCCCCTCTGGCCTACATGCGCGGTCGTACGCTCAATAACTCGTACATCATTCTGGATGAGAGCCAGAACACCACTCCTGAACAGATGAAAATGTTCCTGACCCGGATTGGTTTTGGCTCCACCGCGGTGATTACCGGCGACGTCACTCAGGTCGATCTACCTAAAGGCCAGCGCTCGGGGCTGATACAGGTGCTCGACGTCCTCAAAGACACACCGGGGATTGGCGTTACCCACTTTGCCGCCAAAGACGTCGTACGCCACCCCCTGGTTCAGCGCATTATCGAAGCCTACGATATATTCGAATCTAACCAGGAAGTGGAAGAGCGCGCCCAGCGCGAAGCGCGCCAGCAAGAGCGTGACGCACGCATGCAGGCACGTGAAGGTTCCTGGGATAGTTCGCGATGAGCGTGCCTTTGAACGACGCGACTATGGGCGATGCCAAGGAGGTCATCGTTGATCGTCAGGCGGCCATCAACGAACCCCAGCTACCCAGCTTGGCACAGCTCACCCACTGGGTGGGCTGCGTGTTTGCCCACCACCCTGACGATCAGCGCCTTGAAGTGACGATTCGCTTTGTGGATGAGCGTGAAAGCCAAACCCTCAACCGTGACTATCGCGGTAAAGATAGCACGACCAACGTGCTGTCATTTCCCTTTGAAGGCCCACCGGGTGTTGATTTACCGCTATTGGGCGACCTGGTGATTTGTCATGCTGTCGTGGCCAAAGAAGCCAGCGAGCAAAGCAAGCCGATTGAGCACCATTACGCCCATATGGTCGTGCATGGCATCCTGCATTTAATGGGCTACGATCATATTGACGATGAGGAAGCCGAAGAGATGGAGCAGTTCGAGCGCGAGCTGTTGGCCGAACTGAACATCCCGGATCCCTACTCTGACGACGTCTAAGCGCCTACAACTTTATTATTTGCTAGCGGCTGCGTTAAATCAGGTAACAATGAATCTGGTACTATCCCCCGCTTCAGTGATAAAACAGCTACTTGTCTGCCCGCAAACGAGAGAATTGACGCATGAGCGAAGACCGATCGAGCAACCCCAATCAAAAATCCTGGCTCGAGAAACTCTTTGGCGCCCTTTCCGGAGATAATGACGAACCCAGCTCGCGGGATGAGCTGATGACGTTTTTACGCCATACCGCAGGGAAATTAAAGCTGGATCAGGACGCCATCATGATCATTGAAGGGGCGCTTGAGATCAGCGATCAGCAGGTTCGTGAAGTGCTGATACCCCGCTCACAGGTTTCAGCCATCGCCCTGGATCAAACCAGCGACGGCTACCTACCGCTGATTCAGGAAACCGGCCACTCCCGCTACCCGGTGATTGGTGAAAACCTGGATGATATTAAAGGCATTCTGCTGGTCAAAGACCTGCTACCACTGCTCTCGCAAACCCAGGCCCAGCGTGACGCCTTCAAACTCGATGACATTTTGCGCCCGGCGATGTTTATCCCCGAATCAAAACGCCTTAACAGCCTGCTCAAAGAGTTTCGTGACACCCATAATCATATGGCGGTGGTGGTGGATGAATACGGCGGTACCGCTGGTATTATCACCATCGAAGATATTCTTGAACAGATCGTCGGCGACATCGAAGATGAGCACGATACCGACGAAGAGGACGATATCCGCGAGATTGAAAATGGCCGCTTTGCCATTCGCGCGCTAACCCCTATCGAAGACTTCAATGAACGCTTTGACACCGAGTTCTCTGACGAAGAGTTTGATACCGTTGGCGGCCTGGTGATGCAGCAGTTCGGCCATCTACCTCGGCGTGGTGAACACACCGTGCTTGGCGGCTGGCGGTTTGTGATCCTCAATGCCGACACCCGGCGCATTCGTCTGCTCGAAGCCTACCGCGACACCCGTGGTGGTGACGAAGAAGATGATGACCAGGAGAACAAGCCAGCCTAGGCGCATGGCGTCACGCTGCTCGCCCCCCACTCCCTCGTACCTTACCGACGATAGGTTTATCGCTATGGGTCTACCCCCCGCGTTTTTGTTACAGCTGCTTGCCGCCCTGGTGGCGGGCGGCTTCACCACCCTAACGGCCTCCCCTTTTGAACTTTGGTGGCTAGGCCCGGTGGCGATTGGTTTGCTCTATGTTGGCCTGCATACCTTAACCCCCGCCCAGGCGGCTCTTAAAGGGTGGCTATACGGCGTGGCGCTATTTGCCAGCGGCACCTCCTGGGTGTATGTCTCTATCCACGACTATGGCTATACCGGCGTACCGCTAGCGGTATTTCTAACCGCGCTGTTTGTCACTGTTCTGGCACTGTTTTTTGCCGGCACCTTCTGGCTATACCGGCGCTTCACCTCTGCCCGGCTGGCGTTTATCAGTTTTGCCGGTGCCTGGGTACTGGGCGAGGTACTGCGTACCTATCTGTTTACCGGCTTTCCTTGGCTGTTGCTGGGCTCGGGCTATGTCGACTCACCGCTAGCCGCCTGGGCGCCCGTTGGCGGCGTCTACCTGCTTTCGATGCTGGTCGCGCTTAGCGGCGTGCTTGGCGCTGAGCTATTGCTTCGTCGCCAGTGGTGGGCGCTTGCTCCTCTCGCGGCTATTTGGTTAATTCCGCTGGCATTGCCGCAGCTTTGGACCACACCCGTCAGCGACCCCACCCGTGTCGCCTTGCTGCAGGGCAACTTGCCTCAGCTGTCTAAGTGGACGCCAGAAGGCCAGCGTGAAGCCGCCAATACTTATAGCGAACTCACCCGCGAAGTCGCCGACGAGGTCGATCTGATCATATGGCCAGAAACCGCCCTACCGATGATGGAGACTCAGGCCCGCCCGGTATTAGAGCGGGTGCAAGCTAACCTGCCGCCCGACGTCGCCCTACTCACCGGCATTGTTCAGCGCGACGAACAAGAACGCTACTTCAATAGCGTGATTGGCATAGGCGACGTAGAGGGCAGCTACCAGAAAGAGCACCTAGTGCCCTTTGGCGAGTACCTGCCGCTGGAGAGCGTGCTACGAGGAGCGATTAATTTTTTCGATTTACCTATGTCGACATTCACCAAAGGTGAAACAGAACAAACACCGATGCAGGCCGCCGGGATAAATATTGGCAATGCGATCTGCTACGAGATTATTTACCCACAGTTGGTTGCCCGCCGCGCTCAAGACAGCGGGGTAATTATCACGGTCTCTAACGACACCTGGTTTGGCGCATCTATCGGCCCCCACCAGCACCTGCAGATGGCACGGCTTCGGGCGTTAGAGAACGGTCGCTATGTCGTGCGCGCTACCAGTAACGGGATTACTGCGATTATCGACCCTAATGGGCAAATTGTTGAACGTGCACCCCAGTTTGAAACCACAGCGCTGACCGGCGAGTTCTATGCTATGGAGGGCCTGACACCGTTCACCCGTTTGGGTAGTTGGCCTGCTTGGTTGCTGGCAGGCTTGATGCTGATACCGGGCGTAGTAGCCGCACGAGGCACACGTCAGGCGCGAAGCTGATAAAGCCGCGTACAAAATGGCCCGCGTCCTGAGTAGGACGCGGGCCATTTGTTTTATTAAGTGACTGCTCAGTAAAACACGCCTGCCTTGACTAGGCAGGCGTTCGGCAACTTAAGCGGCGCTATTTTTCAGCGTCGCCATATCAATCACGAAACGGTAGCGGACATCGCCTTTTTCCATGCGCTCAAAGCCTTCATTAATGTTGTTGATATCGAGCATTTCGATATCACAGGTAATGCCTTGATCGGCGCACAGCTTGAGTAGCTCTTCGGTCTCCGCAATACCACCGATTAATGAACCGGCAACCACACGGCGCTTAAAGACCAGGTTAAAGGCTTCAATGGCAGGCTCAATGGGCTCCAGCAAGCCGACAATGATGTGAGTTCCATCATACTTCAGCGATGTTAGGTAAGGGTTTAGATCGTGCTGGACAGGCACGGTGTCGAGCATAAAGTCGAAGGTTTCAGCGACGGCGTCCATCTGCGCCTGATCGCTAGAAACGACTACATGGTCAGCACCGTTACGCTTCGCTTCGTCAACTTTGGCATCGGAGCGGGTGAAAACGGTGACTTCAGCGCCCAATGCTTTCGCCAGTTTAACGCCCATATGGCCTAATCCGCCCATACCAATCACACCGACTTTATGGCCTTTACCCACGCCGTGATGCTTAAGCGGTGAATAAGTCGTCACACCGGCACACAGAATCGGCGCTGCTGAGGCTAAATCGATGCCGTCAGGCATTTGCAGCACAAAGTGCTCGCTCACCACGATAGAGTCAGAGTAGCCGCCCTGGGTCATGGTGCCATCTTGGCGGTCTTCACTGCCGTAGGTCATGGTGAAACCTTCCAGACAGTACTGCTCTACACCGTCTTTACAGGCCGCGCAGGAACGGCATGAATCCACCATGCAACCAACGCCTACCAAGTCACCGGCTTTAAAACGTGAGACTTTATCGCCAACAGAGGTCACCCGGCCGACTATTTCATGGCCAGGAACCACGGGGTATTGGCTCATGCCCCAGTCATTGCGGGCAAAATGCAAGTCACTGTGGCAGACACCACAGTAGAGAATCTCAATCGCTACGTCATCGGGGCGCGGCTGACGACGATCAAACGTAAAGGGCGCTAAGGGCTTATCGTTAGCAAATGCCGCATAAGATAATGCTTGGCTCATCGGTGAAACTCCTTATCATCAAAAGACTGCCGTATAAATCAGCAGGCATTTCCCCCGCGTGCGAGGCATGCCAACAGTATTGGCCTATTCCGTGATGATAGCGATGACCGAAGCTACGCCATTTTTGCCCATTACTCCGATGCCACGTAATAAAATAACAAAAAACCAGCATAAATCATTATGATTATGCAAAAGCCACCAGAAACCAGAGAGAAGCAACCATGGCCTCCACCCCCCAGGCTGGCAATGCGCTGGCTGCCGTTATCGCGCCACTGATTAAAGGCGACGGTATCAATGACACGCCGCTACCCGGCGTGTCGTTACTCTGTTTAAGCCGCCACCAGGTGCGCACGCCGCTTCTTTATGAGCCGAGCCTGACCATCATTGCCCAAGGGCGCAAAATGGGCTATCTCGGTGATCGCGAAATCTATTACGACCCCGGCCACTACTTGGTCCAAACGCTACCACTGCCCTTTGAGTGCGAAACCTACGGCTCACCGGAAGCGCCGTTGTTAGGCATATCGGTACGCCTGGATCCCGCGCTATTAAGCGAAATGGTAACAGCGATGGGCGATACCGGTGATCATGCCCAGGCACCACTGCCGATGGCCTCGGTGGCGATGACAGAAGGCATGCAGGAGGCCGTACTGCGCTTGGCGCGCACACTAAATGAAGCGGTGGAGTGTAGCACCATGGGCACAGCACGCATTCGCGATGTGGTCTTTGAAGCGCTAAAGGGCGAACAGGGCCCCGCTTTACGGGCGCTGGTACTGGGGCATGGAAACTATTCACGCATCGTGCAGGTGCTATCTAAGCTACACCGACATTTTGCCGACGACTTTAGCGTGGAACAGTTGGCCGCCCAGGCCAATATGAGTCCGTCGACGTTTCACCACCACTTTAAGCAGATTACCCGCTCGTCCCCGGCCCAGTACTTAAAACGGCTGCGTTTAATCAAAGCGCAGCAGTTGCTGCTGCAGGATAATCACAACGTTAATCAGGCCGCTGCGGCGGTAGGTTACCGCAGCGTGCCTCAGTTTAGCCGCGACTATAAGCGCTACTTTGGCGAGCCGCCGCTTCAGCATCGCCGTCAGGAGCAAGCATTGCGGGCCTAAGCGTTTATGTTGCAGCGTTTATTTTGCAAAGACCTGACTCATATCTTTAAACGCCTTGAACTCCAGAGCATTTCCACACGGGTCGAGCAGGAACATAGTGGCCTGCTCGCCAACTTCACCTTTAAAACGAATATACGGCTCAATCACAAACTGAGTATCCCGCGCTTTCAAGCGCTCGGCCAAGGCTTCCCACTCGTCCCACGCCAAGATGACCCCAAAGTGCGGCACCGGTACGTTGTGTCCATCTACCGGATTCGAGTGGGCGCTCTCTTGCCCTGGCGTTTTCGGCTGCTCATGAATGACCAGCTGGTGGCCGAAGAAATTAAAGTCGACCCACTGTTCGCTGGAGCGCCCCTCTTCCAAACCAAACACATCGTTATAAAACGCTCTTGCGAGCGCTACATCATAAACAGGAATCGCCAGATGGAAGGGTGAAAGACTCATGATCATTCTCCACATTATTAGGTTTTGTGAGGTTCGCGGGCACTTTATGCGGCCTCGCTGTGTTCATCCTAGGGCCGCCCATGGGAAAATAAAATCAATAACTATTTGGCTGATTCACAAAAAGGATTGATCAATGATCCGCGAGCTCAAAACGCTGATAGCGGTCGCGCAGGAAGGCACCTTTGCCGCAGCGGGCAACAAAATTGGCCTCACCCAAGCGGCGGTAAGCGCACAAATGAAGCGCCTTGAGGAAGAGCTGGGTATCGCCCTGTTTGAACGTAAAGGGCGTGCCGCTATCTTGACCCCGCGGGGCCAAGAGACGTTAAAGCAAGCCCACGCCCTGCTCACCCTCTACAGCACGCTGGGTGCTGCTACTGCGGGCCAGCCAGCGACACAGCGGGTCAATATTGGCGCCATTGCATCGATACAGCGCTCGCTACTACCCGATGCGCTGGCGCGTTTTCATCACGCCCATAGCGAGTGCCGTACCCGCGTGGTGCCTGGGCTCTCCATGGAATTGGTGAATCAAGTCGACGCCGGCGAGCTGGATATGGCGGTGATTATTCGCCCACCCTTTACGCTGCACAGCGATTTGCGCTGGACGCCCCTTGCCCATGAGCCGTTTCGGCTAATCGTGCCTTGCCATATTGATGGTGACCAGTGGCAGGAACTGATCACCCGCCAGCCCTTCGTGCGCTATGACCGCGCCTCCTTTGGTGGACGGCAAGTAGACCGCTTCCTACGCGACAATCACTGCAACGTACGCGAGGTCTGCGAAGTCGATGAACTAGAGGCCATCGTGAAACTCGTCGCCAAAGGAGTCGGCGTTGCGTTGGTGCCCCAGGCGATTGCGCAGCAACGCTGGCCACCGGGAGTGCGGGCGATTGATTTGGGCGAGCGTACGTTTCACCGCGATATAGGGCTGATTCATCCGACCAGTGGCCACTTGAGCGAACCCGCCCGGGCGCTTGCCCAATTGATTAGCGAGATCGCCCAGCGGGCGAAGCTTTAATAGCCACTCTCAGCCATTATGGAGGCAATAAAAAAACGCTACCCCTGTTGTTCGGGATAGCGTTTTAGCTAGCAACATTAAAGTGCGGTTGACTCAGTTTTACACTTCGCTGTCAGCTTCTTCTTGCGTCTCGCTTGCCGGAGTATCGCTAACTGCCTCTTCGTCCTGCTGGTCTTGCGCGTTATTTACCTCGCTCGCCTGCTCTGCGTCGCTATCGGCAGCAAGATTGAGTGGCTCATCTAGCTGCAAGGTTTGCGCGGTAAAGGCACGTACTTCGCTAAGTAGATCAGGATTTTCCGCCAAGCGCTGTCCATAAGAAGGCACGATGTCGGTCAGCGTTTGCTGCCACTCTGCGCTGGCAACCTGCTCGGGGAAAACGCGGTCAAGCAGGTTTAGCATAATAGACGGGGCTGTTGAGGCTCCCGGCGATGCGCCCAGCAGTGCCGACATGGTGCCATCTTGCGACGTCACGACTTCGGTACCGAACTGCAACACACCACCCGTTTCAGGATCTTCTTTGATAATTTGTACCCGTTGACCTGCTGTCCACAGTGTCCAATCGTCTTTGTTTGCTTCAGGGTAGTACTTCTGTAGTGCTTCAAAGCGATCATCGTCAGACATCAGTACCTGGCCAACCAAGTAACGCACCAGATTAAAGTTATCCATCCCAACTTCAGCTACCGGCCAAGTGTTATGCAGCGTCAGTGAGCTAAATAGATCCGTCCAGGAACCCTCTTTCAGGAACTTGGTGGAGACCGCCGCAAAGGGGCCAAAAAACAGCGCTGGCTCACCGTCCAGATTGCGCCGGTCCAAGTGCGGCACGGACATCGGCGGAGAACCTTCGCCCGCTTTACCATAGGCCTTAACGTCGTGCTGGGCCACCACGTCTGGATTAGTGGTATAAAGGAACTGGCCACTTACCGGGAAGCCTGCGTAAGCTTCGGCTTCAGGAATGCCCGACTCCTGCAGCAACAATAGCGCAGCACCACCCGCGCCGATAAAGACATAGCGGGAGTCCACGGTAGTTTCCCCACCGTTGGCGCGATCCGCCACGGTCACTTTCCAGGTACTGTCATCATTGCGCTCTAGACCACGCACTTCACTGCTAAGGCCCAGCGTAAAGTGGTCGCTTTGCGCCAGCGACTCAACCATTTGGCGCGTTTGCGCACCATAGTTAACTTCGGTGCCCATCTGCATGCGTGTTGCTGCAACGGGGGTGTCGCTGCCTTCACGACCTGCCATCACCAGCGGCATCCACTCGGCCAGTTCCGAGCGATCTTCAGAGTACTCCATACCCTCATACAGTGGGTTTTGTGTCATCGCCTGGTGGCGCTCACGCAGGAAGTTGACGTCGTCCTCCCCCCAAACCACCGCAATGTGCGGCACACTTTGGATAAACGAATCTGGATCACCCAGAATGCCAGCCTCTACCTGGTGAGACCAAAACTGACGGGAGACTTCAAACTGTTCGGTTACCTTAGTGGCACGCTCAATTTTAACTTGGCCATCAACTTCCGGCGTATAATTGAGCTCCATAAAGGCTGAGTGCCCGCTACCGGCATTGTTCCAGGCGTTGGAACTCTCTTCCGCCACTTGGTCCAAGCGCTCATAAAGGTGGATATTCCACTCAGGCTCAAGCTCTTGTAGGTAGGTACCCAGCGTGGCGCTCATAATGCCGCCGCCAATCAGTACCACATCAACAGGCTCATCGGCGGCAAGCGGCATGGCTGCCAGCGCCAACAGCGGAGAACAGAGTAATAGGCTAAAACGTTTTTGCATGTCATGTCCCTGACGATACAGAAAGGACGCGCCGGAACACTAGGTCTCCGGCATCGAGGGGGGTATTATTTGTCGACTAAAGTCTAACAAAAATACGTCAAGCCGGAAATATGCAATCTTACTTAAATGAGAATGAATGGAATTTAAGCTATGAAACCAGAGGATCTGGAAAAGTTAGTGACTCGCACCATGCCCTTTGGCAAGTATGAGGGCCGCCTTATCGCCGATCTCCCCGGCCCCTATTTAAACTGGTTTGCTAGGGAAGGGTTTCCCTCTGGGGAAATTGGCCAGTTGCTGCATTTGATGCATGAAATCGATCACAATGGGCTTGGCCCGCTGCTTGACCCATTGCGGAAAACGCCTAGCCAACGTGGCGAAATCTAAGGCTTTGTGTTTTTATCAGCACTCTAACGCTCGTTCAGAGCACGCTGAAATTCAGCACGGTAAGCCATCTCATGCTGTGCAGTATCCGCAGGAAAGCGGCCTAAAGCGACTGCCAGTTCAAAAAAGCCCGCTGCGGGTAAACCATCGCCGCGACGGCTGACGACCAGTGCAGAGATAAATGGCTTCTGCTGCGCGGCGTCTTCGTGCATTAACCGCTCTAACGCCTGGGTAACCTGGGCGATGGTTCGCGGCGGCGTGAGGGCCAGCGCGCTAGCCGCCTGCTGATACGTCATTGGCAAGGTGTCACGCGGTGCGCTCAGAAGTAGCTGGCGGAGAGTGGCTGCGTTACCGGTCATATATAGCCTATCGTCAGGTTTTAACACGTCACTTTGCCCATTGGCGCCGTGTTTTTGCTAAGCCGTGTTTGTGCTAAGAAGTATGTGTGCTAAGAATAGCGAAATACGCTGTATTAAGGAGAGAACATGGTAACGCGACCAACCCAGGCGCGCCCTCGCGGTGGCCGCTGGCCAAACGTGCTGGCGGGCTTAGCCATTCTACTGATAGCCGCAGCGGCACTGATGATGGCAGGCGCCGGGCCGGCTTATCGCGGTGAACTTATCAGCCTCGGCGAGGCGTTCAACTTACTGCGCAACGGCGTCTATGCCGCCGGAGGAGCGGTAGCAGTGAGCATTATCGCGCTGTTATGGAGTATGCTGGCTCGCCGTTCTACGCCCGCTTTAATGGCCACGCTGGTGATCATCGCCGCTGCAGCGCTACTTTATGTACCCTGGCAACATTGGCAACGCGCCCAGCAGGTGCCCGCCATTCATGATATCACCACCGATACGCAGAACCCGCCTGCCTTTGAAGCCTTGGCCGAGGCGCGAGAAGCGGCGCCTAACGGGGTCGACTATCCCGGCGCAGCCACCGCGCAGCAACAGCAAGCCGCTTATCCCAATATCCAGCCGTTAGTCTTGGCCGCTCCCCCGCAATCGGTGTTGGCTGCCGCGCAAGCAGAGGCCGAAGAAGCTGGTTGGCGTATCGCCCGCATTACCGACAATCATATAGAAGCTACCGCGACCACGCGCTGGTTTGGCTTTGAGGATGATGTCGTTATTCGCTTAACCGACGTTGAAAACGGCGTGCAGGTGGATATGCGCTCGGCATCACGCCTTGGCGCCAGCGATGTGGGTACCAATGCTGCGCGTATCGAGCAGTTTTTAGCGGCGCTGGATGCGCGACTTGAATAGGCCTTTTTCGTTAATGTATTTGATCACGCCTATTGCCACCTTCGCGCGCTAAAATTCGCTCAGCGTCCAGGGTGGCGATAGGCACTTGATGCTGGGCGGGGATATCCCCACTCAATTGAAGCGCTTGATAACGCAGCGCACAAACACGCAAAAACGAGGTGAAGTTGCCCAAATCATGCCCGGCGTCGATGGATTCGTGATACAGCCGGGTAATCATCTGGGCCGTGTTCATGCCATCTCGCTGGGCAATCTCTTCGAGAATGTGCCAGAAATAATTCTCCATGCGCACGCTGGTGACCATACCATCGATACGCAGCGAGTGTGTCGCACTGCGCCACAGCTCGGGGTCAGCTTGAATAAACAGTTTACACATGGGCGTAGTCTCTTTTGGTAGACATCGTCTCTTGGCCTATTAGCCTCCACACGAGTCATTAGCATAGCGGACATAAGCGCAGAACGCCCAGCGGGTGCTGGGCGCAAACGTCGTTATCACTGCGGATAAACTTACTTATTCAGTAACGCCATAAACTGGGCAAGCCAAGCCGGGTGGGCAGGCCAAGCCGGTGCGGTGACTAAATTGCCATCAGTGACCGCATCGGTCACTTCCAGGTTGGCAAAGTGGCCACCCGCAAGTTCTACCTCCGGCTGGCAGGCAGGGTACGCAGAGCACTGCCGACCTTCCAGCACGTTGGCAGCAGCTAACAGCTGGGCGCCGTGACAAATCGCAGCCACGGGCTTATGGGTCTCAAAAAAGTGCTGAACCATGGTTAGCACCTCTTTATTCAAGCGAAGATACTCCGGTGCGCGGCCACCAGGCACCACCAGAGCATCGTAATCGGCTGGATTAGTGCTGGCGAAATCAGCGTTCAGTGCAAAGCGGTGGCCGGGCTTTTCGGAATAGGTTTGATCGCCTTCAAAGTCATGAATCGCGGTGGCCACGGTGTCGCCTGAGGCTTTCCCAGGGCAGACAGCATCGACACGGTGGCCAACGGCCATGAGTGCCTGAAACGGCACCATGGTTTCATAATCTTCAGTGAAATCGCCGGTGATCATTAAAATGCGCTTGCTGCTCATCTCCGTGCTCCTCTTATCTATTTATCTTATGATTATTGATCGAGTGTTTGAGCACACGCGGGGCGTGTTAGATGAGACTAGCAAGCGCTTTCCAACAACAGGTAGTAATTGCTTACTACTGAGTAACTTCTTCCTTCTGTGGGAGAGAGAGACGCTGCTGCCCTGCCGTGTCACTGACGCGGAAGCGCCCTACCAGTGAATGCATATCCCCGGCACGATCATCCAGCGTATGGCTGGCCGTGGTCGCTTCTTGCACCAACCGGGCATTCTGGTGTGTCACCTGATCCAACTGCGAAATTGCCTGGTTGATCTGATCAATACCAGCCGATTGCTCATGGGTCGCTCCTGCAATCTCGGTAACATAGCGCGTCACCTCACCCAGGCTATCAATGATTTCCTGCAGGTGTTTGCTGGAGGCGTTTACCAGTTGCTCACCCTCGCTTACCTTGGCGACACTATCGTCAACCAAATGGCGAATTTGGGCAGCTTCTTCGGCGCTACGTCCAGCTAGTTTGCGAACTTCCTGGGCCACCACGGCAAACCCCCGCCCCTGCTCACCCGCTCGCGCGGCTTCAACAGAAGCATTGAGCGCCAGCAAGTTGGTTTGAAAGGCGATATCGTCAATGGCTTTAATAATAGAGGTGATCTTTTCGCTCGCCTCACGGATATCCCCCATCGCCGCCGTCGTGCGCGTTGACACATCGCCTGCTGCACGAGCGCGCTGGTCAACATTGCCGCTGGCGTCTTTGGCCTGATCAGCGTACTCAGCGGTCTGTTTCACCGTGGCAGTAATCTGTTCAAGACTTGAGGCCGTTTCCGCCAACGACGCCGCCTGCTGGTCGGTACGCTGGGAGAGGTTCTCATTACCCGCGGCAATTTGTCGGCTGCTGGCCGCAATGGATTCGGCGCTTTCACGAATTTGCGCCACCATGCTTTCAAAGGTATCCATCATATTATTAAACGCTTGAGCAGTTTGGCCCACTTCATCGTTGCGCTTAAGCTCAAGACGCTTAGACAGGTCAGCATTTTCGCCTGCGGCACCACTGATGTTTTCCATTTGATGGCGCATCGCTACTAGCGGGCCCAGCACCCGTACCATGGTACGCCAGCCAAAAATCGCAAGTAGTGCGATAACCGCTAGTGTGACCATGATCAGTAAGGAACGACCAGCATTTGCTAACGTCTCTGCCTGGGTCGCGGCGCTGTCAGCCTGACCGACGGTATACGCTTCAACATCACTTAGCGCCGCACGCATCTGAGTCATCGCTTGGGCAACATTTGTGAGCGCCGCTTGCACCTGGGCGCTTAACTCCAACTGCTGTAAACGAAGCTCATAGACAGCGTTGTCATCGGATACCATCAGTCCATCCAGCTCTACGATGACATCGTCTAAATCACTAATCAGCGCGCGCTGCTCTACTCCGGTACTCGGTGCATCGGCGATCGCTGCGAGTGACTGGCGAGCCAGCCCCACCTGTTGGGCAATTTCATTGTGGCGCAAGTTGACCAGCGCGTCGGCGCTATCCGTTTGCATCATCTGGCGACCCAGGTCAGACAGTACCGCCAACGCCATGCGGGCATTGCCGCTTAGGCGTCCGATATCCGCTTGCGCGGTAAACATGTTGTCGAGCAACTGTGTTGGCAGCGTGGTCATGCCATCTTCGCGCCAGGCTTCCATTAACTCGCGCTGTTCACGATCACTACGAACCTGCGCTAACGCCGTACGACCGGCAATATCTTCAGCGCTCAGCATCACTTGTGAAATGAGTGATTGCATCGCACTAATGCGCTCAGCCATTTGAGTTTGTAGGTTCAGCTCTTCACGGCGCACGGCTTCCAGCGCCGTATCCCCTTCTAGCAACGCTTGATAGTGGCTATCCAGGTCACTCAATCCTTGCGTTTGATCAACTCCACGCAGGCCTTGTCGCGCATCATGAAAACGCTCATCTAATGCCGATTGAGTAGTGACTTCATCAAGGCCATTCACGCCCTCTGCAGCAAGCAAATCCGCATGGCGTTGACCAAATGCCCCCATGGTGAGCACCATGCCCATGCTGGCATCCTGAAGCGGTAACACCTCACCGGTAATATAGCGCTGTGAGTCGATTAGCCGTTGGTTGGTGGTCCATCCCGTTGCTGCCAGTACGACGGCGCCCAGCACGGCAGCTAAGAACAGGCTGATCAACATCGCTCGAATACTTAAGGTTTTTTTCATTATCTGTTTTCACTTGTGTCAGGGTCTTACAAATAACGTAAGCTTTGGTGGTGTAAGCGTTAGGGCAGCAGGTTTGCCCATTCCACTGACTCGAAACGGCCATTTGTGATAATAGTGGGCCATACCGCATCGCTGGCTTGATGATCATCAGGCCCCAAGCTCAACGGCTCTTCTAAGCCAATATCCACCGAGCCCAAGCCGAGCAAGCCATCCACAATAGCGTCACGATCTGGGTTCGCGCCGGCCGCCTTTACGCCCTCGACAAAGAGCTTTGCCGCCAGGTAGCCTTCAAGGGAAATAAAGTCAGGTTCGCTACCATTGGCATGGGTTTCCAGCGCCTGGCGGTAGGACTCAACAGCAGGCAGTTCGGCATCCAGGGGCGGTACGACCTGGGTAATAATGACACCTTCTGCGAGATCACCGAGCTCATCCATAAGCGCTTGGCTGCCCACAAAAGAGACGTTTAGAAATACCGCCTCAGGAAGGTCATTCTTCGCTTCACGAATAAAGTCTGCAGCAGGCCCGTAGGTACCCACAATAATAATCGCCCGCGGCGTCACTGGCGCTTCCAAAATGGTCGCTAGGCCCTGGTGAATATTGCGAGTTCCGCGGGTAAAGCGTCCATGGGCCAGCGCCGAAATATTATCAACGCCATGGGCAGTTAACGCTTGTGAGGCACCATTATATCCCGCATCGCCAAAGCTATCGTTTTGGGTGAAGAAGGCAATTTCCTCGGGCAACACCCCTGCTTCCAACAGCCCATCCACCATGGCGGCGGTTTCTTGTACGTAGCTGGCCCGATAGTTAATCACGTAGCGGTCTGGCGGTGTCTTACGCAGTACGCCTGCACCGGTAAACGCCCCATAAAGCAGCGTTTCATATTCGTTATAAATGGGAATGGTAACGGTAGCCGTCGGAGTGCCGACATTGCCAATCGCAGCCAGCACTTCATCCTCTTGAATAAGTTCTCGGGTATTACTGGCGGCTTGCAGCGGTTTGTACTGATCATCGCGGGCAATCAAGGCAAGCGTTTCGCCATTAACCCCACCCTCTGCATTGACTTCGGCAAAGTAGGTCTCGATACCTTTTTGCATGCCCAGCCCTAGCGGTGCTGCCCCCCCGCTGGAAGGGGCAACAATCCCAAAGGTCAGTTCCGCCTGCGCTAGCAGTGGAGCAAACACCCCGCCTAATAAAGCTATTGTTAATACAATCCTTTTTAATAAGACTTCTCTTAATAACCAGGTTCCCAATCGTTGCATTGATCTGCTCCTTAATGGCTAGATCACTTCCCCACGTAAATAGCATGGGCAAAGGTATGTCGTGCACCCCTCACACCTTCGCCACATTACCGAGCCTTTAGTTATTACTATCGGCAGGAGAATATACGACTAAAGATTAATTATCGTTGATTAATAAGTAACAAATATTACTTAGAATGTAACAATTAATTTCAAGCCCGCCAAAAGCTCTAAATTATGCGTTTTATGCGGGTCTTTCGATGGCAAAACGGTCGCTAATCCGAATGTAATCACTGCCAGCTAAACGCCCAACAGGTTTGAGCAAATCCATATCCACATGGCGGCCGTCCCACAGCGAATCGTCAATATGAATTGAGACGACTTGAGCCAGCACTAACGTGCCTGCCAAAGGCTGGTCACCAAACCGGATCATATCAAAAAGTTTGCAGCCAAACGCCACAGGAGCATTCGCAATCCGCGGTACGTTTACGCCAGGCATCACGGCTTTTTCAAGCTCCGCCAGGGCAAACTCATCCTCGCCCGGCGGCAAGCTGGCGCTGGTGGTATTGAGCGCCTCAATTAACCCTTCACTACCCACATGCACGACGCATTCAGGTACTTCATTTAAATTGCGCACCGTGTCTTTAAGTTCGCCGCTGCCATTGAGTAATGGCGAAAATGCCAGCACCGGCGGATTCACACTGGCCACGTTAAAGAAGGAAAACGGCGCCAAATTGGTATTTCCCCGCTTATCCTGGGTAGATACCCAGGCAATTGGCCGGGGGCAAACGCTGCCGGATAGCAGCCGATAAATAACCCCTGGGCTTAGCGGCGCGTCATCTAATAGGTAATCACTCATTGATGGCTCCTTGATGGTGAGTTTTCAGGTTAGTATCACTCTATAACAGCACAGCCTACGACGCTCAGTTTTGCCATTATCGATAAGGCCAGTTTGAGGAGACCTTTTAATGAAGATTGTCATTGCCGATGATTACCAGGACTGTGTGCGCCATTTAGATGCCTTCAAACAGCTCGAAGGCCATGATGTAACGGTTTATCACGACACCCTTACCGACCTGGACGCGCTGAGTGAGCGTTTCAAGGCAGCCG
Source organism: Halomonas sp. TG39a (assembly GCF_000744395.1). Classification (NCBI taxonomy): domain Bacteria; kingdom Pseudomonadati; phylum Pseudomonadota; class Gammaproteobacteria; order Oceanospirillales; family Halomonadaceae; genus Halomonas; species Halomonas sp. TG39a. The sequence continues at coordinate 392,161 of NZ_JQLV01000002.1, forward strand.
AGGCGCTAGTGCTTATTCGCGAACGCACACCGATAACCGCAGCCCTACTTAAGCGTTTGCCCAACCTGAAAGTGATTAGCCAAACCGGTGGCGGTGCCGCTCATGTGGATATACCGGCCTGCCGCCATCATGGCATAACGGTAATGACGGGCACCGGTTCGCCCTACGCTGCAGCGGAATTAACCTGGGGTTTGGTGCTGGCCGCGATGCGCCATATACCGGCAGAGGTTGAGAACCTGAAAGCAGGCCGCTGGCAACGCACCTTAGGTACAGGTCTGAAAGGTCGCACACTCGGCATTTTTGGCTACGGAAAAATCGGCAGTTTAGTAGCATGCTACGGTCAGGCATTTGAAATGAAGGTGTTGGTGTGGGGCCGGGAAGGCACTCTCCAGCGCGCCTCTGATGCCGGAATTGAGGTGGCCCAAACCCAGGCCGATCTGTTTCAGCGTGCGGATGTGCTCAGCCTCCACCTGCGTTTGAACGACGAAACCCGCGGTATAGTCAGCGCTGAATCCCTCGCCCAAATGAAGCCGACGTCTTTGTTGGTAAATACCAGCCGTGCTCAGCTAGTGGCGCCAGGGACACTGGAGCAGGCTCTAAAAGCCGGGCAGCCCGGCCAAGCCGCCGTCGACGTTTTTGACGCGGAACCGCTTTTGGCTGACTCGCTACTAGAGCTGCCTAACCTTGTCGCCACGCCACACCTTGGCTATGTAGAGAAAGATAGCTACGAACTCTATTTTGGCGATGCTTTTAGCAATCTACTGGCGTATATCAATGGTCAGCCGATCAACAATCTAGCCAGTTAATTGAGCGCGATAAGAGTGTAGCGACCACTGCCTCTGTGCCAATTGTGCTAGCCTTATGGGTTCACGAGTAACACAGAGGCCATTAATGCTCACCATTTCAAGTAACGTTACCCTGGCAGACTGGGAGATTGATATTAGCCAGATTCGCGCCCAAGGCGCCGGCGGCCAGAACGTCAATAAAGTCGCTTCAGCGGTACACCTGCGCTTCGACATTCTGAGTTCCACGCTGCCCCCGCTATACAAGGAGCGCTTAATGGCGCTGGCCGATCAGCGCATCAGCAAAGAGGGCGTGGTCATTATTAAAGCCCAGAGCCACCGCAAGCTCGAGCTCAATAAAGAGGACGCGCTAGCGCGTTTAAAAGAGCTGATACAGAGTGCCACCAAGCAGCAAAAAGTACGCCGTGCCACTAAGCCTACCAAAGGTTCGCAGCGCCGCCGCGTTGATCACAAAACCCGTAAGGGCAAAATTAAATCGCTGCGCGGTAAGGTGTCGGCCTCTTAATGACTAAAGACGCCGCACCTCCCGCTCAGCGACCCCTTTCGCCCTGCATACAGATCTGTCAGATTGAACCAACAACATCGGTGTGTGAAGGGTGTGGCCGCACGCTGGATGAAATTGCGGTTTGGGGCAGCATGACCGAGGCCGAAAAGACCCCGGTATGGGAACGCTTAATCGCCGAAGGCTATGTTTCTAAGGGCTATGTTTCTAAGGGCTATGTTTCTAAGGGCTATGTTTCCAAAGGCTACGTTTCTAAAGGCAGGGCTTCTGGCGAGTGACGGTCGCGCAAGATATGGTGTAGCTCGCCACACGCGACCATCGGGTCATCACAGTTAATCACAATATCCGAGTGGGCCAATACATAGCTGCGGCCAGTAATGGTATTTTCCACTACCTGGTAAGCCCCTTCCTGATGGGTGCCAATGAAGGTGCCGATAAACCCCGTCTCACGCAGTGACACCGTCTCTAGCTTATCACCTACATTCAAACGCCCTTCGTAGTGCATTAGCGCTAGACGTGCCGAGGTGCCGGTGCCCGTTGTGCTGCGGCAAATAACGCCTGGATGAACGTAGGTCGTTGACCGTGAACGTGTATACCCCTCCCCTATTTGCTCTTCAGGGCCCATAAAGTGCAAAAATGGCAGCGGCCCAACATCGCCCAGAGTGTAGTGGGAAAAGCCTCGCTGCGCTTTTATCGCTTCGACAATTTTGTAGGCACACTCCGAAAGCGCGCGCTCTTCATCACGGGAAAGCTTAAAGCCCAGCTCAGTGGCATCGACTAAAGCGTAAAAACCACCGCTATAGGCAATCGAATAAGTGACTTCGCCAACCCCCGGGACTTGAATCGTATCGCGGTAGGTATCGATATAGCTGGGCAGGCCGCCACAGGTAACCGACTCCACCACCCCGTTATGCACCTTTGCTTCGATTTGCACTAGACCCGCTGGCGCTTCCAGCTTAAAACGCTGAATACCTTCCTGCTTGGGCACAATGCCACTCTCCAACACCGCAGTGGCGGTACACAGCGTGTTGGAGCCGGAGTAAATGGGGTACCCCATCACTTCCATAATGATGTAACCCGCGACCGCTTCTGGGTGAGTGGCGGGCACTAGCAAATCAACCGACATTTCCGGAATACCGTAGGGCTCTTCCAGCAGCAGGCGCCGCAAACCGTCGGCATCATCGCGCAGATACTCCATCTGCTCGCGCACAGTGGCGCCCGGCAGACTATCAATCCCCCCCGTGACGATACGACTAACATCGCCTCCGGCATGGGTGTCCATTAGCTGAATGGTATGCAGGTTATGCACTATTGGCGCTCCTGAGCGGCAGAAGAGGAGTTTTCGAGGGCGAACGGCGCACCGTGGGAGGCCCACTGGGCGTCGGGGACAAGCACAATTTTGCCCAGGTAGTTGCTGCCCCGATTGACAAAATAGCGCTCGGCGGCATGCAGATCAGACAGCTTAAATGCCGCATGCAGCACTGGCTTTAAGTCGCCACTGCGAATCCACGCCACTAACTGTTCGGCCTCTTCACGGGTGCCGTGGGAAACGCCAAATATCTGCACTTGGTAAAGATAAACCCGGGTCCACATCATTTCGCTAAGGTTGCCACCGCTAGCCCCGGCAATAGAGAGGCGCGGATAGCTTTTGCGCCCCTGCATATCAACAATCATGGTGTCGATAAACAGGTTGGTCATCTCACCACCAACCAAATCCATCACTGCATCAATCGGTTGGCCAGCAGTGGTTTCCAGCACCCGCTCAACAAAGGTGGGCAGGTCGCCACGATCAATCACCGCTTCCGCACCTAATGCTTTGAGCGCCTCGGCCTTGTCTAACTGGCTGACCGCATAGGGGATAGCGCCCACGATGCGGCAGAGCTGAATAAGTGCGGTGCCCACGCCGCCGCTGGCTCCGCTGACCAGCACACGCTCGCCAGCACTCACTTTGGCAGCGGTCATCATATGGTAAGCCGTCTGATACGAGCACATGCCCATTGCGGCCAGTTCGGCATCGTGCAGTTCAGGGTTGGGCACGTGATAAAACTGATCCGCAGGCACGGCGATATACTCAGCAAACCCGCCGTCGGCTCCATGGCCGTAGTAATCCGGGGTTAGATTAATATCGCGACGCTCGTCAGCGTAGATATTAAAATCAAGCAGCCCGCGCTGGCCAATGCGCTCAACGTCAACGCCTTCGCCGACCGCCACTATGCGGCCAGCGACATCGGCCCCTTGAATCCGCGGGAAGGTTAACGTGGGGGTGCCGCCCATGGCAAAGGAGGTAACATCGCCCTTGTCCTTGGTGGGATAAAGCCCTTCACGGGCCTTGCGGTCAGTGTTGTTCTTCGCCGTCGCGGTCACCTGCACCAGTACTTCACCCGCCTTAGGCTGCGGCGTGGCGACATCCTGATGGTATTCCAACTTTTCGATACCACCATGCCCGGTTAATAGCATAGCGGCCATGGTAGTCGGCGCAGTATGTGAAGTTTCGGCCATGGGCTGGCTCCTAAATCGATAAAGACAGGCTGATCAAATACAGGTTAGCTAAAGACGGGGACGCCAATCAGCGCTGTATGTAGATAAAAGGCAAACACGACATACGCTATCAAGCCCACTAGCACGGTGGCAATCGTTGCCATTTTTGAGGTACTAACCGACTCAGGCGGTGTCAAGCGGCCGCGTTTTTTAGCGGTCTTGAACGCCAGGATAGCCCAGATAAGAAAGGCAGCAAAAAAGATAATATCGCCTAAGCGCCCGTTGGCCAGCAGGTGAGCAAACGCCCAGATTTTTACCGCCAGCATCATCGGATGGCCAAGCTTGGCCCTAATGGCGTTGCCCGGAACATAGGCCGCCACCAGCATGATAAAGGCTGGCACCATCAGCAACGCCACCGCATGACGCATGCCCGCGGGCGGGTGCCAGATATAGATGGGGTCTAGGCGCATCTGGCCAAAACCGTAAATAGCAATGGCCAGGCCAACGATGGATACGGCTGAATAGGCGACTTTCCAAGTGGTTTCGCCGCGTTGAGCAATCTGCTGCTGACGCCAGTCTTCAGCAAAAATACGTACAGAGTGGCTGCCTAAAAAAATCAGCAGCCCGATAATCATAATGGTCATGGAACAACTCCCAGTTAAAACGCTAGTCTAGGCTTTATGCCTTATAGTTTTGGTCGCTGCAGAGGATGCCACACTCAACCGCTGACCACCTACGTATGTGTCAACTTTTCGTTTCCTGGCGAGTCGCTCACTGGCTAGCCTAAAACCAGTGCTTGCGCTTAAACAGCCAAATCAGCACGCCACCGATACCTAGCATGGCACCCCAAACAAAAAAGTAGCCGTATTGATAACGCAATTCAGGCATATTTTCGAAGTTCATGCCGTAAATCCCGGCGATAAACGTAAGAGGGACAAAGATCGCGGTAATCACCGTGAGCACGCGCATGGTGATATTTAACTGGTGGGAGGAAATAGAGATATAGCCATCAACCAAGTCACCGCAAATGTCGTAATACATCTGGGTCAAGGTGTAGAGACGCTCGAAACGATCCGCTACGTCGTTGATGGCGTGCAGGGTTTCGCTATCTTCCCGAGGCAAATGCTCGTAGTCATAAGCGGTTAGTTCCTGGGTAATACCCTGGTGGTAGCTAAAGATGCGGCGCATCTTAACCAGCCGGGAACGGTAAGTGATGATCTTGCGCATTAGCACATCATTACCATTTTCCAGCAGTTCGTCTTCAAGATCGCTTAACGCCGTTTCAAATTCGAGCAAGCTGTCAATATAAAAGCCCGCTGAAATATACATTATCCGCAGCGCGACGTGTTCAGGCGAGTGGGCCAGCAGGGCTTTACCGTGCTCGTTGAAAAGGCGCTCAATGGAGAGCGCTTGTCCAGGATGAAGCGTAACCAAAAAACGCTCACCCACAAAAAAGCAAACCTGCTGAGGCAGGTAGTTCAGTTCGGCATCGAAGGAGGAGATGCCGCGATAAATAATCAGCGTATGGTTGTCGAACTCTTCAATTTTAGGCGGATGGCGCTCTTTGTGAGCATCCTGAATGGCCATGGGATGAAACTCAAACGCCTCTAAAATTTTGCGCTCGCTCTGCTGGGACTCCCCCTGCATATCGATCCATATATGGCTACCTGGCGTGGATTGCCATACGGTCATCAGGTGTTCATCGCCCTCACGGGTCTCGCCTTCAGGCGTGGTCAGAATAGTCCGAATCATGGTCATCCTTGAATATCTACAGGTCTTAACTAGCGTTATCAACAGACAGGGCAATGCGTACTTGGGCTTTTCCAGAGCGCTTGGCTTCATACATAGCCACATCGGCGCGCTTAAGCAGTTCGTTGGCTGTCTCGGCGCTGGCGGGCAAATATAGCGCGACACCAATACTCACACTGACGTTTAACGCCGCATCTCCAGCAATCATCGGTTCTTCCACCACCTTGACTAATTTATTAGCCAACTGCTCGATTGCCGTGGGCTCACTGCCCTCCAATAGGACGACAAACTCATCCCCGGCCCAGCGGGCTATATAGTCGGTTTCACGTATCGTTTTCACTAATTTTTTAGCGATCACACGTAGCAGATCGTCGCCCTTGGCATGCCCATGGGCGTCGTTAATCGCCTTAAAACCATCCAAATCCATAAACAGAACGGCTAACGGCTGCTGGCTGCGCCGTGTGCGAGCCATTGCTTCGGGTAAGCGTTCATCTAGGGCTCGCCGGTTAGGCAATTTGGTTAATACATCTTCACGAGCCTGTTGATTACGCAGGCGCTCCAGCTGCTGGCGCTCGGTAATATCGTGGATAAAAAGGCTGCGCCGTTCACGCCCTTCAATCACCAATTTTTTGACGCGCACCTCGACGGGCAGTTCATTGCCATCGTAACGGTGCGCGGTAAACTCAATAGCCGCCCGATCATTCGCGGCAGGCAGCCCAGTGGGAAAAATAAGCTGTGTGATTGGCTTAGCCAGCGCCGCTTTGCGTGGCCAACCGAACATCATTTCAGCCGCCCGATTCCAATCCAGAATGACGTCTTGTGCATCAAGACTGATATAGGCGTCATAGGCAGACTCGATAACGAGATTGAGTTCGTTGGTACGCCGCTCGATTTGGCACTCCATACTTCGGTGTAACTCATTCAGTGCTTGCTGGGATACCTTGGCGCTTTTCTTTTCTAATACCAGTCGCTCACGCAAATGAATTTCATCAGTGACAATCGCCGCCAAATCTTGCAGAGCCGTCAATTCTTGATCACTGATCGCACGCGGCTTCGTGTCGATTGCGCAGAGAGAGCCTAGCGTCAGGCCTTTGGTCGTACTAAGCGGAATACCCGCATAAAAGCGAATACCGTCGACAGCTTTCACAAACGGATTGTCTGCAAAGCGTGGATCCTGTCGGGCATCGTTAATGATCAATGGTTCTGTGCCCTGAATGGTATAAGCGCAGAAAGCCACATCTCGGGGTGTCTCACGAGCCTCAACGCCAACACGTGATTTTATCCATTGGCGTTTAGCATCTATCAACGTCACCGTTGAGATAGGCACATGCAGCAGCTTGGTCACCAGCCGGGTGACGCGATCAAACGCAGGTTCATCAGGTGTATCAAGTAGGTCAAGCTCGTAAAGAGCGGCTAATCTCGCCTCTTCATTCGATGCTGTAGGGTAGCTCATTGTTATGTCACCCATTCAGGGTAGGTGTGTAGCTACCAGCATAACGCGATCAGCCTTTTACTGCCCAACACTCACTGTTTCTTGGTTAAACATGCGAGTAGTACACTTGTGAGCGTTGAGGCGATTAACGCACCAACGAACGGCCCCAAGGTAGGGATACTACCCGGAAAACTGGCGCCCACTACCCCGGCCACCAGGCTTCCTTGGCTTAACCAACCAGGCAAAATGGCCCCCAGCAAACCGGCGACACCACCCATAATGGCCGCCATCGGCGTCATGCGTTGCCATAAGCCGAGCAGCACAGGCACCACAATAGCGGCACACAGCAAGTCAGCAATCAAGAATAGCCGCAGTACCGACAGGCCCTGCAAGGCAATCACTACCACCGGGATCATCACGACGACCGTCACCCAGCGGGCAGCCACCAGCGAAACGCCCTGCTGCTCGCTGCGTGCCACCACGAGCGAAGCAATACCATTTTGAAGTGTATCAACGCTGGAGGCCACTAAGGTCACCGCCAACACCAAGGCAGGTAACGTCAGCCAAACGGGGGCTTCACTTAACAGAGCAAAAAATGGCATTGGGGGCTCGCCGAGCGGCACACCGCTCATCGCTGCCAACACGCCTAGACCGCCAATCACCATCACTACCACGACTGTCATCGCGCCGCCTAACCAGGCGCCGCGCCCCAAGCTTTGATTATCTTGAGCGGCCCATACTCGCTGCCAATAGCCTTGGTGGAAAAGGTTAGCGGCGGTGACCGCGATCACTAGCGTTAACGCTACGCTGAGCGCACTGGTGATAGGAATAGACGGGAGTGCAGCCTCACTGGGTATAGAGGGCAACCGCCATAGGGCCATGCCACCCACCACACACAGCAGCACCAGCAACAGCCACGCCTGCCAACGGTCAGTGGCAAGGCTGGCACGCAGCCCGCCCGCCGCGGTATAAATCAGCGTGGTAAGCGCCACACCAATAATCACCAGCGCGGGCGGCACATCGGAAAGCAGCGCGGTGATGGCCCCAATGGCGGTGAGTTCAGCGGCTAAAAAACACGCCATATAGGCGATGGAGACCAGGGTTACCCAGCGCCGTACACCAGGGCCATAGCACGCTTCAGCAAACTCGGCGATACTGCGCCCCTCCGGCAACGCACGGCGAATCTTCGGCCCATACAGTCCCAAGACAATAAATGGCAATGCAGAGCCTAGCGCATAGCCAGCAAGGGCTAGCGGGCCGACAAAGGCGCCTATTTCGGGGGGCGCAAAGAGTATCCATGCGCCCATACCGGAAGCAAGAAAGGAGAGCCCCAGGGTAGAAGCCGTTTGCGAGTTGCGGGCGGTGACGTAGTCGTCAAGTGAACCATCCACCCAGCGAGCACGTAGGCCTAAAAAAGCAAAGCAGCACAGCGCCGCGCCAAGCACGGCTGACGTCAGGTAAAGCATGTCGCGCTTCCTCCGCCGGTACTAACCGGATCAGGTTCCAGGGTCTGCGCAGTGCGCATCTCAGCCCTTTTGAGTAGGGGCTCCCCTGGCGACAGTGAATGTAGGTACGCTTAAGAACGGTGTTAACACTGATTCAGGAACTATTCTCAATCAGAATCACAGCTTAGTAAAGTTTAAGGTGTAATGGTCGCACTTGAGCGAGGCACACGCCCCATTAAGTAAAACTCCTCATTAGGCGGCGTGCCCGCCAATGTAACCAACCGATTCGACAAACCAAAAAATGCCGCTATGGCGCCTATATCCCAGCAGTCCTCTTGGCTAAAGCCCACTTCCAGTAAGCGCGTGAACCACTCATCGGTCATTTCACCGACATCAACAGCACAGTGCATGGCGAAATCGAGCATCACCCGGTGGCGCTCACTAATCGGCGCCACGCGATGGTTGATCGCCACTTGATCTGCGAGCAGCGGGTTTTTACTGTAAATACGCACCAATGCTCCGTGAGCGACCACACAATATAAGCAGCGGTTACGCGCACTGGTAGCGACCACAATCATCTCTTTCTCAACGTTGGTTAGGGTGTCCGATTCGCGCTCCATCAACGCATCGTGATAGGCAAAGAAAGCTCGGAACTCAGCGGGGCGATGGGCCAGCATCAGAAAGACATTGGGCACAAACCCGGCTTTTTCCTGCACGGCCAAAATGGTACTGCGAATATCTTCCGGCAGGCCATCCAATGTTTCAGGTACATTAAAACGACTCAACGATGCAGACATACTCACCTCTTTATTGTTAAATTTAAATATCTGGTAAAAACGGTTTAGCCGATGGATAACAAAAAGCTAAATGAAGAGACTTTTATTTAGTTGCTTCTCTCGCCATACTGGCTTACTAACCTAAGCAGAATTGCGACCTCCTCCTAAAAATATAAATAGCTCGTTCAAAGGGAAACCGCTATGAGCCATAACGAAGCCAAGGAACATACACCCGGTCGTCTAAACGAGCTGTTTGCTGACCCTTACCGAGCATTTGAAAATGATACCGATGAGCGTCAGCTGCATATTCGTATCATGTTGCATATGTTACTTGCCCGCCCAATGACACGTGGTCAAATGACCCTACGCGTTATCCATGGCTGGGAAAACGGCGGCTTTGAACCCGAAGACCTCCAGCATGTCGACTACCCTCTCGGTGGGGTGGCTGACTTTAAGCGCGCGGTGAAAGATTTTGAACACGCCTCTAAGCACAACACGCCGCTACCTGCCGACAAAGATGCCATTCTTGCTGCCCCGCTAGCCGATGCGATTGCAGGCGCCGAAGCCGAGGGCCAAGACCTCTCCAGCGAAATTCGCGAGACCCCAGCGCGCTGGCCTGCGTTTGAAGGCGGCTTAGCCCTCTATACGTTGTTTAAAATGTATCATCGCCTTATTTACAGTGAAGATGACAACTATCGCTGCTCTCAATGCATGACACCACTGGGTATGCGCGAAATACATGAGTTTCACCTTGAAGAGGGAGAGTTTGCGCTTCTGGTGCCTCCCGCTAATGAATTTATGCACGGGCAGTCACTGTTAGTTTTACACGAAAGTCAGCTTGACCCGATCGAGCAGTTGCTTGAAGAGAGCTTGCCTCTGTTTGATAACTTTTAAGCCCTGCGCCATCGGGTTCATCGGCCCCGCGTAAAGCCGGGCCGATGTGCGGCAGTTAAAATCGCTTCAATTAGCCAAGCGAAATGGTGCTGTTGATACCGCTGGATACGTTTTCCGGCTCAAACCAACGTGCCGTCACCGTTTTGGTTTGTGTCCAGAACGCGATCGCCTGCTTACCGTTAGGGCCTAAATCACCTAGTTTCGAAGCCCGCGAGCCGGTGAAACTGAAATAGGCAACCGGCACCGGAATTGGCACGTTGATACCAATTTGGCCAACGTCTATATCGGTTTCAAAGCGGCGCGCTACCCAACCCGAGTTTGTAAAGATAGAGGTACCGTTGCCGTTAGGGTTGGCATTGATAAAGGCAATCGCCTCATCCAGCGTTTCAACACTCACCACGCACAGCACGGGACCAAAAATCTCTTCCCGGTAAATGGTCATATCCGCCTTTACGTCAGCAAACAGAGTCGGCCCGACAAAATTGCCGTTGGGATAACCCTCCACCTGAACATTGCGCCCATCGACCATCAGTTTGGCACCCTCTTGCTCCCCCGCATCGATTAAACGCAGCACGCGGTCACGAGCAGCTGGTGATACCAGCGGGCCTAAATCCGCATCGCGTTGGGTGCCCGGGCCGACTTTCATTTCACGCGCCGCATCAACGATATCGCTCAGCCACTCACGCGCCTCGCCCACCAGCACCACCACAGAGTTTGCCATGCAGCGTTGGCCCGCCGCGCCAAAGGCTGAGCCCAGCAGGTTGTTGATCGCTTGGCTACGATTAGCATCGGGCATGACCACGCAGTGGTTCTTGGCCCCCATCATTGCTTGCATGCGCTTGCCCGCTGCCGCTGCACGGTTATACAGCAGCGAACCCACATGGGTAGAGCCGATGAACGAGAGCGCTTTGATATCCTGGTGATCAGCGATTTGGTTGGCTACATCAGGGCCACCGTGCACCACGTTGAGCACGCCTGCCGGGACACCGGCTTCGTGGGCTAACTCCACTAAGCGCATGGTGGAACTGGGATCCTGTTCGGAGGGTTTAAGAACGAAGGTATTACCAGTGGCAATCGCCAGTGGAAACATAAAGCACGGCAGCATAATCGGGAAGTTAAAGGCAGTAATACCGGCGCCCACCCCAAGCGGCTGGTGCATAGTGTAAACGTCCACCTCGTTAGCGGCATTTTCCGCCAGCTCACCCAACTGCAGCGAGGTAATCGAACAGGCATGCTCCACCACTTCCAAGCCCCGGCCAACTTCCCCTTCCGCATCGGGAAGCGTTTTGCCGTGCTCTTCGGTGATCAGCGCCGCCAACTCTGCGGTATTGTCGCGAATCAGTGCCTGAAGCTTGAGCATAATGCGCATGCGTTTACCCAGCGGTACTTTTCGCCACTCCTTAAACGCCTCTTTAGCGCTGCTGATAGCGCGCTCCACTTCGTCAGTGGTACAGAACGGTACCCGCGCTACCACCTCTTGCGTGGCGGGGTTAACCACATCGCGCCACTCCTGGCTTTGCGACTGCACGGGCTGGCCATCGATATACATGGGAATTTCGCGAACAGACATAGCGTTGCTCCTATTATTAATTGTGATTGTTATGGCTGTGGTTGTTATAAAAATGCGGTATTAAAAAGTGCTTCGCGGTAAGGCAAGAGTACAGGGTATAGCAGCAAGTTGACGTTAACGTCAACCAAGTATCGCATGAGTCAACAAAATCTGCGGCAGGATATCAATTAGCCTTTCCAATGTGTCACAGGGCTGGCTATGCTTCGGCCTATCAGTGTGCCGCAGCCTCGCGGATCGCACATGGCGAACGCTCGTGTTTAAACACAGGGAATTATTTATGCAGGCTTTCAACTGCCGCTGTGGCAATCCGCTTTTCTATGAAAACACCCACTGCCTTAGCTGCCAGTCAGAGGTCGGCTGGTGTCCTGCCTGCAGCAATATCGTTGCCGTTGCCCCTCTGGATAACGGCGGCTATCGCTGCATCTACCCAGGTTGTGATACGGCGCTGATGAAGTGTCACAACTACGCTGTTGAGAACGTGTGCAATCGTATGGTGGTAATGGAACACGGCCAAGCGGATACGCTATGCGACTGCTGCCGTTATAACGCCATGATCCCCGATCTCACTATTGATGGTAACCGCGAGCGTTGGGCAGCACTTGAGGCGGCCAAACGGCGTCTGTTTCATACCCTTGATTTACTGAAACTACCCCACGGCACCCAAGAGGATGCTATTGCAGTGCCGTTGAGTTTCTCTTTTATGGCTGATGCCCTGCCTGACCAAGGACTATGGCGCTCTACCGCCAACCAGGAGAAAGTGTATACCGGCCATGCGGCAGGTCATATCACCATTAACGTCAAAGAGGCCGACGACGTTGAGCGCGAGCGTTTACGGGTCGATATGAACGAGTCCCACCGCACCTTGATTGGCCACTTCCGCCATGAAATTGGCCACTACTACTGGGACGTATTGGTTAAGGATCGCGATGAAGAAACGTGTCGTGCAGTATTTGGCAACCACCACCGGCCAAGCTATACCGAAGCGTTAGAGCGTTACTACCAGCAGGGAGCCCCCGGCGACTGGCCCAACCGCTTCATCTCCGCCTACGCCACCATGCACCCTTGGGAGGATTTTGCCGAAACGTTCGCCTATTACTTGGACATGGTCGCTGTACTGGATACCGCACTGCACATGGGCATTACCCACGTTGAGTACGACGGCAGCCTTGAGAGCATGCTGATTGCCTTTCATCAGGTAGGCATGGCGGTGAACGAGCTCAACCGTGATATGGGACTGCTCGATTTAGCGCCAGGTGTGCTTGCCCCGGCGGTGCGCGAAAAACTGGCGTACCTGCATGACATCATTCAGGCCGCCAGCCCGTTAGAAAGCGATTCCTCTACGCTTTAGTCGTTATCGTTGTCCCCCGCGTGGCTCTGGCTTTGAGTCTGAGTCTGGGTTTGCGTCACGCGGGGGACGCTGTCGTCATTCACAAAGTAGGTGGCGCTGAGGGTATCGTGGATAGCGGCAAAGCCGATCTGCAGTTCATCGATAAACAAGTGCAGCTTACTGGGTGAATGAGCGAGCGCTTGAATATCGGCGTCTACTACATCGGCGCGCACCAGCGAGACGGTGGCCGCCGGACGATCCTGGCGTGGCAGTAGCGTCAGCTCATGACCCAGGGTTTCAAGGCTGCAGGCAATCGAGCGTGGCAGATTGGGATCTTGTAGCAAAAAGCGCAGCACATCTGGCCCGCGCACCCGCAAGCGCACCTGTTGGCGATACATCTGGTAAGCAGTCAGTGACTTGAGCACGCTCATCCACTGCAGGTTTTCGAATGGCAGCAACTCTTCAGGGTTTTGTGGCAGCAGGCTGGCGGAGCGCACATCGACAATGCGGGTGGTCATATCGGCCCGCTCCAACTGACGGCCCAACTCAATAAAAGTACGCGCAGGGCCATGGCTTAAGGTGCCTTCAATGAGGCCCGTTAACGCCTGGCAACCACGAATAACACTTTTAAGAAAGCTATCGCGACGGCGTGGACTCACGCCATTTTCAGCATGATCGGCGACGCTAAGATAGAGCTGATTAACCTCTTCCCAAATTTCCCGGGGCACCACATCCCGGGTGGTTCTCAGGTTCTCACGGGCACTGGCAAGCGCGGAGATAATCGAAATATCATTATCAGGATCGGCGCATAAAAAGTGCACTACGTTGCGCTCATCAAACTCTTCATAACGTGCGGTGAAGACTTCCAGGCTGCCGGTCATTTCGATAAGCGGCGCCCAACCCAGCGGCAGGCGCCCCGGCAAATCGAGCATAAGGTGACTATTGACGCTCAGTAAACGTGCGGTATCTTCCGCACGTTCAATATAGCGCGCCATCCAGTAGAGGTTCTCTGCAACGCGTGACAGCATGGCGTTAGGCTCCTTTCACCGCGGCCACTGCCGCCTTATCGTCGGTTTCTACAATCCAGGTATCTTTACTGCCGCCGCCTTGAGAGGAGTTCACCACCAACGACCCCTCTATCAATGCCACCCGGGTAAGCCCGCCGGTGGTGACATGGATTTCAGGCCCAGAGAGTATGAAGGGGCGTAAATCCACATGGCGTGGCTGTGGTAAACCATTCGCCAACGTAGGCGTCGTCGACAGCGCCAGGGTGGGCTGCGCCATATAGTTGCGTGGGTTCGCCTTAATCAAGCGGGCAAACTCTTCGCGGGTCTCTTTGGTTGAGCGCGGGCCAATCAGCATGCCATAGCCCCCCGACTCATTGGCCGGCTTCACCACCAATTCATCAAGATGGTCAAGTACATAGCGGCGGTCATCTTCGAACATGCACAGGTAGCTGGGCACGTTGGGCAGCAGCGGTTCCTGGTCGAGATAGTAGCGAATCAGCGCAGGCACGAATGCATAAACGACCTTGTCATCCGCCACGCCAGCACCCGGAGCATTGGCCAGCGCCACTTTTCCCGCCCGCCAAGCGCGCATCAGACCCGCCACCCCCAGCATGGAGTCAGGGTTAAACGCTTCCGGGTCTAGAAACTCGTCATCCACGCGACGGTAGATAACGTCGACCCGGCGCAGTCCTTCCACGGTGCGCATGTACACCACATCATTGTCATCGACTAGCAGGTCGCTGCCTTGCACCAGCTCGACGCCCATTTGCTGGGCAAGGTAGGCGTGCTCAAAGTAAGCAGAGTTATAGATTCCAGGGGTCAGTACAACCACCTGCGGCTCATCCCCAGGCCGTGGTGACATCGCGGCGAGCATGTCGTAGAGGTTGGCCACATAGTCATCAACGGGCAAAATTTTGCCCGAAGCAAACAACTCCGGCAGTACCCGCTTGGTGACGTTGCGGTTTTCCAACATATAGGAGACGCCGGAAGGAATGCGCAAGTTATCTTCCAACACATACAGCGTGCCATCCCCATCGCGCACTAGATCTGAACCGCACACGTGGGCCCACACGCCGTGAGGGGGATTAATGCCGACACACTGGGGGCGAAAATTAACCGACTGCGCCAGCACTTCGGCGGGTAACACTTTGTCCTTAATGACTTTTTGATCGTGGTAAAGATCATCAATAAATAGATTCAGCGCCTGCACGCGCTGTTTGAGGCCTGCCTCGGTTTTACGCCACTCGCTGGCGGGAATAATCCGCGGCACAATATCAAAGGGCCAGGCGCGATCGATCATCGCGCCTTCGGAGTAGACGGTAAAGGTAATCCCCATGGTACGAATGGCGATCTCCGCCGCGGTTTTCCGCTCGGCTAACTCTTCTGCGCTAAACCTTGCCAACATGTTGCACAATTCACCCGCTGAATCGCGTGGCTGACCGGGTGCGGCCATCAGCTCATCGTAGTAATCACGACACGCATAGTTATTCCAATTCACTTGGCTCATGGGCGCTCTCCTGGCGCTGGGGTGGAAGCGGCAACTTCCTCAATGCTCAGTGTAGGCCTGCCGCGCGCAAAACAATCAAACAATTGAGAGCAAAATACGTACCATCTTTTGCGATATTTCAACGTTCGCTTACTTAAACGCTACTTGACAGGGAGCACGAGCCAATTAAAGCGACCACATGCTCTATATCAGTGCATAAAAGCAGTGCATAAAAGCAGTGCTATTTTGGTGCATTAAGTGATTTCCACTTTAGTTAAACGCCTTAGTTAAGATAGCGGCTGCAAAAAAGTAAAAGTGGAACGATACTTGCGAAACGTTCGGTTATTCCTTAACCCAACCGACCCACCGGTTGATAACGGTTCTTTTGAGGGTGGCCCATGACCATTCGCGTTGCCTTGTATCATCGCACGACCTACCACTTTGACCGCCCGGTGCGTCTTTCGCCCCATGTTATTCGGCTGCGTCCGGCGCCCCACTGCCGCACCCATATTGAGGCCTACTCGCTCAAACTCTCCGGCGACGACCACTTTTTAAACTGGCAACAGGATCCGTTTGGCAACTTCAATGCCCGCGTGGTGTTCCCCGAACCGCGTAAAGAGTTAACCATTGCGGTCGAACTCATCGCCCCGATGACGGTGATTAACCCGTTCGATTTCTTCTTGGACGACATTGCGCAAACGATTCCCTTTGCCTACCCCGAAGCGCTGCGCCAGGAACTAAGCCCCTATCTGGAAATAACGGAATCCGGGCCGCGGTTGATGGAGTGGCTCAAGGCTGTTCCCCGCGAGCCCACTACCACCGTCGATTTCCTGGTCGCGCTGAATCAACGCCTGCAGGATGATATTGGTTATTTGGTACGCATGGAGCCCGGCGTACAGAGCTGCGAAGAGACCTTAACGTTCGCCAGCGGCTCCTGCCGCGACAGCGCCTGGCTGTTGGTGCAAATTTTCCGCCACCTGGGCCTCGCCGCACGCTTTGTCTCCGGCTACCTCATTCAGCTCAAGTCCGATGTTAAAGCGCTGGATGGCCCCAGCGGGAGCGAAGTAGATTTCACCGACCTACACGCCTGGACCGAAGTATTCCTCCCCGGCGCAGGCTGGGTGGGGCTCGACCCCACCTCGGGACTGTTCGCTGGCGAAGGCCATATTCCCCTCGCCGCCACCCCGACGACCGGCAGTGCGGCCGCGATTACCGGGTTTTCGGATAAGTGTGAAGTCACTTTCGATGTCACCATGGAAGTGGAGCGTATCCACGAAGACCCACGGGTCACCAAGCCCTATAGCGATGAGCAGTGGCAGCGTATCTGCGCGCTGGGTGACGAGGTAGATGCCGAACTGCTCCACCAGGACGTACGCCTGACCATGGGCGGCGAACCCACCTTTGTCTCGGTCGACGATATGGAGAGCCCACAGTGGAATACCGAAGC
This sequence comes from Halomonas sp. TG39a, assembly GCF_000744395.1. Taxonomy (NCBI): domain Bacteria; kingdom Pseudomonadati; phylum Pseudomonadota; class Gammaproteobacteria; order Oceanospirillales; family Halomonadaceae; genus Halomonas; species Halomonas sp. TG39a. The sequence goes on from NZ_JQLV01000002.1 coordinate 409,077, forward strand.
CCTGGGCGAGCACAAACGCGAACGCGCTGAGGCACTGCTAACCCGGCTCCAGGCCGCTTACGCCCCCGGCAGCGCTATTCAGCAACAGCAAGGCAAGTGGTACCCCGGGGAACCACTGCCCCGCTGGGCGCTCGCCTGTTACTGGCGTAAAGATGGCGTACCACTATGGCGTGATCCCCAATGGCTGGCCTGCCTAGACGGCGCACCAGAGCTCCATGTAGATGATGCAATGGCCCAGCGCTTTACCAAAGCGCTAAGCGAACGCCTGGGTGTGGCCGAACGCTACTGGATTCCGGCGTTCGAGGATGCCTACTACTATCTATGGAAAGAGCAGTCGCTACCGGTGAACGTTGACCCACGCGAAGCCAATCTCAAAGATGACGCCGAACGTCACCGTTTAGCCCGCTTATTAGAACAAGGCTTAGACGAAGTGGTTGGCTATGCCCTGCCGCTGCGCCACTCGCTTAGCCAGGCCCACCGCTGGGAGAGCGGACGCTGGCCGCTCAAGCGTGAACACCTGTTCCTGGTGCCCGGCGACTCCCCCATGGGCTTGCGTTTACCGCTTTCGGCGCTGCCTTGGGCTGCCCCAGAAGAGCAGCCTCAACCGGAATCGCTGTTCGCGCCCCGCCCAGAGCTGGGCGACATTCACGGCGAAGTTGCTCGCCGCAACGCCGAACAACACCACCTCAGCGATGCCGAACGCTTGGGTCGAACCAGCCACCCGAGCCCATCACACCCAGAGGGCGAATCGGTTCAGCAGCAGCCACGGGCGGAAATCGACACGGAAAGTGGTGTTATTCACACCAGCCTATGTGTGCAGCCACGGGATGGCCGCTTGCATATTTTTCTGCCGCCGCTAACCAGCTTGGAGCACTACCTCGACCTACTCAGCACCGTTGAGGAGTGCGCCAAGGAGCTCGCCTGCCCGGTGATGGTAGAGGGTTATTCACCGCCTCGGGATCCGCGACTGGAAAACTTTATGATCACCCCCGACCCGGGCGTGATCGAAGTGAATATTATGCCCGCCGCCAGTTGGCAAACCCTGGTCGCGCAAACCGAACGGCTGTATGCCGAGGCACGTGAAACCCGTTTGGGCACCGAAAAATTTATGCTTGATGGCCGCCACACCGGCACCGGCGGCGGTAACCATGTCACCCTTGGCGGGATTACCCCTGAGGATTCACCTTTTTTACGCCGCCCAGACTTGCTTGCCAGCCTAGTCACCTACTGGCAGCACCACCCTAGCCTCTCTTACCTGTTTTCAGGCCTGTTTATTGGCCCCACTAGCCAAGCCCCGCGGGTAGATGAAGCGCGCCACGAGGCACTTTACGAGTTGGAAATCGCCCTACAGCAAATGCCCGAAGGCGAAGTAGTGCAGCCCTGGCTGGTGGATCGCTTGCTGCGCCACCTACTGACTGACTTAACCGGCAACACCCACCGCGCCGAGTTCTGTATCGACAAGCTCTACTCGCCGGATAGCGATAGCGGGCGGCTAGGGTTACTGGAACTACGCGGCTTTGAGATGCCACCCCATGCCCGCATGGGGCTGATGCAAATGCTGCTGATCCGCGCCCTTGTTGCGCGCTGCTGGAAAACACCCTATCGGGCCAAACCGGTGCGCTGGGGCAGCGCCTTGCAGGATCGCTGGATGCTGCCCCACTACCTGTGGCATGACCTTGACGATGTGTTAAGCGACTTACGCCATCACGGCTTTGATTTTGATTTGGAGTGGTTTGCCCCCTTCCTGGAGTTCCGCTTTCCGCTCCACGGGCGCTTGCACACGCCAATGCTGGATATCGAACTGCGTCAAGCTATCGAACCCTGGCATGTATTGGGCGAAGAAGCCTCTGCCGGGGGCACCGCCCGCTACGTCGACTCATCCGTCGAGCGCCTGGAAGTTAAAGTCAGTGGCATGAGCGGCGACCGCTACGTGGTGACCTGCAACGGTCGTCGGGTGCCGCTTTCAGCCACCGGCAGAAACGGCGAAGCGGTGGCTGGGGTGCGCTACCGCGCTTGGCAGCCACCGTCTGCGCTGCATCCGCAAATTCCCATACACGCGCCGCTGGTCTTTGATGTCATCGACACCTGGAACCAGCGCTCCGTGGCAGGCTGCACCTACTACGTGGTACACCCGACCGGACGCAATTTCGACACCTTCCCGGTTAATGCGTTTGAAGCGGAAGCGCGCCGACTGGGGCGTTTTAGTGACAGCGGTCATCGCCATGGTCATCAGGTGCCCAAGCTGGAAACACCCAGCCTGGAACTGCCGCAAACCCTCGACTTACGCTGGACACCAAGCTAATGCTTTCCTCTTAGCGGCTAGTGCAGGATAATCCGCCCACCTTTCTCAGGATTACAAGGATAATGACGGCCCCTGTCTCTCCCTCACTTCTCGCGCCCGTGGCTAACGGGCTCGTTGAGGATTACTTACATCAGCTAGGCAAGGGACAGCCCGGCACGTTTGACGCCATGCTCGATGGCCAGGGGCAGCTACGCCCCGGCTGGCAGAGCTTACTGAGCTCACTTGAAGGCATGGGCCCTACTGGGCGCTTACAGCAGCATGAAGAAATACAGCGGCTGCTGGCTGAAAACGGCGTGATTTTTAATATGCATGATGACACCCAGGGGCGTTCGTGGCGGCTTGATCCGCTGCCCTGGGTGATCGATGAAGCACAGTGGCAGGCATTAGCCGTGGGGCTAACCCAGCGCAGTCGCCTGCTAAGCGCCCTTTATGATGATATTTATGGGCCCAAAACACTTTTTGAGGCGGGGCGGCTACCCACCCAGGAACTGCTTGCTTCAGCGCATTTGTTACTGCCCTGCCACCAGTCGCTACCCAATGACCGTGCAGCGATCAACTTTCACGGTGTGGATGTCATTCTGGATGCAAAAGGCCAGTGGCGGGTGATGGCAGACCGCCTACAGGCGCCATCAGGCACCGGTTTTGCGCTTGAAAATCGCATACTGATGGCCCGCGCCCTGCCGGATATGTACCGCAATGCACCATTAAAACGGTTAGCGGGGTTTCTCGACCTGCACCACCGTACGCTGATCGCCATGGCCTATCAGCATCGCGATAACCCCACACTTATCCTACTAACGCCGGGGCCGGCCAGCCCACGCTACTTTGAGCACGCCTACCTGGCCAACTATCTCAATATCGCGCTGGTGGAGGGACAGGATTTAGTCGTACGCGATACCCAAGTGTGGCTGCGTACGCTGGGCGGTTTACAGCCAGTGGATGTGATACTGCGCCACTGCGACGACGCTTACTGCGACCCGCTGGAACTGCGTGGCGATTCGCAGCTGGGCGTACCCGGGCTACTCCAGGCCATGCGCGCAGGCGGCGTAGCGCTATCGAACGCCTTGGGGGTGGGCATTTTGGAAGCCCCTGTATTAGCCGATTACTTACCGATGCTGTGCGAACACCTGCTGGGTGAAACCCTGCTGTTGCCCAACGCCGATGCCACGACGGTGTCCGCCACCGCACCGGTTTTTGATAGCTATCTACAGCGGCTCGAGCCCACCACCCTCAACCTACGCTGCTTTGTGACCCGCACGCCAGTCAGCGCCACGATCCACAGCAACGCTACTGCCAAAAGCAGTGAAGCCAGTGAGTACCAAGTAATGCCCGGCGGTTTAGCCTGGGTGGGAGAACCTGGCCTGCCATCACTAAGCAGCACTATCGTTAAGGATGTGTGGGTCACCGCCGCCGCTCCCCAGCCCCATGTTAGCCAGTTGCGCCAGGCCCGCGGACCGGTGGTGGCCACCCGTGACGGCACCGACCTACCCAGTCGAGTAGCCGAAAGCCTGTTTTGGTTAGGCCGCTACGGTGAGCGCTTAGATACCCGCGCCCGACTGCTACGTGAAGCGCTGCTGAGGCTGATGGAGTACGACCAAGATGAGATCGCCGACCAACTGCTTGATGAACTGCTGCTAGCGCTCGATATCACCACGCTAAACGAAGAGGACGAGCAGCGGCTACAGGCGCCGCTGATTGGCTTTGAGCTAAAGCGCGCCGCACTGCTGGCCCAATTTGACGATGTGGACCCCCAGGCACTGCAGCCGCTGTTTGCCCAACTAATGCGCAATGCGCGCAGCGTGCGCGACCATTTAGGCGACGATTCCTGGCGGGTAGTCCACCAGTTGCGCCAGCGCATGGCCACCTTCAACCCCAGCTTAGGGGCCAGCGCTGCAAGGCGCGCCTGCGAAGGGTTGTCGGCCCAGCTAGCCGCCTTCTTTGGGCTGTGCAACGAAACCATGCCCCACCACTACGGCTGGCGGTTTATGGATATTGGTCGCTTTTTGGATCGTGTGCTGGGCTTGCTCTCACTGCTCAAGCTCACCCTCAATGCGCCGCACACACCGGGCTTAGCGCTATGGGAAGTGGTGCTCGCCACCACCGATAACTTTACCGCCTATCGCCGCCGCTACCGCAGCGAGCTTCACCCGGCGGCGATTCTCGATCTACTGCTATTCGATGAAACCAATCCCCGCTCGGTGGGCTATATGCTCAAGCGCATTGAGCGCCAGATGGATCGCCTGCCTGGCAGCACATCGCCCTATCGCAACGCTGAGCGACGGCTATTGATTCAAGCCAATGCGGCGCTGCACCTGGCGGATATTGATCGTTTAAGTCACTTGGCCGAGACGCCAGAGGCACAAGAGGCTTTAGAGCAACTGCTGGATGCGTTGATTGAACCCTTAAGCGCGCTTTCTGAAGCCATCAGCCAGAGTCATTTCAGCCATGTGGAGCGGCCACGCCAGTTAGTCAGCATGGAGCCTGATGCATGAACTACACGCTGCGCCATACCACTCGCTACCACTACAGCGCCCCAGTGACGCTATGCCATAGCGAGGCACGCGTGCTGCCCCGTAAAACGCCGCACCAGCAATGTGGCGCCTCGGAACTACAGATCAGCCCTGTGCCCCAGGTGCAGATGGAGCGCCGCGATGTATTTGGCAATCGGGTGCTCTATTTCGCTATGGAGGATGTCCATCAAACGTTGGATGTAACGGTGGTAACACCACTAAGCACACAGCCCTTGGCAGCACTGCCGCCTACTTCCTCAGCGTGGGAAAGCGTTGCTCAGCACCTTAGCCAGGCAAACAGCTTTGACGTTCAGCTCTACCGCCTCGACTCACCGTTTATCCGCCGAAACGCTGAGCTAGCCAGCTTTGCCCACAGCTGCTTCACCCCAGGCAGACCGATCGTTGAAGCGGCATTAGCGCTTAATGAACTGATTCATCAAACCTTTGAGTACGACCCCAGCTTCACCACGCTGGCGACACCGCTAAGCGAAGTGCTCGCCAACCGCCGCGGCGTGTGCCAAGACTTCGCTCATCTGGCGATTGGCGCATTGCGCTCGGTGGGTCTCGCCGCCCGCTATGTCAGCGGCTACTTAGAAACCCAGCCGCCGCCTGGGCAGCCACGCCTGATCGGCGCAGATGCTTCCCATGCATGGCTGGCAACCTGGATTCCTGAATGGGGTTGGCTGGCCCTCGACCCCACCAACGGCACCGTGGCTGGCGAGCAGCATCCGGTGCTGGCCTGGGGGCGTGATTACGCCGATGTCGCCCCGCTCAAAGGCGTTATGAATGGCGGTGGCGAGCATCAATTGGAAGTCGAAGTCGATGTGATGCCGCAGGCTATGATGCCGCCGATAGCCTCGATGGAACGCTAGGCCGACTCGTAGGCGGCCTTTAAGCGGTAAAACTCTTCTACTATCGCGGCCATTTCATCGGCGTCGTAGTCACACAGGCCACTCACCACAAGCTTCTTGGAACCGACACCCACCGCTTCCCCAGCGGATTCAATCGAGAACTCCAGCAGCGCATCGGCGCGTTTCCCGTGAACCTCTAACGAAGAGTGGTTCAGCATTAAGCCCGGCGAAAAGCCATCTAAACGCTCAAGCGAAAACCCCATGCTATCGTAGATCACCAAGGGGCGTTTGGGGTTAAACATGACCCCATGTTGCTCCATCAGCGGTTTGAGATAGTGCGGAAAGTTCTTGCCAGAAAACGCGACATAGCAACGCGCAAAGGCTTCCACTACCGCGGGATCGTGAGTAATGTCACCACTACGCACCACCTGCAAGTAGCATTTGCCGCCCTCATCGCAAACGTGAAGTGCACCGTTTTCTGCTTCGCTAAACTTAAGCGGCGTGTCAGCGCCCACCATGTTGGTGAAACGAAATTCCATTTGCCGCGACAACCCAAACTTTGTGAGTATCAGCACAAACAGTAGGTCACCGGGCACACAAAAGCGCCGTGCATCCGGGTTATGAATAGGGTTGTAATCACCCGCCACGCCTTTGGCGAAGCGACTGGCCTGCTCTGCAGAGATCACTACATACTCTCCGCGTTGCGCGTAAAAATCCTTGAACATGGCGTTTGTTGCCTGCCTAGCGTTGAAATCGAAAACCCGTCACTGCCCAACGCCGCGCATAATGCCACAAAACACGCCCCAACAGGAGTTCTCTGCTAGGGAAACCACTATGTCAGACGCGAACACTGCTAAAAATCGCCTACCCCGCCTGCTGCTGAGGGTGTTGATTGGCCTGCTGTTTCTCATCCTTATCTGGGTGGTAGGCAGCTATTGGCTGCTCAATAGCCAATGGCTTCCGGCACGCATTTCGCAATTCGAAGGTGTCGATATCCGCTGGGAAAAAGGCGCCAGCCGAAACCCAGGCCGCTGGGAAGTCGAGGGGCTTTATCTAGCCCGTGAAGATCAAGCACTGCCCATCTCGATTGAGGCCGAACGCGCCACCCTTTCGCTGTCGCTACTGGCCCTGCTGCGCGGCGAGCTGCATATCGATGCACTGGATGCTGAGGGTATACGCCGCCTGACCGTTGGTGACATCGCCCTCGAAGCTGACGGCGAGCTACAGGTCGCAGAGACCACCTTAAGTCGCGACACACTAGCGATCCCTCAGGTTTCCCTCGCTATCACTAATGGTCGTTTAGTTCGCCTAAGCGATCAAACCACCTTAGTGAGCGCTATCAATCTTAACGCAGATGCCACGCTCAAAACGATAAACCCTGTCGATGTTGGGAGCGGTGAGTTGAACCCCAATCTACTGGCAGCGCTCTCCGCACAACTTCAGTTGGATGCCCAGGCGGATGCCTGGGATGTCTTTATGCCCTACCTAGACGCCCTACCCTGGCTAACCTTGGAGGGGCGCGGGGCGCTGACGGGGGAGCTGGAGCTAACCGCAGGCAAGTTACAACCCGGTAGCGAACTTATGCTGGACGCACCTGAGCTGCGCTTAGCCGTTGATGAGCAGCGTTTACGCGCACCGAGTGATTCGCCGCGCTGGATAGTGGCGGATAACCCGTCACCACGCCATACGGCTACCGGGGAGGGCCAAGTTCGCCTAGCGGTTAAAAACGATCAGCTGCATTTTTCGACGCAGTTGACCGATGTCGTATTAGCAGAAGAAGAGCTAGCCGATTCACACCTCGATTCACACACATATGCAGAGCACGCGGAGCTACGCCTGGCCAGCCAAATTCCCAATCAGCGCTTGGATCACCTCGACCTTCCTACAGCAGCAACCCTGGCGCTTCAGGGCGATATTACCCGTTTGGATATGCTTAACCGCTACCTGGATACGAGTTTGGACGGACAGGGCGTTCGCCTTTCTGGCCATGGTCAAATCGAGGCCAATGCAAGCATTCGCGGGTCGCGACCTTTTGATGCCCAGCTGAGTATTCAAGCCCCTGAACTAGCAGCCGACACGCTTGGTTTTACTGCCCAAGGCAGCGGCTCACTGAACGCCCAGCTACCCCCCCAAGAAAGGATTGAGGCAACGCTGAATTTTAGCCAGGCCACGCTGCATCACCAAGAGCGCCTGCTGCTTGACGATGCCGACATCAGTGTCGTCGCCACGAGTCCCATCGATGCACAACGAGCCCGTGAAGATGCATCCGCGACACTCAGTTGGCAAGCCGCGCACCTGCCTGATATCAGCGTGCTACAAACTTACTTAGGTTCCATGCTGCCAGCCCCTGCGCCGTTGCAATTGCTTAGCGGCCAAGCCGCCAGTCACGGCCAGCTCAACATCGCTTCAGAACAGCTCAGCGGCGAGGTAAGCTTAGCCGGAGAAGCGCTGACCACTCGCTGGCAGCACGGCGACGAAAGCGGCACCTTAACCAGCGATATGCAGCTTTTACTGCCCATTGAGCAGGCGGCAATAGATGGCTCAGCGCTGAATATCAGTGGCGCTCGATTAAGCTGGCAAGTGGCCGATATCGAGCAACCTGGTGAGCGCTTACAGAGCGTATTGGTCTTGACCGATGGCCGACTTCAACGCCGCGACAACGTACCCAGCGGGCAGTTTGCGCTTGAAGGCAGCGTGCAACGGCTTAGCTTTTTAAATGCTTTTTTACCTGATGCGCACGGTTTAACTATCGCTGGGGAAGGCCAACTCTCCGCTCAAGGCGCCTTTCGCGATAACCGCTTACTGGCACCCACTCGGCTGCGGGTCAACGCCGACCAGCTAGAGGTCTCGTTTTTAGACTATACCGCCACCGGGCGTGGTGAGCTTACCGCCCAATTGGATAGCCCCGAGCAGGCCCAACTCTCGCTTGGCATTCCCCGCTTTGCGCTAAGGCGCCAAGATGATGACAGTCCTCACTTGGAAGGGCGCCACTTCGCCCTCACCACGCAAACCGAGCGCTTTAGCGATGTACTGGAATCCCCCCAGCCCGAGCATTTCATCACCCGCATTGCGCTGCCGATTACCGAGGTGCCCGACTTCACCCGCTACAACCGCTACCTGCCAGAAGGCGCGGGGATTACCTTACTGAATGGCCAGGCCAGCCTGGAAAGCGAGTGGCTGCTGGAGGGGTTAAACGCCCAGGGCGAAGTCACGCTGCGCGCTTTTGGCGCTGAGCTAGCGTTGCTGGACCAGCGGCTTAGCGGCGACTTACAACTCTATCTACAGCTAACCGAAGGTGACCTGGAAACACGACGCTTTACCGCCGACGACTCGTTCTTACGCCTGGAAAACGTTAATCGCCAGAGTGAAAATGGTTCTTCAGATGCTGGTTGGTGGGTGCAGCTTTCAATGGATGAGGCAACCCTGGCCTGGGAAGATCCTATTCGCCTCGCCAGCCAGCTCCGCCTTGAGATGCGCGATACCGGCTTACTGGCCCGGCTGTTTCTCGCCCGGGCAAGGGACAGCGACTGGCTAGGAAGACTGTTGAATGTTCACGATATCGAGGGAACGGCACAACTAGCGATCAGCGGCGAGCAAATTAGCCTGAGTGACTTAACACTCACCGGCGGCCCACTGCTGCTCCTTTCGGATGTCACGCTGGCCGAGCGCAGTGCCAACGGCGCGCTCTATGCCCGGCTTGGCGTGCTTGGGTTAGGGGTGGAGCTTAACGACAGCGAGCCCACCTTGCGGGTGATTCAGCCGCGCCGCTGGTTTGACCGTTGGCGTGAAGCAAACCGCTCCCGAGGCCCTAACAATTAGACGTTAATGATTAGCCCTTAGGCTTTGTCTGAAAAGTCGGCGAGCGAAGGCCAGACAAGGCAAAAATCGGCGAAAAGACGGATCGGACTCGCGCGCGAGTTTACGTGTTGTAAATGAGTACTTTGATCGGACTCGCGCACGAGCCGATTTTTAACGCCGTATGGTCGAACGCAGCCAGTTTTCAGACAGAGCCTAGCGTTTTTTGCGCTCACGGCGAATTATCCTCACTCGCTCTTTAGCCTTTTGCGGCGTAGAGAGCGGAGCAGCCTCGTCATGGGTTTTCGGCGGCACCGTGACCCAGGCAAACACCGGCAACGCCAAGTGCCAATGGATCGCCGCCAAACGCAGCCCAAGGGTAACGCCTAGCGAGGCGGCAATCGCTATCGTCAGTGGTGCTTCCAGCGCATGCAGCGCCACGTAGACAATTCCTCCGGCCATCGCCGCCGTGGCGTACACCTCTTCGCGCAGCACCATGGGCACTCGCTGGGCCAATACATCACGGATCATGCCGCCGGCTACACCGGTCATCATGCCCATCAATACCGCCACCGTGCCTGAGCTCCCCAGCAGCAGTGCTTTATGCGTACCAATCACCGTAAACAGCGCCAACCCAAACGCATCGGCGATGGGCAAAAACCCCCGCGAAAGGCGGTGGATATAGTGAAACCCCATCAACGACACGCTCACCGTGGCTAAAATCACCCAAAGGTAGGTCGGATCCGTCACCCAAAACACCGGCCTAACGCCCAGCACTAAATCCCGCAGCGTGCCCCCGCCAATGCCGGTGACCGCCGCCAACACCAGCATACCAATCGGATCCATGCGCGACCGGCACGCCAAAATCACGCCCGACAGCGCGAACACGATGACACCCGCCATATCCAGCCAGTAGACCACGCCCGACACGCCCTTCTCCTTTTGCTCGCATCTATGAAGGCAGGCAGGATAGCACTCTCGCTGCCACAACCAGCCACATAATCGTTCATTTTTTAATCAGTTTATCGCTGTTTTGTAAGAGATTGCCTACACGACTTGTAAGACATTGCCGACAGATAGCTTCTAGGGGTTGTCGTATATCACTAGGTCGCTATCCTAAGCGTTTCTCATTTGTCATGGTGACGTTTGACGATTATTCCAGGAGGGGGCATGGCGCTCAGTACCGGTTTGCAATTCACCCTAACGCTACCCGGCGTTGACGACATCGCAGTCATCGACTTCACACACCGCGAAGCGCTCTCCCAGCCCTTTGAACTGGCGCTAAACCTAGCCAGCCGCGATGGCAACCTGGATGCTGCCGAGCTGCTGGATCGTGAAGCCACCCTGACCATCTGGCAGGATGGCGAACCGCTGCGTCGATTAAGTGGCGTGGTGAGTGAGTTTGGCCGGGGCGACCGTGGCCACCGCCGCACCTTCTATACCTTAGTAATGCGCCCAGCGCTCTGGCGGCTCTCTTTGCGCCACAACTCGCGTATCTTCCAGAAAGTCGACCCGCTGACCATCATCAATACCCTGTGCGACGAGCGCGGCATTACCGATGTAGCCTTTGCCGTGAACCGCGAACTGCCGGAGCGCGAGTACTGCGTGCAGTACCGCGAGACCGATCTGGCATTCATTGAACGCCTGGCCGCCGAAGAGGGGCTTTTCTATTTCCACGAATTCGAGGAGAGCGCTCACCGGTTGGTGTTTGCCGATGACCCGCAGGTGCTAACTAATCTGGGCGCGCGCAGCTACCACAGCCGCGCTGGTGGCACGGCCCCCAACCGCCATGTTCGCAAACTCAGCCACACGGCAAGAGTTGCCGCGGCTACCGCCACGCTAAAAGACTACAGCTTTAAAAAGCCTGCTTACGCACAACTACATGAACACCTGGGTCGCGATGTAGAAGACCATGGGCAGCAAGTCGATTACGAACACTACGACTATCCTGGCCGTTATAAACAGGACGCCTCGGGAAAACCGTTTACCCGTATTCGCTTGGAGCAGCTGCGCCGCGAAGCGATCATCGCCAGTGCCGAAAGCGACCTCCCCGAACTCGCCCCCGGCCTGCGTTTCACCCTGACCGATCACGATACCGACAGCCTCAACCGGGACTGGCAAGCCATCAGCGTTCTTCACCATGGAGAACAGCCCCAGGCGTTGGAAGAAGATGGCATGCTTGTCGGTAAAGAGTCCCAGGGTGATGCAAATGGTATGACCCGTTATTACAACCAAGTCACCCTCATCCCCGGTGATACCCCCTGGCGGGCGACGCCCAACCCTAAGCCTAGGGTAGACGGCCCCCAAGTGGCCTTTGTGGTGGGCCCCGAAGGCGAAGAGATTCACTGCGACGAACATGGCCGTGTCAAAGTACAGTTCCCCTGGGATCGCTACGCGGAACCTAATGACACCGCCAGTTGCTGGGTACGGGTCGCCCAAGGCTGGGCAGGCGGTGGCTACGGCAGCATCGCCATTCCGCGCATCGGCCACGAGGTCATCGTCTCGTTTTTGGAAGGCGACCCCGATCAACCGCTGGTTACCGGGCGTACCTACCACGCCGTGAACACCGCGCCCTACCCGCTGCCGGAACACAAAACCCGCACGGTGCTGCGCACCCAAAGCCACAAGGCCGAAGGCTTTAACGAGCTGCGCTTTGAGGATGAAGCGGGCGAAGAGCAGATTTGGCTCCATGCCCAGAAAGACCTGGAGCTGTTAACCCTCAACGACCGCATTGAAGAGATCCGCAACGACAGCTTCTTGAAGGTCAATAACGACCGCATCAGCGAGATCGATAACGACGACCATCACACAGTGCACGGCAACCGCTTCGAGCACACCGAAGGCCAGCAGCACCTAACGGTACAGGGCACGCTGCATATCAGCGCGGGCCAAGCCTGGCTCAGCGAAAGCGGCCGCGAACTGCACATCAAAGCAGGCCACAAAGTCGTGCTGGAAGCCGGTAACGAACTCACCCTGAACGCTGGCGGCAGCTTTCTCAAACTGGACGGTGGCGGGGTCACCATGGTCGGCCCCAAGGTACGTATCAACGCAGGCGGTAGCCCCGGCAATGGCAGCGGTCAAGCGGTGGAAGCTCCCCTACTGCCTGGGCATGCGGTGGCTGAGATAAGTGAGGACGTCACCATGGGGCCTGTTTTTGGTAAACGGCTTGAGCAAGCCATGGCTGATGACATTCCTTTGGTTGAACTTTGCCAATTGCAGCGTGATGGAAGCTGCCCGTTAGCTGACTGTCCCTGCAGGAATAATGTCGCGTGATGAAAGTCATTCAAGCAAGCACGTTATCGCAACTGCTAAATCAGAATAATGGGCTGCAGCATTGGCTGGTGCTGGAAGAAAGCGGCAACACGTTATCGTCGCTATATCGGCAATTGCCCAATGTTGATTTTGATTGGTTGTTTCTTCAGACCCGTTATAAAGATTTTTTGAAGCGTAGCCCTATCATGATGCCTTTGAACCAAGCTACTAGAGGCATTCTAGAAACATTTTCTGCCGATCCAAGAAGGGGAATTGCGCCTGGGGTCGTTATCGCTAGTCGCGCCCCGAGACACGAAGTATTAGCCCACTTGCGAAGCTGTCTGGAAGTAACATTTTACGGCAACCGAAAAGGGATGTTGCGGTTTTACCACCCCGATATTGCTGCTGCGCTATTTAGTCATCCTGAAGGGGTTAGTAGGCAATGGTTTGGGCCAATAGACCAGTGGATATGGCAAGGCGACGAGATGGGAGTTAAATACACGGCATCCCCTCTGTGGCAAGCACTGGAAGCAGGTGATCAAACGGATGAGAGAATGCCTGCCACCTGCCAGGTGCTAAAACTGACCAAGCATCAAGAGCAAGCGCTTGAACGGTATATTCGATTAACGAGAGCATTTAAACAGTATAGAAGCCCAGGTGAGTCGTTGGACGATATGGAAATACGACAACGTTTCTTGAACAGTGATATAGCACAACAAGCGTTATTCCCAGCTGAAAATCATAATCCGGTTAGCGACACGGCAGAGAGCACCGTATGAGTCAGGAACTGAGCCAACATAAGGCATGCGAAGAACCCAAACTGTTTATCCAGGTACTTGGCAAAGAACACCCTGAAGGTCATCGGTTCTTTTTTTATGATGAACACGACGAGCAAGAGCAGCCTGGGTTAACAGATGCTGTAGAAGAAGAGGATCTGCCAGAACCAATAAGCCGTATCCACAGCTGGGAGTGGGAGGCAGAACCAGGTCGTAATGTATGGTTAGAGATTGCCAGCGAAGAAGGTGATCCAATACGTGTACCGCTGTTTGCTGGTGTGGGCCAAACCCCCTGGCAGGAGCATGAACGTGATACGGTTTTCCAGCAGTATGTTGTTCAGCCCATTGTGCCGCTCGCCTTTTGGCAATCCCTTGTTGATGATGCCTCTCATGCCCTGCCGAGCCGCCCCGGCTACCTGTATATCCACTATCAAGGATCTATATGGCGAGAAATTGAGGTGGGTGTGTCCGAGTCCGACGAATGGCAATTCAAGGATGTAGACCTGGCAAAGCACCGCGATGAAAGCGAGGGCTTTGTTGATGACCAACGTTTAGCAACGGGCCAATCCCTCACGGAAATATGGTTGCCTGCCCGTCGTGCCTCGAACTGGCTAAGCGGCGAAGTCAAGGTAGCCTTTTCAGACGTTCAATGGTCAGCGGCCCGGCTTAACTGCCTGGAAACAGACCCGGCGGAGATCAACCAGCGTTTTCAATCGGTCACCCTGCAAAGCCCATCTGAACGCGTTGTGAGCGGTCAGCTTCTTGCCGCTGAGCAATTGGTGCCCCAGCGCCAACGCACCCCTTGCCTAGAGTTGCAAGTTGCTCACCCACCACTTTGGGTAGAGGATCTTTCAGGCAGCGCTGTTTCGTCTCTCTATCAGCATGCTTTAAGCGAACAACAAAGCTTCGACAAAGGAGGCGCAGAAGCGGTTAATGGTGCATGGAACGAAGCCAATCGAGATGCCTCGCCTTTAAAGCGTGAAGTGGGCCTTCGGGCTGCCGCTGCGGATGTAGTGTGCCAAGCGTATCGCCGCAGCTCTACATCGACTCCATCAGAAGAAGGAAACGAGCCACCCAATTGGGAAGAGCTACCTGATGGTGGTGATGTTTTAGAAGATGCGCGCCAACGTCATATCCCTGGGCTAATTATCGACGACCCTCTGTTCGAGCTTCGCCACGCGCTGAGCCAGATGCAATTATCCCAAAACTACTTATCGATATTGCTTGAGCGTTGCGCTGCACAGCCCCACTATCGCAGCGCTATTATGGTGCAAAAGCGCATCATGCCCGAAAACATTGGAGGCGAAAGCAACCCATTGCGCAGCTTGGCGTCCAATCAAGCGCTCAAATATTTAGGCGGCGAATTCCATACCAGCGTGGCCACTTTAGCGCGAGATGTGGCCCATCGGCTTTGGGAGTTTCACCAAACACGGCTGGCCGAACTCATCGGCAATTCAGCTTATCAACGAGCGTTGGTAGACTACTTCAGTTTGGAAGAGAGCGACTACTTAAGTGGTTTCTGCTTAGCCGAGCAATGTTTTACCGCGTTGAGCTTAGACCCAAAGCGTATCGATATCTTAGTGGGTGAAGCAATTCCAACGCTATTCCACACCGCCAACGCGGCAACTGCTCAGCGCACTTTAGTCAGCTTGCTTGAAGAGGGCAGTACAGCACCGCTGCATGCGATGTGCTTCCCTGACAGCGAAACCCACCCGGTTGACCAGACTTTTGTGCTACCCGAAGAGGAAAGCAATGACGGCACAGGCCGCTTTCGTGCCAAAGCGCTGGCAGACGAAAGTAAACGCGGGAATCCGCCAGACACTGAGAACCTACAAACCGTAGAAGTCTCATTGCTTGCCGCCGCCGCCCGCTTAAATACGATTGGTGAGCTCAACCGCTGGTCAGGAGCAATGGACAACGTCTTCGGGCGCATAGCGTTAAGCGGCAAGAACGTGCTTAGCCAGGTGGCAGACCAAGGCGACCGAACGGCCATGGCTGCCAGAATCTATATGCCCGCTTTCAACGCATCGCGGGGAGCACTACATACATTGTTGGGAGACTTGACCTTTCAGTCGACGGGCAATGTGGATATGAGCCATTTCGTATTGTTGGGCGTGGAAGATGTACAGTCAGGCATGACGTTTGGGCTCGATAGTGCGGATCGCAACTACATTGCGCGCAATGGGCATCGGCAGTTCTATGGAGATATTTACCGCACTTCCAATGGTGAACTGCTAGGGGGCACCAATCAAAGCCGGTTACGCTCAATAAAAGATATAGGCGAAGCCCGCGAAGTGCGGTTTATTTTTGCCCCTATTGACTCTGATGCAGCGGAGATGGTTAGACAGGGGCGCGAGCGAATTGGCTTTACGGAACGAGCGATTGGAACCACCCGGCTGCCTTACTTAATGGTTGCTTTTCAGGCTATGAACTTGGGTCAAAGCGGGGCCGCATTATCAACTGGCTTAAAAGCCAAGAAAGTGTTGGGGATTTTTGCTGCAGGGTTAGATTTGACTCTTGCGACGCTAAATTTAAGTGATTACCTCTCTCGCCGTTATGAAGTCTTAAGGCCTATTGTTCACACAAGCAACTTTAGTCAAAAGGTGGTGATAAATAATGGTCAAGCTAATATCTTTAGCCGAATGTTTCCACGTTTAGTTACCGTTAACTGGCTTTTTGCTAGAGGTGCTGGGCTACTAGCAGCAGTTACAATGACCTGGGAGGCTGTTGAACGATTTA
Organism: Halomonas sp. TG39a; assembly: GCF_000744395.1. Lineage (NCBI taxonomy): Bacteria > Pseudomonadati > Pseudomonadota > Gammaproteobacteria > Oceanospirillales > Halomonadaceae > Halomonas > Halomonas sp. TG39a. Next base: position 425,302 of record NZ_JQLV01000002.1, read on the forward strand.
AAGAAGGCGATATGGATGCTACGGTGGCGTATGGCATGGCTGCGGTAGGCGCTACGATGCTACTGGTATTCAGTGGGCCCGTTGGCTGGGTGGGATTAGCACTGTTGGTAGGTGGCGCGGTTACTGGCATTATGTTGACTGATGGTCCGCTAGAACAGTGGGTCAAGCATGGACCCTTCGGTGATCAGCGTGGCGTAGCGCCCTGGCTGGAAGAGCCCGAAGAGGCTTACTACCGCCTTCAAGGCATATTGGCCAACATTACTATTACCGCCCGCCGGGTGCCGCCACAGGAGCGCGATGAACTAATGACCCAACTGGGCGATACCCATAACCGCCCTACGCCTACGTCATTTCTAATGGGCCAAATGTGGCAAGAACATATTCAGCAGACACCTATTAATACGGTCATTGAAGTAAAAAGCGGTTTGCCCGGCATGGGGGTTGAGCTACAAGATGTCGCAATCATTAAGCGCCTAGAAGGAAAAACTCACAATACACCGGCCTATAGCGGTTGGGCGAAAGAATCTGAAACGCAGATTACGCCACTGCTGACTCAGCTTTCTGCGCATTCCATTCGCTACTTTGTTTACACACCAGTGGGTAAACGTGCATTGGGGCCTCAGACAGGCATTGGCTACCGTTGGGATGTGCAAGTGCAGTTTCGAGAAATACCGCAAGTCCCTTTTCTATCCAATGATCGGTTCTATCCCGCGCCAGAACCGCTCAAAGCCGCGCCTAGCGATATAGCAGAAGTCTTTGATAGCACATCGTCTAATAGTGATTACTGGGTAAAGGAAACATTGAATGTCTGATCAACCTAACCCAAAAAACTACTACGCTAATACTGCCTACAAACCGGCTAAAAGAGCAGCTTGGGAAGAGGCTAATTCGAATCGTCAACGTATCAGCGGATCATGTTTAACATGGTATCGTCGTACTCAGGATAACGGCACTAAGGACGAATATGGTTATAATAATATTTACATCTCAAAGTCATGGGAAGATAATCGAGACAAATCAAAAGGCGATCTAAAAGCTACTTATAGCTCGATGAAGGCTTATTATGATCACATGCTAATAATTCCTCCTAATTATAAAAAAAGTGCTATTGTTTTTGTTGTTTCCATGGCTATAGCGAAGTTTTCTACATTTGTTCCATGGTGGGTATTTTTTTTATATTGCGTTGTTGGCTTGCTATTAATACCCTTTGTAAGCACAGGGTTTGCTGAATATTTTGATGCATTAAAATATTTATTCTTTTATGTCTTCCCTATTTCCTCTTTTTCCTTTTTGATATGGAAAACTTTAGAGTGGCTAAGTAGTAGATACCCGAATATAGCTTTTGGTGCTAAAAGTTACCCTCTTTGGAGACTTGATCGACAAAGTGGTCTGTTTACTATCTACCATCCTAAAAAAGCATGGGAAAAGCGCTTAGCAGCGCCTTTCTATGAATTCGACGCCTACCTTGAAAGCTCGCCGGATACCCAAGGCAGCCCTACTTATTCGCTGATGCTTTACCACCCTGAAACAGGGCTTCGCCAGAAACTGGATGCGCAGTTCCCGCCTACCAATATGCCCGGCGAGCTGGTGGCAGCATGGCAGTTTATCCAGCGTTATATGGATGTTTCCCAGCCGCTACCGGATGTGCCTGCTCTGGAAATACACCGCCACAAAGACCCTACCACGGCAGCAGCCGATCAGCGCAAAGGCCGTAACCCGCGTTACTGGAGAGATATGAGCGAAGCCGAAGTAGAGAAAATCCAGGAAGAGAAGTATCAAAAGAATATTCGGTTGCGTTAAAGCCGGCAGGCGCAGTCCAGTCATTCATTGTATCAACCCCCCCCCTCAAGGCAGCCGCTACTACGCGTCTGCCTCGGCGGTAGCGTGGCTTAAAGTACTAAATTAGTTCCAGTGAGTGATTGTATGAATTGCCGAAAGCCACAGGAGCGCGATGCACTAATAACCCAGCTGGACGATACCCATAACCGCCCCACGCCTACGCCATTTCTCATGGGCCAAATGTGGCAAGAGCATCTTCAGCAGACACCTATCAATACGGTGATTGAAGTTAAAAGCGGCCTACCCGGCATGGGGGTTGAGCTACAAGATGTCGCAATCATTAAGCGCCTAGAAGGAAAAACTCACAATACACCGGCCTATAGCGGTTGGACGAAAGAATCTGAAACGCAGATTACGCCACTACTGACCCAGCTATCTGCAAGTTCTATTCGCTACTTTGTTTATACGCCTGCGGGTAAACGTGCATGGGGGCCTCAGACAGGCATCGGTTACCGTTGGGATGTGCAAGTGCAGTTTCGAGAAATACCGCAAGTCCCTTTTCTATCCAATGATCGGTTCTATCCCGCGCCAGAACCGCTCAAAGCCGCGCCTAGCGATATAGCAGAAGTCTTTGATAGCACATCGTCTAATAGTGATTACTGGGCAAAGGAAACATTGAATGTCTGATCAGACTAACCCAAAAGATTACTACACTGATACTGCCTACAAACCAGCTAAACGGGTAGCTTGGGAGGAGGCTAATCCAGATCGACAACGTATTAGAGGTTCGCGTTTAACGTGGTATCGCCGTACTCCGGATAATGGTACTAAAGACGAGTATGGATATAATAATATTGAAATTTCTGAAAGGTGGGAGTCTAGAAAAGCTGAGGGTAACTTAGAGGGCAGCGAGGCGTTTAAGGAAATTGGAGTCCATTATGACCATCAGGCTATCCTTCCGCCTAGTTATAAGAAAATTTCGGGAATATTGTTTACCACCATGGGTATAGGCAAGGGAGGGGCTTTTCTTAGCTTGTGGGTTTTTTTATTATGAGTTTAGGCCTCTCAGTTAAATCAATCTTGATGGGTGAATTAGAAGAGCTTATAAAAGATATAAGAGCTGTATTCATTTTTGTTTCACCTGTTTTTTTAAGTTTAGTTTTCCTATGGAAAGGTGGGAGGTTGCTTGAGAAATTGTCTCCTGAATTTTTTTATGGAATGCGAAAAGCCTCAGTATGGCAGCTCAATCGGCAGGATGGTTTTTTCACGATTTATAACCCAAAACGAGCTTGGGAAGAGCGCTTAGTAGCACCCATCTATGAATTTGACGCCTACCTTGAAAGCTCGCCGGATACCCAAGGCAGCCCTACTTATTCGCTGATGCTTTACCACCCTGAAACAGGACTTCGCCAGAAACTGGATGCCCAGTTCCCACCTACCAATATGCCCGGCGAGCTGGTGGCAGCATGGCAGTTTATCCAGCGCTATATGGATGTTTCCCAGCCGCTACCGGATGTACCTGCCTTGGAAATACACCGCCATAAAGACCCTACCACGGCAGCCGCTGACAAACGCAAAGGCCGCAATCCGCGTTATTGGCGAGATATGAGCGAGGAAGAGGTAGCGAAAATACAGGAAGAGAAGTACCAAAAGAATATTCGTTTGCGTTAGCTGGTAGGCGCAGTCCAGTCATTGTATCAAACAACACTCTCAAGGCAGTCGCTACTACGCGCCTGCCTCGGCGGTAGCGTGGCTTAATCTGTTAAATTAGTTCCAGTGAGTGATTGTATGAATTGCCGAAAGCCACATGAGCGCGAAGCATTAACGTCCCATCTGGGCGATACCCATAACCGCCCCGCGCCTACCTCATTTCTAATGGGCCAAATGTGGCAAGAGCATATTCAGCAGATACCTATTAATACGGTCATTGAAGTTCCGGCATGGGGGTTGAGCTACAAGATGTCGCAATCATTAAGCGCCTAGAAGGAAAAACCTACAATACACCGGCATTTAGCGGTTGGGCAAAAGAATCTGAAACACAGATTATGCCACTGCTGACTCAGCTTTCTGTGCATACCATTCGCTACTTTTTTTATACACCTGCGGGTAAACGTGCATTGGGGCCTCAGACGGGCATCGGATGCCGTTGGGCAGCGCAAGTGCAGTTTCGAGAAATACCGCAAGTCCCTTTTCTATCCAATGATAGGTTTTATCCCGTGCCGGAGCCGTTAAAGGAAGCGCCCAGTAACATAACAGAAGTCTTTGACAGCACATCGTCTAATAGTGACTACTGGGTAAAGGAAAAATTGAATGTCTGATCAAATTGACCCAAAAGACTACTACGCTGGTACGGCCTACAAACCGGCTAAAAGGGTAGCATGGGAGGAAGCCAATCCAGATCGCCAACGTATCAGCGGCTCACGTTTAACATGGTATCGTCGTACTCAGGATAACGGCACTAAGCATGAGTACGGCTATAATAACATTGCCATTTCTAAAAACTGGGAGACTAAACGTTCAGAACTCGGCGCGGCAGGTCAAGATATTTTTAGGACAATGAAAGTCCAGTATGATCATAGTTCAATAATGCCGCCTAATTTCAAAAAAATAGCAAAATTTATTTATTTCTCCACAGCAATTTCTAAGGGTGGCGTTTATATTTGTGCTTTTGTATTAGTGCTTTCATTTTTAACTATGCTTGCAGTAGCGGCCTTAAACTCTGAGATTAGCAAACCTTTAATAGGGTTCTACTACATAGCAATTTGGGTTTTTCCATCATCTATAATTATGCTTATTATTTGGAAAGCAGGTGTTTATTTAAGCAAGACAAGATCAGATGTTTTTTTTTGCAATGCACCAGTCTCCTCTTTGGGAGCTCAGCCGCCCGAATGGTTTTTTCACGATTTATAACCCAAAACGAGCTTGGGAAGAGCGTTTAGTAGCACCCATCTATGAATTTGACGCCTACCTTGAAAGCTCGCCGGATACCCAGGGCAGCCCTACTTATTCGCTGATGCTTTACCACCCTGAAACAGGGCTTCGCCAGAAACTGGATGCGCAGTTCCCGCCTACCAATATGCCCGGCGAGCTGGTGGCAGCATGGCAGTTTATCCAGCGTTATATGGATGTTTCCCAGCCGCTACCGGATGTGCCTGCTCTGGAAATACACCGCCACAAAGACCCTACCACGGTAGCCGCTGACCAGCGCAAAGGCCGTAACCCGCGCTACTGGAGAGATATGAGCGAAGCTGAGGTAGAGAAAATACAGGAAGAGAAGTACCAAAAGAATATTCGTTTGCGTTAGCTGGTAGGCGCAGTCCAGTCATTCTATCAAACAACACTCTCAAAGCAGCCGCTATTACGCTCCTGCCTCGACGGTAGCGTGGCTTAATCTGTTAAATTAGTTCCAGTGAGTGATTGTATGAATTGCCGAAAGCCACATGAGCGCGATGCATTAATGAACCAACTGGGCGATACCCATAATCACCCCACGCCTGCGTCATTTTTAATGGGCCAAATGCGGCAAGAGCATCTTCAGCAGACACCTATCAATACGGTGATTGAAATTAAAAGCGGCCTACCCGGCATGGGGGTTGAGCTACAAGATGTCGCAATCATTAAGCGCTTAGAAGGAAAAACTCACAATACACCGGCCTATAGCGGTTGGGTCAAAGAATCTGAAACACAGATTACACCACTATTGACTCAGCTTTCTGCAAATTCCATTCGCTACTTTGTTTATACGCCAGTGGGTAAACGTGCATGGGGGCCTAAGACAGGCATCGGTTACCGTTGGGATGTACAAGTGCAGTTTCGAGAAATACCGCAAGTCCCTTTTCTATCCAACGATCGGTTCTATCCCGCGCCGGAGCCGTTAAAGGAAACGCCCAGTAATATGGCAGTAGTCTTTGAAAGCACATCGTCTAATAGTGATTACTGGGTAAAGGAAACATTGAATGTCTGAACAACCTAACCCGAAAGATTACTACGCTGATACGGCCTACAAACCGGCTAAACGAGTAGCGTGGGAGGAGGCTAATCCTGGTCGTCAGCGTAAAAATGGATCTTGCTTAGGATGGCAAAGACGTACTCAAGACAACGGCACTAAAGAAGAATATGGTTATAATAATATTTCTATTTCTTTGACATGGGAGGCACGAAGAGCGGAAACGGGAGGGATAAATGATGATGTTTTTAATAATATGAAAGTTCGTTACGACCAACAGTCTATTATGCCCCCGAATTTCAAAACCATTGCTAATATTATTTTTACAATGATGGCAATTGGTAAAGGTGGGATGTTTTTAAGTATTTTTGTCCTAGCCGTTTCTTTTGTTTTAATTTCCATTATGGCTATTTTTAATGGAAGAATAAAAGATTCTTTCCTAGCCATAATAGGTATGGCTGAGCTCACTTTACCAATAGCGCTGATTCTCTTGTTACTATGGAAAGGGGGCGAGCTATTAACAAAAAAACATCCTACTGTCTTGGGGGCAAGGAAAGGCCCACTCTGGCAACTAAACCGTCAGAATGGATTTTTCACGATCTATAACCCAAAACGAGCTTGGAAAGAGCGCTTAGTAGCACCCATCTATGAATTCGACGCCTACCTTGAAAGCTCGCCGGATACCCAAGGTAGCCCTACCTATTCGCTGATGCTTTACCACCCTGAAACAGGGCTTCGCCAGAAGCTGGATGCCCAGTTTCCGCCTACCAATATGCCGGGCGAGCTGGTGGCAGCATGGCAGTTTATCCAGCGTTATATGGATGTTTCCCAGCCGCTACCGGATGTACCTGCCTTGGAAATACATCGCTTTAAAGACCCCACCACCGCAGCCGCCGACAAGCGCAAAGGCCGCAATCCTCGCTATTGGCGGGATATGAGCGAAGCCGAAGTAGAGAAAATCCAGGAAGAAAAGTATCAAAAGAATATTCGTTTGCGTTAGCCGGTAGGCGCAGTACTGTCATTGTATCAAACAACACTCTCATTTCAGGCACAGATAATCCCAATGCAACAATTGCGAGGACAAACTACCGCAGCTATGTCGCAGGGCTTGCTGCAGACGTGCGTGCTACTGCAGAAAGCCGCTAAATAAGGAATGAGATTATGCGATCAAAATTACTGGTCACACTGGCAGGACTGACACTCGCGGCGCTGTTGTCGCCTTTTGCCTTGGCGCTGGACGAAGAGGCACAAGCCGCAAAAGATGAAGGTATGCGGCTGTGGGGTATTCACCAATGGGAAAAGATGCAGCCTCCGCTTGAAATTGCGGCTGAGGCTGGTGATATGGAAGCAATGTATTATTTGGGCGAAGCGAATAGACTCCTCAGCCGCGGGCTTTCACAAGCCGCGTTGGACTGGTATTACCAAGCCGCACAACACGGTGACCCCCACGCAATGCTGCGCTTGTTTGATGGTGGCGCCTGCGAGCTGGGGGACGTCTGCCCGGAAAACGGTGACGACTGGCCCCAGGCAGCGTTGGAACTCACCCTGCCCAAGGCCGAAGCAGGCGACCCCGAAGCCATGGCCGCGCTTTACGATATTTATTACTACGTTAAAGAGCCCGATGAAGATGAGGCAATGAAGTGGCTACGGCGTGCCGCTGAGGCGGGCCATGTGGAGTCCATGCATTTGCTGGGTGAGAGAGCCCGCAACGACGATGAAGGTTACGCCAACGATACCGAGCGTTTGGAAGCCGCTGAGGTGTGGTTTCGAAAAGCAGCAGAGGGAGGTTATGCCCCCTCTATGAATGATCTTGCGGTAGTTTTGAGTCATCTAGGTCATCACGAAGAAGCTTGGGAGTGGATGAGCAAGGCTTCAGAAGCAGGACATATTAATGGCAGGCAATGGCAAGCATCCTGTTATATCGAGCCTGAAGCCAAAGGGCGTGAAATGTGTCAAACACAAAAGGATCCTGCTAAAGGTTGGGCCATTATGCTGGCTAGGAACGAAGAAGTGCCCGGCACGTCTTCAGAGCGAGCGTTACGAGTCTATCGGGACAGCATCACTCCGGAACAACGCGAAGAAGGCGAGCGTATGATGGAAGAGTGGCTAAACCGTGAGCCGCCGCTATCCTATTTTCCCAAAAAGTTTGGTTACTGATTTTGTTACTAAAACGATCAACCATTCTGGCTATGCTAGTAAGTCTAACGCTTACAGCGCTCATGCTACCTTCAGTCTGGGCGCTGGACGATGAGGCACAAGCCGCCAAAGAGGAAGGCATGCGACTCTACGGTATTCGGAAAGCCGATTCAGCGATTCCTTATTTAGAACAAGCGGCTGAAGCGGGTGATGTCGAGGCGATGTATTACCTGGGCGAGGCGAACCGCCGCTTGGTGATGGGAGGCATGAACCAAGCCGCCCTGGATTGGTATCACCAAGCCGCCCAACACGGAGACCCTTACGCCATGCTGCGCCTGTTTGACGGTAGTGCTTGCGAACTGGGGGATGTGTGCCCGGAAAACGGTGACGACTGGCCCCAGGCGGCGTTGGAGCTTACTCTGCCCAAAGCCGAAGCAGGCGACCCCGACGCCATGGCCGCGCTGTACGATATTTATTACTACGTTGAAGACCCCGATGAAGACGAAGCGATGAAATGGCTACGGCGCGCCGCCGAGGCGGGCCATGTGGAATCCATGAACTTGCTCGGAGAGATAGCCCGCAACGACGAAGAGGGTTACACCAGCGATACTGAGCGCCTGGAAGCTGCGGAGTATTGGTTTAACCAAGGAGCTGAGCTTGGTTACGTGCCCGCCATTCACAACCTTTCTCTTAATTTTATGGAGTTAGGATAACCTGAGCAGGCATGGAGATGGATGCAGCTAGCATCCAATAAAGGACATGTTGATGCACGTTTAGGAGTTGGCTGGTGCTATCTAGAGCCTGAAAGGGATGCGCTATGTCAGAATAATAAAGACATTGTCAAAGGTGTAGGGATTTTGTCTGCTTTAAGGCAAAAAGCTAATATTGAAATGGTGAAAGGACTTCTAGATAACTTTAAATCGCAACTTGGCGACAATCAATTAGCCGAAGCCGAAGCTATTAAAGATGAGTGGTTAACAAAAGAGCCTTCGCTATCACAGTTCCCCGAGAAGTTTGGCCCGTAATGTTACCAAAAAGATCAAACCTACTGACCACATTGTCAAGACTAACACTCGCGACGCTGTTATTGCCTGCGGCTTGGGCGCTGGATTAAGAGGCACAAGTCGCCAAAGAGGAAGGCATGCAACTGTGGGGTATCCACCAGTGGGAAAAAATGCAACCTCCGCTTGAGATCGCAGCAGAAAACGGTGATGAAGTGGGTATTTGTGTTCTTCTGAAGTGTCGCTTCGATGAATTGCAGAGGCGGGTTTATAACTCCCCTCAGAATCCACAGCAGCAATAGAAGTCTTGAAAGCATGCAAGTATACACAAACTGAACCTGAGCAAGGACATGTTGAGATGTCCATTGTTACTTAAAACCCTATAACCATAGACAGCATCAAGGATGTGAAATAAATGAAATCTTCGATAAAGTTTATCACCATGTTATTTCTTGTTTTACTTTTGTCAGGATGCTCAAAGGAGGAGCGTGAAGCAAACCGTCTTTATAGGTCTTTAATGGAGGATATATCGGAAATAGACGCGCTGGAAAATGACGCTTCTATCAGCGATAAACTTGCTGTTTATAGCCAAGCGAGGTACAAGCTTGAAAGAATTCGTACGCGGTATGCGGCTACGAAGAAAGGGAAAGAGATTCTCGAAAATCCTACTTTTTCGTCTGGCCAATCTGCCGAAGATATACTTTCAGAGGCGCTTTCCCTAGAGGATAGAGCATCTGAAGAGCTCTCTGAAAACCAAATAAAACTTATTATAATTAGTGCTATTTCTACACCAGAAATTCGAAATCATCGTTTGGAAAGTCATGGGGTTTCTCTGGCTAGACAAGGGAATATTGAAGAAGCAAAGGCAATCCTTCCTGACCTCCTTAACTCTCTCAGCAAAGCAATCGTCCAGCTTGAAATTGCTAAAGCATATTATCAAGAAGACGATATCGAAGCCGCCAAAAGCATCTCATTAGAAGCTCATGACAAAATTTCTCAGTATAATTTAAATGAGAATATATGCAGTACAGTAAGCTGTGATAATGAGGAAGCAAGAAAAAGGCTTGTAGAGACTGAATTACGTCGATTTAGAATAGAACTTTATTCATCATAACACCGTAAAGCATCTTGCGCTAACAACTTCCGGTTGACGCTCAACCAGCGAGCTTTTTAAAAACATGAAAGTCAAGACCATTTTTTTCCCATATTAGCGGTGTTTTTGGTATCAATATTTTTATACATGCAACCCAAAGGCCCTCCCCCGCCCCCCACCATGGTCAGTTTCATAGAAGCCATTAAGGATCAGGATCATGAGCAAGCGACATTGTACTTGCTTTCATCTCACAATAGGGAGATATATCGTCAGGCTTATTTGGAACAAAACAAATTCGATGAAAACGATCACTCTTACCAAATGGATTTTGATGGTGCATGGCCATCTTATTCGAAAACTAGCCGAACTACCACTGACCCAAGAGAGTGGATCGAAGATGAAATAATACAGCTTAACTGGATGGCCAAAAACCTTCGCATTAACTGGAAAAAAATGCATATAAAGGAGTGTAAAGAATCTTACCAATCTAGACAAAAGTTGACATGTGAGTATTCAAACAAGGTATGGTTTTGGTCATTAGACAGATTCCACAGAATCTATGAAATGAAATTAAGTTATGATTATGAAGAAGACCGGATTATTTCATACTGGATTCACCCACAAGATTAAATTAAATAGCAAGCGCTCTATTAATCGAGTCTGAACAACGTGAAGAAGGGCGAAGGCATGATGGTGTTAACTATGCGACTAACTACGCTAGCTAAGCTGGTAGGATTAACGTTAACTACGCTAACGTTATCTTCCGCCTGGGCATTGGACGAAGAAGCGCAAGCTGCTAAAGATGAAGGTATGAGGCTCTACAATGCCCTTCAGCGCGAAGAGAGCATTCCTTATTTAGAAATAGCGGCAGAAGCGGGCGACATAGACGCAATGTTTTATCTTGGTAAAGCGAGCCACTCGCAGGAGTGGTACTACCGTGCCGCGCAGCAGGGCGAACTCTACTCCATGCTGCTCTTACATGATGCATGTGAAAAGCAACAATTATGCCCAGACGATGGTGATGACTGGGTCGAAGCAGCAATCGCAGATGCCCTGCCTCTAGCAGAAGCAGGCAACACAAATGCAATGTTTGCGCTCTACCCGCTTTATGCCACCCGAGGGTACGATGCTGAGCCTCAGTATTGGCTGGAAAAAGCGGCTGAAGCAGGAAACGTGGAAGCACAATTCAAGCTGGCAGGGCGAGTCCGCGATGGCCGTGCAGGCTATCCAGACGATACTGAGCGCCTGAACGCAGCAGAGCAGTTATATCGTAGAGCAGCGGAAGCGGGTTATCCACGTGCCATGAGTAGCTTGGCGCGTTTTCTACATGACCAGGGGCATGATGACGAGGCTTGGCAGTGGATGGTGAGGGCTTCTGAGGCTGGGCATATCAATGCTAGACAATGGCTTGCTTATTGCTATATAGAGCCTGATGAAGAGAAAAACGGCATGTGCCAGACGGAGAGAAATCCCGCTAAAGGCTGGGCCATTCTTCTTGCCGTTAATGAAGAAGCGCCGAACATACATATCGAGAACGCACTAAGCTATTTCGGCGACAGTGATGAGATAACCCCGGAACAGCGCGAAGAAGGTGAACGCATGATGGAAGAGTGGCTCAATCGCGAACCACCTCTCTCCTATTTTCCAATGAAGTTCTTTGGGCCCTAACGGTATTAAAAACGACCAAATCTACTGACCACACTGGTAGGACTGACACTCGCTACGCTGTTATTGCCTTCGGCCTGGGCGCTGGATGAAGCAGCCCAGGCCGCCAAAGACATCTGATAGTAACATGGCTGAATTAACGATCTGCCGCGATGTTTAAAGTGCCTGTTACTGCTGCCCGTTTTCCTCAAGCCACTCTTTTAAGAACGCAATTTCACTCTCTTGAGCAGCAATGATCTCTTCTGCTAGCTGGCGAATCTCGTCGTCTTCGCCGTGCTCCAGCACAATTTCAGCCATGGCGATGGCGCCCTCGTGGTGGGGGATCATGCCTTGCGCGAAATCGACATCGGGGTTGCCTGTGAACGCCATTGCCATGTCTTCATGCATTCGATCACTGGCGGCTTGGTAGGCGGCTACGGCAGGGTTGTCGACGTGGGTGTCAGTAGTGGTACTGTACTCGCCGTGGCTGCCATGGTGACCGTGCTCTTGGGCATAGACAGACGGCGCGATCAGCACTCCAGCTACTAAACATGGGCTTGCAGCCATTTTCAATGCAGCGAGTGGTCAGAAAGTGGACAACGGGCTGTTGGCATAAATCGGCATAACAGTACCCTTATCAGCAATAGTGGTAACTAAAGTTTAAAACCTACAGGCAGCGCACAGGTCAAGACGTGCCAAGTGGGTTACCCTGTAAAGCATCACCCATACATGCATTGGAGAGCATATGGACTGGAACCCGGCTTATAGCTGGCTAGTACTCGCTTTATTGCTGAGTTTGGCAGAGCTAAGTTCTGGTGCGATGGTGCTGCTCGCACTGGGTATTGCCGCGGCGCTAACGGCGGCCGTTACTGCACTTGGTTTAACGCTTCCCTGGCAACTGCTCAGCATGGCGATTTTTACCGGAATATTGTTGCCGATATCCATCATGGTGATTCGTCCGCGCTTCTCTCCGCGTGGAGTGGCTTATGGCACAACGGGCACAGGCGTGGAGAAAGGCAATCACTACATTACCCTTCGCCGCGATTTTGATGATGCCACGGGCATTAAAGTGAACGGCGATTTCTACCGTTTACGTGTACTTGATAACGGTGAAACCGCTTTACCCAGCGGCACCTCGGTCGTATTCAGACGTTTTGAGGGCACCACTGCACTGGTCACGCTACATCAGCCCGCAGATGTCGACTCTCAAGACGACAATTCCCAACGCAAGGAGCCCTAAAAATGGATTTACCGATTAGCCCAGGCTTAATAATAAGCCTTATTATTGTTGTGATCGCGGTAGTGATCATCTCTAAAGGCCTGATCATTATCCGCCAATCTGAAGTAATGGTGGTTGAGCGTCTTGGCTCGTTCCACCGCGTGCTAGAAAGCGGTATTAACATCATTATTCCGTTTATCGAGCAGCCCCGCGCGATCACCATGCTGCGTTATCGCAAAATGGGGGAAGACTATACCGCCATCACCACAGACGAAACCCGTATTGACCGCCGCGAAACGGTAATGGATTTCCCAGGCCAGCCGGTCGTTACCACGGATAACGTCACCGTGCGTATCAACGGTGCGCTCTACTACCAAATCATCGACCCTAAGCGGGCCGTTTATGAAGTAGAAAATATGAGCCAAGCCGTAGAAGTACTGGCCAAAACCACACTGCGTTCGGTGGTCGGTAAGATGGAGCTGGATAAGCTGTTTGAGTCCCGGGCTGAAGTGAATAACGAGATCCAGGCGGCGATGGAAGAGCCAGCCTCCAAATGGGGGGTCAAAATCTCGCGGGTCGAGGTGCAGGATATTGCTATGCCGGAAGAGGTGGAAACCGCTATGCGCCTACAAATGGCTGCCGAGCGTAAGCGCCGTGCGACCGTTACAGAAGCAGAAGGTGAAAAATCAGCAGCGATTGCCATGGCCCAGGGGCAGCGTGAATCTTCAATTCTAAATGCCCAAGGTGATAAAGAGTCGGCGATTCTGCGCGCTCAGGGCGAGCAAGAGTCGATTAAGCTGGTGCTTAGTGCCATTGGCGACAGCGAAGAGAATAAACGCACAGTTGTGGGCTACCTGCTTGGCCAGAGTTATATCAAGGTGTTACCCAATATGGCAAAAAATGGCGAGCGCGTTTTCGTACCTTACGAGTCCTCTGCTCTGCTGGGATCGATGGGTATGTTCCGTGAAATGGCGGGCTCACCTGAGGATACCGTGGCTAACCACCTTAAAAACCGCAGCGACAGCGACTTTCGCAGCGGGATCGTAGGCGGTGCTGCCAGCGGTCACTAATCGCGTTAGCAATGCGTACGCTGAAAAAGTGATAGGCCGGGCCACTGAGTGGCTCGGTTTTATTTTTCCCTAATGGCAAATAACCGGGCGGCTCAACGTTGAAGTAGATGTCATCGCCTAAGCTAAGTTTTTAGGTAAACTGTTAGTGGTTCAAGCCTATAGATCTTCCACAGCATCCACGCGAGGTAATCAGCCAAGTGACTGCATTGATGAGTAGATTGAACGCTACCCGTAGATGAGGACTCTCACCATGCTGCCCTGTGGGTTAGTCTTACGCCATGGCATTCTGCTAACGATGGCCTTTGTCATGCTGTTGGTGTTTTCTGTTGGCCTTCAAGCCGACACCTCTTCTCAACCACTGCAAAGCTGGGAGTATCGCTGGGGTGACTCTCCTTTCGATGCTGATAACCACCCCCAATGGCTGCAAAGCGACTCAACCGAGTGGCAAGCGATCGATACCCCTTCTAATCCACCCGGTCGCAACGGGCACGAACACCTCTGGCTACGCACTACAGTGCCCGCCGGTGATTGGAGCGATCCTGTCCTTTTTATCACCAGTATTAATTTGATTGGGCAAGTTTATCTAGGCGACGAGCTCATTTATCAATATGGTGAATTTGACGATCAAGGCAAAGGCGATTTTGCGGGTTGGCCCTGGCACATGATCGATCTACCCGAGAATGCCGCCGGTCAGACGCTCACCTTCCGCTTCTACTCTTACTACACCAGTATTGGCTTATGGGGCCAAGTTCAGATAATGGAGCGCATTGAGGTTCTAAAACAAGTTATCCACGACTCCACCCAGGATCTCGGTGTCAGTGCGTTGGTATTGGTACTCGCTATCCTGGCCACTATTTTCGCGCTAATAGGCCCCGAACGACGCGGCTTTGGGTCAATTGCCTTGTTTGCCTACGCTTCGGGGTTAATGCTGCTGGCTGAGACGCCTGCTCGTCAATTCATTGCCGATGGGCCACTCGCCTGGGACACGCTGCGCGCAGGCAGCTATTACACCTTGCCAGTGGCATTAGGCTTGCTACTCAGCCACTGGCTGGAAGGCACCGCTAGGCGTTGGATAACTCACTTGTGGGTTATTCACTTAGCGTACTTGATTCTTGCAATTGGTTTGGTTCAATTGGGGGTCTTGAGCCTTTCACTAACCTTCCCGGTCTTTGATGTCATGCTAGCCTTTACGCTTCCCGTGATGTTGGCGCTTGCGCTCATGCGTTTTAAAAGGCTCAGCCTTGAACAACGGCTTTTAGTAGTGAGTTTTACCTTTTTTGCCCCGCTGCTGTTGGCCGACATGGCGGTCGCCCACGGTTTTGTAGGCTGGCGTAGTGTGCCTTTGAGCTATGGCACACTGGCTTTTTCTTTGGCTAACGCGGCTATTTTTCTGTGGCACTACCGGCATACACAGCAACAGCTTGCGATGGCCAATGAGACCCTTGAGCAGCAAGTGGCTGCGCGAACCGCCGACCTTGACCGGCTAGTTCAAGAACTGGAAGGACTCTCACGCAAAGACCCGTTAACAGGCCTGCATAACCGACGCCATTTCGACATGGCATTTGAACACCAGTGTCAGCGAGTTAAGCAGCATGCCAGTCAACTTTCCGTGCTAATGCTGGATGTGGATCATTTCAAACAGATTAACGACGATTTTGGTCACGATGCAGGAGACGCTGTACTGGTCGAAATCGCTCTGTTACTGCGCCACCACCTACGGGATATGGACGTGATCTGTCGCTTTGGGGGTGAAGAATTTATTGCCCTGCTGCCCGCGACCTCTCGAGTTGCTGCTGAATCACGCGCCAAAGCGCTGTTAACATCCATTGCTCATCAGGCATTTGTCCATCAAGGCACCCCACTACGTAAAATCACGCTCTCTTGCGGTGTTGCAACGTATCCTGATCACTCTCAAGACCCTAAGAAATTACTGCGCCTTGCTGATGAAGCGCTTTATCAAGCCAAGCACAGCGGCCGTAACCGCTGTGTGGTATGGGAAGAGACACTTGAAGAGCAGGGGTTTATGCTCGGTAAACAGCAGCCTCAATAATCACTCATGGTATTGGTTTGATTATGCAGAACCCGTCGCCAGAAAGTGATCGATAAACACAGCGTAATCCTGCTCTGTGCAGTCAGCGTAGGCCACCGCCAGTGTTGACACTACCTCAACAAACAGGTCTTCACGACCTTTTAATCGTTGGCAAACGGCCTTTGCAAAGCGTGTTGAGTCACCTTGGTTAAGCGCCTTAGCACCGCGCAGGTGTTCACGGGCGAGAATTTCTCCCCACTGCTTTGCCAGTTTTCTATATGACTTAGCTCCCGAGAGCTTATGGGTCGGAAAGTCTTTCTTGAACGGCGAGCGCTCACGCACCGAAAACACCTTTCCGTTCATGGTTAGCCAACCAAGATAGGCGTCTGGGTGCTCGGCAATGGCGTGGAAGGCAGCTGCATGACGGATGGCTTCGTTGGGAAACAACTTACGCCACGCCTGCTGCTGGTTTTTATCCATTAGTCGAAACGCTTCAGGGGGAACCTGCTCTTTGACATCCAGGATGATGTCATCGTGCTCGTGTTCAACACCACCTTCAATCAAGACGTAATAGCGCTCCACACCTAACGAACCGGTACCTGCATCCAAGCGTCGTGCCGTATCTTTGA
Source organism: Halomonas sp. TG39a (assembly GCF_000744395.1). Taxonomy (NCBI): domain Bacteria; kingdom Pseudomonadati; phylum Pseudomonadota; class Gammaproteobacteria; order Oceanospirillales; family Halomonadaceae; genus Halomonas; species Halomonas sp. TG39a. Next base: position 441,848 of record NZ_JQLV01000002.1, read on the forward strand.
CGCGGAAATGGTGGGGATCGCTCTCTTTAATAGCGTGTTGCAGCGTTTGCTGATACTCCTGCTCAATTAAGCGGCGGAGTTGGCTGGCCACATCCGCCGGCAGGTTAGCGAGCTTGCCAGGCCGCTCAGCGAAATGGCGGCCTTGCTGCTCATCAAGTGTCGTCCACTTTTCGAGCATGCGAGCACGACTCTGTTTATCGGCCACTTTACTCATAAAGGGCTTTAGTGGACCTTTGGCGCTATCAAGCGTAACCGCTTCCACCGGCTTGCCGTCGACGTGGTCAGCCAGCGTTTGGCAATAGCCCTCTATTAACTTTTTAAGCGCTTTATCGATCGCTTTTGGATCTAACTCCGCGTTTTCACGACCATCAAGCACGGCACTTATGGCCAGTCGCCACAGATCGTATTGGTAGTCGCCAATCAACGCATCGTCGAAATCATCCATGCCATAGCGGACTTGATCATCATGATGACCATAGGCGCCGAAGTTGTAGACATGAGCATCGCCTTGCAGCCAAGTTTGAGTTTCCGGCCAGCCGCCAAACAGGGCAAAGCGCCAATCGTGCCATACATCATTCCAGTACAGATGGTTGCTACCGCGGTAAAAGCGGTAGGGCGACGCAGCCATTTTGGCGTACTTGGCTTGGCGGGTGGCCGCTGGCAAGGTCTTATTCGCCTGATGGGTTGCCTCAATTACCCGCTGAGGGCGGTTATGTCCAGTCAATGCATGACTCATCGAATTACCTTAGTTAATGCACAAAAGTTAATGCAAAAAAATTGATGCAAAAAAACACTTTGTTATAAAGGTAGTCGATAACCATGAATAGATTAAGTCAGTGGCTGCCCTACACTTATTGACTCAAGCGAGTAAATCCACGAGGGGCGGCAATACGAAAAAATCGCTCGATCACCTCCTCGTGGGTAGCCGGTGTCATCAATGAGACCGCCACAAACACCGGTAGGTTGAGCATCAGCCCCCAGAACCCCGCATGTATCCCCAGCGGGTGCGGCCAAAGGGTAGTAAACGCCACGGTAATCAGAAAGCCCGCCACGATACCGGCCATCACGCCTAAGCGAGAAGCGCGGGGCCAAAAGAACATACCGATAAAGGCAGGCAGTACCTGGGAAGCAAACCCCAGCCCCACCAACAGAATCATTACCAAACTGCCGGGCTCGGCAATCGCCAACGGCGCTACCACTAAGAACATAATAGGCAGAATCAGCAGCCGGGCTAGTTTGCCGGTCACACCATCAGAGAGTTTTAACACCGGCTGAAGCACATCTTTGCTCAGCGACAGCGATACCGAGTGAATAAACGGCTCGCTAGAAGACATTGAGGCTGCCAGAGTGCCTGCGCCGAGCAGTCCAACCAGCGCCACCGGTAAGTGTTGCATGGCGTATTCGAGTACCACGGTATCGGCCCGGGCCAGCTCCGGAAGGGAGAAAATGCCGATAAAACCAACAACAACCATCGGCAGAATGACGATATAATAAGTGGGCAACCAAGTAGCGCTGCGACGAATAGTGCGCGCCGAAGAGGCGCTCATCCACTGGGTCCATACCGGTGGCATAAACGAAAACATCGAAACGATGATCGAGGTCGTCCAGAAGCTAAAGCTCATATCGCCGCCCGCGCCGGGCAGAGTGAGAAACTCGCTATGCTCGGCTTGGATACGCTCAAACACGCCCGCAAAGCTCAACCCGCCGGTGGCGCTATGAACGGCCCAGAGGCCAACGGCCCAAGCCACAATCAGCATCAACACGCCTTGAAAGGCATTGGTGCGACCAATCGCGCGTTGACCACTGGCATAGAGGTAAACGGCAATGCAGGCCAGTACCAGCACGACACCTAGCCAAATCGGAATCAAACCGCCGCTCATCACAAACAGAATATAAGCCGAGCCAATGGTTTGCAGCACCGCGTAGGCAATAGAGCCGATCGCCATTACGAGTGCCGCCAGTGCGCCCAGCGCGGGGCTCTGGTAGCGGTCGGAAATGGCGCTTGCCTGAGTCACGTGACCAAACTGTTCACCAAACTGCCACACCTTGGGGCCAAAGTACCACGCTACCAACGCCAGGTAAGCAAGGTAGATCGCTACATAAAATACTGCGACGCCTTTGGAGTAAGCCCAGCCGGGCGCACCCATAAAGGTGTAAGCACTCACACTGCCCGCGGCAATCAACAGGTAGAGCGTCACCGGCCCCATGCTGCGTCCTGCCACGCCCCACTCTTCTAGGCTATTCATGGAGCGCCCTGCCCTGGCGCGTAGGCCAATCACCATCGCAATGGCAACATAGGTCAAGGTAATCAACAGTGGCCAGGGGCTACTCATGGTCGTCTCGCTCCACAATGCGGTTGCCGATCAGCATCACCACCACGCAGGCAAAAATCACCAGGTAGCTCCACACCACTATCAACGGCAGGCCCATCACCAAGGTGGCCCGGTTCACTAACCCAATCACCGGCCACGTACCCGCCAGCACCAGCGCCACGAACGCGATTAACAGCCCCCAGCCCGCCCGAGAGGTAGGCAGCACCAATAATCGTCCCATGAGTATTCCCCTAAGTTTTAAAGACGGTTCTAAAGACGGTTTTTAACAACAGTTTTTTAATAACCGTTTTTTACGATGGTTGTTCTAAACGGTTTTTAAAAACGGCATTATTGTGCCCCCACTTTATCCGTTGGCAGCGTTGGCCAGCGCATGGGTAGCGCCAAGCGCTCTTCAAGCTGTCGCGCCAGCTGGAGTACAAAATGATCCGCAAAACGCGGGCCAACCAACTGCACCCCCATAGGCATATTGCCGCTACTGAACCCAGCGTTAAGGGAAATAGCGGGCTGCTCGCCCATATTCCACGGCACGGTATAGGCAATGTGCTCAAAAGGCTGACGCGGATCATTAGTCGGCGATGGCCACTCGGCCGGAAAGGCGATATTGGGTGTGGTGGGTGAAATCACCGCATCGACCTCATCAAATACGCTTTCGGTAGCGCGTCGCATCATCATGGTTTGCTGGAAACCTTGCACCGCGTCTACGCCACTTAAGCGTGCGCCGCCGTCGGCCCAGGCTAAAATGGCGGGCAATACCTGCTCACGCTCTTCTGGCGAGAGCTTTAACAACTCGCTCCACTGGCGGGCCTGCCAGAAGTGATCCAGCCCATCCAGCATTTCACGGGTCAGCACGGGTGCCAAGGGCACTAGCGTTGCCCCGGCGGCTTCTAACTGCTTGGCAGCCTGCTCGACATGTTGGCGAATCTCATCATCCAACGCCAGCCCACAGCCCGCCTCCATCATCACGCCAATCCGCAGGCCTTTTATGTCTAGCGCTAGGTTCATCCAGTCGATCTCTTCGGGCGGCAGGCGCATCGCGTCGCGCCGATCCGTGCGGGCAAGCGCCGTCATCATAAGCGCGGCATCCCCGACGCTGCGGGTCATGGGCCCGGCACAGCGGCCCACATAATACGGATCTATGGGTACCCGGCCCAGCGTAGGCTTAAAACCGACGACCCCACACCACGCCGCTGGCAGGCGTACCGAGCCACCAATATCGGTACCCACATGCAGCGGCCCAAGCCCAGCGACGGCCGCCGCGCCCGCTCCCGCGCTTGAACCACCGGTATTGCAGGTCAAATCCCACGGATTGCGGGTTAGGCCATGAAAAGAAGAAAGCCCGGATGAGAGCATGCCAAAATCAGGGCAGGTGGTTTTTGCCAACAGCAGGGCATTGTCTTCCGCTAGGCGCGCAGCCGGGGGTGCATCCTCAGTGGCAGCAGCCTGCTCACCCAGCCCCGTGCCCACCGGCACCGGCATCCCTTTAGTGGCAATCAACTCTTTAAGGGTGACCGGAACACCATCCAAACCACCGCTTGGCTCGCCTTTTGCCCAGCGTTGGGTAGACGCTTCTGCAGCTTTAATGAAGGCATCGGGCTGATAGGCATACAGCGCGTTAATGTGCGGCTCCCAGCTGTTGATATGCTCAACCAGGGCGCCTGCTACCTCACTTGGCGAGAACGTATGGGTTCGGTAGCCCGCTAGCAACTGCGTGGCGGTTAGTTGGTATAGTTCAGGCATCACATCACCTTTTGCTGTTGTTGTCAGACGGCTGTTATCAGGCAGTCGTTATCAATAAGCTCAGCATGAACCCACACAGCGCCCTCTGCTATTTCAATATTGACCGCAGCGTGTCCACTTTTTGTGTGCACTCTACTCTTTCGAGATCTTTCAGGTTCAATATCTCTCAGGCTCAAGCCCTTTCAGGATGGCGGGTCTTGCCGGGTTTGCAGTGCACTCGCCAGCAGCGAAAGGCATGCCTCGGTGGCAAAGCTGCGCTGGCGATGGCGATAAACACAGAGATCAATCCGCGCTGCTTCGAGCTCTAAAGGAGATAAGGGAATGCTGACGAGTTCGCCTAACTGACACTCCCGAGCTACCGCCATCGGCGGCAATACCAGCACGCCTGCGCCGTTAAGGGCGAGTGCTTTTTGGGTTTCCAGTGAAGCAGTTTTGAAGGTGGGAGCCAGCACTATCCCGGCCTGATGAGCGGCGCGCTCCAGCGCTTGGCGAGCGCCATAGGATTCATCAGGTAGGATCAGCCGGTGCTCTGCCAAGGTGTGAAGACTCACCTCAGAAGCCGCGGCCAAAGGATGGCCTGGGGCCATCACTGCATGGTGATGCAACTCGGCACTCGCAAAGGGCACAATGTCATCATGGCGGGGCATAAAGAATGACAGACCAATATCTGCATCGCCTCGGCGCAGTGCCTCCACCATTTGGCTAGCGCTGGCGATGCCGATATCAAAACTCAAATGAGGATAGCGCTGCCCCATCTTGGCTAACGCTGGGGCTAACAGGCCAGCCACAACACCTTCCGCCACCTGCAAACTGACCCGGCCAGTGCGTAAACCTTTAAGGTCGGCAATATGCTCCTGCACCCGCTCAAGATCACGGAGGGTACGCTGAGCTTGGGCGGCTAACAGTTCCCCCGCGGCGGTGAGGCTAATGCCATTGGGGCCGCGTTCGATTAGCGGTGCGCCAAGCTGATGTTCCAATAAATCGATCTGTCGGCTAATCGCCGTGGGGGCGATATGCAGCTGCGCCGCAGCCTGACGTAAAGAACGGCAGCGAGCCACGGTATCGAAGTAGCGCAATGCACGGCCACTGATCATAAACGCCTCTCAGTTTTGTGGCTTATCTAGCTGCCGCGCCATCACCGTAACGTGCTCTTTCCGATACTCAACATCCTCCTTATCCTGCCAACCCAGCCGTCGATAAAGCGCCTGTTGATCAGGGGTATAGAGATAGAAACGCTCAAAGCCATGCGCAGCTGCTTCGGCTTCTACCCGGCGTACCAACGCAGAGGCAATACCCTGCCCCCGCCATTCAGGCACGACGAATACGGAGGCCAGCCAGGGGGTAAATTCGCGGCGGATACTCATATCATCAGCAATGAGGCTGGCGGTTCCCACAGGGGTTTCGCCTTGCATCGCCACAAAGATTGAAGGCACACCGCCCTGGCCACATTCGGCCTTTAACCATTCAATAGCCTTTTCCAGCGTTAGCCCCGGGTGCAAATGCCCCCAGGATTCAAATGTCCAGCCCGCGACTATTTCAGCGTTAGGATCGTCGGCTCTTAGCCGCTGGAGAATGATATCGCATTGCATAAGTGGCGCCTGTCTTATTTAGCACAAGCAAATACAGTAGCGATATATGGGTAGGCTGGCTAGCGCCGATACCTCCTGCACACGCCGCTAGCCAGAGATCTCACCGCCATGCGCTGTCAAAAAAACTGCAACCAGATAGGGCTAATCTCACCTTGCAAGCCCTGTTCGCTTAAGGGCTGGGCAGCAGCACGGTCAATTCATCAGGCGGTCACAGGCTTTAAGTGCTTAGCCAGTTCATCATCCAACTCATTGGCCCGCTTGGCTGCTGGCCTGCTTTCCATGCGCTCAATGTACTGCTTGAACACCTCGTTGGGCGGGATGTTCTTCTGCATCGTTTCCCACCAGAGATAACTGCTAACCAAGATATCTACGGCAGTAAACTGATCGCCGCAGATATAAGCATTTTCACTGAGTGCTTTTTCAAGGGTATTGATACTGTCTTCCACTTGGCCACAGCCGACAGCCTGTGCGTTACTGCTGTCGATTTTCCAATCATAAGTCATGGCGCTGGTGGCCATTTCGAACGGGCCCGCCATAAAAAACAGCCAGCGATAGTAAACGCCACGTTCGGGAGATTGTGGGGGCGGTGACAGCTTTTTATCTGGAAACTGATCTGCCAGGTACGCGCAGATAGCCGCTACTTCCGTCACCACAGTGTTGCCATGTTTGATGGCAGGCACCTTCCCCATGGGGTTGATGGCCAAGTAGTCCTCGGCTTTCATCTCTGAGCCATACTCCATCGCTTTTACCGAGTAGGCTATGCCTACCTCTTCCAGCATCCAGCGCACCACGCGCCCGCGAGACATAGGGTGAGTGTAAAACGTTAGCTCTGACATATTAGGCTCCTTTTTCAGTCTATTTTTCGATGACATTAGGTACTGCCAAGTCAGATTAGTGTGTTAATAGGTGATAATCCGTCCTAAATAAAAGCCACAATGCATTTTTCTGCAGGACTTTAACGATGGCTTCAGGAGGGAGGCGCTAATGGCAGGCCCCACAACACGCGTACTTGCGGTGCTTGAGTTGCTTCAGGCTAATGGCCAGATGGGCGGCGCAGAGTTGGCCGAACGCCTGGACGTGGATCGACGCACTATACGGCGTTACATTACGGCACTGGAAGATATAGGTGTGCCGATAGTGACCGAACAGGGGCGCTACGGTGGCTATCGACTGGTGGCTGGCTTCAAGCTGCCACCGATGATGTTTACCGACGAAGAGACGTTCGCCGTTTCTCTAGGCTTAGTGGCCGCCAGCCAGCTGGGTCTGACGAACGCAGCGCCTGCCATTGCCAGCGTGCAAGCAAAGCTCGAGCGAGTGATGCCTGCGAATTTACAAAGACGGGTGCGCGGTATCAGTGAGACCACTCAGGTGATCTTACCCCGGCGTGAACCCAGCCGTGATGACCGTACACTTGAGACTCTTACGAAAGCTACTGAAGCCATGCGAACCGTCGGGCTGATTTACCACTCTCCGCAGCACGATCAGATTGATCGTCGGATCGACCCCTACGGACTGGTTTTCCAACAGGGCCGGTGGTATGCCGTTGGTTTTTGCCACCTGAGGGGCGCCATGCGCTCATTTAGGCTGGATCGTATCAGCGGTGTGCACCTACTCGATGATACCTTCATACGCCCCGCTCGCTTCAATGCAGCCGATTTTTTGAGCGAAAGCCTTATGTCCTGGGGCCCAACTCATGAAGTATCACTGGTGCTACACATCGATCATGCCGTGTCCGCTGACGTTGAGAACCAATTTTTCTGTACAGAACCGTTCGAGGAGGTTGACGGTGGATTACTGCTCACCACCCGAACCGACAGCTTCGAGTGGTTTGCCTATTGGCTGGCACAGCTCCCGTTTCGATTTACCGTTCTCAAGCCAGATGGCCTCAAAGCGGCACTTCGCGAGCACGCCAACCATTTACTGGCCAGCTGCGAGACAGCTTCATCATATCCAATCGATACGCCCTGACACTGTCTGCAACTTATGAGAATGAAACGAACTATTCGTCTGACGCCGGGATAGGGCTTCTTAGCCGCTTAGGTGCTAGTCTGTTGGTCAAATAACGTTAAATAAAGACTCACGAATGCAACCTTCTTTGAGACGCCCACACCGTCTTGCATTGGCAATAATTGCCCCACGCATTTTTGCCTTTTGCCATACCTTCGGGCTAACCGTATGGATCGCCGTCGCAGAAGGCAGCGGCTGGACGCTTATTCTACCTGGGATGTTGCTGCTGCTATGGCCCGGCGTCGCCTATGCGCTTGCAGCACATGCCCAGAACTCCAAGCGTGCCGAGTTCAGAAACCTCCTCTTTGACAGCCTGCTATTTGGTTTTTGGTGCAGCGTACTGGATTTTTACGTTTTAGCGACCATCACCATTGGGCTTGCCTGTTTGATGAATAATTTAGTGGTCGGTGGAGTGCGGAAAATGCTTATTGCAGCCGGACTTTTCATTCTTGCAGCTTTAATTGGAAGCGCCCTAACGGGGTTCACTTTTCGTCCCTATGTAAGCAACCGTTTAGACATCTATCAATGGGCCGGTGCAGTGGTCTATTTTCTAACCATTGGCCGCGTCACCTACAGTCAGAATCGCCAGATTGGCCGCAGCATAGGCGAAACTAGATTTCAGAACCGAGTCTTTCACGCCTTGCTTGATCTAGGAGCCGTCGCAAATCGCGCGACCAATATCCACACGCTGCTGGTTGACTCCTTAAACCACCTACAGACCCACTTCCCCGACTACGGATTTGCGGTTTTTCTACAAGAACGGCAGCGTTCAGAAGTGACACGCTTCGCGGCGGTGGCAGGGCTAAGCTCAGAGGATGAAAAACGCCTAAGATATTTATTGGCAAACGTTTATGGACAAGAAGGAGATCTGGCCACACTGCCACAAACAGAGGAAGGCGAGAATCTCTATGTCGCGTCGATGGCGGGCCGACTAAGCATGTATGAAGGCTGGCTGATTGTGAAAGCTCCCAGTCGAGACGACGGTTTGGAGCAAATACTGTCTCTGTTTGCCGACCAGCTGGCGGCGGCTACCGAGAATAAATTGCTGCATTTGGAACTGAAGAAAACGGCTGAGCGTGACGGACTCACCGGGCTTTATAACCGAGGTTTTTTGGAATCAGCGCTGCAGATGAGTATTCAGGGCAAGGTGCAGACGCCAAACCTGGATTTTGCGGTGCTGATGTTGGATGTCGATAGGCTCAAGGACGTAAACGACCATTATGGGCACGTGGCAGGCGACCAACTAATTGCCTGCGTTGCCCAGTACCTGCAATTTCACTGCAGAGACAGCGACATACTGGCTCGCTACGGTGGCGATGAATTCGTCATTCTGTTCCCCTCTGCCGACCTAACGGCAGCTAGGCGTATGGCCAACTTGATCCAAGAAAACTTGCCTGAACAGCGCTGCACTATCGACACCGCCAGCGGTGAACATGAAGAACTCATGCTTCATGTGAGCATAGGCTGCGCCAGCTCCAGTGAAGTTCCCGCCCAACAGGTGTTTGCGTTGGCAGACGAGCGCATGTACGCAAATAAAAGCCAACGCCGTAAGCAATGGGCAGATGGACTGGGCACAGCAAGCAGGCCCTTCCTATAGAAGCGTGCTCACAACCCACTGCTAAACGGCTGCCCCCACTTATCGCCATGCACCAAGTCACTTAAAGGCAGGCGGGAACGCCAGCCTTGCGCTTCAAGCTCTGGCTGATCTAAAAACTCACTCACGTAGCCAAGGCAGAGATACGCCAGCGGGTAAACGTGCTCAGGCAGATTTAACGCAGTGCTCAGCTGCTCCTGGTCAAGAATACTCACCCAACCAACGCCAATCCCTTCCGCCCGCGCTGCCAGCCAGAGGTTTTGCACGGCTAAACAAGTGCTAAACAGGTCGGTTTCCACAATGCTATTGCGCCCTAGCACATGGGGGCCGCCTCGGCTGCGGTCGCAGGTAATACAGAGATTAAGCGGGCTTTCCATAATCCCTTGCAGCTTAAGGCTGCGATAATGCTCTTTACGCTCACCTTCAAAGCGCTCGGCGGCCTTCTGGTTCTCTTGCTCAAACATCGCCAGCACCGTCTCCCTGACGTCGCGACTCTCAATCACGATGAAATCCCAAGGCTGCATAAACCCCACCGACGGCGCATGGTGCGCGGCCTCCAAAAGGCGGCTCAGCACTTCAGGGGGAATCCGGTCAGGCAGAAACTGCGAGCGCACATCGCGCCGTTCATGTATGGCGCGGTAGAGCCCACGCCGCTCAGCATCGGAAAATAGGTGTTTCGCGTTGTTCATGGCGCTGCTCGGGCCTTTTACTGATCGGTGGTAGAGACAAGTGAGAGTCTACACGAGCTCAGCCTAGCCGCCATCGCAGCGGGTTTGTCTGGTGTAAAACACCCTCATCGTCCCAGTCGTCCCAACCTGTAAATGGAATGGGTCGTTCACTACTCAAGCTCACTAGTCTAGATGCCCAGGCTGCTTTGCAGGTCTCCAGATGGTCAATGAGAGCAGTCTCCTCTTGATAGCGAATACCGCCGCCCTGAATGCCGTAGCTCAAATGAGGCGCCAACACGTCAAAGCCAACGTAGTACAACGATGCATGCATAGGCCATAGCCAGTGAACCATATTGCCAGCGCGGCCAAAGGGCTGAAACGCTATCTCCGGCGAGCCGGTGGTGACTGACAGCATCGCCTGCTTTCCGCGATAGTAACCATGATCGTAACGCATGCGGCTTGTATAGCGCCCTCCATACACCAACACCCGATCAAACCAGCCTTTCAAAATGGCGGGCTGGGCGTGCCACCATAATGGAAACTGGAAGATCACCAAGTCAGCCCTCTCCAGCCGTGTCAACTCCCGCTCAACATCCTGCGGTAATGCGTTTTGTTGGTAGTGAGCCCGCTGCTCATTGAGGGGATAAAAGTATTCCACATCAACAGCTTGATGCGGATAGTGCTCGGCGCGCTCCACCGGATCAAACTGCTCAGCATAGAGATCATCCACCTCAACTGTATGGCCCGCGTCCACCAGCTGTTTTACCGCCACATCCACTAGGCCGCCATTAAACGACTTGCGTTCAGGATGAGCCAAGACAATCAACACATTCATACGACGCCTCCCCTATCGATTGGTTTGACGACAGGCTAACCTGTTCATATGCGCTTAAACATTGGCTAAAAATGAGAACCAAGCTTGCATGAATGAACAGCAGATACGGTGGGATGATCTTCAAATTGTGCTAGCGATTGCCGAGGAGGGCTCGCTATCCGGCGCCAGCCGAGCGCTGCGTATCAGCCATGCCACGGTATTTAGACGTTTAAGCGAGATGGAGCAAGGGCTGGGGGTTACCCTTTTTGAGCGCAGTCGCACGGGGTATACACCGACCCTGGCAGGGGATGATCTGGCGGCTTCGGCCAAGCGCGTACAGAGCGAAATCAACGGTGCTGAGCGCCGCATCATAGGGAAGGATTTAACCCTCACCGGCAGCTTACGAATCACCACCACTGATACACTTTTCGCGGGGCTGGTCTCGCCGCTACTGGCAAACTTTCGCCAGCGCTATCCGGAAATCACGCTGGAAGTGGTTATCTCCAATCAGCTGCAAAGCTTGTCGCGGCGGGAGGCCGATATCGCGATCCGCCCAACTAAAAAGCCACCCGAAACTCTGGTAGGCCGCAAGATAGGCGATATTAACCAGGCAATTTATGGCCAAAAGGCGCTTTGGCAAAACGCCCCACTGCCGCTAGGCACAGCGTCACTGCCAACAGAAAGCTGGATCGGCCCGGATGTTCATCTGGGCGACGCAACGCTTGAAAAGTGGATGATGGATAAAAGCGCCGCCTACCGGGTGGACAGCATGCTGGGCATGCAATCAGCGGTACGCCACGGGGCGGGTATTGCGGTACTGCCCTGCTACCTTGGCGATGCCGATGCAGCGCTACTCAGGCTAAGCGAACCCATTGAAGCACTCACTACCCCACTCTGGCTGCTCACTCACCCGGATCTGCGCCATGTGGCCAGAGTCCGCGCGTTCATGGAGGCAATGACGGTGGGGGTTCGAGGCAGGAATCTCACCACTTAATGTTAAATGTGCGGATTAAATAGTGACTAGCTTGCCGCTACGGCGCACCTCACTTCTGCTCAAACCCCGCCAAAAACTGCTTAAGCAGATCATCAAGTTGCTCTCGTTGCTCTTTACTCAGGCCACTCACCAGCTGCGCCTGGGTTTCCACATGGGCGGCCACCGCTTCGTCGATTAACTCAAACCCACGCTGGGACAGAGAGATTAGAAAACCGCGGCCATCGTCAGGATTTTTAACCCGCTCAATCAACCCCGCCTTTTCTAGTTGATTGATACGGTGGGTCATGGTGCCCGATGTCACCATGGTGGATGCCATCAAATCCCCCGGCGATAGCGCGTAGGGCTCCCCCTCTCGCCGTAGGGTGGCCAGAACGTCAAAGCTGGCGTCCGTCAGGCCGTATTCCGCCCAGGTCTTCTCCATTGCGCGCATTAAAGTGTGGTTCAGCCGTTTAACCCGCCCGATGGTACCCATCGGCGCAACGTCTAGTTCAGGCCTCTCCAGCCGCCACTGCTTAAGAATGTTGTCTACATGATCCATGAGCCTATTTTGCGCCTAATTAGCTTGACGTCAAGATTAATCGCACATAACTTGATATCAAGATAGTTTCAAAAACGGTACCAATGAGAACTTCGCCAATGACGTTATCAAGCACTGCCCGCACAACACACTCACCTAAAAGAACTTGGCTTGCCCCACTGATATACCTGCTAGCCGGTGGCGCCTTGTTGGGTCTATCGACTAATTTGGCGAAACTTGCCGGTGATATTCAGCTGTCAGCGCTCGCTTTTCTGTTCTGGTCGATTTCAGGGGCAGCGCTTATTTTGTTGGTTCTCTCCGCCTTTCGCCGCAATCTACCGCCAGTGAACGGTCGTACCATTGAGTATTACGTTATTTCAGGGCTGCTGGGCGTAGCGGGTGCCAACCTACTGTTTTTCTCAGCCGTCCCCCATGTGGGTGCTGGGTTCGTGGCATTAATCATCACCCTGCCACCGCTACTCACCTACGTCGGCGCGCTAGCATTAAAAATGGAGCGCTTCCAGGTGTTGCGTGCGGCGGGGGTAATATCAGCCTTGGCAGGTGCCGTCACCCTGGCCTTCCATAAGCTTTCTGCGCCGGATGCCGATTATCTCTGGATTCTTCTCGCTTTAATCGGGCCCGTACTGCTAGCCATCGGCAATCTTTACAGAACCTTGCGCTGGCCAGAAGGCGTATCCAGCGATGCACTGGCACCTGGGATGCTCATCGCCGCTGCCGCCCTTCTGCTCAGCGTGGGTTTTCTGCCGGGCTTCTCACTGAACATTCCAACAGACCGCTCCCTGCCGATCATGCTGATTGCCATTCAAGCTGTGGTCTTCGCAGGCCAGTTCTTACTGCTCTTCCTGCTACAGAAAAGTGGCGGCCCGGTGTTTCTAAGCCTATTGGGCTCCGTTGGCGCCGTGGTGGGTGTTCCAGTTGCCATAGTGTTGCAGGGAGAAACCGCTCCCGAAGGCTTACTGCTTGGCACCCTATTAATTGGAGCAGGAATTACCCTGCTCAACATTGGCAAAGCCAAACAACTTAACTAATTAACCCGAGAGCGACTTAAACGAACATGACAGTATGGGCGCCGTTGGCATGGTGTAAGCAGATAGCCAGCCATACCTGATATTCATTGTGCTGACAGCCCTGCCCCGAAATCTTTTTGCAACAAACCGATTAACGCTGCGGCGATTAAAAAGGCGGCTGACGTTAATAACCCGAACGATAGCCCCCCGGTTAGATCATTCAACCAACCGCTTAACGTTGGCCCCAATGTCTGGCCAATACTAAACGCGACCGTCATCGCACCAATACCCGACGCCAAAGACAAAGCATCACAATTTCTCCGCACAAAAGCTGTCGTAGAAGCCACAACACCAAAAAAGGCACAACCGAAAACCGCAGCCGACACTAGCAGAACAGGCCAAGCACTTGATATAAGCGGCAATGCAGCGCCAATCAGGGTCAATCCATTAAGCATCGCAAATGCACGGCCGTGGCGCTGATTTTGCAGCACACCAGCCCAAAGCCAAGGGAAGACAGTCACAGCCAAGCCCAGCACGACCCAGAATAGCGATTGAAACGCGGCACTCTCACCGTGGGACTGTATCCAAGCGATCATGAACGTCATGTAAGTAATATAGCCTGCCCCGAAAAAGCCATAGCCAACCAGCATCCACTGCATAGAAGCTAATGGTGCCAATGCATGTGCCTGAACTCGGCTTTGTGGCATGACGCGAACACCCCATACGACGCCGAGTGCGAGCACCACTGATATGGCCGCCAATGCTAACCAAGCAGTAGGCCATGCCGTCGCGCCCCACTGGCTCAGAACCCAGGGAACGCCAACCCCCGAAAGCACAATGCCTAAACCTGGCCCCGCATAGAAGATGCCGAGTAAAAACGACGCTCGTGCCGGATGGCGTTGGGATACTTGGGCGGCGATAACCCCACCAGCAATAAACGCACTAGCGCCGCCTAGTCCAGCCAAAAACCAGGAGATATTGAGCAATGCAGTGTGGCGAAATACTCCCATCATGATCAAAGCGATCACGCATGCGAAGATCCCCGTACGCATGACTCGATTGGCCCCAACAACTCCAATAAAACGGGCCGAAATCAGCGCGGCAATAAAATACCCTGCTGCGTTTACCGAGGTCATCCAGCCTGCATCGGCATAGCTCCATCCAAGACTTGAGCTCATAGAGGGTAGAAGTAATGCGTAGGAAAATCGTGCAATACCTAGGCCGATTGCCGGCACCAAGGCCAGCGCAGCGAGTGTACGAAGGTCAGTTGTGAGTGCTGTAGGATCGCGCTCGTGGAGAAAGTCAGATTGTGTCATATCTACCACCTGAGTCTTTAATAAAGACTCAGATTAGTCGCGCTTAGTTCTGTTTTCAAACTTTGCTATCATTGGAATATGAAAAACCACACCGAAACACACACTTCTCACACACGTGTTCCCGTCTCAGAATGCTCGCTTGCCAAGGCGATCCGGGTTGTGGGAGATATGTGGTCGCTGCTGATTCTGCGAGAAGTGATATGTGGTGCTGAGCGCTTCGACCAAATCAGAGAAGACCTGGGTATTACTCGCTCAGTTTTGTCCAACCGGCTTGCCAGATTGGTTCAAGAAGGTATTTTAGAGCGCTACCAATACCGTGATTCAGGACAACGAGCCCGCAAAGGCTATGCGCTAACAGCGAAAGGCCATGCACTCTTCCCCGTGGTTATCGCCCTTCGCGAGTGGGGCGGAGAGCACTTAGAACCTGGCAATACACCGCTTCGCCTTCAGCTACAAACGAGGGATGGACTGCGTGTTGAAACGAAATTAATACGGGAGGATGGTTTAGAAGTGACCGATATGACAGACATCATTGCGACAGTAAAGGAGTAAGGCATCAGGGAGTACAACACGATTCAGTTTGAGCAGCTAATCAATCCTTTTCTCCATATAGTGAGTCCCGCCCTCGGTTTTACGCACGCGAAACCCCATACGCTCGTATAAAGCGACGGCTGGGTTGATACAAAACACACGGAGCCGAAGTAAGCGGATGCCGGCCTGCTGGGCGATTTTCTCCGTGTAGCGGATTGCCGCTGTACCTAAGCCTTGACGCCGCCACTTCTGATCAATTTGTAGCTCTCGAATATAGTAAGCGATTTCATCGTGATTTATGCAGAGCAGCCCCACTTGTGAAGCATTTATGACTAACTCATAGCTATCTAGCTCATCCCACTGCTTATCAAACAAGGCTGTATCCCAGCGCATATCCAACTGTTTATAGTAGGCTGACATATTCTGAATGATGATATTTTCCGCGAACGCCTTGTCGTTAGTAGGCCGAATAATAGGCGTCATATTACGATTCCTAGTGCTGCTTTAACTAGTTTGTGGCAAGTAGTGCAATGTTGGCTTCTGCTATCTCATACTGACTAAAAACGTGAATTCCATTTTCGCGGAGCAATGCAGCGGTGACTCCCATACCTGGTACTTTTTTACCCATAAAACTGCCGTCATAAATAGCGGTGCTTCCGCATGAGGGGCTGAACTCAGCAAGCACTGCGATATCGGTATCGAATTTACGGCACAAGTTCAAAGCGATAGAGGCACCTGCTAAAAATTCATTGGTCACCTTGCCCCCATCGTTTTCGATAACATCTACCTCACCGTTTAAAACACCCTTACCACTGCCTTGGAAAATCTCCGCGGGCGGCCTGGGAATACTCATCCCCGCCTCAACTTCGGGGCAAACAGAAACGATTCGGCCTTCAGAACGCCACTGCTCAACGATCTGATCATCCACGGAAAGGGCACCACCATCATAGCGAACCTTTTTACCCAAGAGACAGGCGCTCATTAATACTTTTCTCAAATCACCAATCTCCAATACGGTGATGAACTCAAGAGTGACGCGTTCACTGAATCGACCCAACTAGGAAAGCTCTTCTTGTCAGCCATCTAACTTTAGCTGCTTTCGGAAATACACTCGATTAAACCCCGCTTCATGCCGACACTCGACCCTGACGTATCCCAGTTTGGGGTACATGGTGAGATTTTCTGTCATGGCTTCATTCGTATAAAGTTCCACGGCTTCATACCCCTTTTCCTCGGCAGAACGTTCCACGTGATCGATCAATCGCTTCCCAATGCCGAGGCCGCCATACTCGGGCAGTATGGCAACGTTTTCGAGGTGAAAATGATCGCCTTCGGGGTAGAACACAACATAGCCCACAAAATGTGAATCAAGGATGGCAACATCTATGTAGCCGTAGTCGATTAGGCTTGCGAAGTCTGCATGCATGGGCGCGGGTTCACGGCCGATGCGGCAGATGTACTTTGAATAGGCCAGTCGTGCGCAGGATTGAATGTCCGGAACATCAGTTTCGAGTGCAGCACGGATGTCGATTAAGGGCATATTGACGTAATCCTAGTGCTAGGTGTGAGAACCATAAGTGTTTCCACCATCCCATACACATGAGATTTTCGCTCTTATAACGCTTGAAGCCAATGGTAAGCTGTCTTGATGCCCTCTTTGTTCACAACAAGGCTCAGATGCGATGCATTAGGCACCGTGACGATATCAGCGTGTGGAACGATGGGCCGCAAAGTGGGCTCGAAGCGCTCCGCAAAAAATGCTTCGTCATCAGATCCAGTAATAAGAAGGACTGGAGCCGCCATAGAACTGAGATCGTTCTGCCAATTGGCGGGACCAAAGCCCTTCATAAGCCGGTACGAATACGCTAGCGTTTCTGAGCCCTGGCGGTATTCGGGCGGCAAATTAAAGTGCAGCACCGGTAGCTTATTGAAGTGGTTAATACCGAGTTCATTCAAAATGGATATAGCAATGATCCTGGTCACTTTGGGGTCTGCCCACCCGCCCGAGTTTTTCCGAACAGTAGGTGCGTCGTATCCCAGGTAAGGCGCTAGCAGCAGATAGGCGTTGGCACGGTGCCCATGCGTACCACCAGCAAAACGTATTGCTAACCCGCCACCTGACGAATGCCCACCGACGACGATACGCGTTAATTGAGGATTGACCACTTTGATGTGGGCAATAAGATCGGCAAGATCATCCTCAAGCTGCTTGATATAGTCGATATCGCCGCGCCGAACGGGAGATGGCCCATGCCCTCGAATATCCGGGGTGTAAACGGCAGCGGCGCCTGAAGCTGCCAATCCGCGAGCAAAGGTTGCCAGGTATCGACTGTCGGTCCCTGAGCCGTGCACGAGCACCAGCGCCGTGTCGGATTCACTTGGATAATGCCGATATGAAAGTGTGGTGCCATCCCTTGCTTCAAACGGCTGAAGTGCTGGCAGTGGGCCTGCTGCGCCTTGCTCAGACACTAACGCTTCGAAATCCAAGCCGTTCGCATTAGTGCCTGTCGACATTATTAAAAATACTCCTATCACCAAGGTCAGCATATGTTGTCGCACTGCTCCCTCCTAATCGCATACGCCGGGCAAGCGACGGCTAAGCTTTCGCTGCAAACTTTAAACCCAAACGCCAAGGCACTGCCCTGGCGTTTATTATTTTCCCTCACTACATCACACCCTACCCCAGTTGAAAGGGATAAACCGGGCCGATTTTCAGCAGTTGAGTGAGTTCATCCAGTGCTGCAAGCGACTCTTCCGCCAGCTGTGGATCGGCCAAATCGTCCGGGGCGAGGCGATCGCGATAGTGGCGCTCCACCCACGCGGTCAGGTCAGTGTACAGTGCATTGGTGAGCAGCACGCGGCCAGAGAGCGCTGCACGTTCGGCCTCCGTTAGCACCACGCGTAGGCGCAGGCAGGCGGGGCCGCCGCCGTTGCGCATGCTCTGCTTGACGTCTTTGACGATCACTTCGCTGATGGGGTTATTGCCTGCTAGCAGGTGATTTTGGATGGTGTTCCATACTGCTTCGCGCTCCTGGCATTCGCCGGGCACTACCAGTGTCATGGTGCCATCCGGGTTGGATAGCAGCTGTGAGTTGAAGAGATACGAGGCTACCGCATCCTCCATGCTTACCGCTTCCAAGGGCACGCGCACGGGAATCAGCGGGCTGGCCATTTTGGCGCGCAGCTTATTGAGCGTGCCTTCTTCATCCAGAAACGCCATTTCGTGGTAGAGCAGCACGGGGCCATTACCTACGGCAATCACGTCGTTATGGAAGACGCCTGCATCGATGGCATCCGGGTGCTGCTGGGCAAATACTGTTTGCTCCTGTGTTAACCCGTGCTGGCGGGCTACTGCTTGGCTCGCTTCCAGCGTTTGCCTAGCAGGGAAGCGTGTTGGCTCCCCCTCACCGCTACGCACGTCACCAAACGCCTGACGGCCATAGACAAATAGGTGAACGCCCGGCTCGCCGTACTCACCACATAAACGGGTGTGATTAGCCGCCCCTTCGTCGGAAAAGGCTGGGGTGGCGGGTAGCACCGGGTGGTGGGCGAAGTGCTGTTCGTCGCGGAAAATTGCCTGCAGCACGCGACCGGTGGTTTGCGGTTCTAAATAGCGGTGAAAGCTGGATTGTAGATTCGCTGGTGTGAAGTGTACCCGGCGATCGGGTGCATCCATGCTGGGGGTAATAGTGCCCGCGTTAGCCGTCCACATACTCGAAGCCGAGCACACCGCCCGAAGCAGCTGCGGCGCTTCTTTAGAAGCACGAGCCAGCACCTCACCATTACTACCGCTAAAACCTAAATCGCGCAGTGCGCCAATATCGGGGCGCTGTTGGGGTGGCAGAACGCCTTGAGCGTAGCCCGCGTCCATCAGCGACTTCATCTTGAGAAGACCCTGCAACGCGCCCTCTTTGGGGTTGGACACTAACCCGCCGTGGCTCATAGACGCCACATTACCTACCGCCAGCCCCGAGTAGTTATGGGTTGGGCCGACTAAACCATCAAAATTGACTTCCCTGACGCTGCTGATATCGGCGGCACTCATAGGCTCACTCCCGGCGGCAGGGTCTCGGGCATCTCCAGGCTGTCGGCTTCCATGGAAGCCACCGGGTAGGCGCAGTAGTCCGCCGCATAGAAAGCGCTGGGGCGGTGGTTGCCGCTGTCACCCACGCCGCCGAAAGGTGCATCGCCGGAGGCACCGGTAGTTTGGCGGTTCCAGTTGACGATCCCGGCGCGAATACGTAGCAGGAAGTCATCCCAATCGGCTTGTTCGCCGCCAATTAAACCGGCGGAGAGCCCGTAGCGGGTGTTGTTGGCGAGCTGTAGCGCTTCATCCCAATCGCTATAGCGGTGGATTTTCAGCAGCGGGCCGAAATGCTCCTCGTCAGGCACCTCCAATCCCGTCACGTCGATCAACGCGGGGCTTAACAGGCTGGTGTTATCTTGCAAACGCCGCATGCGGTTGATCACCGTGCCACCCATAGTTTCCAACTCTTCTTGGGCTTTCAGTAAGCCGTCTGCCGCCGCTACGCTGACCAAACCGCCATAAAACGGCGCAGGATTCTCTTCGAACTGGCCCGCCACGTGCAGCTTAGCGATCGCCTCTGAAAGCGCATCGATCAAGCGATCACCGACGGCACCCTCCGGCACCATCAAACGCCGCGCGCAGGTGCAGCGCTGCCCACCAGAGAGAAACGCCGACTGCAGAATGGCCAACACCGCTGCACGCTCGTCGTCGACATCTTTCACCACCAACGGGTTATTGCCGCCCAGTTCCAGCGCCAGGATTTTATCCAACTGCCCGGCAAACTGTTGATGCAGCATACCGCCCACTTTGGCGCTCCCGGTAAACAGCAGGCCATCAATATCAGGGTTGCCTGCCAACGCCTGGCCTACCGGCACACCGCCTTGCACTAGGTTAATGACGCCTGCTGGAAGCCCGGCCTCTAGCCAGCACTGTAGGGTGAAATCCGCGGTAAGTGGGGTTTGGTCGCTGGGTTTGAAGACCACACAGTTACCCGCCAACAGCGCAGGCACCATATGGCCGTTGGGCAGATGGCCGGGGAAGTTATAGGGGCCAAACACCGCCATCACGCCGTGGGGGCGATGGCGCAGCACCGCTTTGGCGCTGCCCGCGGCTTTTTCCCGCTCACCGGTGCGCTCGTTATACGCCTTCACCGACAGCGCCACCTTCCCCACCATGGCACCCGCTTCGGTGCGCGCTTCCCAGAGCGGTTTACCGGTTTCAGAGGCAATCGCCACGGCTAGGTCTTCACCGCGGTTTTTGAGCACCTCGGCAAACCGTTCGACCAGCGCCTGGCGCTCGGCAAATGGGGTACGCGCCCAGTTGGGGAAAGCACCGCGGGCAGCCTTGACCGCGGCGTCGACCTGCTCCGCGCTGGCGGTTGCCGCTTGCCATAACAGCTGACTGGAAACCGGATCAACCTTGCTCAACGGCTCGGCGTCGCCTGCGACCCAGGCGCCATTGATGAGTTGCTGCTGTTGGGCGTGCATAAAACTCTCCTGTAAACGTCGCCTAGGTTTCGAGTAGCCGTAGGGTATCGCCGGTGGAAACGCCTAAGCGCTGCGCTTCTTGTGCGCTCAGCACGATAGTGTTGTCATCGCTGGGGGCACGGCCTACCCAACTGGCGGTAAAGCTGAGCATATGAGTGGTGGCGGCCAGCCAGCGGCTGACGCTCTCTTCTGCTGCGCTATTGGATACTTCCACTTGGCAGAGCCGTGAGTTACGGATGGCGCGCACATCGTCAATGTAAGCCTCCACCGTCGGGCCACCGTCGAAAATATCGATATAGCCTTCCCAGCGCAGTCCCTCTTTCTTAAGCATCTCCAGCGCCGGGCGGGTATGACGATGCACCTGGCCAATACAAGCCCGCGCCTCTTCGGCCATAAAGGTGGTGTAAATGGGAAACTTGGGCATCAGCTCGCCAATAAAGCTCTTCTGCCCCAGGCCGGTTAGGCGGTCAGCCTCGCTGAAATCCATAGGGAAGAAGTGTTTGCCCAGGCTCTCCCAGAAAGGGCTGGTGTTATTTTCGTCGAACACGCCGCGCATTTCGGCCAGCACTTTATCCGGGAAGCGGTCACGGAACTGGGCGATAAACAGCCAGCGTGCTTTGGAGAGCAGCGCGCCGTTGCGCAAATGTTTGTTGGCTTCGCCGCGGTATTCTGGACGCAAAAACAGCGAGCACACTTCAGCGTCACCGGTGTGGTCGGAGCTTAAAAACAGCGTGTCGATGGTGCGGTGCAAGTCCAGCTGTACCGACGAGTGTGCCAAGGTGCCCAGCCGGTAGTTATAGAACGGCACTTCGCGGCCCACCTGGCCCTCTATAGCGCAGCAACCAGCGAGTTCGCCGCTTGTTTCATCTTCCAGCACAAAGAAGTAGAGCCGGTCATCCGCTGGGGTGCGCTCTTCAAAAGCACTGGCGGCCGCTTCAATCTTACCGGCTAAAAACTCGCGGTTATCGGGTAGCGAGGTAAAGCCAACGCCCGCCTGCTGCGCAAGCGCCTGAAGCCCATCCAAATCATCACGGGCAATGGGTCGAATGCGCATTACATCTCTCCTTCATCAAGCGCGTCTACCGCGGTGGGTAGCGTCAGCGGTGCGGCCAGTACCGCTCGCCCTTCGGTAACGCCCAATCGCTCGGCATGTTCGGGAGAAAGCATTAACTGGCCCGTGGGCGACAGCGCGTAGCGGGCGACGATACAACGAAACTCACCCAGCTTTTGATTGGCGACCAACGCCGGTTCGGCATCGGGCAACGCGTGTTCAGGACGAATGCGTACCGGGTGCCAGGCGGCACTGCGGAAGGTTTCCAACCGCTCGCGCTCAGCCTTGACAATCGGCCCGGCGTCGAAAATATCCACATGCCGCGAACGCACAAAGCCCTCCGCCAGCATCTCTTCCAGCGCCTCTTCGTGGGCGGGGTGCTCACGACCTATTGCCGCCCGCGCCTGGGGCGTTAGCAGCGGCAAATAGAGCGGAAACTGGGGCATTACTTCGGCGATAAAACTTTTCGAGCGTACCCCGGCAATGTGGTTAATATCCTGGAAACTGCGAGCAAAAAAGTGCCGCCCCACGCTTTCCCAAAACGGCGATTCGCTGCGGGTATCCAAGTAGCCAGGGAACGCCACCGCCAGAATGCGTGAAAAGCGTTCCGGGTACTGGGCGATAAACATCAACCGCGCCCGGCGTAACAGGCTCTCCGCGCTGGTGCCTTTGTAGCGAGGGTTAAGCGAAAAGGCGCACAGCAGGGTAGCGTCCGAGACTTCATGGGAGAGCGCCAGCGTCTGCACTTCACGGCGAACATTGAGCTGCTGTGAAGCGTGAATCAGCGTTTCCTGACGATAGGTGTAATAGGCCTCGTTGGCGCCTGCCTGGGCACGGATAGTGGCCGTGCCCAGCACTTCCTCGCGTGTATCGTCCGCCAGCACAAACGTATAGTGCTCATCTTCTGGAAACTCAACGTCGCCGTTAAAGGCTTCCTGGGAGCGCGCAATGCGCTCCTGAAGCCGCTCACGGTTAGCAGGCAAGTTGGTCAGCCTAGGCACTGCATGCTCGGCTAATTGCTCCAGCGCCATGAGATCAGACGCTTTAACGGGTCGAACGACTAGCATTCTCGACGCCCCCTGTTCCGTTGACACGCTTGACGCAGCCTGTTGTTCACTCATGCGGCCGCAACTAACCGCTCAATCGCGCGCTCTAAGCGAGCCATGCCTTCGGCGATATCTGCTTCAGGAATGACCAGGGAAGGCGCCATGCGCAGTACGTTCGGCCCGGCGATAAGCGCCATCAGGCCCTCTTCAATCGCCAACGGCAGAATATCTTTGGCGCGGCCCTCATAGGCATCCGACATCTGGGCGCCCATCAGCAGGCCCATACCACGAATCTCTTTAAACACGCCGTACTTGCGGTTGATGGTTTCCAGGTGTTCACGGAACAGATCGTGGCGACGCTTAACGCCTTCGAGCACCTCAGGGGTGTCGATAAACTCAACCGCCGCTAAGGCCACAGCAGATGCCAACGCATTGCCGCCATAAGTAGAGCCGTGGGTACCGATGACCAACGATTTAGCCACCGAGTCGATTGCCAGCATGGCGCCAATGGGGAAACCGCCGCCCAGGGATTTCGCGCTGGTGAGGATATCCGGGGTGATGCCGTAGTTCTTGTAAGCGTAGAGTTCGCCGCTACGACCAACGCCGGTTTGCACTTCATCAAAGATCAGCAGCGCATTGTGTTCATCGCATAGGTCGCGCAGGCCCTGAAGAAACGCTTGCGTGCCGGGCACGATGCCGCCCTCACCCTGCATGGGTTCGACCATAATCGCGCAGGTGTCGTCACCGACCAGCTTGCGCACGCTTTCCAGATCATTGTAGTCAGCATGCAGGATGCCACCAGGCACCGGGCCAAAGCCTTGGGAGTACTTGGGCTGACCACCAACGCTAACGGTGAAGAAGGTGCGGCCATGGAAAGATTGATAAAATGAGATGATCTTATCTTTATGCTCACCGTGGTGATCCACTGCCCAGCGGCGCGCCAGCTTAAGCGCGGCTTCGTTGGCTTCACCGCCGGAGGAGCACAAGAACACCTTATCAGCGAAGGTGCGCTCGACCAGCGATTTGGCCAGGTTCAGCGCTGGCTCGTTGGTAAACACGTTGGAGAGGTGCCATAGCTTTTCGCCTTGCTCTTTTAGCGCATTGACCAACACCGGATGGCAATGGCCAAGTGAGTTCACCGCAATACCACCGGCGAAGTCGATATATTCACGCCCCTGTTGATCCCACAAGCGGCTACCTTCACCACGCACGGGAATAACCTGCTGCGGTGAGTAGTTGGGCGTCATGTAGTGGTCGTAATCTTGACGGCTTGGGGTATGGCTCATGGCACGCTAGCTCCAGTGGAGGAAAGGAATGAAAACAGTATAAAGGCCTAGCTAGGTTACCTGCTTTCAGCAATGGGACGGCAAATTATGAATAGCGGCATTTAACTGGAGTACCCTCCCCCTTTTGTAACACTCTATATCCGTCCTTGTGCACCTCACGGTATCAGTGACGTATTTAGACCCGCTTTTTATCGTTTGGGGGCGCCTAATGCCCCTTGGTAGCTGTCAGCGTCGAACTTCCCTCAAACGTTGGATAAGGCGCGGGATCCAGGCATCGGCGCGCGGTGTCGGCAATCAAGGGCGAGTAAATCCGTGACCCTGCATATCCAAGCACCCACCTGCACTTCAACGCTGTTCGCGGTAGGCTTGAGTAAATCCCCTCACCGAGGAGCACTCCGCATGCTCGACGTAACCCACCTGCGTGGTAGCCGCCATACCATTGGCGTGGCCCATGGCCAGCGCCACGCCGCACAGATTCAGCGCAGCATTGAGGTCTATGACAGGCTGTTTCAAGACTTTGTAGGCCTCGACTGGGCCGCAGCCCGGCAGGAGGCCCGCCGCTTTATACCGGCGATCGAACGCGGCTTTCCGGCGATCCTGGATGAGCTCGAGGGCATTGCCGAGGGCGCCGACCTGCAGCGCGACGATATCCTCACCCTCAACTGCCGCAGCGAGATCTCGCTAACCCAAGCCAGCGGCGGCTGTTCTGCCTTCTCACTCTACCAGCAGGGTCGCCAATGGCTGGCCCAGAACTGGGACTGGCGCCTCGACCAGCTCGACAACGTGGTGGTACTACACATAGAGGGGGACGACGCCCCGCCGCTGGTCAGCGTCGGCGAGGCCGGGATGCTGGCCAAGATCGGCCTCAACGCCCACGGCCTCGGCGTGTGTCTCAACGCCATCCGCTCGCAGACCTGCGGCGAGGGCCTGCCGATCCACATCGCCCTGCGCAAGCTTCTCGAGAGCGACGGCTTCACCAGCGCCCAGCGCATCGTCGCGGAAGACCGCGTCGCCTCGCCGGCGCACTTTCTGGTCGCCAGCGCTGCAGGCCAGGCCGCCGGCTTCGAGGTCCAGCCCGGGCCACCGGGGGTACTCGAGCCCAGCGGCGGGCGGGTGACCCATACCAACCACCTCTACGCCGCGGCCGCCACCGCCTGTGTCACCGACTTCCCCAAGCCCGACTCCCATGTACGCCTGCACCGCCTCGATGAGCTGCTCGACCCACCGCCCAAGGCCAGCGTCAGCGCGCTGTTCGACGTACTGAGCGACCATCACAATGCGCCTATGTCGATCTGCAAGCACACTGACGTCGACCTGCCCGAGGCCGAGCGCATGGAGACCCTGTTCGCGGTGGTGATGGCCCTCGACAAGCGCACCCTGCACCTGCGCCACGGCTACCCCTGCGAGACCCGGCAGACGCTGAGCATCACGCTCGACTAACGGCGCGAGAAAAGAGGCAGCTGGATCAGGACGGGGCGGGATACAATGGACCAGGATCGAAAGCTTCAGCAGCAGTAACAGGGAGAAGCGCCATGAAATATATCTTCGAAGTGCATATCCGCGACGGCTACCGTGCCGAGGACTACGCCGACGCCTGGGTCCGCGCCAGCCAACTCATCCAGCAGGCGCCAGGGGCACGCGGCACTGAACTGCATCGAAAGATCGGCGACCCCAACACCCTGATCGCCATCGCCCACTGGGACAGCAAGGCCAGCCGCGACGCCATGGAAGCCCAGCCCAACCCGGAGATAAAGGAGGTCATCCGCCGTGCGGCCCCCTGCTGCGAGATCCGCCTGATCGGCGAATTCGAGGAGCCTGAGTGGGTGGTGATGCCGCCGAATGCCGAGTCATAAGCGGGTGTTGGGCTAGAGATAACATTTAGCGGCGGCGCACTAGGAACAGCGTAAACCGGAGCATCACTGATGTTGCTAAGCTGCCTGAGCGGCAGGGCACGGTCGCAAGGCCCCTTTTTTACTGGCTCAGTGCCCAGCAAGCGACTGAACACCTGGTCGATTGAAGACCTTCCCCTTGAAGAAGCCTAAAAGAGCCGCATACTAATTAGCAAGCTATGCGGTTATTCGCTGAGCTGCGTTGCATAGTGATGAGCACCGACACTCAGGACGAGAGGAGACCAACGTATGCATATTGATCTAAGCGGCAAGCACGCCATTATCACCGGCTCGACGGCAGGCATCGGTTTTGCGATTGCTCAAGGACTCGCCAATGCTGGCGCTAACGTGGTCGTGACAGGAAGCACCCAGGCGCGGGTTGAGGAGGCCATCGCGGCGCTTAAAAACGCTACCCCCAATGCTAATGTAGAAGGCGTAGCGGCTGATCTCGGCACTGCTGAAGGCTGCCAAACGCTGATCGAGCAACAGCCCAGCACCGATATCTTGATCAACAACGTCGGCATCTTCGGCCCACAGGACTTTTTTGAAGTCGATGACGCTACCTGGCAGCAATTTTTTGATGTCAACGTGATGAGCGCGGTGCGGCTTTCCCGCCACTACGCCCAGGGCATGCGCGAGCGCAATTGGGGGCGTATTCAGTTTTTATCCAGCGAGTCGGGCATCAACATCCCCAGCGAAATGGTGCATTACGGTATGACCAAATCGGCATTGCTGTCAGTTTCCCGCGGGCTGGCCAAGGTACTCAGTGGCACCCAGGTTACCGTGAATGCCATTCTCCCCGGTCCGACACGCTCAGAAGGCGTACTCAAGATGCTTGGCGAAATGGCCGAGAAAGAGGGCATTTCTCAGCAAGAGGTGGAGGCACGCTTTGTACAGGAAAACCGTCCCTCTTCCATCATTCAGCGCTTGGCGACCCCCGAAGAGGTCGCAAACATGAGCGTTTACGCTGCATCGCCCCAGGCCAGTGCCACCACCGGGGCGGCACTGCGCGTGGAAGGCGGCATTGTGGATACGCTAACCTAAGCCTTCTAATCTTATCCTTCTAACCCAGGCGCTCTTCCCTGGGTGTCATGCCGAAATGGTGACGGTAGGCGGTAGAAAAGTGGGCGCCTGAGGAAAATCCCGTGGCAAAGGCAATATCGCCTACCGGCCGGTCACTCTCGCGCAGCTGCTTGCGGGCTTCCTGCAAGCGCAAATCGAGATAGTAGCGGCTGGGCACCGCCTGCAGATACTTCTTAAATAGCCGCTCCAACTGACGCCGGGAAATCCCTAGGTGCTCGGCCAGTTCCAGAGTTGAGAGCGGCTCCTCAATATTGGCTTCCATCAGTGTCACGGCATCCACCAGGCTCTGCGGCGCGTGGCCCAGGCGGCTTCGCAGCGGCACGTGCTGGCGCTCGTCCGCCAAGCGAATGCGATCGCAGGCAAACTGCTCCGACACTTGCTCCGCCAAGCGAGCACCGTGATGCTGACCAATCAGCGTGAGCATTAAGTCCATGGCGGCAGTACCGCCCGCGCAGGTCAACCTGTCACGGTCAATTTCAAATAATTGTTGAGAAAGCGTCACCTGCGGATAGGCCTGGGAAAAGGCCTCAAAACGCTGCCAGGGCAGCGTCGCCCGATAACCTTCAAGCAAACCACAGCGCGCCAATACCTCGGTGCCCCCAGCCAAACCACCCAGCGCTACGCCATGGCCCTGGTGCCCTCGCAGCCACTCATTCAGCTTGGCAGGAAGCGTATAGGGCAGCGGCGTCGGTGCACATATGAACAACAGGTCTAGTGGGCCTAGAGCAGTACTTAGCTCATGCTGCGCGATTAGCGAAAGCTGGGCACCACTGCGCACGGGCTCGTCGTTAAGGCTTAACGTGACGGTTTGGTAAAGCATTTGACCACTTAGTTGGTTAGCCATTTGCAGCGGTTCTAGCGCACTGGCGTGGGTCAATAACGAAAACCCCGGCAACAGCAGAAATGCCACACGCCGACGGGTGATGCCTGTGTGAGAGGTTAACGGGTTGGGCAGCATGATAACTGACTGAGCTGCATAAAAAACTGCATGAAACGCTGCATGAAAAACCGCCATCGGCCTAGGGAAGCCACCATCTTACCCAATTGCGTAGCGGATGGCAGCGTTATGACCACTGCAGCAAAAACGTGACGCATGAATGCAATTTGCCGGGCCAAAGCCCGGCAAATTAAAGCCTAGTTAAGCACTAGTTGCCCCGATTAATAATACCTAACACGACGATACTGACCACAATTACGCCGAGAATGATCACCACTAGCGGGAGCAGCTTGTACAACCCATCGGGTCGCTTCTTGGCTTCCGGCTGTAGATGCGGTTTTGAGGTTTCATAATCCTCAGGTATCCGCTCATTAATAATGTGCTGCTTCTCTTCTTCCGGAGTTTTGCTTTCCCTAGTATCCATAAACACCTCCCGCGTTCCGGTCGAATTGGGCGGCGCTACCGCCCCAATGGATGGCTTACAGATTCACGACATCAAACTTAACCTCAGGATTGACGTCGGCATCGTAATCGACATCGTCACGCTCAAAGCCAAACAGCTTCAAGAATTCGTGCTTATAACCAGCATAGTCGGTAATTTCGAATAAGTTTTCCGTCGTCACTTCCGGCCAAAGATCCTGGCACGCTTGCTGAACATCGTCACGCAATTCCCAGTCATCCAGACGTAGGCGTCCAACTTCGTCGGTGGTGAACTCACCGCGTAGCCCCTCAGCCGAGTAGAGCTGCTCGCCGAATAGACGGTTCAACTGATCGATAGTGCCTTCGTGCAGGCCCTGCTCTTTCATGATGCGGTAGACCATGGCGATGTAAAGCGGCATCACTGGAATGGCTGCGCTGGCCTGGGTGACCACCGATTTGAGCACCGCCACATTGGCACCACCACCGCTCTCTTTCAGTTTGGTATCGATAGCCGCTGCGGCGCGGTCAAGATCTTCTTTGGCTTTACCCAAAGCGCCATGCCAGTAAATCGGCCAGGTGATTTCGGTACCGATATAGCTAAACGCCACGCTGCGCGCGCCTTTGGCCAGCACACCGGCTTCGTCTAGCGCGCTCATCCACAGTTCCCAATCTTCGCCGCCCATCACGGTGATGGTGTCGTCGATCTCCTGCTGGGTGGCAGGTTCTACTTCCGCTTCGATAATGGCGTCTTTATTGGTATCGATAGCGGTGGCGCGGTAAGTCTCGCCAATTGGCTTAAGGCTTGAGCGTTTCAGTTCGCCGCTATCCGGCAGCTTCCGAACGGGTGATGCCAGCGAGTAGACCACCAGGTCAATCTCGCCCATGTCCTGCTTAATCAACTCAATCGCTTCTTCCCGCGCTTCATGGGAGAACGCATCGCCGTTAATCGACTTGCTATACAGCCCTTCCTGCTTGGCCAATTTATCGAACGCTGCGCTGTTGTACCAACCTGCGGTGCCCGGCTTTTTATCGGTGGCGGGCTTTTCAAAGAACACGCCCAGCGTGTCGGCGCCGTAGCCAAACGCCGCGGTAATACGCGCGGCTAATCCGTAGCCACTTGAAGCCCCAATGACGAGCACTTTTTTTGGGCCAGCCTGCTTATCCAAACCACGAGCACGGGTCGCTTCAATCTGTTCGCGAACATTCTGCTCGCAGCCGATGGGATGAGTAGTGGTACAAATAAAGCCGCGCACTTTGGGTTTAATAATCACATCGAACCTCGTTATCGGATTGATTTTGCTTTTGACATCATAACTAGCAACATCGTTTTGCCATAGTTTTTGCAATAGCGTTTGCCATAGCAATGTCATGATTCAGTGAGGGTATTCTAGCGGTCTCTGGGCGCCCTGTCCGCTCTTGAGCGATTGTCCATTCTTCAGCGATAGTCTGCCCTTGAGCTAGAAGCGCTTTCGCGTCACGATAGCCGCCTAAGTTATTATGTCGGTACTGATGGCAAGTACTTATGACAAGTACTGATGATAAACACGTAGGCAAGCACTTACGTTAGCAACGACTTCCCATGAGGCGATCATGAATGCACAGCAGCTAGTAGATGAACGCGGCGATTTATGGCTGGCGCTAGCCCCGCTGTGGCTGGATCGCGAACCCAGCGAGCGCGATTACGCGCGCATGGTCGAGGTCGTGGAGCGCTATGATATGTCCCTTAACGAGCTTGAGTGGATGTTTCGCCTGGAAATGGCCCCGGTGATGTCCCGCCACCAGCTCTCGATCGCCAGCGAGTGGCGGCAATTTGACGACTACAAGCTGATGAAGCAGTTGGTCAATCACAACATGCGCTTGAAGGGCTGGCGTCGCAAAAGCTGGGCGCTGTTTTCAGGCTTAACGACCATGATGGTGCGCCACCGCTGGAACGCGCTCATGAATCGTGTAGCAGTCGCGCGGGGCGAGCAGGTATAGAGGGATAATGCCTTATGGGACTATGGGTATGTTTGATCCAAGGTTTCTTCTAATGCCAGACGTAGCGGTCGCCCATGATAGCGCGGCCCAAATCGGGCTATCACCTTGCCATCACGGCCCACCAGGAACTTGGTAAAATTCCATTTAATCAGCTGCGTGCCTAGGACTCCAGGTGCCTCACGCTTGAGCAGCACAAACAGCGGATGGGCATCACTGCCGTTGACCTTAACCTTCTCCAGCAATGGAAAACTGACGCCGAATTGCTGCTCGCCAAATTGACAAAACGCTTGGGCGCTTTCCGGCGACTGGCGGCCAAACTGATTGCACGGGAAACCGAGCACAGTGAAACCACGATCCCGGTAGCGCTGATAGAGCGACTCTAACTCGCTTAACTGCGGGGTAAAACCACACTGACTGGCGACATTGACCACCAGCAACACTTGACCGCGCAGCACGCGTAGATTGAACGGCAGCCCTTGGTGGGTATAGCAGTCTTGGTCGTAAATTTGCATCACTTCGCCCTACAAAACCCCAAACGGCATGGGTATCACCATGCCACGGCTATGCTTTTTACACCAGTGGTCCAGCCACCACGCGTAACGCCAGCGCGATTAACAGCACCCCGGTAATGCGGTTTATCCAGTGGGCACGCTGTTGCAGCCAGGGCAGAATGTGTGAATGAGAAAGCACCACAGCAACCAGCACGTACCACCCCCCGTCAATAATCATCGCCGTTAACACAATGATCGCTTTGGCCAGGCCACTCATTTCGGGGGTCACAAACTGGCTTAGCAGCGCGACAAAAAACAGGATCAGCTTCGGGTTGCCTAATGCCACCAGTACGCCCTCTTTGGCGGCCTGGCCCCGGCTAGTCACAATCGCATTAGGTTCTAAGGCCCCCGCTTTGCCGGCGCGCAGCGCTTTAACCCCTAGCCACGCCAAATAAGCCGCACCGCACCAGGTAAGCAGTTGGAACAGCAGCGGAAAACCGGCGATTAACGCGCCTAGGCCCCAAACGGTCAATAGCGCATAGAAGCCCACCCCAAAGGCATGGAAGATGGCCGCGGTCACCCCAGCAAAACGCCCGCCGCCTAACGTATGGCGTAGCACCAGTGCCAAACTCGGCCCCGGCGACATAGCCCCCATGGCACAAATCGCGGCGAGTGATAGCCAAAGTGTCAACGGCATGCCTGTTCCTCCTTGATGGTCAAGATTCACGATGTGGCGTCTGGCGGCCAGTATACGCCAAGCCAAGCAACACTTCGGCAAGCGCCTTAAATAACGCTGTTAGCATGGTACGCTGTTGGGTAAAATTTGCTTTCTCACTTTTTTCTTTGCACTTTTTCTCTTTTTTAAAACAACCGCCCCGACGCCCAGCGCGGGGCGTATAGAAAACATAGGACGGCAACATGGGTAGGGCTTTTCAGAACCGTAAGGAATCCATGGCCAAAACGGCCGATGCCAAGACCAAGGTCTACAGCAAATATGGACGCGAGATTTACGTTTGCGCTAAAGCGGGCGGCACTGACCCCAATGGCAATCTGGCGCTGCGCGGTTTAATGGAACGGGCCAAGAAAGACCAGGTACCTTCTCACGTGATCGATAAAGCACTCGACAAAGCCAGTGGTGCCGGTGGCGAAGATTTCTCCGCAGCCCGTTACGAAGGCTTCGGCCCTGGCAATGTGATGGTGATTGTCGACTGCCTTACCGACAACCCCAACCGTACCTTTGGCGATGTGCGCGGCTGCTTTACCAAAACCAAGAGCAAAATCGGTACCCCCGGCAGCGTTAGCCATATGTTCGATCACTGCGCGATTTTTTCCTTCGCCGGAAGCGATGAAGAGGCCGTGCTTGAAGCATTAATGGAAGCCGATGTGGATGTCACCGATATTGAGCAAGAGGGTGAGCGGATCACCGTTTTTGCCCCACATACCGACTACGCCAAAGCCAAACAGGCATTATTAGATGCCTTCGGTGAGATTGACTTTGAGGCAGACGAGATTCAGTTCCTGCCGCAAACCACCACCCCGGTGGAAGGCGATGATGTAGCGATGTTCGAAAAATTCCTAGGCATGCTCAACGAACTGGACGATGTGCAAAACGTCTATCACAGCGGTGAGCTGCCCGAGTCTACAGACGCCTAAGGCCTGTTAGTAAGAAGATTCTGCCGCGTTGCGTGCATCCAGGGCAGCATCCGGTGGCAACATCGCTGACTGTACGCCTGCGGCACTCAGCACTGTTTTACCGCGCACAGTTAGATCGGTAATAAACAAAAACTGCTGGCGCGGATCCACCGGGTAAGCGCGTATGCGGTAGTGGGTGCCCCAGGGTTTCTCTTCGGCCACCACAATAATTGGCTTATCGAACTTCAGATAGGCGCTGGTTAACGCCACATCGCGCAGCGCTTTACGTACCCAGCCTGCTTCGTGCTCGGGGTGAAGGTAAAAACTCGCCACGCACTGCAGGCTGGTACCGCCATTATTAGCGTTGTAAACGGCGTGATCCCACAACTTTAAGTGCGGCACGGCGACTAAATCATCGTCGGGCGTCTGAATATCTACCGTGCGCAAACCGACGTGCTTAACCTCGCCGTAAGTGCCTTCAATATTAACCCAGTCCCCAGGGCGATAAGGCAGTTCAATCGCCGAAACAACACCCGCAATCAAGCTGCTTACGTAGTCCTTCATGGCAAAACCAATGGCTAAGCCAAGTGCTCCCAGCAACGTGACCATATTACGTAGCGATGGCTCGATAATAATCGGTACGATGATGGCCAGTGCAGTAATCAAAATCAGTAGGCGCGTTAGAGGCACCAAGGCAAAAATGCGGAAACGCACTTGCCCGTGTAACCGAGTGGCCAGCCAGTTAAGCCCCCGCTGGCTGACAATAATCAGCACAATGGTCGATAGCACCACCACCCCAAGGGTAATCATCGCTTGGCTATCGATATCGTTAAACAATCGTGCGTACTTTTGTTGTTCGTCCATGGGTGCCCTCCGCAGGCCTGTCGCTGTTAGCGCGGCGACTTAAAGGGGATCAACCAGATAATTGCGCGATTCCAATAGCTGGCGAACGCTCGCGTAGCTTAACGGTGTGATCTGCCAACGCCCTTCGCTGCTTGAAACAATCCCTTTGCGCTGCAAAGCTAACCGGGCATTGAGTGCCTCGTGGTGTGAAAACGGCAACACCTTCCCGAGGGAGTGGTCATCCAGACCGCCATGAACCAATAACGCATGCAGCACCAGCGTGGCGATATCCCCGGTATCTGTGGAGAGTTCTGCCTCGGCGAGGGCATCGACCAGCCACAGCGCCTCTTCATCGTCTGCTGTTGGCTCACGCAGCCGCTCGCGCCAGTAGTGCCAAGCAAGACCTATATGACCACGACAGTGAGCAGCTAAGCGCTGTAGCTCTTTGTTAGGGGCTTTGTCGCCATGCTGGGTTGCTGATTCAGTCAATACTGGCTTACCGGTTCGCGTGCTGTAGACCAACGGAGACTGCCCCTCATGGGTCGCAATCTTCGCAAAGTACTGCGACAGCTGTTCGCCCTCCATGGATTGAAGGGTAAACACCGGCGCGCCCTCGATACCGACCACTTCTTGTAGGTAGGCATACGCCCAGCTGTCACAGCCAATCACACCCTGCCCCAAGCGGCCACTTAAGGCGCGCTCAAGAAATTCACGTACGCCCTGAATACCCTGAGTGTGGCGTAAAAAGTAGCGTTCTAATGCGGGAACAGCCCACTCGCGTTGATTGGCACAACGCTCTACCCACTGAGTGTCGCCTTCGGCAAGCTCGCTGAGCGTGGGTGGCGGCAAACAGGCAAAGTGGTGCTGTTCCGCCCACTGACTCACCACAGAAACATGGCCGCTGTGCGGCGGGGTAATAAAAAACGTAACCAGCGCTTGCTGGCCTTTTAGCTGCTGCGCCAAAGCCCTTGCGGCGGGCGCCCAATCGATGGGCGGCACTAAATGCGCTAGCCTAACCTCGGGCAACGCACGCAGTTCATGCTCTTCTTTTACCTGCTGCTCAGCGCTGTTTTTGCCTACCAGCCACGTCGAAGCCGAACGAAACGAGCGTCGCCACTGGCTCGCCTGGGTCTGCTCAGGGGTACGAAATTGGTCTAGCTCAACGACCGCCCACAACGGCGTGTCGGCCGATGATGGTTGCTCCCCCATGACTGTTGTCCTTATGGCTGGCGTTAGGCGCTCACTTTAGCACGGCGCTCCCAGTTGCTAACCTCAAATACGAACTTATGGTCTAAAATAAAGTCTTTACAGACAGTAGTTAGCGCACTTAACGGACTATTATTTTTTATTGCCAAGCAATGGCAAAAGCTAAAGGAGAAAGCGATGAGTGTTGTCCACGTTAGCGAAGAAGAGCTGCACGCCAAGCTTGAGAAGTGTATTGCTGGTGAGCGGTTACTGATCGAGCATGAAGGCAATCGCTTTAGTGCCCGGATTCAGCACGTCGGGCTGGTAGGCGTAAAGGTGATACCTGAAACCGAGATTAAAAACAGCCATCGCACGCCGGGTGACGTGGAAGGGGTTACGGTTCCCTACGATGAAATACTGGAATTGGAAGTAAAAGGTGTGGTCTACAGCCGCTTGCCGGATTAGCCTGCAATTGCACGCCCGGCAAGTGAGCAAGGCGTGCAAGCGGGTTATCTATGGCTCACTTCGTTGCAAGTAAACCAGCTGGAAGTAAGCCAACCGATTTAAAACGTCAGGCAAATCTTGCCGAAGTGCTGACCAGATTCCTGATGGCGGAAAGCGTCGGCGATCTCGGTCAGCGGGAATTCACGATCAATGATCGGATGCATATCGAAGGTTTCCAGCGCGCGGATCATCTCGATCTGGTGGCGACGGCTACCCACAATCAAGCCTTTTAAGCTGGCCTGTTTAGCCATTAGCTTAGCCGTTGGTACCTCACCTTCACGGCCCGTGAGTATGCCAATCAAGGCGATATGCCCACCAATTTTTACCGCATCGATGGACTGCGGCAACGTGCCAGAACCGCCCACCTCAACAACGTGATCAACGCCTTCGCCATTGGTCAGCTCTTTCACGCGCTTCCCCCAATCAGGCGTCTCTTTGTAATTGATGGTGTGCTCGGCGCCCATCTCGCGCAGCCGCGCCAGCTTTTCATTCGATGATGAGGTCGCGATCACCCGCGCGCCCATCAGGCGTGCAAACTGCAGGGCAAAAATCGATACCCCACCGGTGCCCAGCACCAGCACGCTATCCCCCGCTTTGATACCGCCATCGACAACGAGCGCACGCCAAGCAGTTAAGCCAGCGGTGGTTAACGTAGCGGACTCTGCGTGGCTATAGCCCTTGGGCTGATGAGTAAACCACTCGTAGGGGCGCACGACCAGTTCGCGGGCATAGCCATCTACGCCGTCACCCGGCGTAGTGCGAAAATCACCCACTCTGGCCGGGCCTTCGAGCCAATGCGGGAAGAAAGTTGAGACCACGTGGTCGCCAATGGCGAATTCGCTGACACCTTCACCGACCGCTTCAACCACGCCCGCGCCATCAGACATGGGAATACGCTGGTCTTCCGTCGGGATCATCCCGGCGACCACGGCGTAGTCGTGGAAATTCAGCGAGCTGGCGTGCAGGCGTACTTTAATTTCACCAGGACCAGGCTCTCCTGGGGCCGCTAGCTCAACGACCTCTAGCTTGTCTAAACCGCCGGGCTCTCGTAGCTGAATGGCTTGCATCACTACCTCCTATTGAACGCATGTCGTTAAAAAACGACTGGTCTATTTTGAGATGAGGGCACTCTCTTCGAGATCAAGGTCGTGGCCTAAAAAACCACCCGACTGTCGCTGCCAAAGGCTGGCATAGATCCCCCCTTTCGCCAGTAACTCCTGATGCGAGCCGGTTTCGACGATGCGCCCTTCGTCCACCACGATCAGCCGATCGAGCATAGCAATGGTCGAAAGACGATGGGCAATGGCGATGACCGTTTTGCCTTCCATCAGCGTATCTAGCTGCTCTTGAATGGCGGCTTCTACTTCTGAGTCCAGCGCCGAGGTCGCCTCATCCAAGACCAGAATTGGGGCATTTTTGAGCAGCACCCGAGCAATCGCAATCCGCTGGCGCTGACCGCCGGAAAGTTTAACGCCACGCTCACCTACATGAGCATCCAACCCGCGGCGCCCTTTCGGGTCGACCAGGTCATTGATAAAGGTATCTGCATGGGCGC
This sequence comes from Halomonas sp. TG39a, assembly GCF_000744395.1. Taxonomy (NCBI): domain Bacteria; kingdom Pseudomonadati; phylum Pseudomonadota; class Gammaproteobacteria; order Oceanospirillales; family Halomonadaceae; genus Halomonas; species Halomonas sp. TG39a. Next base: position 478,389 of record NZ_JQLV01000002.1, read on the forward strand.
GGCACACCGCGTTCCAAACGTCTTCATCACTGGCGTGGGGGCTGCCGTAACGGATATTATCGCGCAGCGAGCGGTGTAGCAGCGAGGTGTCCTGGGTGACCATGCCAATCTGGTGGCGCAAGGAGGTCTGGGTTACCTCGGCAATGTTTTGCCCATCGATCAAAATCCGCCCACCCTGCACGTCGTAAAAACGCAGCAGCAAATTGGCGAGGGTCGATTTACCCGCCCCTGAACGCCCAATCAAACCGATTTTTTCGCCGGGGGCGATAGTAAGATCTAAACCATCAAACACGGTTTTGTTTTCGCCTTTAGCCTGTGCATAGCCAAACCGCATGGCGTCAAACCGGATCTCTCCTTCGGGGACGTTCAGCGGCTCTGCAGCCGGGGCGTCGCGCACCGTTGGCTCCTGGGCAATGGTATTCATGCCATCCTGTACGGTGCCAATATTCTCAAACAGCCCGGCGACTTCCCATAAGATCCAGTCGGACATAAAGCGGATACGCATAACCAGCGCAATGGCGATCGTCAGCACGCCCAGGGAAATCGCTTCCATGTACCAGGCGCTGATGGCCATAGCCGCTGTACCCACTAACAGCGCAGTGTTCAGCAGCGTCAAACCCACACTCATGATAGTCACCAGCCGCATTTGGCGGTGAACAGTCACCATAAAGCCTTCCATGGCGTCGCGAGCATAGCGCTGCTCACGCTCGGTATCGGCAAACAGCTTGATGGTCTGAATATTGCTGTAGCTATCTACCACGCGACCGGTCATTTGTGCTCGAGCGTCCGCTTGGGCCATGGAGACATCGCGCAAGCGCGGCACGAAGAAGCGCATAATTGCGAGATAGCCTACTAACCACAGCCCAAGCGGTATCAGCAGTAACAGATCCGCTCGGCCCAGCAAGAAAGCCGCACCGGTGAAATAGACAATGGCGTAGACCAGCAGTCCCATCACCTTGGTCACAGTTTCGCGGATCGCCAGTGCGGTTTGCATGACCTTTTGCGACACCCGGCCAGCAAACTCGTCCTGATAAAACGCCAGGCTCTGGCTCAGCATATGGCGGTGCGATAACCAGCGGCCGATCATCGGGTAGTTACCGAAAATACTCTGATGGGTGACCAGCGACTGCAACAGCACCAACAGCGGCAAGCCGATCAGCAGCAACAGCCCCAAACCTGTTAGCCACAGCCCGTTTTCAGCCCAAAAGCCTGCCCGCTCAACGTTGCCCAGCCAATCCACTAGCTGACCCATGTAGCTAAAAAAGACCACTTCCGCCGCCGACACCAACGCGGTGAACAGCGTCATGAGCAGCAACAGCGGCAGCATCGGACGGGAAAAGTGGACAATAAACGGCATTAAGCCCTTGGGCGGCGTTTTAACCTCGCCTTCCGGGTAGGGATTAACCCGCGTTTCGAAGTAACGAAATAACGGCTGTAAAACACGCGATAGCATGAGGGTTCCTTACGTTACTGGCGTTGGTGTTGACGGTCTTTAATTTGTTATACGTGAGTGTGTAGGGTGTAGATGTCGTTAAAATGTTATGGAGAATTGGAGTGACGCAGCAGCCAACGCGCCCAGAACGGTGCAATAATCATCAGCGTCACCATACGCAACAGGTGATGAAAAGCGACAAATACCGGATCAATGTTTAACGCCACGGCCAAAATTGCCATCTCGCCAATGCCGCCCGGTGCCAGCGCCAGCAGCGCTACATCGCGCCCTACCCCGAGCAGTTGGTGAATCAGCTCGGCAAATAGCGCCAGCACCAGCAGTGCTAACAGTGTCGCCACGCCAGACTGCCATAAATAACGCCCAAAGAGCTGTCGCGTCATGCCCTGAAAACGCGAACCAATGGCACTGCCCAGTACCCACAGCATCAGGTTCATGCCCCATTCCGGCAGAGCGAGACTGGCAATATCAACACCGGATAATAGAGCAGCGGCTAGCAGCGGTGCCAGCAGTGCCGGGCTGGGCATTCGCAGCCAGCGGCCGAGTGGCAATAACAGCGGGATCAACAGCAGCATCCAGGCATGTTCCAAACCACTGTGAACAGAGCCAATACCTTCGCCGCCGCCCTCATAGGCCCAAAATAGCGGCGGTAAAAAAAGAATCACTAAAATGATGCGCAGCGACTGCGCCACCGCAATTCGTTGGGGGTCGCCACCGCACTTTTCACCTAGCAGGATCATCGCCGTCATGGCACCAGGCGAGGCACCGAACCAGGCGCTAACCGGGTCAAACCCGCAGCGCCGATACCAGGCAGCGGCCACGGCGGTGGAAGCGGCCACCCCCAGCAATAGTAGCGCGGCGGAAACGGGCCAATCCAGCACACGGTGCGCTAACTGCGGCGTAACTTGGCTACCCAACACCAGGCCCATTACCGCTAAAAACACATTACGCAGCGGCTCGGGCACCGAGACCTTCACGCCTTGTGAAGAGGCCAGCAGGTTGGCAATCAGCGGGCCCAGCATCCAGGCAAGGGGCAAACCGGTTAGTTGAAACAGCGTACCGCCCACGGCACCTATACCCAGCGAAATCGCAAGCGACTTTACACTCTCTGCACTAAAACGGTAGCCCTTCAAACGGTCCTCCAATGATCAACCTTGGCTAAGCGCCAGGATACTTATCCTGCTAAGCGTCATGGCCAGTTTATCACTATTAACTGTCGTTCTGGGGTGACGTCACGCCTTTCCAAGCGCTGGTTGCTAATTAAAAATATTTGTCTCGACGTCTGTATCTACTATCCAGCCAGCGTATAATGCCTTCCGCCATTAATGGCGAACTTTCTCAGGGCGGGGTGCAAGTCCCCACCGGTGGTGATGCCGCAGTCGATGCGGACAAGCCCACGAGCGCTCAACCAATGGCTAAAACTTGACGGTTGAGGACAGCAGATTCGGTGAGATTCCGGAGCCGACGGTTATAGTCCGGATAAAAGAGAAGGTTTCCTAGTGATATTACCCGTAGCGTTCCAACGCATACGGGTGCTGTGCTATTGGATGCCTCATGCCCTGGTTCTGGTAAACAATCCCCATAGGATGACCATGAATCAGACCCAACACTCCTCATCAGTTCGCGTTGCCTTTATCGAAGCGTCTTGGCATCACGATATAGTCACTCAAGCCCGAGAGGCATTTATTGCTCAACTTGCCAGCGAGCATGGCTTTTCTGCTGACCAAGTAGAGATATTCCAAGTGGCAGGGGCTTACGAAATCCCGCTTCAGGCTAAACTACTCGCCAAAACTGGCCGTTACAGCGCCATTGTGGGGGCAGGCTTTGTCATTGATGGCGGCATCTATCGGCACGAATTCGTTGCTCAAGCGGTCATTGAAGGCATGATGCAAGCGCAACTGGAAACCGAAATCCCCATTCTTTCGGTTGTGCTGACGCCTCATCATTTTCATGAACACAGCACGCACCATGATTTTTTCCATGGCCATTTCCGCGCTAAAGGCAAGGAAGCCGCCGAAGCGTTGGTCATGACTCTGGAAAATCATAAAAAGATTCAAGGGCTACGGTAGGTCACTGCCTAACCTCTGGATACGCTTAGGTAGCGGGCAGTTTAAATGATTGGTCGTTGCCTAAGCTGTTCAGAAACGTTTTCACATCTGCGACATTGCGTAGTGGTAAGATCATTTGCTTACTCAATATACTCCAGAACACTACACATCAGCCTATCAACCTCTTCCACCATCGGAATGCTACTGGCAGCACCGAGCTCTTGTACCGCCAGGGCAGCCGCCGCTGTTGCCCGTTGCAAGCACTGTGAGGGCGTCAGGCCAGCTTGCCTCGCAGCAAGGAAGTAACCCACAAAGGTATCGCCTGCGGCCGTTGTATCAATGGCCTTTACCTTTAAAGCAGGTTGAAAAAGGGTCTCGCTGCTGCGCTGATACCAAGCCCCCTCGCTACCTAGAGTAAGAACCACCTCGACATCGCCAAGCGATTCTTTACAACGCCTTAGCAAATCTGCAGCGCTCGACTCTACTGGCATCTCTAATAAAGCAGCGGCCTCTGTACGGTTAAAAAAAAGCAGTTCACATTGGTCTAGCGGGAGTGATGATACCTTCGAGGTCATTGGTGCTGGGTTAAATATCACCTTGCAGCCGTGGCTCACTGCTAATGGAATAAGCTGATCAAGCCCGTTACATTCGTTCTGAATAAGTATTGTGTCGCCAGGAGCGGTTTGCGCAACAAGAGCCGTCATTTTCTCCTGCGTAAAACCATGATTGGCGCCAGAGAACAAAAGAATAGCGTTTTCACCCAGTGCGTCAATTTGAATAATGGCATGCCCACTTGGCTCTGGGGTCAATTCGATATCTTTCACACCAACACCCGCAGACTCAAGCTCACTGCTCACCCAGGCATCTATCGATGAAACTCGCCCCCAGTGACTCACCCTTCCTTTGGCACGCGCTATTGCCAACGACTGATTGACGCCCTTCCCACCTAATCCAATATTATAATCACCGCTTTCCAAGGTTTCGCCAGGGCGAACAAAATAGGGTACACGATAAGTATAATCGATATTGATGGAACCAAAATTAAAGATCATTGACACGCCCTCTTATTCAAAAAGCCAGCCAGCTTTAAAGCTGACTGGCCTCTAGGCAAGTTTCTCTAACACTTACTCTTCTAATGCTTACTCTTCTAAAACCTATTCTTCCAAACCTTACTCTTCCAAAACGAAGGGAGAGGTATATTTATCTACATTATCTGGCGTAATAAGGATGCAGTCATAAAGCTGCTTTTCACTATCTAATCCTGTTTCTCCGGTATTAATGTAGTGATCAGCAATTTTTACGGCATCTTCTGCAAATACAGCCACCGGCTGTAGAACAGTATAAGCCAACTCACCCGAGCGAACCGCATCAACAGCATCTGGCGAGCCATCAAAACCACCTACTATTACATCGTCTAGCCGCCCCTCCTGCTTTAGGGCCACAATGGCGCCTAAGGCCATTTCGTCGTTACCGCTAATGACGCCTCGAATATCAGGATGAGAACGGAGCATGCTCTGCATTTTATTGCGCCCTTCCGTCCGATCCCAGTTAGCGATATCAGACGCAGCAAGGCTAAGATCGGGGTATTGGGTAAGCACCGTCTCATAGCCATTGGACCTTGTCGCAGCATTGTTATCAGAAGGAGGCCCCTTTAACTCTATATAGGATCCCTCGCCATCTAGTTGCATTGCCCACTCTTGTGCGCCTAACGCGGCTCCCTGTGCATTATTGGAAACCAGTTGCGCCTTGGCCAACCCCTGCTGGTTAATCTCAGCATTAATAATAAATACCGGAATTCCCGCCTCGATTGCTCTTCGCACCGCGCCAATGGAACCGTCCGCATTCGCAGGGTCGAGAATGATTGCTTTAGCCCCATTGGTAATTGCCGTGTCAACCTGATTGCTTTCAGTGTTGGTGTCACCCACATGGGAACTTACATTTGCTTCATAGCCCAACTCTTCTGCTGTGCGCTCAGCAATGGTTCCTTCCGTTTGCCAATAAGGGTTTGACATATCATTGACAATAATTGAGATCAGCCCCTTATCCTGAGCAACGATAGAGCCGCTAAAGAGCATCGAGACACTGGCGAGTGCTGTAAAAAGCATTTTTTTACTTTTAGGAAGCATGATTATTACCTCATCGTTATGATTGTTAGTCTTTGAATTGGTAGGCCTGAGCAGGCCACACTTCTAAGCAATGCTACGTTAAGTAGCGCTTGCCCTAGAACCTTCGCGCTTAATCTCTGTAGATTTCTCAGCTTTTTTCGAGGACTTGTTTTTAGCGCTGTATTGGACATTATTTAACATGACAGCGAAGACAATAACACTGCCCGTGAATACCATCTGCCAGTAGGCAGACACACCGATGATGACAAGACCATCAGCTAGAAAACCAATCACAAAAGCACCCAATAATGTATTTCGAACCGTGCCACGTCCTCCCATTAGTGAAGCACCACCAATCACAACCGCTGCAATCGCTGTCAGCTCATAGGTAGTACCTGCCGTAGGACCAGCAGACGTCAACTGTGAGGCGAGTACAATTCCAGCCATGGCAGCACATACGCCAGAAATAATATAGACAGAGAGCTTAACGCGATTGACGGGCACCCCAGAAAGCTCTGCAGCACGGGCATTGCCACCGGTAGAGTAAATCCACCGACCAAACGGCGTACGACTGAGCGCCAACATGCAAATAACCGCAGCACAAAAGAGAATCAAAACACCTACAGGAATACCGAATAGTTTATTAAACCCAAGCCATTCAAACCCAGTATTACCTAATGCAGGGTCACCACTTAAACTATTGAACGTTAATCCATCGGTTAACAGCAGTGCGGCTCCACGAGCGACATACAACATGCCAAGCGTGGCCACAAAAGCAGGCACTTTGAAGTAGGCAACTAATACGCCATTTATAGCCCCCACGAGGCCGCCCAGTAAGCAGGTAAGTACCACGACGACCCACACTGAAGGAAAGAAAGCCACGTTAAACGCTTCAATTTCGACCCCTTCTAGCAACATACCTGCGAACACCCCGCAAAGTGCTAGCGTAGAGCCAACCGACAGATCGATACCACCGGTCAGAATAACAAATAGCATGCCGATACCTAGCAAGCCAAAGACGGCCACATGCGAAGACATGGTTAAAAAATTACCCGTTGAAAAATAAACAGGCGAGAGCATGGAAAAGACAATAATGATCACGATTAATGCGAAAAAAGCCCGACCTTCCAGCAAAATCTTGACGATATCGATACTGCCTTTTTCAACCTGTAACGCATTATTATTGTCATGAGACATGTTGTGATGAGACATAGTCATTACCTATCCGATTGAATAATCACGCAGCAACTGATTCGCCCGAGGCCGCCATAATTTCATCTTTCGTTACCCCCGGTTTGAATTCAGCAGAGATCCGCCCTTTGCTCATCACCAGCACTCTGTGTGGGATACTCAAGCACTCGCTTACTTCAGACGTTGTAAAGACAACCGCCAACCCTCGCCGGGCCCCTTGGCTCAATAACTTGAATACTTCGGCTTTGGCACCCACATCAATGCCACGGCTTGGTTCATCAAGCATGATGACGTCTGGATGCGTCGCCAACATCTTCCCGATGACCACTTTCTGCTGGTTACCGCCAGACAATGAACCAATGGCAGCCTCTCCACCGTCTGTTTTGATGTGCACCTTATCGATAGCGGATTTAATCATTTCTGCCTCCAAGCGGGATGACGTAAGCCCCTTGCGAGTAAACGCATGGATACTGGCTAGCGACAGATTTCTACCGACGGATAGGGTGGGCACTAATCCATCACGCTGACGATCCTCTGGCACTAACACCAACCCTCTCTCGATTCGCTGCGCAATGTTGTAATGCGAGACATCATTTGAGTTGAGCAAAACATCGCCCTTGGATTGCCGGGTTCGTCCGGCCACACACTCCAATAACTCAGTTCTCCCTGCACCCATTAACCCATAAATGCAGACAATCTCGCCTGCGTGCACATCAAGCGAAAAGTCCTCAACAACATAACGATCTGCCACTTTATCGTCGCTGACGTAAAGGTTCTGGATGGAGAGCGCGATGGAGCCCTGCTCATACCCTGTTGGCGGTGAGCCAAGATCGAAACTCTCTCCCACCATATTCCTAACAATCCACTGCAGGTCGATATCACAACGCGGAGCATAAGCTGTCATAGCACCATCGCGGAGAACAACGGCATGATCGGTAATCTGTAGCGCCTCTTCCAAATGGTGAGAAATATAAACAATCGAGACACCCTTGTTTTTGAGATCCTGGACGACTTTAAATAACGTCTCGACTTCCGTGGCACTCAATGCGGAAGTCGGTTCATCCATAATCAAAATGCGAGAGTTCTTGGACAGCGCTCTCGCGATTTCAACGATTTGTTGCTGCCCAACCCGTAGATCTTCGACCAGGGTAAGAGGGTGGATCGGTTCATCCAGCTCCTCCATTAACAATTCAGCCTGACGCGCCTCCTCTTTATAGTCGACGCTGCCTCTTCCTTTAGTCAGCTCACGCCCCATAAAAATGTTGTCGCGCACATTCAGGTTAGGGGCCAAGCTCAACTCCTGATGAATAATGGTAATCCCCAGCGCTTCAGCATCCGACGGCGACGAAAAGCTGACACTCTCGCCTTCCAATACAATCTCACCCGCCGTCTGAGCAATGACGCCAGACAAAATTTTCATCAGCGTGGATTTACCCGCTCCATTTTCGCCAAACAGCGTTGTCACCTGTCCTCGATAAATATCGAAGTTCACCTCTTTGAGGGCTTGCACAGCACCGAAACGTTTTTCGATATTGTGTGCAGAAAGAATCACCTCGGGCGGAGCCACTTCCACTGTTGATCTATCGATACTCATAGCTGCCCCTCACTCAATGATCGCTATACTCACAGGAGTAATTAGCCAGTTTTTGGGATTTATCATGGTAAAGGAGCCGACTACTTCTAACGTTTTTCCGGCTAAATCTTGGCCGGAAATATCCGCCAGCACTTGACGCTTCATTTCGTCATTGAGCGCTGCGCCGACATCTTGGTACTCAATCTGATTGGTGAAGTCGCCAAATTGAATATTGCCGGTTGTATCTCTCAGCGTAGTGCCATTAATGGCTGGGCCTGTTTGCACACGAATGACGATATCTGAAGGCACATCAGCAACCTCAAGGGTGTAAACGCCCCCCCGGCCTTCTACAACAACTCCGGATAAAGAGAGTGGGACAATATGACCAATGCCAGCAGCCACACCGTACCTCTCACCTGCCGCGCTGGCATCTTGAAGCACTTCTGGCGCCAATACCGATGCATCTACAGCGTTATTCTCGACATATGCCTGGATCTCAGGAAATGTTTCCTGAGCAAATTGCTGGGGTGAAAACCCCACCGTACTCTCAAGTTCAGTAAGACTAATGACTTTGGTATCAAACGCCATGAGTGCAAACAGCACTAACGCAAAAGCAGCTGCCACATAGACTTTTATACGCTTATCACCGGGCACCGAATTTAATGTCGCCGACATAATCACTCCGGTTATCATTGTAGTTATAAAAAAGTTATAAATAAGAAACTTCCACTACCTACTTCCCGTCAGGTATAAGCACAACCTTTAATGCATTAGGGTCATTGCGCATTAGATCTAGCCCTTGATGAAATTCAGCTAACGGCAGCTTATGGGTCACCACATGATCCGTTGGGAAATCACCATTACCAATGCCTTCAATGACAGGTGGGTAACAATAAGGGCCTAGATGCGCACCCAGTACATCCAGCTCTTTACGATCGCTAATAATGCTCCAATCAACAGTCACTGGCTCTTTGAATACACTAAATTCGACAAAGCGACCCAATTTACGGATCATATAAAGACCTTGCTCTACCGACTGTACCGCACCGCTCGCCTCAATATAGATATCGCAACCATAGCCTTCCGTTATGCCTTTAACGTAGTCAATAACATCGACTTCAGCGGGATTCAGGACAATGTCAGCACCAAACTGTTTAGCAAGCTCTAATCGCTTGTTATTGAGATCCAGCACGACCAGCTTGGAAGGCCCGGACTTTTTGATCGCGCCAATCATCCCTAGCCCTAGGGTTCCCGCACCGGAGAGGACAACCACATCTCCCAGCTCAATCTGCGCACGCTTAACGGCATGTAACGAACAAGCATAGGGTTCAATAAGAACCGCTTTCTCCATCGGAATTTCATCTGGCAACTTGTGATTAATGGCTTCTTTAGGAAAGACCATATATTCAGCCATACCGCCATTTACGTTGTGCTGAAATCCATACACGTCGTGCTTTTCGCACATCCAGTACTGCCCACGGTTACAGAAACGGCACTCCCAGCAAGGCACGATTTGCTCAGAAATAACGCGATCACCGACCTCAAGGTTTTTAACGCCCTCTCCTAAAGCCATAACATGGCCAATAAACTCATGGCCTGGAATCATTGGCGCTTTGATATAAGCAGGCTGAGTATCATCTCCCCAAAAGCTGGGGGCGCCTTCATAGGCTTTGAGATCGCCTGCGCAGATTCCGCACGCTTCAACCTTAATCAGTACTTCACCCTCTCCCGCCTGCGGCACGTCCACCTCTTCAAGGCGATAATCACCAGGCGCGTAGGCTACGACGGCTTGCATGGTTAGTGGCAGTTCGGTGTGATTGTTGTTATCGGCGTTATGCATTACTCACTCCTAATATATCTTGTATTGCTTGGCTAGCGGCGCACGCTTTACAAAAGATCTTGCTGTGTACATATGAATTAACTGCTTTAAGCATAGCTGAGTCAATCCATAATGGAATTTTCTAATCTTATACTTTAGACCAATAACGTAATTGCTTGTTTTTTATATTTAAATTTTAAAAATGGAAATTATTTATTATTTCGGCCATGTGAAAACATCGCCCTAAGCCATTCTATATGTTCCAGCATCGCGCAAATGTACAAACACCTACCAAATACCACTGGCATCGGAGCGGGAGACAAGGGAGAAACCAGGCATGCAAAGAGCGCCCACATGCCTAAGGAAAGCCAATAAATGCAACAGATAAAGTTGGGCCGGCCTAAGCTTAAGATGCCGAGAAGTCCTAGATTTTGAATACAAATTAAGCGCGCACTTACCCGGTAGTCGCTTCATCGAGACGCAGAATGGTGTGTGCGTTAGTGACACTAGTCGCCAAGGTATCGATAACCCCGGTACGCAGCGCCCCCAGTATGCCGACCGCTTTAGTATTCTCACTAGCGATAGCAATAACGTCTGGAATACGCGTGAGATCCTGTATATTAAGCCCCACCACACGCCCCTGCATCTGCGTGGCAGAAGGCTTCCCATGGATATCGATAAAGTCATACCCCATCATATCGCCCACTGTCCCAGAGAGCCGTGCTTCAGCAATCTCCTGGGCGGAAAACCACCCCATACGCACCATATTACTGTCTTCACTGACATCGCCTACACCAATCAAAGCGGTATCCGCACGGCGAGCCCGGTCTAGTGTCTGGCGCACGGTGGAGTTTTCATACAATGCATCCCTAAGCTCACCATTCTGCACCAGCGCAGGGGCATAAAGCGTCTCACTGTCACCGCCAAACCGACTCGCCAAACGTCGACAAATATGGTCAGGATTCATATGCTCGCCTGCACGCAGCGAGCCGCCAATTGCACACACAAATGAAACTTTTAACGACTCCGCCAGGAAAACATTATCCGCCACCGCGGCGACGTTACGCCCCATGCCAACGGCCACGATCTGGCCATCGGTCAAGCTACGCGACAAATGGTCGGCCACTAGACTCGCAACCGACGAGCGCTGCACATCCGGATCGGCATTATCCAGAGCAATCAACGCTCGCTTCAGGCCAAAGCGCCGTTTGAGCTCTTGCTCAATCTCAACACTAACCGCGGGATGCAGGCGCACGCGAACATCCACTATCCCTTCTGCCTGGGCACGCTTGAGCAGCCGCCCTATTCGCACACGCGAATGGCCGAGCCTATTAGCGATCGCTTCCTGCGTCTCCCCCTGCACATAGTAGAGCGTTGAAATCTCTGTCATTAAGTCTATATCTGCAGCGTCTTGACCGTTCATCCTCGGCATCCAGGAGTTGTTGGAGGGCATGTATCATGTCAGTTTGCTTGACACTTTTTCAACACAGGAATCAGCGCCTGAACAATCAGTGCCAATGAAACTGAACCAGCATCCGGTGTACCCACGCTTTTTTCGGCTAATGGGCGCGCGCGGCCAACACGGGGAATTAATTGCTTGGTAGCCTCAGCCGCCTCACTCGCTATGCGTGCAGCGGACTCCCAGCAAGCCAAAGCTGTCTGGCCTTTCTCAGCTTCCCAAGACAAGGCATCGGCAAAAGGCACCAACACATCGACAAGCGTTTTATCGCCCAACTCTGCCTTACCGAATGCCATGACTTGCTGGCGGGCATTGACCACACCAGCAGCAAGACGCTGCCCTGAGAGCGGCTGCTCATTGCCAAGCGATTCACCTATCGCTTTTAAGATCACCCGCCAGATAGCACCAGAGGTACCGCCCGCCTTATCAGACCAGCGCTGACCAGCCCACTGCAGCACTGTCTCGGCGCCCGCGCCGCCATTGAGCGCCTCTTTGGCCGCTTCAAGCGCTGCCTTGCTGCCCCGCTGCATACCAATGCCGTGATCACCATCGCCCGCCACAGCATCAATCTGGCCCAGCATCTCGCAGTTTTCATTGACCGTATTTGCGAGCACTTCGAGCGCCTCAACAACGCCCCTGGCTAATGCTCGCGAGGCATCGCTCGCCTTGGGAATCTCATCTTGAACAACCACCTCGACTTCGGCCGGATCCAGCGCCTGCGCTGGTGTCACGCTGCCTTTTCGATAGCCCGGCGCATCCGCAGCGGCAGTCCACAGCGGCTCCATGTCTTTATCAAGCCAGAACAACGTCAGCGAAACCCCGGCCATATCAAGACTGGTTACCAGCTCGCCCACATCCGGCTCGACGATGATGACCCCAGCTTTCTGCAGCAGCTCGTCAACCTTACGATAAATAACGAACAGTTCTTCATACTTAACGGTACCCAAGCCATTGAGTATCGGCGCCACCCGGGCCCCCTTGATATTGATTCCTTCTGGCACCTCTTCCAATAATCGGGTAACGAGAATGTCTGCCAAGCCATCTGCGGAAGGGATATCCGTCTCACTAATCCCCGGCTCACCATGAATGCCCAGCCCAATAGCCATTCGGCCTTCGGGCACATGAAAGAGCGAATCGGCTGCCCCTGGTAACGTGCACCCCTCAAACGCCACCCCAAAAGAGCGCGTGCAGCGATTAGCCTCCTTCGCCACTTGCACCACTTCTTCCAGTGATAATCCATTTTCTGCGGCAGCGGCAGCAGCTTTGAAAACGGTTAGATCACCGGCGATACCTCGGCGTTTATCAATCTCCGCCAAGGGGGCACTGGCGACATCATCAGTGACCAGCACGATTTCACAGGGAATGCCGTCCGCGATCAAACGCTCGCGCGCCTCGCCAAAATGCAGCACATCCCCCGCATAATTACCAAAAGAGAGCAGCACACCACCGCCGTTGTTAGCGGCTTTAGCGACGAAGTAAACTTGTTGCGCAGAAGGCGAACAAAACAGATTTCCCATGACCGCACCATGGGCCAGCCCCTGCCCAACCAATCCCGCAAAGGTTGGGTAATGGCCACTACCACCACCAATCACAACCGCAACTGTACCTGCCTGACTGCGCGTACTGCGCACAACACCTCCCGGCACAGCCATCAGTTTATCGCGATGTGCAGCGACTAAGCCTAAACGGGCTTCTTCAGGGAAATCACTTGGGTCATTAAATAGGCGTGTCATTATTATATCCTCTGGAGTGAGGCCAAACTGCGTGATCACAGCTTGCATGCTGTTGTTATTAATCAGCGTCGACGAATATGAGCGATACCACGGTTACGGAGTATTCAATCGAGACTCATATTCGTCAATTTTTGCGATTTTTAATTCGGAATTACCACCCGCAAAGTGGCTGCCCAAAAAGGTTGCCACTATTGATTTAGCCAACTCAGGCCCAATCACCCTCGCCCCCAGCGTGACAATCTGAGCATCATTGCTGGTGCGCGCCTTAGCTGCTGAGTATGTATCGTGTGCCTGCGCAGCGCGGATACCGGGCACCTTATTGGCAGAAATAGCCACTCCGATTCCCGTGCCACATACCAGTACTGCACGATCGAAGCGCCCCTCCTTAATAGCCGTGGCCACCTCAAAGGCAATGTCCGGGTACAGCACCGGTTGGGCATTAAAAGTGCCGAAATCTTCAACTTCGTAGCCTAACTCCCGGATATAACCAATAAGAATCTCTTTCAAATCGTAAGCGGCCTCATCACCGCCAATGGCGACTCTGAGAGAAGCCGTCGCATTAGACATTCATGCTCTCCCCTTCCGGACAATAGAAATGCGGACGACTAACAACGGTAAACACTACTACGCAGTTGCCAGCCGTCTACTGACGCTATTCAATCTATCACCAAACGAGCATTTGTAAACACGCAGATCATAAGATCATATTGCTTTTTTATGAGCCAATTAAGATAAAAAACTCAATTCAAAACCATAAATTATTGATCTAAAGACAAATATCTGGGAATAGAACATTACTCATAGGGCACTATACTTTTGTGCAATGGCCTTAAAATCGATTCATTCGGCGTGCCGATTTGACTAAATCGATAAAAATGGTCAATCATTTGAACACATGATGTTCATTTCTATGGAGAATAGACAATGTCGCTTCTGAATGGATTACGCGAACACTCACTGGTCGTGGCCGACACGGGCGATTTGGATGCCATAAAGCGCTATCAACCACAGGACGCCACCACTAACCCCTCTTTGATTCTCAATGCCTTCGAACTACCTCGTTACCAAGAGATGATCGATAGAGTGCTTGCTGAATCATGTCGCGATGAGAGCGACCCGAGCCGGATAGTTGACCAACTTTCGGTTGCCATCGGCGGGCAAATTGCCAACGTGATACCTGGACGAATATCGACAGAAGTGTCCGCACACCTCTCTTTTGACACCCAAGCGAGTATCCACAAGGCCTACGAGTTGATTGAGCGCTACGAAAAACAGGGGATTAACCGCAACCGTGTGCTGATCAAGCTCGCGTCTACCTGGGAGGGGATCCGTGCGGCTGAGCAACTAGAGCGGGAAGGTATCAACTGCAACTTAACGCTCTTGTTCAGCGATGCTCAGGCGCAGGCCTGCTTTGATGCAGGGGTGTATCTGATTTCCCCCTTCGTTGGCCGCGTTAGCGATTGGTACCAAAAGACAACAGGTAAGCAGTTCACTCCAGAAGAAGATCCTGGCGTGCTATTTGTAAAAGGGATTTGCGAGAGGGCTGCCGCTGGTAGTTACGACACAGTCGTTATGGGGGCGAGTTTTCGTACCACCGATCAGGTCTTAGCGTTGGCAGGTTGCCATCGCCTGACCATCTCTCCCGCACTGCTAGAGGAGCTTAATAGCATGGAGGGAAAGGTGGCCTCAAAAATCCAACAGACACCTGTCACCCCTGAACCATGCAAACCGCTATCAGAAGCTGGCTTTCGTTGGCAGCATAACCAAGATGCAATGGCCAACGAGCTGCTGGCTGACGGGATCCGACGCTTCGCCAGCGACCAACAAACATTAGAGTCGCTGATTGCTCAACGCTTGACTGCTCGCGCCTAACGACACGCTACTCAATATAACAACTAAGGTATCACTGCTATGAATAACCGTTTTGAGCTGGCTAATGCCATTCGCGCCCTCTCCATGGATGCCGTTCAGAAGGCCAAGTCCGGCCACCCTGGCGCCCCCATGGGAATGGCTGATATCGCCGAGGTGCTATGGAATGACTACCTCAAGCACAACCCCGAAGACCCCAAGTGGGCCGATCGTGACCGCTTTGTGCTCTCCAATGGCCACGGCTCCATGCTGCTGTACTCCCTGCTCCACCTCAGTGGCTACGAGCTAAGCCTGGAACAGCTGCAGAATTTCCGCCAGCTGCATTCGCCCACCGCGGGCCACCCGGAATTCGGCTACGCGCCCGGCATTGAAACCACCACTGGCCCACTGGGTCAGGGTTTTGCCAATGCCGTGGGCTTTGCCATCGCGGAAAAAACCATGGCGGCGCAGTTCAACCGCCCCGGCCACACCATCGTTGACCATCACACCTGGTGCTTTGTAGGTGACGGCTGCTTAATGGAAGGTATCTCCCACGAAGCAGCCTCCCTGGCCGGTACCCAGCAATTGGGTAAGCTGATCACTGTATACGACGATAACGGCATCTCTATCGATGGCGAAGTGGAAGGCTGGTTTACCGACGATACCGCCAAGCGGTTTGAAGCTTACGGCTGGCACGTGGTGCCCAATGTGGATGGTCACAAGCCTGAAGAGGTGAAAGCCGCGATTGAGCTGGCCAAGAGCCACGACGATAAGCCGAGCCTGATTATCTGCAAAACCATTATCGGCTTTGGTGCGCCCAACAAGCAGGGCAAAGAGGACGCCCACGGTGCGCCCCTAGGCGATGACGAAGTGGCGCTGGCACGCACCCAGCTCGACTGGCCCCACGCGCCCTTCCATATCCCCGAGCCGATTTACTCGGCCTGGGATGCCCGCAACGCTGGCAAAGCAGCCCAGCAGAAGTGGGAGGAGCGCTTTGCTCGTTACGCAGAGGCCTTCCCCACGGAAGCGCGGGAATTTACCCGCCGCATGAAGCGCCAGCTGCCGACGGAACTGCCCACCGAAGCCTTGATTGAGCAGGCCCAAGAGCGCGGCGAGACCATTGCCTCGCGTAAAGCCTCCTTTGAAGTGTTAAATGCCATTGGCCCGCAAATGCCGGAACTGCTGGGCGGCAGTGCCGATCTGGCGCCGTCTAACCTGACCTTCTGGAAAGGCGCCAAAGCGATCACCCCAGAAGATGCCAGCGGCAACTACCTGCACTACGGTGTGCGTGAGTTTGGCATGGGGGCGGTTATGAACGGCATCGCCCTACACGGCGGCCTGGTACCTTACGGCGCGACCTTCCTGATCTTTATGGAGTACATGCGTAACTCGATCCGTATGGCGTC
This sequence comes from Halomonas sp. TG39a, assembly GCF_000744395.1. NCBI lineage: Bacteria > Pseudomonadati > Pseudomonadota > Gammaproteobacteria > Oceanospirillales > Halomonadaceae > Halomonas > Halomonas sp. TG39a. The sequence continues at coordinate 495,021 of NZ_JQLV01000002.1, forward strand.
GTTGATGGGCCAGCAGGTGATTTACGTATTTACCCACGACTCCATTGGCTTGGGGGAAGATGGGCCGACTCACCAGCCCATTGAGCAACTGACCAGCCTGCGCACCACGCCTAACCTCAATACCTGGCGCCCTTGTGATGCGGTGGAAACAGCAGCCTCCTGGGATGCGGCTATTAAGCGTCACTCGGGCCCCACGGCGTTGGTACTCTCTCGCCAGAATCTGCCCCATCAGCAGCGCACCAAAGCGCAGCTGGCATCGATTCAAAACGGGGCGTATGTCCTGAAAGATAGCGAAGGGACGCCCGAGCTGATTCTGATTGCCACCGGTTCAGAAGTCGCCCTGGCGATGGACGCCGCCGCCGAGCTTGAGCAGCAGGGCAAAGCGGTGCGGGTAGTCTCGATGCCGTCAGCCTACCGCTTTAACGGCCAGGACGCGGAGTACCGCGAAAGCGTACTGCCCAAAGCGGTCACCAAGCGTATCGCCATCGAAGCCGCCCACGCCGACTACTGGTACAAGTATGTGGGCCTGGAAGGCCGTGTGATCGGCATGACCACCTACGGCGAATCCGCCCCGGCGGGGGATCTGTTCAAGCACTTCGGCTTTACCGTCGAGAACATCGTCAACCAGGCCAATGAGCTACTGGATTAGTAAGGCTGCGGAATCTCGCCATCATCATCGTCGTCATCGCGCATACGCGCTTGGCGTTCCGCCTCTTCCTCTTTGGCATCGTCGATGACTTCCATCAACTCATCGACGTTGGCAATATGAGTATCGGCATCGAAGTGGCCGGTGAGCTTACTATCTGGGTGCAGCTCACCGGTTTCATATAACGCCCACATCTCTCTGCCATATTCGGTAGAGAGAAGCTCTGGTGCGAACTGGCCGAAGTAGTTGCGCATGTTATCCACATCGCGATACAGCATCGCTGCCGCGCTGTTATTGCCGGCAGCATCAACCGCCTGAGGCAGATCGATAATCACCGGGCCAGAGGCATCGACCAGCACGTTAAATTCCGACAGATCGCCGTGAATCAGGCCTGCGCAGAGCATTTTAACCACGTCCTGAATAACCTTGGCGTAGTAGGTCTCGGCCTGCTCTGGGGTAAGCGTGACTTCGTCCAAGCGCGGCGCGACGTTGCCCTCGGCGTCGCTGATCATCTCCATCAGCAGTACGCCGTCGACAAAACCGTGGGGCTCGGGCACACGAACACCCGCCGAGGCAAGGCGATAGAGCGCGTCGACTTCGGCATTCAGCCACGCCTGCTCCTGCTCTTTCTGGCCGTAACGGGTTTTTTTGGCCATCGCCCGTGAACGGCGGCTATTGCGCTCTTTACGCCCTTCTTGATACTGAACGGCCTGTTTAAAGCTGCGCTGTTTGGCCTCTTTAAACACCTTGGCGCAGCGCACTTCCTCACCGCAGCGCACTACGTAGACCTGCGCCTCTTTACCACTCATTAACTGCACCAGCACCTCGTCGATCATGCCATCATCGACCAGCGGCTGTAATCGCTTAGGGATTTTCATGGTTAGCTGCGTCGGCTCCTCTTTGGTACGCGTTCAATAACGGATACGGCGAACACGGAAAGCCCGCCCTTTTAATTTATCACGCTCGAGTTTGGCCTGAGCTTGCTGGATCACATTGCGCTCCACGGCCACATAGGCACTGCGGGCGAGCACTTTGATTTTACCCACTTGCTCACCGCGCAGCCCACCTTCACCGGTCAGCGCCCCCAGAATATCACCCGGCCGCAGTTTATCCTTTTTTCCGCCCGCGAGTTGCAGCGTCGCCATTAGCGGCTCAAACGGTACCGAGTGCTGGGGTTTGGGCAAAGGTTCCGTTTTAATCGCCTGCTCCAGCAACCCTTCCAGCCGCTCCAGCCGGTAGCTCTCTTTCGGGGTGACTAGCGTACAGGCAATGCCACTAGCGCCAGCACGGCCGGTGCGCCCAACCCTATGTACGTGCACATCAAGCTCGCGAGCAATTTGGTAGTTAAACACGGCATCTAGCTGGGCGATATCCAAGCCCCGGGCGGCAACGTCCGTGGCCACCAGAATAGAGGCACTCTGGTTGGAAAACAGAATCAGTATACGGTCACGGTCTTTCTGCTCAAGATCGCCATTGAGCGCCACGGCGCTAAACCCAGCATCAGTCAGCTGTTCGGCCACTGCCTGGGTTTCGCGTTTGGTGTTGCAGAACACCACGCTGGTGGCGGGTCGATAGACCAGCAGAAGTTGGCGTAAAGCATCGAATCGCGCCTCTTCATTGGCGACGCTATAAAAGTGCTGTTGGATAGTGCTGGCGTCGTGAACCTCGGCGATTTTGACCGTCACCGGATTGCGCAAAATGCCGCGGGTCATCGCGGTTAGCCCGCCCGATGATTGCTCGTCCGGGAAAGTTGCGCTGAACAGCAGCGTTTGGCGGTCAGTTGGGGTATCGGCAATGATGTCATCGATGGTTGCCTGGAAGCCCATGTCCAGCATGCGATCCGCTTCATCCAACACCAGTATGGAAAGCGCATCCAGGGTGAGCGAACCTTTGCGTAAATGCTCGTCGATACGCCCCGGCGTGCCGACCACAATGTGTGCACCATGCTCTAAAGAGCCGAGCTGCGGGCCAAAAGGCGCGCCGCCGCAGAGCGTGAGTATTTTCACATTGGCCATACCGCGAGCCAAGCGGCGCAGCTCTTCAGCCACTTGGTCAGCGAGTTCTCGGGTGGGGCAAAGCACCAAGCCCTGTACCGCGAAGCTCTCCACTTTCAGCTTAGCTAACAGCGCTAAACCAAATGCCGCGGTTTTGCCTGAGCCGGTTTTCGCCTGGGCCAGCACATCGCGCCCGGCCAGCATGGGCGGCAGACTCTCCGCCTGCACCGGCGACATTTCGTGGTAGCCAAGGGTGTCTAGATTCGTCAGTAGCGCTGCTGGAAGCGCCAGAGATGCAAAAGAAGTGTCGGACACAGAAAATTCCTGAAGGGGCCGTATTGCCCCGCAAACCTATAATGTGAAGCACCATACCAGAAAGTGCCTCAAACTGCGCCGCCATCACATCGCCATCACGCTGCCAGCGGTACAAAAGTTGCCTGAGTCAGCGTGGCTAAATCCCCAGGCGCCAGCTCAATTTCAAGCCCGCGTCGCCCGGCGCTGACATAGATACTGGCGAAAGCCTCGGCGGAGTGATCAATAAAGGTGGCCAAGCGCTTTTTCTGCCCCAGTGGGCTAACACCACCGAGCACATAGCCGGTCGTGCGCTCCACTTCCGACGGCTCTGCCATGGTCGCTTTTTTGGCCCCAGCGACTTTGGCGATCTGCTTTAGGTTTAGCTGCCCTGTGACGGGCACAATACCGACTGCCAGCTGCTTACCATCCAGCTTCACCACTAAGGTTTTAAATACCTGCTCCACCGCGACGCCCAGTTTTTCAGCTGCCTCTAACCCATAGGAGTGCGCGGTGGCATCGTGGTGGTACTCATGGATTTGGAAGGCTATGCCTGCGTGTTTTGCACCATTAATAGCTGGAGTCATGGCGTTCTCTTCGTTAACAGCATTGATACGATGACGTTACTGAGTGGCACACTTCGACCGGTAGGTTAATAACGCGACAGGCAAATGGAAGTCAACTGATTGGCACATGTGGAAGGTTTGATTGATGCTTCTGGAAAGCTGCGTTCCAGCTACTATGCTCAAAAGTGAAATGCTCAACCGTGCAATACTCAATAGTGCAGTAGGTAAAAGGAAGCTAACCGAAAGGAGATCAGCAATGCCAGCAACCTCTAAAGCGCAACAAAAAGCGGCAGGGGCAGCGCTTTCCGCTAAGCGCGGGGAAACCAAGCCCAGTGAACTTTATGGTTCGTCTAAAGAGATGTATGACTCCATGAGCGAGGAGGAGCTAGAAGATTTCGCGAGTACAAAGCGCAAAGGCAAACCGGAAAAGAAACAGGATTAACTATCCCTTTTGATATAAAACCGCCAGCTTAGCGAAGCTGGCGGTTTTGGTTTTGCTAACGACTACTGCTTGCAAGGCACCACTTTACGCAGGGTGTCTTTTGCCCATAGCGTTTGGCCATCCGGCGTACGGCCATGCTCATTCCAGCGTTCGGCGGTTTCAAGGCAGAAAGATCCAGCGCTTTCAACGCTCGCATCGCGGTTAGCCGGGCGCTCTCCGCCAATCCGCATAACATCAGGATTGTCGGTGGTATAGCTTGGCGCAATGGTAGAACTTGCACAGCCAGCGACCAGTGCGGTCAGTAGCAGTACGGGTAAACAGCGGCGCAGTGGCATGTTTTTACAACCCTCAACGTAGCACTATTAAGCCGACACCTATTGTCGGTAGCGCTAAATAGCACTGCCTTTAACAGAACGTCAATCTTTTTTCACCCGCCTCAGCCAGCGACTAAGGTAAGACTGGTAATAGGGCGAAGGTTTAGCCGCTTACAACGCTGCTCGACACTATCGACAATCTCTTGAGCGTCGTTGAACTGCTGCTTGTCGAGCTGGATATCGACCATCAGGAAACTACCCACTTGGGCCAGGCGAACATCGTCAGCGGTGACGTCATAATCGGCAACATCCTCCACCACTTCTTGCCGCACGCTGCTGCATGAGCCGCCAAACATCAGCTCACGTAGCGCTCCTTTCACCATACGAATCGGCATCGGGAGGAAGTAGCCTGCAATGATGAGCACCATGACAGGGTCAGCAAAGCGTGCGTAGCTGGCCCAGGGCGATTGGGTTAACAGCCAGGTAAGCCCAAACCCCAGCATAACGGCGGCGCTCAGCCAGGTATCCATCTGCCACTGGCGCAGCTCGGCGGCAAGTAGCGACGAGCGGGCCACCCGAGCGTATCGCGCCAGCCACCACCAGGTTAATAAACAGCCGGTTACGTTGACCACGCCAAACATCAGCGCCAAATCCAGCGTGACCAGTCGCCCGCCGTCAAGCAGGCTCCACAAAGCCGAAACCAGCGAAACGATACACACCATCGCGATCACTACGCCTTTGAGCAGCACCGCAAGCGGCTCCACCGTCAGCCGCCCAAAGGGGTAGTGATCGTCTGCAGGTTTACGCGCCTGCTTAAGCGCAAATAACGATAGCGACGCCAGCACCAGGCTCAGCAGCGAGTAACCGCTGTCAAAAAGAATCGTTATGGAACCGCTGGTCAGCCCTAGCACCAGCCCGGTAAACGCAAACAGGCTGGCTGAAATAGCTGAAAATCTTAGCGCACGGCGCTCGGCAACAAAGGGGGTCACGCGGATAACTCCATCACGTTAGGCGAATTGTGCGCCATAATAGAGAAGAGTTATGACAATCACGAATCGCTCAGCGCCAAGTTAACTGGCGCTCAACGCATTAAACGAGGCGACTATGCGCGCTGAACAGGTACAGGCTTTTATTGATGTTACCGAGCATGGCTCCTTTGCTGCCGCTGCACGGCATACCGGCTTAAAACGGAGCACGCTAAGTGCTGCCGTCAATGCGCTGGAGGACAGCTTGGGCGTGGCGCTATTTGAGCGCTCGGGCAACAGCCTAACGCTGACCGCCGTAGGCGATAGCGTGCTTCCCGACTGCTACCGTTTACTCACCAGCGCCAGCCGGATCAAGAAACACTGCCACCAACACTTGCAGGGCGTTGAAAGCCAACTCGGCATTGCCCGTGATGACGCTCTCCCCGAGGTGTTTTGGCGCCAGGTGATGCATGATTTAAAACAGCAGTTTCCGTTAACCGCGATTTCGGTGTACTTGGTGCCACCCCAGGAGCACACCCAGTTTGTGCAGCGCCAAACGGTGGATATTGCCTTTGGGCTGTATACCGCTGAAGGTATCGACGCCAACGCCGCCAATCTGGCCCCCGTCAGTATGCGGCTAGTGGCAGCGCCCCATCACCCGCTAAGCCGCCTCCCCAGCGTTAATCGCGACGACTTGGCCCAGTACACTCAAGTGTGTTTAACCCATGTACAGGACGACAAACTGATCAGCGAAGCGCTGTTTTCAGGTAATTACCTTGGGCTGACCATGTTTGAGGTGATTCGCGATGCCGTTATCAACGCTACCGGCTGGGCGCTGCTGCCCTACCCGCTGGTCAAAGGCGCCCTAGAGGCAGGCACGCTCTGCATGCTAAATCACGATCTAGTGCTAGACAGCCACTATTACCGCTATGTGGAGAGCAATAATCGTGGCGTGGTGGCCACCGCCTTATTAAACAAGGTGGCGCACTTCTTAGCTTCCCAGAACTGATACCCGGGCGAGTACCAGGCTAATACTCAGGACTTGCTGACATATCGTTGAAATCTTTTTTGTGGAAAAAAACGCCAAAGCCTTCCACGCTATTAAAAAGAGCTAAATAAGGAGACGCCAGGACACGCCACGTGAGGAACACTGGTAAGTGTCATCCAGACGTAATACGCACCTGCCAGTGTCGAAGTTGCCGTCAACCAAGGAGTGATTCCAACGATGGTACGACTCGATAAGAAAGCCACTCGGCTGTATGTGTTGGACACCAATGTCCTGATTCATGACCCCACCGCGCTCTACCACTTCGATGAGCACGACGTCGTTATCCCCATGACCGTCCTGGAGGAACTTGATAAGCACAAAAATGGTGTACGTGAAATTGCCCGCACGGCTCGCCAAATCAGCCGTACGCTCTCCGACCTTACCAGCCAAGTCACCTTTGATGAGATCCAACGCGGCATTCCGATTCCCCGACTCAGTGGCGACACAGGACGCCTGCACTTTTTATGTTATAACGATTTAAAGCTGTTTGATTCCCTCGACGATAGCCCCGATAACCGCATACTGGCGGAGACCTGTCGCCTACGCGAAGAACGTCCCGACGCCTCGGTCATTCTGATCACCAAAGACATTAACCTGCGCGTTAAAGCCGCTGCGCTGAAAGTACCGGTGGAAGATTATCTCAACGACCGCGCTTTCTCCGACAGTGACGCCATGATTGAGGGCGCACAGGTCTACGCCTCCGCAGGCCAGCATGGCGCTTCATTATGGGAAACGTTGAATGTTGACGTCACCGTAGAACGACTTGATCACCACACTTTCTACCAACTCACTGGCAATATGCCCCGCCACTGGCACGTAGGCATGCTGGTCTCGGATAGCGAAAACGGGGCGGAGTTCGAAGCGATCGTTCGTGAACTGGGCCCCTCTTCAGCGCGTCTTCAGCTGCTGACGAACTACCGCCATCACTCCGGCGTGTGGGGTGTTCACGCCCATGACAGTCGACAAAACTTCACGCTAAACCTCCTCATGGATCCCGATATTGATCTGGTCACCATCGCCGGTAATGCCGGTACGGGTAAGACCTTTATGACCCTGGCCGCGGCCTTTCAGCAAACCCTGGACGCCAAACTGTTTGAACGCATTGTGTTTACCCGCGCGCCAATCCCCATGGGCGAAGACATTGGTTTTCTACCCGGCACCGAGGAGGAGAAAATGTCACCGTGGATGGGTGCCTTCCACGACAATATGGATAACCTGCTGCGCAACGAGGAGGGAGAATCAAGCTGGGATAACGGCGCCACGCGGCAGTTGATTGGCTCGCGGGTGCAAATCCGTTCGCCGAGCTTTATGCGTGGTCGCACCCTAAACGACACCTTTTTAATCATTGATGAGGCACAGAACTTCACCCCCAAACAGCTTAAATCGCTGGTGACACGGGCGGGGCGCAATACAAAAATTGTCTGCCTGGGCAACGTCGGGCAGATTGACACTCCCTACCTCACTGCCAACACCTGCGGCATGGCCGCCGTAGTTGAGCGCTTCCGCGATTGGCCTCACGCTGGGCATATCACCTTGAAAAGCGTCGAGCGCTCGCGCTTGGCCCTAGCGGCGGAAGAGCTGCTTTAGACCTGCTTTTAAAACCAACCGCCTCCCACCGCTAACAAAGGGTGGGGGGATTATTCAGTCTCATTGCTTCCTGCTGAGTCTTTCAATGACCGGGGGGCACCAATAGTGTCCGCGGCAAATGCTTCACGCTCACCTAACGGGCGCGCCTCTCCAATGGTGGTGTCGTTGAAGGTCTGGCGCTCCATCTCACAGTTAACTTCCGCACCAAACAGCACTACAAAGGCAGACAACCAGAACCAGATCATCAGCGCCACCACAGCACCCAGGGAGCCGTAAAGCTCACTAAAGGTAGAGAAGTAGCGCACATAAAGCGAAAGCCCACCGGAACCTAACAGCCACATCACCGTTGCCAGCAGCGTGCCATAGCTTAACCAACTCCACTGGGCCGAACGCCGATAAGGCGCGTAGCGGTACAGCAACGCAATCAGCATACTCATCATGAACAATAATGCGGGCCAGCGCAGCCACTGCAGGATCTTATTCAGCGGTGGGTCAATCGCCAGGGCGTTGACGACCACCGGCACGATGGCAATGAAAGCCAGCGACACCAGGGTCATAAAAATCAAGCCAAAGGTCAGTGATACCAATACCGTACTGCGGTGTAACAGGCTGCGTTTTTCGCTTTCGCCGTACACCACGTTCAGTCCTATGACTAATACCGCCACCCCTTTGGAAGCGATAAACATGGCAATCAGCAACCCGGCTAGAGCACCCAGAAAGCTACCTGACTCCGCACTCTCAACTACCTGCTGGGCCTGCTTATCGATTAATTCGGCAGCATCCGGTGGCATAAAACGACTGATTTCGTACAGCTGCTGGCCAGCTTCATAAGGGTCAAACAGTAATCCCCAGAGTGAAATGACCGCCGCAATGGTGGGGAACAGCGCCAGTAAGGCGTAGAAAGCCACACCGGCGGCCAGCATAGTAAGGCGGTTACGGCGCGCGGCGCGTACTACCCGCCAGGCAATATCGTGCCACCCCCGTTGGGGTATATCACCAGGTACCTGCGCGCGGCGACCGCGAGGGAGCTTACCCATAGCAGGCTCCTGACAAGCACATTCCACACAGTCGTCTCATCGCTGGCCTTCCCACATCAGTAGCGCCGCAAGCAATACGGCAAGCACCATCATCAAACCACTGGCATGGTGACGCAACCAGGACTCAGCAGACAACAGCCGCGTTAAATGCCCCATCAACGTTTCTTCGGTTTTTTGCGCGGTCGCCACGCTTGTCGCTTTCATCTGGGTGCAGCAGTCGCCAACCTGACGTAATGGCACCAGCACAGCGCCTACAATACCCGCGTAGATCCACCATAGGTCGCCGGCGGGGAGTGATTTTCCCTTCAGCGGGCGCGTTAATAACCAACCCACCGCGGCGAACAGCACCCCGACCGGAAAGGGCCACATGATGCCCAGCCACTCTTTCAGCGGGGGTATCTCGATGCTGCCTGCTGGAAGTGGAAGCCACAGCGGTGTTAACAGCGCTGCGGCGATGGCGACTAACCAGGCGCCCCACTGCTCGCGGTTACTGCCCCCCTTATGACGCTGCTGCCACTGACGCCAAAGGGCAACACTCACGAGTGCCGCCGTGCCAACAGCCGCCCAGCTGAGCAGCTTGATCAAGGACTCATGGTGCATTTCGTACAGCGGACTCTTCACGCCCCACTTGCTGATCAGGCCCGCACCAATGGCGCCCGCCAACGAGATACCCGGCAGGGCCAGCAACGCCCAAACCAACGGCAGCGGCCAGCGCGGCAAGTGCTCGCTGATACTGGTGCCCATAAACAGCGAACCTTTGGCCAGCGCGTGATGGGCGGCAAATAGTACCAAGCCTGGCCATAGCAGCGGCCATACCGCTGGCGCGACTAACCCCATGGCCACTAGCGCGGTCATCATGCCCATCTGGCTGATGCTGGAGTATGCCAACACCGCTTTAGGGTGGCGCTGAAAAACCCCATACAGCGCGGCGCCAAACGCCGCCGACAGCCCTGCAATTAACATAATGCGGCCAAACTGAGCTAATGAGGCCGAAACCTGTTCACTCCCTAGCGGCAGCACACTGATCCAGCCCAGCAGTCCCGCCTTAATCATCGCCCCGCTCAGCACTGCACTGGCCGGGGCCGGAGCCACCGGGTGGGCTAACGGTAGCCATACGTGCAAGCCAATAACACCTGCTTTCACGCCAAAGCCCAAGCACAGCAGGGCGGCCATCCATGCACCTTGTTCTGCAACCAAAATGCCTTCACGCAGGCCTTGCAGCGTTAATGTGTCAGCTTCGCCGGCTGCCCATAGAAAGCCGCCTATAATGAGTCCTTCCCCCACCACGGCTAACATCAAATAAGCCTTGGCCCCCAGTCGTGCCTCCTCAGTTCCGCTATGCACCACCAGGGCGTAGGCGGCGAAGGTCATCAGCGCAAAGCCTAGATAGAAACTGGCAATATCCTGGGCAATAATCAGCAGTACGTTGCCGAGCAGTGTCAGCGGCCAAAGCAGCGCTAAACGCAACAGGCGTCGCTGAGTATCCTGATCCCCCTCCTGGGCCTTCGCCTGTTCCGTCGCAAAATAGCCCCTCGCGTGGATGGCTGCCAACCCCCAGAGCAGCGCGGTAAACGCAAGCCAAGGGCGGCTTAGCGAGTTAAGCGCCCATTCGCCGCCCAGCATCCAGGCATCCATCGTCCACTGCGCTTCACCGCCGTAGGCTAGCAGCAGCGCGGGCCAAGCGGCGCTTAGCCATAGTGCTGAAAAATAGCTCTGACAAGCAGCCGGAGCGCGGTAGGCGCCCCATAGCGTCCAACCGATGACGACCAGCGGCCAAAGTAGCGCCAGGGCGAGCAGCATGGTCATCATGGTAGATACTCCCCGTTGGCTACCCGAGCCGCCCAATCCAAGGGGCTAAAGGGGAGCCCGGCAAATAGCCCGGCCCCCAAACTCACCAAGGCGGTAAACATCATTGGTAACAGCAGCCAACTATGGGTTTCAAAACGGCCTAGACGCTGCTCTTTGGGCCAACTGCCTTTGCCATGGGCGGGCCCTGAACGGAACCATAAGCGGTGCACAATGGGTAAAAAGTACATGGCGTTGAGGGTACTGCTCGCCACTAGCACGGCGACGACCCAGTACATCTCGGCCTGAATCGCGCCAACGCCGAGGTACCACTTGGTAATAAACCCCGCAACGGGAGGAAGGCCAATCATGCCAAACGCGCCGATAGTAAACGCGATGCTGGTCAACGGCATACGCTTACCAGCACCGTCCATTTCATCGATGCGATGAATCCCCAGCTCTTCGGCATAGTTACCCGCACAGAAGAACAGCGTGACCTTCATTAAGCCCTGATGCAGCAAGTGCGCCAAGGCGCCGACGGTGCCAAACGGGCCGAATAAGCCGATGCCGAGAATGACGTAGGAGACCTGGCTAATCGTGGAGAACGCGAGGCGTGGTTTGAGCTCCTCTTGAGCAATCGCCCTTAACGAGCCATAGATAATCGTAATCGAGGCCGCTACCGCTAACGCGGTGATAACGCCCAGCTCCACGCTCAGCTCAATGCCAAACAGGTCGTAAACCACCCGCAAAATGCCAAACGCGCCCGCCTTCACCACCGCTACCGCGTGCAGCAGTGCACTCACCGGTGCGGGCGCCACCATCGCCCTGGGTAACCAACCGTGTAGCGGCACCATAGCCGCCTTTACCGCAAGCCCACCGACTAATAGGGCAAAAATCAGCGTCAGCAAGCCACGGTGATCGTTCAAATAGTCGCCCAGACCTTCTTCTGAAGAGAACGATTGATCCCCGGTCAGGCTATACAGCAGCACGGCCCCCAATAGCAGCACCACACCGGCTGTTAGCGTATAGCGCAAATAGACGCGCCCCGCATTGAGGGCTTGCTGCGTCCCCTTGTGAACCACCAGCGGGTAGGTGGAGAGCGTCAACATTTCGTAGAAAACCAGAAAGGTAAACAGGTTATCGGCGAGGGCAATGCCGATCGTGCTCGCCACGCAGAGACTAAAAAAGCCAAAAAAGCGCTTCCGGTTGGCCGAACCTTCCAAGTAACCGATGGCATACACCGTGGTGCATAGCCAAAGCAGCGACGATAACCCGGCGAACATCACCCCTAGCGCATCGCTGCGCAGGACAAAATCAACGCCCCCTACTACCTGAAAGCTAAAAATATCCTCATGTCCCGCGGCTACCCGCCTGACCATCAGGGCGACCAGAACAATTTTAACCACCGCCGCCGCTAGGTTAATCGTCGTGCGCAGCCGCCGGGCGTCTTCCGGCAGCGCAAAGATAATCACCACCACCAGTAGCGAAGTGGCCAGAGCAGTCATCGGTAACCAGGCGGCATTCATGGGCTACCTCCGTGCATCAATTCCAAAGGGAAATGCGCCAATAGCCCCAGGGCGAACGCAATCAGAGCAAGCGTTAGTGCAATCAGATCCATGCCCGGCGCCAAGGGTTGATAACGATGCCGTGGGGCTGTCTCATCAAAGGAGTAGCGAAACATGCGAAACACATAGGCAGCAGTGAGTAGCGTACCGGTTAATAACGCCGCCACCGCCCACCACTGCTGGGTGATGATCATCGCCTGAAGCAGCATCCATTTAGCCGTGAAGCCCGCACTGGGCGGAAGGCCCATCAGGGTGATGGAGGCGATGCCAAACACCAATAGCGACAGTGGCAAACGGCGGCTGGTACCGGCCAGGCCTTTGAGCGTGCTCTCCCCGGTGGCCAGTATCAGGTTGCCTGCGGCCATAAACATGGCGGCTTTGGCAAAGGCGTGGCCCATTAGCTGCAGCCAAAACCCCTCCCAGGCTAACGCCCGGGGCAGCGGCGCAATATCGGGCCCCAGCAGCAGCGGAAAAGCCACCATGAGATACCCCAACTGGGCCACGGTGGACGAAGCCACCAGGGTTTTAAGTGAATCAGTACGCCAGGCCAGTAACCCGCCCCATACAATCGCCAGTAGGCCTAGCCAGGCGATAACACGCGGGGCGTAGAAGGTTTCAGGTAGCAGAATGCTCCACAGCTGCAGCAGTATAAATAGCGACGCCTTGATCACCAGCGCGGCATGCAGCGCGCTCACGGGCGTCCAGGCATTTTCGTGCACCGGGGTCAACCAGGCATGCAGCGGAAATAGCGCGGCTTTTAAGGCCAGCCCAGCGCCAATCAGTGCGGCGGCGAACCACGCCACCGGCCCAGGCTCTACCACATCAGCCAAGCCCTGCAGATCCAATCGACCCCAGTGACCTAAAATCAACGCGACCCCGAGTAGATAGGTAAGAGAACCCACCAGCGCCAACAGCAAATAGCGCATTCCCGCCACGAGTGCGGGCACTTTGCCCGATAGCATCAGCATGCCAACCGCCGCCAGCCCCATTAGCTCCAGCCCGGCATAAAGGGTCAACAGATCGGTGGCCAGCCAAATTAACGACAACGCACTCAGTACAACGCCCATCAGCGGCCACAGCCAGCGTGCCAATGGCCCGGTTTCGCTTAAGCGCAGATATCCCGGTGTATAGAGCGCTGCGGCAACGCCGATCACTTGGGTCATTAACAGCAGCAGCACGCTTAGTCCGTTTAAGCGTAGCGATAAGTGAACACCGGCTATTTCCCACTGCCAGCGGAGCAGACCCGCCTGGTCATAAGCAGATAACAGCATCCACCCGGACGCCAGAACTGGCAGGCTAGCCAGCGCCACAGGCCATGCCCGCTTAGGAGGAAAGAGTGCCGCCAGCATGCCCAGTAGTAGCGGCAAGCCAAGCGCAGCTAACAGCGCCCAATGGGTACTAGCAAGAGGTTCAAAGGTGCTCTCGAAAAGGCCAAAGCGCCAAATCATTTGGCGCCCTCCTTGGGCTTACCGTCAGGCCCTAAGGCCTCGACCCCTTCCAGGTGCAAAAGCTGTCGAATTAGCAGCGCCCCCAGCATCGTCCCCAGCCAGGCGACCAACAGCCCGACGCTAATTAACGCCTGAGCCGCCGCCGAGGTGCCCGCCACACCCGCCAGCAGCATAAATACCCCCGAGCCGAGAATATTGAACGCCAGCAAACGGCGCAGCAAATGACGGTGTAGTGCAAAAGCTCCCAATGCACTAGCGGCAATCACCACCCCCGCCAGCAGCAGTGGATGCTCTGAAGGTGAATACGCCATGTCAGCGATGACATAGCGGATTGCGGCACCGACCATGACAAACCAGGCCAGCGCCAACGCCACGCGCATCGCCACCCGCGACCAGGGCTCGCTAAATCTATCGCGCTCTAGAGGGGATGAAACACCCGGCGAAACGTGGCCCAGGGCATAAAAAAAACAGGCTCCTGTTAGCACAACGCCCAACACGAGTTCGGCAGCGGCGAGCCAGGGAGCCTCTAGCCGCCACCAAGCCAGCGTCATTGCCGCTGCAAAGGCGACAAAAAAGCAGCAGGCGCGCAGCAAGTGGCGATCAAACAGGCACACTAGCGCCGCCACCGTTAGGCATAGCGCCAGCAGCATTTCCATTGCTTCAAGAGGTTTCATCGCATCAAAGAAAGCTATCATTCGTTTTCGCTACATCCTTGCATCGGTCACGAATAGGAGGAGGCGCTTAGTTTAGGCGAGAACCCAACCACTTGCCGATATCATTGACCTGCTGGGGGCAGAGCGCATGGGCCATGGGGTATTGGCGGTAGTTGACCGCGTAGCCCATCTCTTTTAAGCGGTCGGCGCCGCTGCGACCCAGGCTTTCAGGCACAATGGGGTCAAAGTTACCGTGCTGAACTTCCACAGGAATCTGACGATTAGCTTCTGCAAGATCGATATTGTCGGCGGTCGCGAAGTAGGTCGACATGGCTAACAAGCCACCCAGCTGCGCGGGAAAAGTCAGCGCGGCGTGGTAGGCAACCGCGCCACCTTGCGAAAAGCCCGCGACAATAATGCGCTGGCTATCGATACCCTGGTCAATCTGCTCTTGAATCAGCGCTTGGATGCGCTCAGCGGATTTCTTGAGTTGAACCTCATCGACCCGACGCCCCAAATCCATGGCGAGAATATCGTACCAAGCGGGCATCACCATGCCGCCATTAATCGTCACCGGCAGGCGTGGCGCATGGGGCATGATAAAACGCACGTGGGAATCTTTGGGCAGCGCCAGTGCGGGCACAAGCGGTTCAAAATCGTGCCCATCCGCACCTAAGCCGTGAATAATGAACACACAGGCATCGGCGGGTTGACCATCTTTCGGTTCAATAATCAGTTCGCCAGGAGCAGTCATAACGTCGTATTCCTTATGCAAAAAGCGTCACCCTAGCGCAAACCCGCGTTAACAGCGAGCGGGAGAGCGCCTAAAATAGTCACAGCCCACTTAAAAAGGCCATACCAGGGGAATTAATACCAGCGCTATCGCGCCCGTCAGTATATTTAATCCACTGCCCAGGCGCAGAAAATCGCTCACCCGGTAACCCCCAGGGCCATACACCATCAAATTGGTTTGATAGCCGATGGGGGTTAAAAAGCTCGCCGAGGCGGCAAACATGACGGCCACCACATAGGGCATTGGGCTAACGCCCAAGCTTTCCGAGGCACTCATCACCACCGGGAAAATAATCACCGCCGCTGCGTTATTGGTAACCAGTTCGGTCAGCAGCGCAACCACGCAGTAAGTGCCTATTAACAGCAGCAGTGGATTACCCGCCACCAGGGTCAACACCCCACCGCCGATCACCCCGGCAGCGCCGGAACTCTGCAGCGCCGCCCCCACCCCAAAGGAGGCCGCAATGGTGAGCAGCACCTGGGTATCCAGGTCACGCTTGGCAGCGCCCACCGAACAGCAGCCCGTTAGTAGCGCCAATGCCGCCCCTAACATGGCAGCGTTGAGCATGCTCAGCACACCGAAGGTGGCAAGTAGCACGGCACCTAACAGCAGGCCCCACGCTAGCGGCGCTTTTTCATGAATCGGCCGCGCCGCGCCATTGAGTTCACTAATCAGCAAAAAGTCCCGTGACTGGCGGTGCCGCTCAATAAACGGGGGCCGCGCTTCAAGCAGCAGCACATCGGCGGGCTGCAGCCGCACCTGCCCCAGATTGCCCTTAACCCGTTCACCGCCACGGCAGATCGCCAGCACTGCGGCTCCATACAAAGTCCTAAAGTGGCCATCGCGAATTCGCTGGCCAATAAACTGGCACTGGTTGGAGACCACCGCCTCAACCAAGCGACGCTCTTTAAACTCCTTCTCCAAACTGGAAGTGCCGTCTCGGGAAGGGATCAAACCGCGGATTTGCTGCAACTCCACTGCCGCATCAGAGGTGCCTGCAAACACCAACCGGTCGCCGCCTTTGAGCTGCTCGCCCGGCCCAACAACGCTAACCACGTTGCCTGCACGCTCAATCTCAACCAGAAACAACTCCTGCAGGTGGCGTAGTCCCGCCTCTTCGACGGTACGATCCACCAACACGCCTGCCGGGTCGACTTCCATTTCGATAGTGAATTCGCGTGGGTTGGCAAACGCATTGGCCAGTCCTTCCCTAGCGGGCAACAGACGTGGCCCTAACAAGACTAGATAAGCAAGACCTGCGATTGCTACGGGAACACCTACCCAGGCCAAATCCAACAGGCCCATGCCAAGCTCCGGGTAGCGCTCCAGCAGCAGTCCATGTACCACTAGGTTAGTGCTGGTACCAAAGAGCGTGATGGTGCCGCCGAGGATAGAGGCGAAGCTGAGCGGCATCAGCAACCGCTGGGGAGACAAGCGTAGCCGACGGCTCCAGCTCATGACCGCGGGAATATAGGTAGCAACGACGGGGGTATTATTGACAAAGCCGCTAAGCGAAGCCACCGGCAGCAACAGGCGAACCAGCGCGCCCCGCTCGCTTTTGGGCCGTTTGAGCACATAGCGAATGATCAGGTCGATGCCGCCGGTTTCACGAATGCTGGCCACCAGCACATACATAAACGCCACGGTAAACAGGCCGCTATTGGAGAAGCCCCCTAGCGCCTGCTGGGGGTCAATCACCCCCAGCGTCATTAGCACAATAACCGCGCCCAACAAGATAATGTCCGGCCCCAGGCGTGAAAAGGCCATTAACGGGAAGATGGTGAGTACCACCCCTACCGCTATCCAAGCATCCAGCGACATAACCACGACATCCTTAACAAATAAGCATGGCGGTATTGTGAAGCCAATCCTATATTCTAAAAAGTTATTTTTAGAAACATTTAAAGATCTAAATGGAATATGGTGTGAGGTGTGAGGTGTGAGGTGTGAGGTGTGAGGTGTGAGGTGTGAGGTGTGAGGTGTGAGGTGAGCTAAGTTTAGGTTACAAAACCTAAAAAGCGAAAACCCCGCGCTCGGCGGGGTTTTCTGGTCAATCAACGCTAGGCGGTGATTGTTAACACCTTAGTAAAGGAATTAACCTTCTACTTTGATGTTAGAAGCCTGAAGGCCTTTTTTACCCTGGGTGACGTCGAAGGAAACCTTCTGGCCGTCTTGCAGGGATTTGAAGCCTTCTGCCTGAATTTCAGAGAAATGCGCGAACAGATCGTCGCCATTGTCGTCAGGAGAAATGAAGCCGAAACCTTTAGTGTCGTTGAACCACTTAACGGTACCAGTTGCCATGATCGAAATCCTCGATGTTGCTAATTAAACCGGGAAATACCCGAATTGCAGTGGGTATAACAAGAGACTTTCACCAGATTTAACGCTAGAGGCGCTTCTATACTGCTGACAACGTTCGACTTGCTAACCAACTGGCTTTATTTTGCGCTTAACCACCCTCCTCCGTCAACACCCCCCATAAAACGCGAGTTAATAGCTCTTGCCACTAGCCATTGCCTGCAACCTAGGCAGCTAACGACGCTCAGCCAGCATCCAACCCGCGGCCTTTTCCGCAATCATCAGCGTGGGCGAGTTCGTGTTGCCGCTGGTGATGGTTGGCATAATGCTCGCATCAGCCACCCGCAGTCCTCTAACGCCGCGCACTCGCAGCCGTGCGTCGACCACTGCCATGGCATCATCCTCACGGCCCATTCTCGCGGTGCCCACTGGGTGGAATATCGTCGTGCCAATATCACCGGCCAGCCGGGCCAGCTCATCGTCGCTTTGGTACTCGACGCCGGGCTTGACCTCTTCCGGCGCGTATTTGGCAAACGCAGGCTGCCCGGCGATACGCCTCGTCACCCGTAGAGAATCCGCGGCCACCTTGCGATCTTCAGGAGTACTCAGGTAATTGGGAGAAATCGCCGGTGCCTGGCGTGGGTCACTGCTTTTAAGCCGCACGGTGCCACGGCTGGTAGGATTCAAATTGCATACGCTGGCGGTAATCGCTGGGTACGGGTGCAGCGGCTGGCCAAAGGCTTCCAGGCTTAGCGGCTGAACGTGGTACTCAATATTGGGGTGCGGCTGATCCTGCGTACTGCGGGTAAAAGCTCCTAACTGCGAAGGCGCCATGCTCATCGGCCCAGAGCGCTTAAGCAGGTACTCAAGGCCAATGCCCGCTTTACCCCACAGCGTGCTGGCCATGGCATTGAGGGTTTTGCCATTAGTAATCCGATATATCGAACGAATCTGCAGGTGATCCTGCAAATTCTCGCCGACGCCCGGCAGCTCATGCACGACCTCAACGCCATGCTCTCGCAGCGTCTCTGCGGGCCCCACACCGGAAAGCTGAAGTAGATGTGGCGTACCAATAGCGCCGGCGCAGAGCACCACTTCTGCATTGCCCCCCTCCTTGGTCAAAATAGCATGTTGGGTTTTGCCCCCTCGCTCTACCTCTACACCCGTGCAGCGTAGTGCTTCCGCTTGCTCAAAGAGCAGCCGATTGACCTGGGTAGAGTGCCATAGCGTGAGGTTGCCGCGTTTCAGCGCGGGTCGTAAAAACGCTTTGGCGGTATTCCAGCGCCAGCCCGAGCGCTGATTGACCTCAAAGTAGGCCACGCCCTCATTAGAGCCGCGGTTAAAATCGTCGGTACGCGGGATGCCCGCCTGCACGGCAGCTTCGGCGAAATCATCCAGCACCTGCCACTTGAGTCGCTGCTTTTCGATCCGCCACTCGCCACCGTGGCCGTGGAAATCGCGGTGTTTTGCGTCTGCATCGCCGCCCTCGTCCAGACGGTAGTGGTCTTCATGTTTGATAAAGTCGGGTAGGCAGTTCTCCCAACGCCAGGCATCTTCGCCGGTGACTTCCGCCCAGTGATCATAGTCACGCGCTTGGCCGCGCATATAGATCATACCGTTGATGCTGGAGCAGCCGCCCAGGGTTTTCCCCCGCGGGTAGAGCAGCGAACGGCCATTGAGCCCTTTATCTGGCTCGGTGCGAAATAGCCAGTCGGTGCGTGGGTTATTTATGCAGTAGAGATAGCCCACCGGGATATGAATCCAGTGGTAGTTATCGCGACCGCCCGCCTCTATCAGCAGCACCTTATTATTGGGATTGGCGCTCAAACGATTAGCCAGCAGGCACCCCGCGGTGCCTGCGCCAATCACGATATAGTCGAAATTGTTATTGGTGGGTTCTGACATTAGTCGGCTCCGGTAACGTGTGGGCGTTACTTCGCAGTGGGCATTACAAATTCAGCCCCGGCATCAATCGAGTCCGACCAGCGCTGCATAATCGATTTCTGCTTGGTGTAGAAACGCACGCCCTCTTCGCCATAGGCGTGGGTATCACCAAACATTGAGCGCTTCCAGCCGCCAAAGCCGTGCCACGCCATGGGCACCGGAATGGGCACATTGATACCCACCATGCCGACCTGAATACGGCGGCCAAACTCCCGCGCCACCGTACCGCTTTCGGTAAAGCAGCTTACGCCGTTACCGAATTCATGATCGTTAATCAACTGAATGGCCGTGGCGATATCCGGCACCCGCACACAGACCAGTACCGGGCCAAAAATTTCCTCTTTGTAGATCGTCATCTCGGGAGTGACATTGTCGAACAGCGTGCCGCCCATCCAGAACCCTTCGGCGCACTCCTCCCCCGCCGTAGAGGCGTCAAAGGTACGACCATCGACCACCAGTTCAGCGCCTTCAGCCACGCCTTTTTCGATATAGCCGGTAATCCGCTGATGAGCCTCACGGGTCACAATGGGGCCCATTTCCGCATCCAGCTGCATGCCATCTTTTACTTTTAGCGCTTTGGCCCGTTCAGCCAATGCTGGGACAACTTTATCCGCCACATCACCGACCAGCACCGCCACGCTAATCGCCATGCAGCGCTCACCGGCAGAGCCGTAGGCAGCGCCAATCAGCGCATCGACGGCTTTATCCAAATGCGCATCCGGCATCACTACCATATGATTTTTGGCCCCGCCCAAGGCTTGAATACGCTTGCCGTTGCGGGCGCCGCGCTCGTAGATCAGGTTGGCAATCGGCGTGGAGCCCACAAACGACAGCGCCTTAACATGCGGGTGGTCGATGAGCGCTTCCACGGAGTCTTTATCACCCTGCACAACGTTAAACACGCCATCGGGCAGGCCTGCCTGCTTTAGCAAGTCAGCCATCAGCAGCGAAGCACTGGGATCAAGGGGGCTTGGCTTCAAAATAAACGTATTCCCCGCCGCAATTGCCAGCGGGAACATCCACATCGGCACCATGGCTGGGAAATTAAATGGCGTTATACCAGCCACGACGCCTAACGGCTGGCGCATCGTCCAATTATCAATCCCGGTACTCACCTGCTCGGTGTAGTCACCCTTTAACAGCTGCGGAATTCCACAGGCAAATTCGACAATATCGATACCGCGGGCCACTTCACCCTGGGCGTCGGTGAACACCTTGCCGTGCTCTTTGGTAATCGCTTCGGCTAGCTCATCTTTATGGGCGTTTAACAGCTCTAAAAACTTGAACATCACCCGGGCGCGTCGGATGGGTGGGGTATCAGCCCAGGCGGGAAAAGCGGCTTGGGCGGCCTCTACCGCGGTATTGACGTCCGCCGGGGAAGCCAGCGATACATGACCGGTAACACGGCCGGTGGCGGGGTTGAATACATCCTGAGAGTGAGAAGATTCTCCAGCGCTGACCTGGCCATTAATAAAGTGTTGAATCGCTGTTGTTGTCATGAGGAGTACCTGTTTTAAGAACGCATGTTGAGAGCGTGTGCAAAGAGCTTACCTTCAGCCTAGCCTACTGGGCACTGCGAACGGATCAATTGAGTTATTTAAAAGCCAGTTATAAGCTCTGCTAATATCACGACAAGTATTTGAGGCTAATCATGCAAGAGTACGCCACCCTGCGCGCCTTCGTGGCCGTTGCACGAACGGGCAGCGTGTCACGCGCCGCCGAGCAGCTACACCTGACCCAACCAGCCATTAGCCTAAAGTTGAAGCAGCTGCAGGCGAATTTAGGCCTCACGCTGTTTAGCCGCCGTCCTCAGGGCCTTGCGTTGACGGCCGATGGCCATGCGCTGCTGCCCGCCGCCGAAAAAGCCCTGGCCAGCGCCCAGGCGTTTGAGCAAACCGCCGGGACATTACACAGCACGCTGCGCGGCAAGCTCTCAATCGGCACCATCGTCGACCCCGAATTTCTCCGCCTGGGCGCCTTTTTAAGCCGCTTAATGGCCCGCGCGCCCCAGTTAGAAACCGAGCTGCACCATGGCATGAGCGGCAGCGTGCTTAACCGCATTGAACAGGGCAATTTAGATGTCGGTTTTTATTTAGCGCCGCCCGGCGAAGGTCCTGGTCTAGCCTCTGGGCTCACCCCTGGCAAAGGGCATGAGGCGCTGGCTTGGCGAGAGCTAACGCATTTTCACTACCATGTGGTTGCCCCCGCGGGCTGGGAAAACCGGCTTATCGATACCCGCTGGGAGCACCTGGCCACGCTGCCGTGGATTGTCACGCCCCAAAATTCCGCCCACCATCGGCTATTAAAACAGGCGCTTGGACCAAGCGGCGCAGTACCCAATCGGGTGGCCCAGGTTGACCAGGAGGCCTGCATGCTTGACCTAGTGCGCGCAGGTGTCGGCCTAAGCCTGGCCCGGGACGCTCTAGCGATGACCGAACGCCAGGAGAGTGGCCTAGCCGTGGCCGACAACATTCGACTGCCCTGTGCATTAAGCTTTATTTGGCGACACGAAAGCGCCAACGAGCCTCCGGTAAATGCAGCGCTGAGTACACTGGATGAGGTATGGCCACATCGACCCGGCTAGCTTGTAACAGAATGGCTGTAAGGAAATCGCGCTTGATGCCACTAATCGGCTCAACAGCACGCAATGACTCGCTACCACCACTGGAGTGCCTACAATGACCCGACTTCCGCTTTTGCGCCCCTTAACGCTCAGTATCATGGCAGTTGCAGGCCTCGCCAGTGCGTCACTCCAAGCCCAGTCGTCTCAAGAGCAGGCCAATGCAGAAGCGACGTTTGCCGGGGGCTGCTTCTGGTGCATGGAACCTCCTTACGACACCCAACCCGGCGTCAGTGCCACCATTTCCGGCTATATCGGCGGCGAGCTAGAGAACCCCAGCTACGAAGATATCTCCAAGGGTGGTACTGGCCATGCTGAAGTCGTGCAAATCGAATACGACTCCGAGCAGATCAGCTACGAGCAGCTCTTAGAAATCTTCTGGCGCAACATCGACCCCTTTGCGGTCGACCGTCAGTTCTGCGACGTGGGCGATCAGTACCGTTCGGCGATCTTTTATCACAATGACGAGCAGCGTGAACTTGCCGAAGCGTCCAAAGCGGAAATGGAGGCACGCTTTGACCGAGACGTTGCCACCCAAATAGTACCGGCCACCACCTTCTGGCCTGCCGAGGAGTACCACCAGGACTATTATCAAAAGAACCCCGTGCGTTATAAGTTCTACCGCTACAGCTGTGGTCGCGACGGTCGCCTGGAAGAAGTATGGGGCGAAGAAGCCGGCGGGCCTACGTTTGAGTAGCAAAGCATCTTATTCGCTTTCATCATGGAACTGATTGCTTAGCACGTTGCCTGAAAATAAACACAGCTATTATGCAAACACGCTCATTTTGTACTAGAGTGACTGCACATTAAAAGTAGACCGGTCGACTAAGCGCCCAGGAGCTGGACGCTTTGACCCAAACGTTGATCTATAGATAGGAGATCTTATGAGCAACAGCATTACGACGATCAATCCCACCAATGGTGAAGCCCTCGAAACCTATGCGTTGATGAGCAGCGCAGAAGCCAAGCAGGTCGTGGACGCCTGCTACGAGGCCTTTCTCGATTGGCGCTTAGAACCTCTGGAAAGCCGCGCTAAAACAGTCAAAGCGATTGGCCAAGCGATGCAAGAGCACAAAGAAGAGCTTGCCGACCTGATGGTCAAGGAAATGGGCAAACTGCCTTCTCAGGCCCGCCAGGAAGTGGATCTGTGTACCGGCATCTGTGATTACACCGCTGAACACGGCCCCAAGAAGCTGGCTGACGAAGAGCGCCAGCCTGGCAACGGCGAGCGTGGTTTCGTGACCTACTCACCAATGGGTGTGATCTACGGCATTCAGCCCTGGAACTTCCCCGCGTATCAGGTGGTACGTTACTCCATCGCCAATATTATGGCGGGTAACGGCGTACTGCTAAAACACGCTGAAAACGTGACCGGCAGCGGCCTGCTTCTTGAAAAAATCTACCGTAAAGCAGGGCTTCCCGAAAACGTTTTCCGTACGCTGGTGATCTCTCACGACATATCTGACGAAGTGATTGCTCACTCTGCAGTGCGGGGCGTAACGCTCACGGGTAGTGATGGTGCGGGCCGCAAAGTGGCCGGCAAGGCCGCGGAGCACCTTAAAAAGACCGTGCTTGAGCTGGGCTCCAACGACGCTTACCTGGTACTCGATGACGCCGACATGGATGTGGCCATCGACACCTGCGTGCAGGGGCGCGTCTACAACGGTGGGCAAACCTGCGTTGCCGCCAAGCGTTTTGTAGTGACTGAAAAGAACTACGAAACGTTTAAACAGCGCTACGTAGAACGTATGCAGGCGCTGAAAGCAGGCGACCCAACTCAAGAAGGCAGCGACCTTGGTCCCATGGCTCGCGTTGATCTGCGCGATGGGCTTCACGAACAAGTGGAAGAAAGTGTTCGTAAAGGTGCGAAAATTCTCTGCGGCGGTGAAAAGCCTTCAGGTAAAGGTGCTTTCTATCCGGTCACTGTGCTGGATAACGTGACCCCCGGTCAGCCAGCATACGACGATGAGCTATTTGGCCCTGTAGCAGCGTTGATTCGTGCCAAAGATGACGAAGACGCCATGCGCATTGCCAACGACAGCCGTTATGGCCTGGGCGGCGGCATTATCTCTAAAGATGTGAAGCGCGCCACCGAACTTGCCAGTAAGTACTTTGATACGGGTATGGTGTTTATTAACGGCTTTGGTGTTGCTACCCCAGAGATGCCGTTTGGCGGCGTCAAAAACTCCGGCTACGGCCGTGAGCATGGCGGTTTCGGCATGCTTGAGTTCGTCAATGCCAAGTCGGTGATTGTCGTGCAAGAGTAATTCCGTAAACGCTCAAAATCGTGAGCGATAACCAAGAGCGCCGCTAGCTTTTCATCAGGCTAGCGGCGCTTGTTTCGTTGCGCGCACTCTTACGAGTTTAACTGTTGCCCTGATGCTCGACGCTGCCAAAGCTTTAGCCCAATCGCCATTACCACCCAGGTCACCAGCGCCGCAATCACATCATCTAACACGATGCCAAAACCACCGTTAACATACTCTGCCAGATGAATCGGCGGCGGCTTCAGTGCATCGAAAAAGCGGTAAACACCGAATGCCAGCGCCATAACCAGCGGGTGGCGGGCGGCCTGCAACCCGATTACCGCCAGCGGGAACGCCACATATTCGTCGGCAACGATACTGCCATGATCTAATTCTTCATGCCCCAGTCCAACATAGTGCCAGGCGGCAACGTGGCAAACCGGCACCGCAAGTAGTAGCAGAGCTGCCATGATGGTGCCCTGCTGCACCAGCGGGCGGCTCAACAGCCACCACGCCAAGGGAATGCCCAGCAGCGAGCCAAAAGTACCGGGCGCCACCGGCGCTAGCCCCAGCCCAAAGCCGGTAGCCAGCCAAAAATTAACCGTATCGAGCATTAACCCGCCTGCTGCGCTTGGCGCTCAAGTTCAGCGGTCATCTCTTTGGGTAAGTTGAGGGCACTGCCCAACTGGTCAAGCCAAGCGCGCTCCATAGGATTTTGAGCGTCAGTCACGGCCACGCTGATCAGGTACATTTCCCGCGCCGCCTGGGGAGAGTCAGCTTCCCGGGCCAGCGCCTGGGCATCGAGCGGCGCTTGTAGCTGTTGCTCCACCCAGTTATGCATCTCTTGATCAGCACCTAGGGCGTCAATCTGTTCAGTAATCAGCGCCTGCTCCTGCTCATCAATATGGCCATCGGCCCGGGCGGCCATAATCATCGCCTGCAGCAGTTCCAGGCTGCGACGCTCTTGGTACTCGCCACTAAGCGCTTCTATCCGCTCGCCTTCGCTTGCGCTGGCTTGACTAGCCGACGGTTGCGCGCCGCCGTTTTTAGCCGCTTGGGAACTCTGCCACGCCTTCCATGCCAGCGCACCGACACCTGCAATGGCACCGTACTTGAGCGCTTTGCCTCCGATGCTGCGACCGCGCTTGGAGCCGATTAACATTCCCATGGCACCACCGCCGAGCAGGCTTTTCATATCAAAACCGCTGGAGGAACCACCGCCTTGACTGCTGCCACCGCCCAACTGCTTTGAAAGTCCGCTCAGCATGCCTTTAACATCGACCCCGCTGCTGCTGCCCTTCTGGCTACCGCCGGCCTGCTGCATAAGCTGCTGTAAAATCTTGCTTGCGTTCATCCTTGTACTCCTAAGAAGACAGTATATTGAGTGCGCGCTTGACGACCTACTCACGTTATAAAACATGCCGTATGAACGCAGCATGAATTAATGCCACTTCAGACATCAAAGAAGTGCGCCCTTCACTTCCACCGAGCTCCCGTGTCGGCTGGCATGCACCTCTATACGGACTGGCATTTGCTCCTTGAGTTCGCTGACATGGGAGATCACCCCGATCATACGACCGCCCATTTGCAGCTCGCTGAGCATGGCGATGGCTTGATCCAAGGCATCTTGATCCAGGCTACCAAAGCCCTCATCGATAAATAGCGTATCCAGTTGAATGCCGCCAGCGTACGCCTGCACCACGTCGGAAAGCCCCAGCGCCAGCGAGAGTGCGGCCATGAAAGACTCGCCGCCGGAAAGCGTCGCCACCGAGCGGTTTTTGCCGGTGTAGGTATCGGCTACATCAAGCTCCAAACCTGACGCTCTGTTGCCCTTGGAGGGATCTTCCCGGCGCACTAGCTGATAGCGCCCGCGGCTCATGCGCACCAACCGTTCGGAGGCTTGAATCAGAACATCATCCAGCAGTACGCCCAACACAAAGCGCTGCAAACTGATGCGATGCCCGGTGCGGCCATTGGCCACCTCGCTGAGCGTACCCCACAGCTGGTACTGGGCTTCCAGTTCAGCCTGGGCGGCGTGTGCCGCGGCAAGCTTTTGGTGAATGCCTGTGAGCGTGGTTAACCTTCCGTCAAGCGTTCGCCACGCCTCTAACTGGGTGTTCTCCTCGGCTTGGGCGGCCTCGGTCAGGCGAGTCAAGGCCTCAAGGTCTGGCGGCGTTTTTTCCGCAAGCTGGGTTTGGTAATTCTGTAGCGCGCCCTCCAGCTCAGCCAGGCGATGTTGATACGTTTCTACCTGGCGAGTCAGCTCCCCCCGCTGAGGGTCATTCAACTGCGCCGCCTGAAACGCTGCGTCATCGTCGAAGGGGCTGGCCTGAAGCGCCGTTTGCCACTCGGTTTGCGCCTGTTCATGCTCCTGTTGGTGACGCTCGACTCGTTGGCTAGCACCACGTAACTGCTCTTCCGCCCGTGCCAACTGGGTTTGAGCGATCGATAGCGCCTGCTGAGCGCTCTCCCAGGCTTTTTCAAGCTGGGCGATTTGCTGTTCAAGCTCAGCAAGGGTTCGGCGCATGGCCTCAGGGTCGCGGGCATCTTCCGGCAGCGATTGACTCAATTGATCACGCAGGCTCTCCAGGCGCAGCGCGTCTTCTTTGGCCTTCTCGACCGCGGGCCGCTGGGCTTTGAGCTGCTTGTCCAACGCGCCCCACTCCCGGCGCAGCGCATCACGGGCGGCGGTTTGCTGGCTAATTTCTTTCTCAACGCTTTCCCGCCGCTTCGCTTGGCGACTCAATCCTTCGCAGGCATTTTGCAGCGCCATCAGCGCTTGGCTGGCCCACTCACCCAGTTGTTGGTTAAGCCGCTGAACCTGCTCCGCGTTGTAGCTACTCTGTTGGGCGAGGTGTTGAGTGTGGCGTTCAGCGGTTTGCAGCGCCTGACGGTGGTTTTCCAGCGCTAAGCGCGCCGTTTCTACCTGCGCCTGGGTAACGACATCGGCGTTTTGAACCGCCGGGGCTGGATGCTCCAGGCTGCCACACACCGGGCAAGCGGCGCCCACTTCAAGGCTAAGCGCTAATAGTGCGGCCTGCCCCTGGTGCCAGCGCATCTCCTGCTCAGTGGCATGACGCTGCGCTTGCGCCACTTCGCTTTGCTGGCGGCTGAGCGCTTCCGTTGCCTGCTGCTGTTGAGTGGTTAACGCCCGCCCCTGCCGGGTGAGTTCATCCAGCTCTTGGCGCTGGTTGAGTAGGCGCTCATGGCGGCTTAGCTCCGCGGGGGCGCTGGCCAGTTGCTGAAACTCTGTCTGTAAACGCTCCAGATTGATGCCTATGGCTTCCCCCTGCTGGCGAATGCTGTCTAGCTGCTTTTCATCACGTTTGAGCGCCCCATCGGCTTGTTGCCAGGCGGCCTGCGCCGTTTGAAAACGCGCCTGCAACTCGCTTAGCTGCTGCCCCTTGTGGATAAACTCGCCCAACTGGCGATGCCGCTCGCGCAGCGCGGGAAGTTCTGCCTGGCGTTGCCGTGCGGTTTCTAACCCCTGCTGCGCCTGTTCGGCGTGGGCGCGCTGGGTGGTTAACACAGCTTGTGCCTGGCGCTGCTCAGTTTGAGCGGTGGTGAACAAATGCTGCGCTTGGGCGAGCGCAGTGTTCTGCGGGCGCAGCGCCTGAGCGTGGGCGCTTTGCGCTAAACGCTCTTTAATGCTTTCTATGTGGGCCTGCTGCTCAAGATGGCGAGCTTTATCCGCGGCTAGCGACTCCCGGGCCGCAAATTGGCGCTGCAGCGCCTGAGCTTCGTCGCGCTGCTGTTCGGCCTGACGGCGCTGCTGCTGGGCGGTGTCAAAGCGTTGCCGTGCCTCTTCTACTTGGGGCGCCAGCGACTCTTGCTCCTGCGCTAGGGCGGCTTCGCTTTCCAGCTCACCACCGGCGAGAATGCCGCTAATATGCTGGCGATGGTCATTCACCGCCCGCTCGATTTGACTGGCCTGGGTACGCAGGCGCTCTTCAATACGCTGAAAAATTTGGGTTTGAAACAGCTGGGAAAAAATCACTTCGCGCTCTTTGGAACCTGCCAACAGCAGTTCGCGAAACTTTCCCTGGGGCAATACCATTACCTGACGAAACTGGTTGGCATCCAGGCCAATCAGGGTTTGCAGCTCCGTAGTGGCATCGTTCACCTTGCGCGCCACCAGGCAGGTTTCTACCTCTCCATCGGCTTTTAATCGCCAAAGCTGGGCTTCCGCGTTATGGGTGGTGGTGCCTTCACCGCGCGCTTTGGGGCGCTCCTGCTGAGGCACGCGACGCACCCTGTAACCGATCCCTCGCAAACGAAAATCCAGCGTGACTTCGGTGAGCAACGTGGCATCGGCCTGATCGCAGCGCATCTGTGAAGGGTCGCGTTCATTGCCGGTGGTCTGGCCATACAGGGCAAAACAGAGCGCATCGAGAATCGAGCTTTTACCAGCACCAGTGGGGCCGTTAATCAGAAACAGCGGGCTTCTACCCAGCGCGGTGAAATCGATGGTCTCACTACCCGCAAAAGGGCCAAACGCCTGCATGGTGAGGGTTAACGGCGTCATTGCTGGGCCTCATCGCGCTGCAGTTGAGTAATTAACGCCGCCATGGCGCTTGCCTGCTCTTCGCTCATGGCTTCCCCACTGGTTTGATTAAAGAAGTCGCTGAACATATCCAGCGCATCAAAGCGCAGCCGCTCACGATCAAGCTGCTGACTGCCGCGGGCGTCTAACATGCCGGGCTTTTCCAGGTGCAGGACGTTGGGATACACATCGCGCAGCTTGCCCATGGGGTCGAGAATGGCGTGGCGATCGGTAAGCCGCACCAGCAGATAGTCATCAGCGTTCGGGTCTGTTCGCCCCTGGGCGATCAATGCATCAATCTCGCCCTCTAATATGCGCACTTCGCGACTGGGTATCAGTGGAATCTGTTCAATCTGGGTGACGCCAGACGCGTCGATATCCACCAGCGTTACGCCTTTACGCTGGTTGGCTTCGGAAAAGCTGTATTTGAGCAGCGAGCCGCTGTAGCGAATATGCTCGCCGCCGCGATACTGGGGGCCGTGGAGATGGCCAAGTGCTACATAATCAAAGCCTTGCATAGGCTCCCAGGCAACGCTTTCGGCACCGCCCAAGGTCAACGGGCGCTCTGAGTCAGAAGCACTGCCGCCATCCACAAAACAGTGGCTCATCAACACACAGGGGCGTGCGGGGTGGCGCTGCTCGCTAATGCGCTCGACTAAATAGCGGTGGGCGCCGTCAAAGTCGCGGGCATCGACATCAAACTGGCTGCGCACATGCTCGGGGTCGGCGTAGGGAATGCCGAATACATCGACTTCAACGCCCTTAATCGTCAGCGTGACGGGGGTGGCGAAATCGGCGAGGTCAGAAAGAATATGCAGCCCAGCTTGGCGTAGGTGGCGGGCGCCGAAGCGTAGACGCTCGGCACCGTCGTGGTTGCCTGAGATCATAATCACCGGCAGTTTGCGCTCTTCGCAGAGCGCGTGGAGCACTTCGTCCAGCAGCGTTACCGCCGCCGAGGGCGGCACCGAGCGGTCGTAGATATCCCCTGCAATCAGCACCGCATCGACGCTTTCGCGGTCGATGATCTCGATAAGCTGGTCGAGCACATGGCGCTGGTCATCCAGCAACGACAGGTTGTGGAACAGCCGCCCCAGATGCCAGTCGGCGGTGTGAAGTAGACGCATAACAGGCTCAGCAAAAATAGTGTATCGGCATGATAACAACCCGACACGCTATCTACTCACAAAACTCCATTTCAGCATAAAAAAGCCCCGCACACGGGCGGGGCTAGGCGATGCTATAAAATCTTACTAACGACGGAAGGCGTCAGGGTAGCTGGTGAGGTCAACCCCCCACATAAGTGGCAGCATGAAATATACCGCTGCCACAATCAGCAGCATTGCAATGATGTTGATCCAGAAGCCGGTACGCACCATCTCTAAAATTGTGATTTTACCTGTAGCGAAGATAATCGCGTTAGGCGGGGTACCCACAGGCAGCATAAAGGCACAGTTAGCAGCCATCGCGGCTGGAACCATCAGTACAAAAGGATGGATATCCAGCGCCAGTGCCAGTGACGCCAGCACCGGTAGGATCATGGTTGCTGTGGCAGTATTCGAGGTGATTTCGGTTAAGAACAGCACCATGCCGGTCGCCAGCAGAATGACCAGCAGGAAGTTGACGCCTTCCAGCACACTCATCTGCCCACCGATCCACTCCGCCAAACCGGATGAGCCAAAGCCCGCGGCAATCGCTAAGCCGCCGCCGAACAGTAGTAAAATACCCCAAGGTACATCTTTGGCGATATCCCAACCCAGCAGGCAGCCACCTTTGTTTTTGGAAGGAATCAAAAACAGCAGGAGCGCCGCGACGATGGCGATCATGGTGTCGTTAATGCCGGGGATATTAATGATCTGTCCCTGCCACAAAAACGACCGGGTGATCCACATAAAGGCCGCAAACAGGAAAACGGCCAACACCGCTTTCTCTTCAAAACTGGTGTTACCCAGGGCCGCTTTTTCCTTATTGATAAGCTCTCGGCCACCCGGCAAATGGCTAAACTCAATGCGGAAAAACACCCGCGTCAGTAGTAGCCAGGCGCTAAACAGCAGCACCAACACAACAGGAAAAGCGAACATCAGCCAGCCAGCGAAAGAAATCTCGATGCCAAACAGCTCGTTAACTATCGCGGCAAGAATAATATTAGGCGGGGTGCCAATCAGCGTACCTAAACCACCAATGGTACCGCCGTACCCGATACCAAAAATCAGCGCTTTGCTGAATTTATCGATTTCGGCACTGTGATCGCCGTCACTTTTCGCCAGTTCCTGGCTAACCTGGTACACGATAGCGGTACCAATAGGCAGCATCATCATGACCGACGCGGTGTTGGAGACCCACATCGACAAAAAGCCGGTCGCGGCCATAAAGCCGAATACAATGCTGTTAATGCTGGTACCTAGCACGGCGATAATCGACAGCGCGATACGCTTGTGCAAATCCCACTTTTCCATTGCCAGGGCAATCATAAAACCGCCCAAAAACAGGAAAATAATCGGATTGCCATAAGCGGCCGTCACCGTACTGCCCTCCAGCGCGCCGGTAATCGGCAACAGCACGATAGGCAAAAGAGAGGTGGCGGGAATAGGAATGGCTTCGGTGATCCACCACACCGCTACCCACAAGGTAGTGGCCAGCACCATGCGCCCTTCAACGCTTAAGTCTTCAGGGTGAAAAAACAGCGCAACCAACGCGAACAGCAGCGGGCCAAGCACTAAGCCAACCTTCTGAGGAGTCGTGTAGGCAGGCG
Source organism: Halomonas sp. TG39a (assembly GCF_000744395.1). Taxonomy (NCBI): domain Bacteria; kingdom Pseudomonadati; phylum Pseudomonadota; class Gammaproteobacteria; order Oceanospirillales; family Halomonadaceae; genus Halomonas; species Halomonas sp. TG39a. Next base: position 526,555 of record NZ_JQLV01000002.1, read on the forward strand.
GCTTAGGTTGAGGGGAAGGGTTGCGCTTGGCATTGGAAGCCGCGGCGTTGGCGGCCCCACCCGTTGGCAGCGCGCACATCAATAGGTTTTTGGCTTGGTAGTGGGAGTGCCATAGCTGATCCCATACCGTCATCAGGGCAGTTTTATGCATACAATTTGCGCCACTTACGGTCAGAGTGAAAAGAACACATCGAGGGTCGGCATCCAGGTAAATAAGCCACCCGATGGGTAACGCGGAACCTTCTTTGGCGCCCTTTATTAACTGCAATAGGCAATTAGTCCAGTCATTTGCCCGTAATTACAACCAAAGTCTAACAACCTTTGGTTGTAACCATTAGTAAATGCTAACGGTGACATAAGCGTATGAACTACGTAAGTTGGCATGACTATTCATTTAAAATTATCTATACCCGATGAGGAGAACCGAGTGCTTGATCGCTGGACAATGCCGCTGACCCATCGTCCCCTCAAACGAATCGCGCAGACGTTGCATAACAAGCACATTGCCGCCGACCAAGTGACACTCTGCGCTTTTGTGATAGGGATGGCCGCCCTGCCGCTGTTGGCATGGGAGCAGTATGGGCTCGCCCTGGTGGCGATTGTGCTTAACCGCCTTGGCGACGGTTTAGATGGCGCCCTGGCACGCTTGAGTGAAAGCACCAGCAATGCGGGTGGCTTTCTGGATATCGGGCTCGACTTTGTTTTCTATGCGGCGGTAGTGCTTGGCTTCGCACTTGCAAATCCCGCCCAAAATGCCCTCGCTGCCTGCCTACTGCTGTTTGCGTTTATCGGCACCGGCACCTCGTTTCTGGCCTTTGCGATTGCCGCCAAACAGCAAGCAATAGAGCGGCCTAACTTTCCTAACAAGGCCTTCTACTATTTAGAGGGCTTAACCGAAGGGACTGAGACCGTGCTGGCACTGGTGGTTTTCTGTCTATTTCCTGACCACTTTCCAACGTTAGCTACGCTATTTGCGACTGCTTGTTTGATCACAACGGCGACCAGGCTATGGGGCGGCTATTGGACGCTGCGCAGATATAAAGCTGATTTGTAACCCTGGCGTATTTAATAAAGTGACCGGCAGGGCCTACCGACGTCAATTAATAAGCGCAATGTGTGCTATCGAACAGACTTACCCCCTCCGCGCGACCATTGTTCTGGTAAGGAAGCTCCACTTGTGCGGCTAAAAAATCGCACTGCCACCAGGATGGAATCTGTGAAACAACTTCTCCGTTTTGTGCGCCCGCACCCTACGTTTGCAGCGCCGTGGAACTCTACTGCCCCGGTCAGGGAAGAGCTTTTCAGCGCAGAACGGCTTGAACAGCACGCAGGCAGTTTGGCGCTTAAACAAGCAGTGACCAGCACGCCACCCAACGTAGTATCGTTAACACGACGTCTCAACGATAACGCGCGCGCCCTGCTGGACGTTTACCGCGCCAGCGCCACAGCGCTGGCAGGTGGGCGAGAAATTGTGCCCGCTGCCGCCTGGTTGCTCGATAATTACCATCTAATTGAAGCGCAAATTCGTGAAATACGCAGCGACCTTCCCCCAGGTTATTACCGCCAGCTACCGAAGTTAGCCAACGGGCCTTTTGCAGGCTACCCGCGGGTATTCGGTATCGCCTGGGCCTTTGTGGCGCACACCGACAGCCATATCGACCAGGATAATTTGCAGAATTTTATCACCGCGTATCAACGCGTTCAGCCACTGACCATTGGCGAACTATGGGCAGTGGCAATCACGCTTCGCATTGTGCTGATCGAGAACCTGCGCCGACTTGCCGACCAAATTATCAGCGAACAAACCGCAAGGGACGAAGCCGATGCATTAGCGGCTAAATGGTTAACGCCCACCGATCGGCAAACCTCCCAGGAACGTCATACCTTTCACCTGGAAACCACCACCCTTAATATTCATAAAGGGCCGTTAGCAGAGCCCTTCACCGCACAGCTCGCTAAGCGGCTGCGCGGCTTAGACCCGCGCAGCAGCCCGCTGGTTGATTGGCTTGATGAGCAGCTTAGCCGTAAGGGTGAAACCATCGACGAGATGGTTCAACACGCTCAGCAGCGCCAAGGCGCCGCCAACGTTACCGTGCGTAATATCATCACGAGCATGCGCTTTGTTTCCAGCATCGACTGGGCCGAGCTGTTTGAAAGTGTCAGTTTGGTGGATACACGGCTACGCCAGCAGAGTCACTTCGATCAACTTGACTTCCCCACCCGCAACCAGTATCGCAGCGCCATAGAGCAGATCGCCCGAGGATCTCGTTACAGTGAGCTCGAGGTAGTCGATGCGGCGCTCTCCCTCTCCCACCAGGCAGCGGCTGGCACCAGCGACCCGGCCGAAGCTGCACGGCGGGGAGACCCCGGCTATTTCTTGGTTGGCTCAGGTCGTTTAACCCTTGAGCGCCAAGTTCAGTTCACCCCCTCCTCCCGTCAGTGGTTGCGCCGCACGCTCATTCACCACGGTATTCGTAGCTATATCGTATTGATGGCGGTGATCACACTGACCCTGATGACACTGGCCGGTGGGCTACTGCTTTCGTTGCCGCTGGCGATAGGCAACGTGTCATTACCTTGGCTCATGCTGCTAGGAGCGTTCGGCTTCCTGCCCATTATGGAAGTCGCAACGCTGATCGTGAACCGCTTGATTATCTACTCTATCGACGCTCAGCCGCTGCCAGGTCTCGACCTTGCCAAAGGGGTTCCGCCTCAGTTAAGAACCCTGGTGGCGGTGCCTTCGCTGCTGACCAGCGAAGAAGAGCTGCGCGAACAGATTGAGCGCCTTGAAGTGCACCACTTATCCAGCGGTGAGGGGGCGCTTGGCTACGCGCTACTGCTTGACGGCGTGGATGCCCCCCAAGCGGAACTACCCCATGAGGCCGCGCTGTTAACGGCTGCTCAAGAAGCGGTAGAGCATTTAAATAAGCGGTACTGTCCTCTCGCCCTCGATAGCGATAAACGCTTCTTTTTGCTCCATCGGCGAAGGGTATTTAACGCCAGCGAAAATACCTGGATGGGGTGGGAGCGTAAGCGAGGCAAGCTGCACGAGCTAAATCGCTTGCTACGTGGCGCCACGGACACCACCTTTATAGACCCGCCACCGCTGCCCAGCGACTTACGCTACGTGATCACCCTGGATGCCGATACCCGTCTACCGCGAGGCGCGGCAAGCCGTTTGATCGGTAAAATGGCGCATCCGTTAAACCAGCCACGAATGGATCAGCAGCTACGTCGGGTCGTGGAGGGGTATGCAATACTGCAGCCTCGGGTGACGCCGTCGCTGCCCACAGGAGGCGAAGGCTCCATCTACCAGCGGCTATTCTCCGCGCCTGGGGGCATCGACCCTTACGCCGCCGCTATTTCAGATCTCTATCAGGATTTGGTCGGTGAAGGCTCGTTCGCCGGTAAAGGTATTTACGCGATTGATGCCTTTGAAGCCTCGCTGGCTGGCCGAGTGCCCGACAATAGCCTGCTCAGCCACGACTTGTTCGAGGGTGTATTTGCCCGTGCGGGACTCGCCTCCGATATCGAAGTGATTGAAGACTTCCCGGCCCGCTATGATGTAGCCGCCAAGCGTCAGCACCGCTGGACACGCGGCGACTGGCAACTGCTCCCTTGGCTAATCGCCCCGACGCTGCCGCTCACCGGGCGGATGAAAATGCTCGGCAACCTGCGCCGCTCGGTAACGCCACTATTAGTGCTGGCAAGCCTTGCGGTTAGCTGGCAGTTGCCGCTGAGCATGGCGATCACCAGTACACTGCTACTACTGGCCGTTGTCGGGGCACCGGTGTTGCTTTCCCTAACGGCCTCATTCGTTCCCTTCCGGGCGTGGTCTAGACTACGCCACCACTACCACCTTTGGTTTGACGAGCTAAAGCTGGGTAGCGCACAAATTCTGCTACTGATCATTTTTTTGCCCGACCAGGCATGGCGCATGCTGGACGCCATCGCCAGAACCTTAGTTCGTGTGCTGATCACCCACCGGCGTCTACTTGAGTGGACGTCTGCCGCCCAATCGATGAAAAGCCCACCGCTGACGGTATTGGGCTTCTACCAGCGCATGGCACCTGGCACCGTACTCGGGCTAGCGGTGGCTATCAGTGCGCTCTGGACAGCCAGCCACACATGGCCAATCGCACTGCCCATGGTGCTGCTTTGGTTGGCTGCTCCGGCAGTGGCATCTTGGTTGAGCAGCAGCACAAGTGTTGTTGTTCAACCCACCATTTCAACAGAAGAAGCCCTTGAGCTACGGGCAATTGCACGGAGAACCTGGCGCTATTTCGAAACCTTTGTGACCACCACAGATAACCGCTTACCGCCGGATAACTTTCAAGAAGATCCCCAGCCCGTCCTCGCCCAGCGCACCTCGCCTACCAATATGGGGCTCTATCTACTCTCCACCCTGGCCGCACGGGATTTCGGCTGGATTGGCACCCATGAAACGCTTGAACGACTGGAAGCAACGCTGGGTGTGATGCTGGGACTACCCCGCTATCGGGGGCACTTTTACAACTGGTATGCCACCCACGACCTGCGCCCGCTTAATCCCCGCTATGTATCTACAGTGGATAGCGGCAACTTGGCAGGGCACCTGATCGCTATCGCCAATGCCTGCGAAATATGGCAAACGGCAGGCTATCTAACTGACCCACGCGCGGGTATTGCTGACACGCTCAACCTTGCTCGGCAGGCACTCAAGCAGGTTTCAACCCTGCCGGAAAAATTAGCGGTTCAACTGAGCGTGCAGTTTGACGCCATTGACGCCCAGCTAAAGGGCGAAGTGATGTCGATGGTATGCTTGGCAAATATCGCCGCTTTGATGGATAGCGCTTTAAATTTGGTGCGAAAGCCCCTCAACGCGTATAGCGACTCCTATAGCGAAGACCTGCTGTTTTGGTTGGAAGTTTTACAGTCCTCCGTCGCTCAACACAGCCATGACCGGAATACCCAGCCAAGCTTGGACAGGGGGGCAATCGCCCTGCGCCTGCAACAGCTTGCCGATTCAACGCGACGCCTGGCACTGGGCATGGATTTCGATTTCCTGTTCAATCACGAGCGCCAATTGTTGTCGATAGGTTATTCACTCGACGACAACTGCCTGGATACCAGCTGCTACGACCTACTGGCTTCCGAAGCACGGCTGGCCAGCCTATTTGCAATTGCCAAAGGCGACATACCCACCCGCCACTGGTTCAGGCTAGGGCGTGCTGCCACTCCGGTTACCTTTGGCTCGGCGCTGATTTCCTGGTCGGGGTCGATGTTTGAATACCTGATGCCGTCGCTGGTAATGCGCGCTCCGGGGGGCAGCCTGCTGGAGCAAACCAACCGGCTGGTGGTGAAACGTCAAGAGACCTACGCCGCCCAGCTCTCCGCGCCCTGGGGTATTTCTGAATCCGCTTATAACGCCCGGGATATGGAGTTCACCTATCAATACTCTAATTTTGGGGTGCCGGGCTTAGGGCTCAAACGGGGGCTATCTGCTGACCTGGTGATTGCACCGTACGCCACCGGTCTGGCCACCATGGTTGACCCCAGCGGCGCCTGTCGCAATTTCAAACGCTTAACGGAGATGGACGCACTAGGCCGCTACGGTTTCTACGAAGCGCTCGACTTTACCCGTTCGCGGCTGCCCGCTGGGGAAAGCGTAGTGATTGTACGTAGTTTTATGGCCCACCATCAGGGCATGACCATCGTGGCCATCGCTAACACCCTGCACCACGGCCAAATGCGCGCCCGTTTTCACCGCGAGCCGATGATTCAAGCCAGTGAGCTACTGCTCCAAGAGCGGGTACCGCGTAATGTGGCGATCGCCCACCCCCGCGCGGAAGAGGTGAAGTCAACGGCCAGCCAGAGTATTAACGAGGCCCAAACCATTCGCCGCGCCTCAATGGCCGCCGGTGGCCCGCCCGTTACCCATTTACTCTCCAACGGCTGCTACTCGGTGATGCTAACGGCCACCGGCGGGGGCTACAGCAGGTGGCGTAACATCGCCATTAGCCGCTGGCAGCCGGACACCACCCGCGACCACTTAGGCAGCTTTATTTTTCTACGCGACAGCAAACACCCCGGCGTGTGGACCGCCACAGGACAAACGGCGGCACACCCAGCCGACGATAATGATGACCATAGCTATGCGATATTTGCCGAGGATTATGCTCGCTATACCCATCGTCACGACGATATCACCAGTCACATGGAGGTGCTGGTTTCCGGCGAGGACGACAGCGAAGTGCGCCACCTTTCGCTAACTAACAACAGCCGTCACCCCCGTGACATCACGCTTACCTCCTATTCTGAGTTAGTCTTGACCAGCCCCAGTGCCGACAATGCGCACCCCGCCTTTGCCAAGATGTTTGTGGTGACCGAGTATCTGGAAGCATTCAATGCCCTGATCGCAACAAGGCGTCGGCGCTCCCCCGATGATGAGCAGGTGTGGGCGGCTCACTTTGCGGTGGTAGAGGGCGACATTGTGGGCGAGCTGGAGTTCGAGACTGATCGTGCCCAGTTTTTAGGCCGCGGCCGAAGCATGTTGCACGCCTCAGCGCTGGCAGAGGGGCAGCGCCTTTCGAGCAGTGTCGGTAGCGTACTGGATCCTATTTTTGCGCTGCGCTACTGCCTGCGCGTGGCGCCTGGCAAAGCCACCCGCATCGCTTACTGGACGGTGGTCGCCTCCTCCCGCGAAGCGCTGATGGATCTGATCGACAAACATCACGACCGCAGTGCTTTTGAGCGCGCCAAAACCCTCGCCTGGACTCAGGCACAGGTTCAGCTTCGCCATTTAGGCATTCAGCCTGAAGAAGCGGCCGACTTTCAGCGTTTGGCTGCGCCGATTCTTTATCCTGATGCCCGATTTAGAGCACCTTCCGAGGCCATTGAGCGTGGCGCCGGGCCGCAGTCACGGCTCTGGCAGCACAGTATTTCCGGCGACCTGCCAATTATTCTAATGCGCATCGATAGCGTTGATGACATTGGCCAGGTACGCCAACTACTGCGCGCCCACGAATATTGGCGCATGAAGCGGCTAGGCGTGGATGTGGTGATTATCAATGAACGCTCCTCCTCCTATATTCAGGATCTACAGCAAGCCATTGAAACCGCCGTGCTTAGCAGCCAAACCCAGCCTCGTTTTAAAAAGGATTTCGCTCAGGGCTCTGTAATTGCACTACGTGCCGACCTGATGAGTTTGGAAGTGCGCACACAGCTTCAGTCGATAGCATGCGTCGCGTTAATGGCCCATCGTGGCAGCATAGCGAACCAGCTAGCCCTGACGCTGCCCGCACTCCGCGCGCCAACCCAGCTCCAATCGTTTATCAAACGCCCCCTACCCAAGCACATCCCACTCAATGTCAGTGAAACACCGCTCCCAGCGCTTGAGTTTTTTAATGGGTTGGGCGGTTTTGCCTTGGATGGCCGCGAGTATGTAACGGTACTTGAGGCGGGAAGCTCCACACCCGCGCCGTGGATAAACGTGATCGCTAACGCGGGCTTCGGCTTTCAAGTATCAGCAGAAGGCGCCGGCTATGTATGGGCGGATAACAGCCGCGAAAACCAGCTAACAACGTGGTCGAACGATCCTGTTGTGGATCCGAGTGGCGATGTGATCTATGTCCGTGATGAAGAGTCGATGGCCCTTTACACCGCCACTGCCCGCCCTGTACGCGATCATGGCCGCTACATAGCGCGGCACGGCTTCGGTTATAGCCAGTTCGAGCATCAAGCGGATGGGATTGCCCTGGAGCTGCTGCACTTCGTACCGCTAGAAGCCCCACTTAGGGTGTCGCGGCTACGTCTTAGCAATCACTCCGGGCGTCCACGTATGCTCTCCGTGACGGCTTATGCCGAATGGGTACTGGGTACCTCGCGCAGTGGCTCGGCCCCTTTTCTTATATCGCACCCAGATGCCGATAGCGGCGCGTTGCTGGTTGAGAACCCCTGGAATATAAATTTCCCAGGCCGGGTAGCGTTTCTGGATATCGGCACTCAGCCCACTTCCTGGACGGCTGATCGCTGCGAATTTATCGGCCCGGGAGGCAGCTTGGCAGCGCCCGCAGGATTGCGCAGCCACGCTCCGCTCTCCGGCACCCAAGGTGCGGGGCTGGACCCTTGCGCCGCGCTTAACCGCAGCGTGACGCTAGCGGCCGGTGAAAGCGTCGATATCGTTGTATTAATGGGTCAAGGCAGCTCCACTGCTGAGGCCACAACGCTGATTGCGCGTTATCGCGAGGCGGATATTGACGCCGAACTCGCCATAGTCACAGCGTACTGGCAAACGCAGCTTAACGCGGTACAAGTAACGACCCCTGACCGTGCCATGGACATCATGCTTAACGGCTGGCTGATGTATCAAACCATTGCCTGCCGAATCACCGCGCGCTCAGGGTTTTACCAAGCCAGCGGCGCCTATGGTTTCCGCGACCAGTTGCAGGACGGTATGGCGTTAACGTTCACTAGCCCCGAAACCACTCGCGAGCATTTACTGCGTGCCGCTTCCCGCCAGTTTGTTGAAGGCGATGTTCAGCACTGGTGGCTGCCCCACTCCGGACAAGGGGTGCGTACGCGCATTTCCGATGACCGGGTGTGGCTGGCCTATGCCTGCGCTCGCTATATCGCCACCTCCCACGACGCCGCCGTGCTGGAGGAGCCGGTAAGCTTTCTGGAAGGCGCTGAATTAGCCCCTGGCGAGCACGACAGTTTTTTCCAGCCGATGATTGCAGCGGAAACCGCCTCGCTGTTTGAGCACTGCGCCCGTGGCTTAGATCAGTGCATATCGCTTTCCGGCGAGCACGGTTTGCCGCTGATCGGTGGCGGCGATTGGAACGATGGCATGAACCGCGTTGGCGAAGCGGGCGAAGGCGAAAGCGTGTGGCTTGGCTGGCTGCTGGTGCATACCCTGGAACTGTTTCTACCCTATGCCCAGCAGTACGAAAAACAAGCGCCTTCAGCCACACCAGATACACCACGCGCTAAGCGTTGGCGTGCCCATATCACTGCGTTGCGCGGTGCGCTGGAAAGCAACGCCTGGGACGGCCAGTGGTACCGACGGGCGACCTTCGATGACGGCACTTGGCTGGGTAGCAAAGAGAGCGACGCCTGCCAAATTGATTCGATTGCCCAGACTTGGGCGGTACTCTCGGGGGCAGCAGCCCCCAACCGCGCAGCCCTCGCCATGGCGTCACTGGAACGCGAGCTGATCAGGCACGATGAGCAACTTGCACTGCTGTTTTGGCCCCCCTTCGATCAGCCCCAGCGCGACCCTGGCTATATCGGCGGCTACCCACCCGGCATGCGCGAAAACGGTGGGCAATATAGCCACGCCGCGATGTGGGCAATTCTCGCCTTTGCCAAGCTCGGCGAGGGCAGCAAAGCGCATGCGCTTTTTGCGCTACTCAACCCGATCAATCATGCCCGCACCGCCGAAGAAGCCGCTCGTTATCACGTCGAACCCTATGTGGTCGCCGCGGATGTCTATTCTGTTGCGCCTCACACGGGGCGTGGCGGCTGGACTTGGTACACGGGCTCAGCGGGTTGGATGTACCGCGCCGGTATTGAGGGCATTCTGGGTATCCGTCGGGAAGGTGGCTGGCTGGTGATTGCCCCCTGCCTTCCCCATGACTGGCCAGGTTTTAGCGCAACGCTGAACGTTGCCGATACCCACTACGCGGTTAAGGTTACCACCACCGATGAGGCGCTTAACGCACAACTTGATGGCCGTCACCTCACACTCCAGCAGGGAGAGGTACGTGTCCCACTGGATGGCCAACACCACCAGCTTGAGGTGTTTATTCATCGATCACATAACCCATGTTAACTAACTGTTTGTCAGCCATTTTTCACATTTGCTTCTTACTCACGGCTATATTAGTCTCAATCTCGCACGCTAAGCGTGCCATTTATCTTCAGGTGGTTCTGCCAGTTTAACCGCCGTCCCATTCGCAATCACACGGAGCCGTGATATGCATAGCGAAACATCAAACGACCTTTCCCAGGCGGGTCTTCATATCGCCATTCAAGACATCAAGGATGAACTGTTCGATACCCCCGAGTGCGACTACGCCGTAGCCCAACTGCTAACCCGCTGGGGTCAAGCTGAAAAAGCTGAGCAACTGCTGGATGAGATGCTGATGAAGTGGGGCACTTCACCCGAAGTACTGGCTTTAACTCAGCGTGGGTATACGGAGATCGTGGGTGAAAGTGAGCTACCCGCAGATAACGACGAACCCCTCCGCAAACCGAAACAAACTGCTCCAGCAGCCCTCGGCGTCGTGGCGGCCTAATCGGTTGATTCTGCACGGCTAACTTGCCTGTGCAAAAAAGCACCCTCTATCAAGCCCCTACCTGGTTACGCGGTTGGGGCATTTTTATTGAATCAATGCGGCGTGCCATCGCTACCCCTCAAAATAGCCATCTCCTCGACTAGGTAAATATCAGCGTCACGGAAGAAGGCATCAGCTGATAGAATACTGCCCCTTTCAGGTGCGTTAGCGGGCCCTACCGCAACGCCACCCCCCACTTTTGACTACCTGAGAGTTGCGCAATGATCGCCACCGCCCACGCAGTATTCCGGCCACTTTTACGGCTGGGCCTTATCTCGCAAATTTTAATCGGTATCGTTGCCGGGGTATTGCTTGCCCTTTTCTCACCGGGCATTGCTAGCGATGTGGCGCTGCTTGGCCAGTTATTTATCGCTGCCTTACAAGCGGTAGCTCCCATTTTGGTGTTTGTATTGGTGGCGGCAGCGATTTCAGCTCACCAAAAAGGCCAGCCAACCCACATTCGACCCGTGCTGATGCTGTATGTGGCGGGCACGTTAATCGCTGCATTAATTGCCGTGGCGGCCAGCTTTTTATTTCCTACCGAACTCTCATTGAATGCAGGCCAAGTTGACGGCAGCCCGCCCGGGGATATTTTTAGCGTGCTGCGCGACCTGCTGTTGAATGCGGTGGCCAACCCGGTTAGTGCACTGATGGAGGCTAACTTCATCGCTATTCTGGCCTGGGCCATCGGCCTGGGTTTGACCCTGCGCCAAGCCAGCGACACCACCCGCCAAGCGTTAAGCGACTTATCCACGGCGGTCACCCGCATTGTGACGCTGGTGATTCGTTTAGCGCCGCTGGGTATCTTTGGTTTGGTGGCAGGCACGCTGGCAGAATCCGGCGTTGCGGCGCTGCTTAATTACGCCCAGTTACTAGGTGTGATTGTGGGTTGCATGCTGTTTGTAGCGCTAGTGAGCAACCCGCTGCTGGTTTACTTCACCACCCGGCAAAACCCTTATCCCCTTGTATTTACGTGCCTGCGCGGCAGTGCGATTACCGCCTTTTTCACCCGTAGCTCGGCCGCGAATATCCCGGTGAACCTGGAGCTATGCCGCCGCCTAAAGCTCGACCCTGACACCTACTCCATTTCCATTCCGCTGGGCGCGACGATCAATATGTGCGGTGCGGCCATCACTATTACGGTGATCACTCTGGCAACCACTCATACGCTGGGCATTAGCGTCGACTTCCCTACGGCGTTGCTACTTTGCGTGGTTTCAGCGCTGGCGGCCTGCGGCGTTTCAGGCGTGGCGGGCGGCTCACTGATGCTGATTCCCATGGCCGCCAACCTGTTTGGTATTCCCACGGAAGTGGCCATGCAAGCGGTGGCGATTGGCTTTGTGATCAGCGTGGTACAGGACTCCACCGAAACCGCCCTCAACTCCTCTACCGATGTGCTGTTCACTGCTGCTTGCCAGTCGCAAGAGGCGAAGCGCTCTTAAGAGCCCCCCTGGGGAGCGGCTGCTTATAACAGCCGCTCCCCCAGTGCTTGCCCCCAGTACTTTCCCACATTAACTCGTGGATGTTTTAACAAGCCCCGCCAAACGCTCCCGTTCATCCTCTTCATAAAAACTCGGGTCATTAAATAAGTCTCGCTGGGTATCATCAAAGATCATTTCCAACACCTCTGCACTACTTTGCACCATCGGCTCAAAGTGTGCGGTATGAGTAACCACTGCCCTGACGCGGCGGCGGCGATACAGCGCGTAGATACCTAGCAAGGTGAATACGCAAGCAATATAGAGCGGCAAGCCATGCCCTCCCACGGCGCTCATCAGTGACCCCGCCGCTATCGGTGCCACGGCACAGCCCGCGCCGTGCATTACCAGCATATCCGCCGAGCCGGAGACAATTTCATCCGGGTGGAGCTGGTCTATCAACTGCGCTACCGCCAGCGGGTAGAGGGAAAACGCCAAACCGCCCCAGATAAAATAGAGCCCCAGCAGCACCTCGTGGCTGGGCGCAAAGGGCATGGCCGCAGCTATCAAGGCCGCAAGCAGCACCACCCAGATCATGACCATAGGGCGGTCGTGTTTATCAGAGAAGCGCCCGATGGGAATCTGCAGCAGCGCCCCGCCAATAATCGCCACGCTCATCACCAGCCCGACCCCGCCAATATCAAACCCCAGTTGAGTGGCGTAGACCGGGGTCATCGACCAGAACGCGCCCATGGCAAGCCCCGACAACGCGGCAGAAGCCACCGCCAAAGGAGCAAAGCCTAACAACGCGCGCAGGCTACTTTTGGGCCGCTCAGGTATTTTGGGCTGCACGCGACGGGTCATGGTAATGGGTAACAGCGCCCAACTGATCAAAATGGCGATCACCACAAAGAGTAAAAACCCGTCGGGTGAAGAGAGCCGCAGCAACTGCTGAGCCGTGGCTAGAGCGCCCAAGTTGACCACCATATAGACAGCAAAAATACGCCCCCGCTCATGGCTGGCGGCTTGGCTATTCAGCCAGCTCTCAATCACGGTCACTAAGGTGATAAACGAAAGCCCATAGATCACCCGCAATGGTAGCCATACCCAGGGGTTGATAAACACTAGGTGCAGCAGCGCCACCGATGCACAAATAGAGGCGCAGAAGCCAAAGGTACGGATATGCCCCATGCGCCGAATTAAGCGTCCGCTCACCCAGGTACCGCAGATAAAGCCAACAAAGTAGCCGGACATAATCATCCCCAGCACCGCGCTGGAGAAGCCCTCCCCCGTACCACGCAGGGTTAGCAGCGTATTCAGTAAGCCGTTACCCAGCAGCAGTAACGCCACACTGTATAGGATCGATTTAACCGGTTTGAGCATTGCCAATGAACGCATTGCGCTTCCTCGCAGCAGCCAACCTAAAGGTCATGCATAAAGAGTGCCACTGAAAGCGGTTGTCACAATCATTGACAGGCTAACGTTCTTTATATAGAACGTTCTATAAAAGGAACACGAGATGACAAGATGGATAAGCCCTCACTCAACACCCTAGGCCAACACCTTCAAGCACTTCGCCTTGAGCGGGGCTGGTCGCTATCGCAGTTGGCCAATGAGGCGGGGATTGCCAAATCCAACCTGTGTCGCCTTGAACAGGGCAACGGCAACCCGACCCTGGATACCATTTGGCGGCTTGCAGTGCAGCTCAATGTGCCTTTCGGCACGCTGGTCGCGCCAATCAACGTGCCGCTGGGTGAAGATGGCGTGCAGGTGCGCCTAATCGATCAAGGCAAGGACTCCCCTCAGGTGGACGCCTATTGGATGCGCTGCGCACCGCATACATTGCGCCACGCTGAAGCCCATACACCCGGCACCCGTGAATCACTCACGCTGATTAGCGGCTGGTTGGAAGCAGGGCCAGAGGGCGCCACCACGGTGCTAACACCGGGAGAGACCATCACCTTTGCCGCCGACCAACCGCACTTTTACCGTACCCACGAAGCGGAGGCCACTTTGATGATGACCATCACCTATGGTGCAGAAGGCCAAACATCATGAGCCAAGCTGCCAGCCACTCTCCCGTTCGTAGCGCGCTGCAAGGCGTGCGTGAGGCCATCCCACTACTGGGCGGCTACATTCCAGTGGCGTTGTCATTCGGCTTAGTCGCCACCCAGGCAGGCTTCAGCACGCTGGAGGCCACGGCTATTTCAGCGCTGATTTACGCCGGTGCTTCGCAATTTCTATTTGTCGGTATGATCGCTACAGGCGCCCCGCTGTGGCTGGTGGTGGCGATGACGCTGCTGATTAACGTGCGCCATGTGGTGTACGGCCCTAACCTGGCAGCGCTACTGCCGCGTAGCCGCCACTGGCCCTGGCTGATGCACGGCCTCACCGATCAGGTATTTGCCCTGGCCTTAACCCGGCTGCCTCAATTGCCCGAGGCAAAGCGATTTAGCTGGTTTGTCGGTGCGTCGCTACTGGCTTGGGGCGCCTGGATCATCGGTACCGCGGTGGGGGCCACCGCAGGGGAAGCATTTACCGCCCGCTGGCCACTGCTGGGTGAGATTATGCCCTTCGCCCTGCCTGCGCTGTTTTTGACCATGGTGGCACCGCGCTTCACTGATAAGCGTTGGGCAGTGGCCATGGGCTGCACCATTCTAGCAGCACTCGGTTTAACGCTGGTCGGCTGGAGCAACGTGGCGATTCCTCTCGCGGCGGCTTGCGGTGCGTTGTGCTTCTATACGCTGAAATTCCAAAACAGGAGGTGTGAACAATGAGCACCGCACTTTGGCTAGCGGTCGTGGTTTCTGCCATTGGCACCCTGTTGATGCGGGTAGTGCCGTTTTTATGGATGCAGCGCCGGCTCAACAGCGCTACCGGCATTAATAACATGCCCCAGTGGCTGGGTATTCTGGGCCCGCTAATGATAGCCGCCGTGCTGGGGGTGTCCATTGTGCCGGTGAATCCAAGCGCTGTTTCCTGGATCGCCACCGCCATCGGGCTTGCCGTTACGCTGCTGGTCTGGTCGCGAGTACGCTCACTGGGCTGGCCGGTGGCGGCCGGGGTCGCGGTGTTTGGGATAGTAGAGGTCGCGGCCTTCATTTGGTAATGCTTTGCATTAGCTTTTACGTCGTGCCATCATCCTGGCTCTTCACTCCAAGCCCCTCGTAAAGTGACAGTAATGTTAAAAGCACACACCCATGGCAAGAACGTTTTAATGAGTGTGTTGCTGATAACACTGGCGGCGCTATTTCCCGCTATATCGACGGGTAACGCGCTACACGGCCTTCCTGAATCACCCCGTATTGTGACGCTTTACCAGGGGGCTACCGACAGCGCCGTCGCCCTTGGGCTAACGCCTATTGGCGTGGTCGATTCCTGGCTGGAAAAGCCCATGTACCGCTATCTGCGCGATCCACTTGATAGCGTCGAGCATGTGGGGCTGGAAACCCAACCCAACCTGGAAAAGATTGCCTGGCTTGATCCAGACCTGGTCATTGCCAGCGACTTTCGCCATGCGCGAATAGCGCCGCTACTGGAGGCCATCGCCCCCACTGTATCTGCCCCGACAGTGTTTAACTTCAAGACCACGCTGAATATGGTGGCCAATGCTACTGGCCGCGAAGCGCAGGCAAATGAGCTGCTTGAGCAATGGGATGATCGTGTCGCCGACTTTCGCCAGCAGATCGCCGCCAAGTTGAGCAGCGAGTGGCCGCAAAAAGTGGCCGTGGTGCGGTTTAAAAGCGACCACGTGCGCATCTATACCAGCGGCTTTGCAGGCTCGATTCTTGATGAGCTGGGCTTTACTCAGCCGGATACACTGCAAAGCCAGAGTTGGGGAATGAAGCTTTCCAGTACTGAAAACATTCCAGTGCTGGATGCCGATGCCCTCTTTATTCTGCTTGAGCCCGATGACCCCGCTATTGCAGATAATTACCAACACTGGGCCTCCCACCCACTCTGGCAACAGCTGTCAGCGGTACAAAGTGGGCGCGTATTTGAAGTTGAGCCGGTGAGTTGGATGATGGGTGGCGGCATATTGGCGGCCAACGCCATGCTGGATGATCTGTATAGCCACTATGGGCTGTTGCAACCCGAAGCGGCACCGCATCAGGCTTGCCTGCCTCACACCAGCGGCCGTGGGGAACCTACTTCATGCTAAACAGTACTGCCGCAAAGAGTATTGGCCTGCTACTTGGCGTGCTGGTGGCACTAGGCGCCTTTTTCGCCAGCGTGATGTTAGGCACAACGGATATCCCCCTCTCCGCTCTGTACGGATCGCTCGCCCATTACGACCCTACCAACATCGCCCACATCATTCTTTTAACTGAGCGCTTACCCCGTGCGGTGATTGCCGCTCTAGTGGGCGCCAGCTTAGCCATTGCCGGGGCGCTGATGCAGACCATGACGCGCAACCCGTTGGCGTCGCCGGGCATTTTGGGCATCAATGCAGGTGCGATGTTTTTTGTGGTGGTCGCGGTTTCGCTATTACCGCTACATACCCCCGCGCACTACGTATGGGCCGCGCTATTGGGGGCACTCGTTGCGGCCGTACTGGTGGTGGTGCTTAGCCGCGGCTGCCACGGTGAGCTTTCACCGCTACGGGTTGTGCTGGCAGGCGTTGCGGTAACGGCGATGTTTGTGTCGTTCAGCCAAGGACTTCTGGTCATTGACCAGCAAAGTTTTGAAAGCGTGCTTTACTGGCTGGCGGGCTCAGTGTCGGGACGCGATCTTTCATTGGTAGCGCCCTTACTGCCTCTTTTTGGTGGAGCACTGCTGCTCAGCGCACTGCTGATACGCCACGCCAACGCACTATTGCTAGGCGATGACATGGTCACTGGACTCGGCATGCAGGCTACCACCATCAAGCTACTACTCGGCTTAATTGTGATTGTGCTAGCAGGTAGCTCCGTGGCGCTGGCGGGCATGATCGGTTTTGTCGGCCTGATTGTGCCCCACATGGCACGGGGAATATTTGGCATCGACCATCGCTGGCTGCTGCCGGCCTGCGCTCTTCTGGGTGCCTGTTTGCTGCTGCTGGCCGATCTAGGCTCGCGCTTTTTAATGCCACCCCAGGAGATACCTGTCGGCGTGATGACCGCGCTGATCGGCACGCCCTTCTTTATCTATCTGGCACGGCGCAAGATGGCTGGCCAATGAGAACAGACGCCACGATAACCCTTAACAGCGGAGCAAAAAGCGACAGTAATCGCTTACTACGTCACCTGCTGATGCTAAGCCTTTTATTGCTAGCAAGCGCCGGGCTGTCGCTCTGTTTAGGCGGTTTTCCCACGCCACCTCTGCAGGTACTAGACGCACTAACAACCCCTCAAAGCAGCGATATCGCCTTTATTATTTGGGAGCTGCGCCTTCCTCGCATCACGCTAGCAATACTGGTCGGTGCCGCCCTGGCAATAGCGGGGGCGATTCTGCAGAGCATCGTACGCAACCCGCTGGCCTCCCCAGACGTGATCGGCATTACCAGCGGTGCAGCGTTGGCGGCGGTGCTATTTCTAGCGCTATTGAGCACGACCTTGAGCATTCACTGGCTGCCCGTTGCGACCATGCTGGGAGCACTGGTTTCTGCACTGCTGGTGGTGAGCTTGGCCTGGAAAAACGGTGTTAGCCCATCGCGCATGGTGCTAGTCGGCATTGGCCTGGCCGCGGCCATGGGCGCTGGCACCACCCTGTTAATCGTGATCAGCGATGACTCTGCCGCCATGACCGCCTATGTATGGCTAACCGGCAGCCTTTACGCGGCGCAATGGGACGATGTGTGGGGCCTATTGCCGTGGTTAGTCGTCGCGGTGCCTATCAGCCTACTCTTCGCCCGCCATGCGGATGCCATGGCCCTGGGTGATAGCGTTGCCGAAGGGCTTGGGGTGGCGATTCTGCGCAGCAGATTGGTATTGCTGGCCTGCAGCGTGGCGCTGGCAGGTGCCGCTGTGGCGTTTGCCGGTGGTTTGAGCTTTGTGGGACTAATTGCGCCCCACCTGGCCGCTAGGCTGGTGGGGCGAAACATGGCACGCCTGGTGCCAGCATCAGCGCTGGTTGGCGCCTTGATTGTGCTTTACGCCGACCTGCTGGGCCGAGTGGCGTTTTTACCCAAAGACCTACCTGCGGGCATCTTTGTTGCCGGGATAGGCGCGCCCTTCTTCGTTTACTTACTGCATAGATCGCGAGCTCGCTTTTAGCGCGAATTGACAAAAAAAAAGCGGCGCCCCAAAGGCGCCGCCAAACAGTATCGAGCAAAAAACATAGAAAATAGAAAGCGGCTGACTAGAAATCCAGCTGGTACCTCAGCGTGAAAGTGCGGCCACGCCCAGTGAAGTAGTACTCATCGCTGATGCGTGCGGCTTGAGAGTAGTAAGTGAGGTAATCTTCATCGGTGAGGTTTTCGATACCCACTGACACCCTGCCGGTGGGCAGGCGATAGGCTAATGAAGCATCCACTAAGCCGTAGCCGTCAAAATCAAGCTCAGGGTTATCGACGCTTCGATCGAAGTAGTAACTACCCTGCAAGCGCGTGGAAACGCGGTCGTTCCAGGTAGCGCTCCAGCCCAGTTTGAGCGTATCCGGGGCAATATTGATACCGGTGAGTTTGGTATCTACGCTACCGTCGCCATCCTGATCCGACTTACCTTCGGTGTGGGCATAAGAGAGCGACAGGTCATGCTTGTCGGCCACCTGCATGTCGCCGGTAATCTCAACGCCCTGGATCTCGGTTTTCTCTCGGCTACCGACCCAGGTGCCATTCTGCTCGGTAAGCCGCTGGCCGTAATCCGAATTGGACTCATAGTAGCTAATCTCTAGCCCGTAGCCATCCCAGTCAAAACGCGCGCCTATTTCCCGGTTATCGGTAACAATCGGCTGAAGCTGCAGCAAGGTGTCCACATCCTGGCCCGCCGTGCCAATGCCGCGTAGCACCCGGCCCACATCGGGCATGCCAAAGCCTTCCGAATAGTTGGCGTACAGCTGGGCCCAGTCGGTGGCTTGATAGGTTAAGCCGACGTTATACAGCGTTTCATCGAAACTGGGCTTGCCACCGTCCACGGTGACGTTGTCTTGGGTGACATTGCTGCGATCAATCGTTTGGAAGGTATCCACCTCAAGCTCGGCATGCTCGTGACGCACCCCGGCATGCAGCGTGAGAGGATCCGCGAGCTTAAACTGGCCCTGCAGGAAAGGCGCCAAATTACGATAGCGGCTTTCCGGCACGTAGGTGCGCCCGGTATGCACCAGCATCTGGCTTGTTTCGTCTTCCAATACGTCCAAACCAACCGTCACACCCAAACGGTCATCCAGCATACCATCACGGTTCAAGGTGAATTTGGCGCCCATTTTGTCAGATTCATTCCGCGTTTGGTCATACAGGGTATCCCCTGCACTATCCAGATAAGGGAAAAATGGCGTAGTGGCAAAGCGTGCACGGAAGCGCTGACGATATACTTGGGCGTCCAGCTCGTTGCCAAACCAATCAGCGTGGGAGTAGGAAAGCCGAGCGGAGGTCACTTCATTAAATCCAGGCTCGCCGTCACGACGGCCTTTGCGTGCCGTGGTGGGAACACCTGCAGAGCGGTCTCCTGTTACCGGTACGTAGTCGTTGCCCTCTTCCAAATCGAAGTGATTCAGCGAGAACTCAACATTCTGGTTGTCGTCGATCCAGTAGCCGAGCTTGCCGAAAAGATCGTAGCTTTCCGAGTTTTGCAGCTCGCCTGGGTAGGCAATACCGACCACCTCATCGTTGCCATCGTAAAAAACCCCGCGCTCCTGACGCGTCGCTGCGGCAACGAAATCCCAGTCGCCTTGCTGGCCGCTAATGCGGTAGTCCAGCTTGTTGCCTAGCCCATCCGACTGGAGATCATCATCCATGGTCAGGCTAATGCCCGCGTGTTGGCTAATGCCCCCGCCTTCGGCACGCCGGGTCACCAGGTTGATCAAGCCCCCCGTAGCGCCTAAACCATGCTCGGCGCTGGCCCCGTGGATGACTTCAATACGCTCCACCATGGAAAGGTCAATGGTATAGCTATCCCGGGAGCTGTCCCGCAACGGGTTGGACTGCGGCACACCATCAATCAGAAAAAGCGCGTCGCGGCCGCGGAATGTTTCGCCCGCATTGGAGAGCTTTTGGCGACTGGGTGAGTAAGAGGGAATCAGATTGCTGAGCACCTGGCCCGGGTCATCGGTAATCGCTAGCTGCTGCTCGATCTGTTCGCGGCTGATGATCGTTACCCGCTGTGGCGTTTGACCCGCTTCGCTGTGGCTGCGGGTGGCGGTTACCACCATAGTAGAGTCGGCGTCATCGGCGTCGCTTTGAGCCTCTACAGATTCAGACACCTGCCCATAAGCGTGGCTGGCAGCCACCAAACCGGCGAGCGTTACCGTAGGCCAAAATACCCAATGTTTCTTAATATACATCTACTTTTTATCCCCTTGCTTTTGAGTGAACCCTTGCTCTAAAAACAAATCTACATCTAAATGATAATAATTAATTTATGCGTATGATACTCAAAGATCTACTCAACTGGAACGCCTCGTTCACTATTACGACACGACTAACCCACTCATTCATTTCTCCTTTCCTCCGTGAAGGCCACAGTTATGCGGCAAGTAATGATTTACTTACCTGTGGCAGATATTGAAAATGAGAATATTTTGTCTTACGGTTCTGCCTGCGTTAACAACCTCAATGAGCCCTGCCATGACACACCCTTCTCACCAGCTTCCTCGTTTGACAGGCGAAGGCCTGCACGCAGGCTACGACACCCGACGCGTGTTGGATGGTGTGGATATCGCCATTGCGGAAGGCAAGCTCACGGTGCTGTTGGGCCCCAATGGCAGTGGCAAGTCGACGCTGCTGAAAACGCTTGCCCGCACGCTCACACCGAGTGGCGGGCATGTGTATTTAGATGGCAAGGATATTCATCGCAGCAAGACGCGGGAGGTCGCCAAGCGCCTGGGGATTCTGCCCCAAGGCCCGGTAGCGCCTGAGGGGCTGAGCGTAAAGCAGTTAGTGGGGATGGGCCGTTTTCCACATCAGGGGTTGTGGCAAAAAAATGCTCAGCAAGACGCCGCTGCTATTCGTGAAGCCATGGCTTATACCCACGTGACAGAGTTTGCCGAACGCAATGTCGATGCGCTTTCCGGCGGCCAGCGCCAGCGCTGCTGGATTGCCATGGTGCTGGCCCAGCAAACCGACCTGATCCTGCTTGATGAACCTACGACCTTTCTGGATCTAAAGGTACAGGTGGATTTGCTGGAACTGCTTTCGCGCCTGGCCCATGAGAAAAGCCGCACCCTGCTACTGGTGCTCCACGATCTAAATCTGGCCGCCGCCTACGCTGATCATTTAGTAATGATGAGCGATGGCCGTATCGTCACCAGCGGCGCGCCTAGCGAGGTCTTTACCACGACCAATCTCAAACGCGTCTTTGACCTTGATGCCCATGTAATCCACGACCCTGAAAGCGGCAGCCCGATTTGCGTGCCGCGGAAACGCAGCCAATCCATTGCGAAAACGGAAACAGTTGTGCAATAACGCTGCGGATCGAGAAAGAATAGCCGCACCTCTTCCTCCATAAAGTGACCATGGCTCGCCGCTTAAATGCGGGGCTGCGCTTAATGTTTGAATTCAGGAGTTCATCATCTACATTACGCACTGTAATAGTCGCTATTCACCTATCCTCTTCGCTAATAACATTGATAGCACACCATGAAATAGGTAACCCACCATTTATTACTAATAATGTTTCCTTAAAAACCCACTATCTTGTCAGGCAGCCATGTAGCCATTGCAGGGAATAACGCCACCACCGCCAACGTTAGCAATTGCACCGCGATAAATGGCAAGACACCTCTACACATTTGCCCATAGGTAATATCGCTGGGTGCAATCGACTTTAAATAGAAGATTGACGATGCCATAGGCGGCGTCAGGTAGCTGGTTTGGATAGTTACCAACACGAGCGTGGCAAACCAAATAGGATCAATACCCAGCTGTTTGATGATAGGGGTAAATATTGGCACGCAGATCAAAACAATCGATGTCCAGTCAAGTACAAACCCCAGTAAGAATGTGACGGCTAGAAAAAATAGGATGACGCCTGTTGTACCACCACCCAAGCCACTAGCTATTGCGGACACCATCTCACCGCCACCATTGACTGCGAAGATGCCAGTAAACATCGTGCCCCCGGCTACAATCAGCAGAATCATCGCTGTAATACGCACCGTCAGTGACAGAGAATCAACCAATGAAGGCAGGGTGATGCCGCCATTGATGACCGCTAAGATTACTGCGCCTGCCACGCCAACGGCAGCGGCTTCTGTAGGTGAAGCGATGCCGCCCAAGAGCGATCCAAGTACCGCAAACATTAATAGCAGAGGGGGCAGTAACGCTCTCAGCGTAATGCTGATTTTCCTTCCCAGCGTTTTATCATCATTGGTGGCTTTAGCAGCAGGGCCATCTTGAGGACGCAACCAACAACGCCCGACGATATAAAGGGCGAAAAGAGACAACATCAAGATGCCGGGAAAAATAATCGCAGCGAAAAGTGCACCGATAGATAGTTGGGCAAGAGCCGCGTAGACGACCACTATAACGGTAGGAGGAATGATCGTGCCTAAGGATCCGCCCGCACAAATAGTCCCCGCAATCAGCGAATTGTTATAGCGGTAAGCTCGCATGGCAGGGATAGCCATTAACCCAATCATTATTTCCACCGCGCCAACGACCCCAGAGGCAGCCGCAAATATTGCTGCCATGGCGATCGTGGTCAGTGCCAACCCGCCTGGCAGTCGGCCGATCCACATCTGAATAGCATCGAAGAGGTTTTTGGCGATGCCCGACTTCTCAAGTATCGCGCCCATAAGCACAAAGAGTGGAATTGAGGAAAGAACGTAATTAGATGAAGCACTATAAATACTGCCGTAAAGTTGCTGAAAGATAATAGGTCCGAAGGCAAACCAGCCAGCCACCAATGAGACGGTAATCAGTGAGAAAGCAACAGGAATACCCATAAAGATCAATAAGAACAGTCCTGGGAACATCAGGGCAGCCGTCATGGTATCCATTTAGTTGGCCCTATTATGATGGGTATTATCAATCAACGAGCGCAGCCCAATCACCAGAACTTGTAGCGCAAGAAGCGTCAAGCCGAAGGCAATACAGGTGTAAAACGGCCACATTTTAGGTGCCCATGTACTGACCATTTCAACCTCATTGGTTGTGAAGGCTGATAGCGATTTTTTCCAGCCAAACCAAGCAACAAGTGAAAGGGTGGGAAACAACACGATGGTATAAGCCACTCCCGTTATAATACGTGAGATGCGCACTGGCATAAGACTACTCAGAACATCTACTTTGACGTGACCATCCACCTGCGCTGTCCAGGCGACACCCAGCATAAAAGCAACGCCAGTGGCCATATAGGAGATATCAAAAGCCCAGATGGTGGAGGCATTAAAAACGTAGCGCGCTACTACTTCGTATAACATCGCACCTGCCAAGACGATGAGCGCCAGCTTACTTAGCCAAGCCGATATTTTAGCCAGCTGATCCACTAAATTAAAAAACATGATAGGCATCACTCATATCGGTACATTGCTCATAGGTATAACTACCTGGGAAGGCTTAGGCGCCTTCCCTTGGCAGGTTTATATTAGTCAGTGATGAGATAGTCTTTCTGAGCATTCCAACGCGCTTGATAAGCTTGGTAATCTTCTAAAATTTCTTCCATGGCTGGGTTGCCTGCATCACTCTCTGCCGCTGCTCGGGCCGCGATCCAAGCACGGCCATTTTCCGCTAGCTGTTCAACAAACGCTTCGTCCAAACTAATCACTTCGTTTCTACCGGCGCGATAATTTTCCATAGCGATTAGATCGTTATGATAAAAATTGGTAAGCCCTTCGTAAGTGGTTAACTTAGCAGCGGACTCAATAAGTTGCTTTAGATCGTCAGGGACTTGATCCCAAGTGTCCTGACGGACAACCACTTCCCAGAGAAAGGTGGGTTGGTGCACGCCGGGCACGATGATGTAGCGGGCTGCTTCATGAAAGCCTTCTGGATAGTTACTGGAAGGGGTTGCCCACTCAATGGCATCAACACCCTTGCGTTGTAGTAACGTATAAATATCACCGGGTGGCACCACAGTGGGCACCGCATTGTAATACTCGCGCACGACTTCAGCCCAAGGCCCA
This sequence comes from Halomonas sp. TG39a, assembly GCF_000744395.1. NCBI lineage: Bacteria > Pseudomonadati > Pseudomonadota > Gammaproteobacteria > Oceanospirillales > Halomonadaceae > Halomonas > Halomonas sp. TG39a. The sequence continues at coordinate 550,487 of NZ_JQLV01000002.1, forward strand.
GAAGTTCGATACTTCAAGCCATCAAGGTCATCTGGGCCATTAATGGGCACATTGGAGTGAGCAAATATTTCAGTAGACCCAATCCCCACAATGAGTGAGTGCAACCCTTCGCTAGCGCGAACTTCTTGCAGCGCTTGTTGGCCACCCCCTTCGTAAATCCAGTTAATATATGACTGCGATCCCATGCCTCCCGGAAACCCAGCAAAAATAGCATTGATGGGATTTTGGTTAACTAAGTAGCTAGGAGTGGAATGGCCAGCCTCAACGGTGCCCTCTTTTACCGCATCATAAACCTGCAATGCAGGCACAATAACGCCTGCGCCGAAAGGGCTAATCTCCACTCTGCCTGCTGTTAGCCTCTCTGCATTATCAGCGAACCTCTCAAGAAAGTTTTCATAAAAAGGAGAACCTCCTGGCACTGAAGTAGGCACTCGCCACTCGACTTCTGCTGCATATAAGGGAGAGGAAAGCGCTATTGTTGCTAGCACTGATGGAATCCACTTCGTTGTTTTTAAATTACTTTTCATAATATTCATGATCAATCACCCCTGCTGTGTGTTGGTTTTATTCATCTCTCCCTGAGACAGGCTGGACGCTACCAAAACCGGGTAAGCCACCAGCTCACTAAATTCTCTAATCAGTTTTCGCCTCTCTTTTTGGTATAAGATATACCAAAGTGCATTGCAAGATTTTCTTGAGATAAAAACCAAACCAATGCGACGTCCTAGCTATACCGACAATCCTCATAGAGGGAACATGGGTAGCTTCACAAAGCTTTTTGGATATTGTATAAGATATAAAAAATCAGGCATGATTAGGCAGACTGCTATTTTCAGCATTAGTAACCCATGACATAAAACACATGGCATAAACCAAAGGTGTCCCATGAAACAGGTACGCGTCATCGACTCTCATACGGGGGGGGAACCGACAAGGCTGGTCATAGAGGGCTTCCCCGACCTCCCTGGCACCACCATGGCGGAGAAGCGCGATGCACTACGAACCTCCCATGATCAGTGGCGACGCGCCTGCATGTTAGAGCCACGGGGCCATGATGTACTGGTAGGTGCGCTTTACTGCGCACCCGAGTCGCCGGATGCGACCTGCGGGGTGGTCTTTTTTAATAATACGGGGTATCTGGGCATGTGCGGCCACGGCACCATCGGCCTAGTGGCCTCTCTGCATCACTTAGGTTTGATCGGCCCCGGTGATCATAAGATCGACACCCCGGTCGGCCCAATCAGTGCAACGCTCCATGATGATGGGGCGGTTACCGTTCGTAATGTAGCCGCCTATCGCTTCCGTCAGCAAGTTCCCCTTGAGGTACCCTGCTTCGGGCGGGTACACGGCGATATTGCTTGGGGCGGCAACTGGTTTTTCCTGATTAGTGACCATGGCCAATCATTGACCCTGGATAACGTCGAGGCGCTGATGAATTTCACCTGGGCCGTTCGCCAGGCGCTAGAAGCGGCGGCCATCACCGGGGATGACGGTGGCGAGATTGACCATATCGAACTATTTGCTGACGACGCTGTGGCCGATAGCCGTAATTTCGTACTCTGCCCAGGCAAGGCCTATGACCGTTCCCCCTGCGGTACCGGCACCAGCGCCAAGCTGGCGTGCCTAGCGGCGGATGGCAAACTTGCACCCAGCACACCCTGGGTACAGGCGAGTATTTGCGGCAGTCAGTTCGAAGCACACTACGAATGGGAAGGTGACCGTGTTCGCCCCTACATTAAAGGTCGTGCTTATTTAAGCGCCGACACCACTCTGTTGATTGATGAGCAAGATCCGTTCGCCTGGGGAATTACTGCCTCGTAATCATTCTATACCGGCCACCCTGCTCTTGAACGCAACACCAACTCCCACGGCCAATACCACCAAACGAAGAGGAACAACAATGAGCGATAACATTTTTACCGGCTGTATACCGGCGCTAATGACGCCTTGCAGCGCTAACCGTCAACCTGATTTCGACGCCCTGGTAGCTAAAGGCCGTTCACTGGTAGATCTGGGTATGAGCGGTGTGGTGTATTGTGGCTCCATGGGCGACTGGCCGTTACTCAGCGAATCGCAGCGCCAGGAAGGCGTCGCACGCCTCGTTGAGGCTGGCGTTCCGACGATTGTGGGTACCGGTGCAATCAACACACGGGAGGCTGTTTCCCATGCGGCTCACGCCGCTAAAGTAGGTGCCAAAGGGCTGATGGTGATTCCGCGTGTGCTTTCACGAGGCACCTCGGCGGCTGCGCAGAAGTCACACTTTTCGGCCATTTTGGACGCGGCGCCCAAGCTACCGGCGGTGATTTATAATAGCCCCTATTACGGCTTCGCCACACGTGCCGACTTATTCTTTGAGCTACGCCGCAAGTACCCCAACCTGATTGGCTTCAAAGAGTTTGGCGGCGCTGATGATCTCCGCTATGCGGCGGAAAACATTACCTCTCAAGACGAAGATGTCACTCTGATGGTCGGTGTCGACACCACTGTTTATCATGGTTTCGTCAACTGTGGCGCCACGGGCGCTATAACCGGTATCGGCAATGCGCTGCCCCGAGAGGTATTGCAACTTGTCTCGCTCAGCCAACAGGCCGCGAAAGGGGACGTCAAAGCACGGCGTTTGGCCATGGAGCTAGAGGAAGCACTAGGCGTGCTCTCCTCTTTTGACGAAGGCGGCGACCTGGTTCTCTACTACAAGCACCTGATGGTGCTCAATGGCGATAGCGAATACGCCCTGCACTTTAATGAAACCGACGCGCTCAGCGATTCACAACGTCACTATGTGGAGTCCCAGTACGCGCTCTTCCGTAGTTGGTATTCGAGCTGGTCTGCTTCGCTAGATAATCGCTAATAACCTAGCCACACGTTGGCTGTGTATCCAGCCGAAGCGCTCTTTCGTAAAAACCGGGAATTTCCATGGAAACAAACCCACAGGCAGTAAGCCATCCCAATGTAGCGGCTGATATCGTCGTTATTGGTGCTGGTATTATCGGCACCGCTTGCGCCTTGGCTTTAAGTCAACAAGGCTTGCGCGTCGTGGTGCTGGATAGCCAGCTCCCTGGGATGGGAGCCTCCTATGGGAATGCTGGGCATATGGCAACGGAGCAGGTCTTCCCCATTGCCGATGCCGCCATCGTAAAACAGCTGCCTAAGATGCTGCTCGACCCCATGGGGCCATTGCGGCTGGATTGGCGCTATATGCCTAAAGCGCTGCCCTGGTTCACTCGGTTACTCTGGAATCTACGCCAAGCCCCTTATCAAACTAGCGTGGCGGGCATTAGCGCCCTGAATGAACACAGTTTGACTGCCTGGCAGCGACTTCTCGACAGCATCAATGGCAGACACTTATTGAAAGAAGAAGGCTCTTTCCTGGTATACGAAAAGGCCAACGCTGCCCACGAACTGGAGGTGCTGCGGGCACGGATGGCCGAGCAGCAAGTCCCGGTAGAAAGCTGGTCAGGCAGTGCCATTCGAGACGTTGCCCCCGAGTTGTCTAACTCCATGCAAGGGGGTCTGTTTTTCCCAGGTACCGCCCATGTTATCAACCCCTGGCAGGTAGTTAACTGGCTGGTGCAGGCCGCTGAAACGAACGGGGTAGAGTTCAGGCAGTCCACGGTGCTAACGGGATATGTCAATGATCAAGGCGTCACTCTACAGACTGACAACGCATCGCCCATGACGGCCAGCAAAGTAGTGTTAGCCTGCGGCGCCCACTCGGCCAAGTTGGCCGCCGCACTAACGGGTATACGTATTCCGCTGGATACCGAGCGGGGCTACCACCTGATGCTGCCAAATGAACGAGGACGCCTACCGGTGGCGGTTACGTCGTTGGAGCGTCGCTTTATCATGACGCCAATGGATGAAGGGCTACGTTTGGCAGGGACAGTTGAGTTTGCTGGGCTTCAACGACCAGCCAATATGCAGCGCGCTTGGCAGCTACATAAGCTCAGCCAAGGGCTATTTAGAAATGAGCTGGATGCCACTGGGGCCAAACCCTGGATGGGCTTTCGCCCCTCTCTGCCCGATTCCCTGCCGATCATCGACAGCGTCAAAGATGGCAAGGTTTTACTGGCCTTCGGGCATCACCACCTTGGCTTAACCCAGGCAGCGCTGACTGCAGAGATTATTGCCGACCTGGCAGCGTGCTCTCATTCTCAGCCGGTGGCTAACTTATCGCCCTACCGGTTAAGCCGTTTTACCTGACAGGAAAAATCGTCAACATTCCAAACAGCTTAAATATTAAGCTACGCAGTTGAGGCGAAAAAGAATTGCAAAATGCTAAGTTGGTATACAATATCTCATATATTTCTCTCACCTACGGATTCTTATAGTTGTCATTTACCATGTTTAACGCACCTAACCTTGGCATTACCCCTTCAACTTCTGAGGTGATCGTCAAACACCTGCGCGAAGCCATTATTGCTGGCCAAATCGAAGAGGGGGAGCCGATTCGCCAGGATGACATAGCCAACAAGTTCAATGTTAGCAAAATCCCGGTACGGGAGGCGCTCAAACGCCTGGAAGCGGAGGGCTTGGTACTGTTCCAGCGCAACAAAGGCGCCGTGGTAACCAAAATCTCCGAACCCGAGCTTGCCCAGATGTTCGAAGTACGTGTATTGCTGGAAGTAGAGGCCATCCGCCTCGCGGTACCCAACATGGGCTTGGCAACCTTCGATAATGCCGAACGCATCTGCGACGAGTTCAACCGTGAGGACGACGTGGGCCGCTGGGCCGCCTTAAATTGGGAGTTCCACGCCTGTCTCTACGAGCCTGCGCAGCGCCCCTTTATGATGAGTTTGATTCGATCTATCCACGATAAGGTGGAGCGCTACCTTCGCTTACAGCTAAGCTTATCCCAGGGAAAGGCTCGTGCCGACACTGAGCATCGCGCGATTATTGCCGCTTGCCGTACAGGCGACGCCGACGAAGCAGCGGCACTGGTTGAACGCCATATCATCGGTGTGTGTCGGACACTTTACGATCACCTGCCTAACCGACTTGCCGAATAGCCGCTGACTTTTCAGCCACGCTTGGATCACAAACCCCCGCCCTCTTAATCCCTGAATTCAACTAATAAGGGCAGCGATACTCTCGCTGCCCAACCCGGCAGTATCTTGTGTTTGATTCTTGCGTGATCTGTTTCAACGCTGCGGCTCTAAAGCGGTGATATAGCGGCCTATTACCTCATTATCATGATCACCCCACCTTGCACCGTTACTCGAAATTTCTATTTAAAACAAAGAAAACAACACTTTAGTTATAAATAATAATTAATGACTGCAAAACTTGCAAATCGTATCCGAAATAATAAATACTAAGTTTGCTGTTTCTTACAGCCAAGCAAAGCCCACCTAGGAGGTCAAGAATGATAAACAAGACAGCCCCATTAGCGCTTTCCGCTATCTTGAGTGTATCCGTCATCGGTCAGGCGCAGGCTGACAAACTCGATGAAATAATTAGCTCAGGCACCCTACGTTGTGCTGTCACCCTGGATTTTCCCCCCATGGGATTTCGAGACGATGACAACCAGCCTGCCGGTTTCGATGTCGACTACTGTAACGATCTGGCCAATGTCCTCGAAGTCGATGCTGAAATAGTTGAAACCCCCTTCCCCGACCGCATTCCCGCGCTGGTCTCCGGGCGTGCTGATGTGATCGTGGCCTCCACTTCTGACACCTTGGGGCGCGCCAAAACCGTTGGCATGTCCATTCCCTACTTTGCTTTCCAGATGGTCGTCCTAACCCGTGACGACACTGGTATCGATCAATATGATGATTTGCAGGGTCGCCCTGTTGGCAATACCAGCGGTACCTACGAAGCCATGGCACTGGAGAAAGATGTTGATGAGTGGGGTGATGGCAGCTTCCGTGCTTATCAAACCCAGAACGATACTATTCTCGCTGTCGCCCAAGGCCATATTGATGCAACCGTGGTCACCAACACAGTGGCATCCTCGACCCTTGAGTCCGGCAAATATGAAGGTCTTAAAATTGCTGGCGAAGCGCCCTATGTCATTGATTACGTATCACTGGCAGCCAATCGCACCGAATACGGCCTACTGAATTACCTAAATCTATTCGTCAACCAGCAAGTACGCACTGGGCGTTATGCGGAACTCTACGACAAGTGGGTGGGCGGCGAACCCGTCGACCTGACCGTACCCGGCGTTTATTACTAATAGCCACGTAACACAAATCCAATCACAACCATGTATCGCGCGCCGCCCGAGCGGCGCGCCCTTTCCAACGAACGAGATGACGCTATGTCTGATATTTCGCTCACCGGTCGTAGTTTGGTTTGTGGTTCAGCCCAGGGCGAACTACTGTATACCGACGTTGGCTTGAGCTTTTGGGGTGGTGTCGATCCGTTCAGTGGCGAGATTATTGACTGTCATCACCCGTTGAGAGGCCAGTGTATTGCCGGGCGCATACTCGCACTGCCTAGTGGACGCGGCTCCTGCACCGGTAGCAGCGTGCTACTTGAACTGCTTACCGGCGACAACGCCCCCGCCGCGCTAATATTCGCCGATCAAGAAGAGATCCTGACCCTAGGGGTCATCATCGCCGAAACACTGTTTAAATCCTCGATTCCAGTAGTGTGCGTCGGCCCAGAACTGTTTACCACGCTGCGCCAAAGGCGCTTTGCGCGTATTGAAAATGAAACAATAAGCTTTTTCGATACTCCTCCCTTAGGAGATTGGGCGGCAAAGGTGAACAACACCGACTCTCCCACATCTACACCAGCGCCCTTCAGCCCAACCCTCTCCCGCGTATCGCTCAGCGAAAGCGACCAGGCTTTCCTTAGTGGTCATCATGGCAAAGCGGCTCAGGAGGCGATGCGCATAGTGTTACGAATGGCTGAGCTTCAGGGCGCAGACCAACTGATAGACATCAGCCAAGCGCATATAGATGGCTGTATTTACACCGGCCCCGCCAGTTTGCGTTTCGCTGAGCAGCTAGTTGAATGGGGGGCACAGGTGAGTGTTCCCACCACCCTCAATGCTATTTCTGTTGACCAGTGCCGCTGGCGGGCCCAGGGCATCGACCCCGCTTTCGGCGAACCTGCCAGTGCGCTAGGCAACGCCTATATGGCCATGGGCGCGCAACTCAGTTACACCTGCGCACCCTATTTACTCGACAGCGCCCCTAAGGCAGGCGAACAGATCGTCTGGGCCGAGTCTAACGCCGTCGTTTATGCCAACAGTGTGCTCGCGGCACGAACGCTGAAATACCCTGATTATCTGGATATTTGCATCGCCTTAACGGGGCGGGCTCCCTATATTGGCGCTCATCGAGACCAGGGGCGTATTGCCACGCTGCGTATTGACATTAAGCCACTCGATACACTGGATGACGCTTTCTGGCCGTTGTTGGGGTATCACGTCGGACTGCTCTGCGGCAGTGAGATTCCCCTGCTTTGCGGACTGGAAGAGACAGCTCCCAGCCGCGATGATCTCAAAGCATTCGGTGCGGCCTTCGCTACTACCTCCGCTGCACCGATGTTCCACATCAGCAAGATTACCCCTGAAGCGATGAGTGAATCCCAGGCCCTGGGGGAACTACCCCCTTTACGACAGCTAACTGTTGAACCCGCGGATCTACTCACTAGCTGGTATGAACTGGATCACGCTGAGGCGCGTCAGGTCGGCCTTGTCTCCTTGGGCAATCCGCACTTTTCGCTAAGCGAATGCGCGGCGCTGGCGGAGCTCTGTGCTGGACGCCATAAACATCCAGATGTCGCCATGGCAGTAACGCTCGGGCGGGCAGTTTATGCCGACGCTAGCGCGGCGGGGTACGTCACTACCCTGGAGCGTTTCGGTGCCCAGCTTATCAACGATACCTGCTGGTGCATGCTGGGTGAGCCTGTGGTGCCGCCAACGGCGCGCACCCTAATGACTAACTCGGGGAAATATGCCCACTACGCCCCCGGGTTAGTCGGTCGTCAGGTGCACTTCGGCAACCTTGCTGAGTGTGTCGAAACCGCCTGCAGCGGAGAGGCCAGTGGCCGGCTACCTACCTGGCTAACAGGCGTTGCAACTCGTCAAGGAGCACACTGAGCCATGTTTGATTACACCTTCCAGTGGCGTACTGCCTTAAGAGCCCTGCCGGATATGCTCGAAGGCGCTGTTGTCACCTTTGAGACCGCGGCGCTATCGATGATCTTCGGTGTCTTAATCGCTCTTGCCTTGCTGGCGATGCGGGAGACCCCCAACCTTGCTACGCGGGCATTGGCAGGTACCTGGGTGTCAATCGCTCGCAACACCCCTGCGCTGTTCCAGATCTACATCGTCTATTTCGGCCTAGGCGCTATCGGTTTGCATGTCAGTTCCTGGGCTGCCCTGTTAGCCGGTATCACCTTCAATAACGCTGGCTACTTGGCTGAAAATTTTCGTGGCGGCCTCAAAGCAATACCCGATACCCAAGTCCGTGCGGCCCGCTCCTTGGGAATGAGCAGCTTCCAGGCGTATCGCCTGGTGGTGGTGCCGCAACTACTGCGGATCGTGTTTTACCCCATCACCAACCAGATGGTGTGGGCGGTATTAATGACGTCGTTAGGGGTAATCGTTGGCCTAAATAACGACCTCACCGGGGTGACCCAGGATTACAACGTCAGAACGTTCCGCACTTTTGAACTGTTTGCGCTGGCAGCGGTGATCTATTACCTGATCGCCAAACTAATCGTAGCGATAGCCCGGCTGTTGGCCTGGCGCTTATTCCGCTATTGAGGGCCTGACTATGTTTTCAACCAGTTTCACCTGGAACGACTTGCTATTTCTTCTTCAAGGGGCCTGGGTCACTCTGCTACTGACCTTCTGGTCGATGCTGCTAGGTACCTTTATGGGCGTCTCCTGCGGATTACTGCGCGCCTTACTGCCTCGAGCCTCTATCCCGCTGGGTTGGTTTTTGGATATTTTTCGTAGCGTACCTCTGCTCATCCAGTTTGTACTGTTCAACTCGCTCAAGAGCATTGTGGGGCTGGACTGGAGCGCCTTCACAGTTGGCTGTGTGGTACTGGGGGTCTATGTGGCTGCCTTCTGCACCGAGATTGTACGCAGCGGTGTGCTCTCGGTACCTCAGAACCTACGGTTAGCCAGCCGTTCGCTGGGCATGACTTACTGGCAAGACCTGCGTTACGTGGTAATGCCGCTAGCGACCAGGGTGGCCTTTCCCGGCTGGCTCAACCTCTCCCTCTCAGCCATGAAGGATACGGCGCTGGTGATGTGGATCGGCATCATTGAGTTACTACGTGCCTCCCAAGCCATCGTCACGCGCATTCAGGAGCCACTGCTGGTGCTATGCATCGCAGGGCTTATTTATTACCTCATTAGCTTGGTGGTATCCCGCCTAGGTGCCCAAGTGGAAAAAAGGTGGCAGCAGAATGATTGAGATCGAAAAAGTACATAAATCCTTTAAAGATTTAGAAGTGATCAAAGGGGTTGACCTGACGGTACAAAAAGGCGAGGTGGTCTCCATAGTGGGAGGCTCCGGCTCGGGGAAATCAACCTTGCTGATGTGCATCAACGGCTTGGAAAATATCCAAAGTGGATCGATTAAAGTCGACGGCACCGAGGTGCATGCTAAGGGCACTGACATCAATCAGTTACGCCAGAAAATTGGCATTGTCTTCCAGCAGTGGAACGCCTTTCCCCACTTGAATGTATTAGAGAACGTTATGTTGGCGCCGCGCAAAGTTCAGGGCAAAAGCCGTGCTGAAGCCGAAGAGTTAGCTGTGAAGCAACTCACCCATGTGGGCCTTGCTGATAAGCTCAAAGTGTTTCCCGGCAAGCTCTCTGGTGGCCAGCAGCAGCGCATGGCGATTGCCCGGGCGCTGGCTATGACGCCTGATTATATGCTCTTCGACGAAGCCACTTCTGCGCTAGACCCACAACTGGTAGGTGAAGTACTCGACACCATGCGCCTACTGGCTGAAGACGGCATGACGATGATTCTGGTTACCCATGAGATCCCATTCGCACGAGACGTATCAGATCGCGTGGCCTTTTTCCGTGAAGGCTTAGTTCACGAGATTGGCCCTCCCGACCAGGTGATCGATAACCCACAGAAACCAGAAACCGCTGCTTTTCTAAAGTCGGTAGTTTAGTCGGCTATTAACCCCACCCACGACCTGCGCAAACCACAGGTCGTGGGTGTTTTACCTAGATCGAAAGTCTTACCAGCTATATTTCACACTGCCAATCACACTGCGGGATTCGCCGTAGTAGCACCAGAAATCACAGCTCGCAACGTACTCTTCATCAGTTACGTTGTTAACATTGAGCTGTGCCGTCCAACTACTGTTGATGTCATAGCTAGCCATAACATCGCCAACGGTATAGTCAGGCACGACTATACTCCCATCAACCGTCTCTCCTACATGGCGAACGCCTGCACCAACTTTCAGGCCATTCAGAGCCCCCCCTCCAAAGTCATAGTCCACCCATGCGGAAGTCATATGGCGGGGAATCAGCGCTTTACGATTGTCATACACATCGCGCGCATCTGTGTAAGTATAGGCTGCTGTTAACTTGAGAGCATCCGTGACATACCCCACACCTTCAAGTTCAAACCCACTGGAGGCTGTCTCACCCTCCTGCGTTTGGTATCCGCCGGGCGCCGTTGCATAGGAGTTGGATTCGTTGATATCGAAGACTGCCGCCGTGACGTAGCCATCCCAGTTAAACGGAGCGAACTTGACGCCCAGCTCCCATTGCTCACCTTCTATCTCCTCGAAGATGGCACCGTCAGGATTGGTTTGTGCAGCTGGTCGGAAGGATTCAGTGTAGCTGAGGTAAGGGTTGAGGCCGTTGTCGCCGAGGTACATGATGCCACCGGACCAGGAAGTCGCGGCCTGCGTTTCATCTACGGTGTTGTTATCACGCTCGGACTCGTTTCTAACATCAGCACTGTCATATCGCCCCGCACCCAGCAGCACCCAGCGGTCGTCGATACGCAACTGGTTTTGTACGTATAGACCCAACTGATCCTTATCGATCCGGCGCCGAGTCAGTTGATCGCCGGGGACCGGGACGATATCCCCCTGAGGATTGAAGATATCGACGACATCGTAGAAGTAGTTATCGAACTCTTTACCCTCGAGACTGAGATCCTGGTAATCCAGCCCGAGAAGTAGCGTATTCTCCGTGCGGTCAGTATACCACTTACCTACCATTCGGTTGTCGATAGTGAAGCTATCAATATCTCCATTGCGCTGTAGATGTCCACGATAAGCAGTCTGACCATCGCCAGTTTCCATCATCATGTAGGTACTGCGTAAATCTAGGTCGAGATGGCTGTAGCGAAAATCCTGCTCGAATTTCCAAGTATCATCAAGCTGATGCTTGAATTCATAACCGATGGCCGCTTGGGTATGCTCGTCCTTGTCGTAGTTCGGCGCACCGTAATTGGTGTGAGGATCCACATTACCAAAGGGCGTATCAAGCACCGTGCCATAGCTCAGCTTGAACGGATTAACAGGAATGCCATCATCCCGTTGAAAGCTGGCTAGCACAGTCACCTGGGTGTCATCGGAAATATCCCACTCAAGACTCGGCGCAAAGTAATAACGCTCGTTATCAGTACCATCCAGATCACCATCACGCTCCTTATAAAGCCCTACAAAACGATAGCGCACATCGCCGCTTTCGGTGACCGGCCCCGAAGTATCGACCCCCAACTGGCGGTGATTCCGGTTGCCGGCCTGAATTTCGATCTCACCACGTTCCTCAGCAGTGGGGCGTTTGCTAACAGCATTGATCAGTCCACCGGATGGCGCCTCGCCGTAAAGAATCGATGAGGGCCCTTTGAAGACATCCACTCGTTCCAAGCCATAAGGCTCGGGCAACCACTGATAAAACCCTTCGCGGTAGATACGTAGACCATCTTGATACGTCGATTGATCAAACCCGCGCACCTTGAACCAATCGGTGTTGTTATCGCTGCCGTAATGGCCCGAAAGCACGCCCGCACGGTAGCGGAAGGTTTCATCAAGCTGCTGAACGTTGCGGGTTTCCAGCTCTTCACGGTCAACGCTTGAAACGGGACGAGGCGTTTCCACCAGCGGAGTATCGACCTTAAGAGCAGTGGCCGTAACGACAACGGTGTCGTTGTTAACGGATTCTTCTTGCGCATAGGCGGATGCGCAAAAGAGCACCGCGGTAACGGGAATCAACGCGGAAATTGAGCGCGCCAAGGGACGACGAGCAAACGGCAGACGAGGCATGATAGAGTCTCAGTTGGAATTAGGAGCAAAGAGGAAGCAGAGAAATAAGAATCATGATAATCGTTGTTATTAGCATTCATGATAGCGCTTTTGAATAGATGCTTTCAATGGCCTAATACGGGGGTTTTCAACGCTGACTGAGCACGACACCAACAGACTGTACCCAATGCATCTCAACTGCTTAGATGCTTTAGCAGTTGAGATTTGAGAAGAGAAGCGCTGCGTTCCCTGCAGCGCAAAGCGCAACATCTTGTTGAGACATTTCAATTGCCACATTTATAGCTACGTTAAAACAATCAGCTAGCAGTTGGCTGTGCGCTGGAGAACACGGGTGAACAGCTCCCGCACTTGCCCCCTCTTTAACTTTTCTCTCTTATACAAGGCGCGGTTTCTACGCCTGCCCCAAGAGGCTTATGTGCGTTAACGTACAGAGCTTGCCTTTCTATAGCCTATACTTGAACGATATCTGTATAAAGATTTGGGATGACAGTAAAAAGCACCAAAAAAGAACATCTTACTCAGACAATTGTGATCAATAGCTGCGCGTCAGCCAGCAACAGGGGGGAGATGCACGATGCTAGAACCCCAGCAGAACGCTCTGCTTGGCTTGTTACCCGAAGAAGACCTGGCACTTCTCTTGCCTCATCTTGAGCAGGTTACATTGACCTTGGGTCAGTCACTCAGCGAATCCGGACGGCAAATGAGCCATGTCTATTTTCCAGTAGATTCAATCGTCTCGCTGCTGTGCGTAATGGAAAATGGCGCCTCAACGGAAATCGCCGTGGTGGGTTATGAAGGCGTAGTGGGTGTTTCGTTGTTCATGGGCGGAGAGACCACCCCCAGCCGAGCGATTGTGCAGAGTGCAGGGACGGCTTACCGCCTTAAGGGGCAATTACTCAAAAACGAATTCTATCGCGCTGGCCCCATGCAGCGACTACTTCTGCGCTATACCCAGGCCTTGCTGACGCAGATGGCACAGACAGCGGTATGCAATCGCCATCACAGCGTCGATCAGCAGCTATGTCGCTGGCTGCTGCTCAGCCTCGACCGGCTACCGGGTGACAAACTGATTATGACCCAAGAGTTAATTGCCAATATGCTGGGTGTGCGGCGTGAAGGCGTGACCGAGTCCGCAGGGAAACTCCAGCGAGCAGGATTGATCTCTTACAACCGCGGGCATATCACTGTCATTGACAGGCCTGGGCTAGAGAAGCGGGTCTGTGAGTGTTACGCGGTGGTTAAGCGCGAGTACGACCGCCTACTCAACCACCATAACGTAATGTAATCCTTCAGCCCACACCATCAACCTCCCTGTAACCAACATTCCATGCTATGTACGCTAGCGTGCCGACGACTGATTTACCCAATGTTAATATGCAGATAATCCGTCAATAACGCTGATGATGGCCTATCTGCAGCCGACATCGAAATGATTTACACCTTCATTGTGCCGTTTGCCAGGTTCTTATAACCGGAGAGGCACATGACGTCTATTTTGAACGTTCCCGCTGCCAATCAACTGCTTGTTGAGCTGCCGGAAGTCGAGCGAAATGCCTTTATGGCTGCCTGCGACACCGTGGAGCTTAGCTTTGGTAAAGTGCTGCTACAGCCCACAGAGACATTTACCCACGTCTATTTTCCCATCGATAGCTTCATTTCACTGATTGTCGTCATCGATACTGACAAACGGCTGGAAGTCGCGATGGCGGGTCGGGAAGGAATGCTGGGCAGCTCCTTAGTGCTAGGCATTGATGAGGCGCCACTACTCGCGCTGGTTCAAGGGGCAGGTTCGGCCCTACGTATTGACGCTGGAGCCTTTCAACAACTACTCCTTAGCACTCCGGTATTACATCAGCGACTAAAGCGATATATCTATGTCGTGATGAAGCAACTGGCGACATCTGCGGCGTGTAATCATTTTCATCGAATTGAAGAGCGCCTCGCCCGCTGGCTACTGATGACTCAGGATCGCGCTGGTACCGATCAGTTGAATCTGACTCATGAGTTTCTGGCTATGATGCTCGGGGTTAGACGTGCAGGCATTACCCTGGCGGCGATAGCCCTGCAGGCCCGTGGCCTAATCCGCTACCAGCGTGGAACCATCACTGTGCTTGATCGACTAGGCCTAATCGAGGCCTCCTGCGAGTGCTATAGCGATGATTGTGCGTTATACGCCAAAATGTTGCCGGTGCTATAGACAAAGAAAACCTAATCCTCGATCAAGCGTATAATAAGTAAGCCCCCTCTTTAGCGTCAATTGACTATGTATAAAGAGACCATTAACTGGCCTCTTTATTACGCAGCATTAAGCCCGACTAAAGTACGTTTTTGTAAGCCACTCCCCCTTTCATAATCAGCATGAGCTGCTCATCCGGTTGAGTAAGAACATTAATGTCGTCCAAAGGATTGTCTTTAAGCACGATTACGTCCCCCCTTGCGCCTGGGATAATCTCGCCAAAATCACCGGTATGGCCATAAGCGTCGGCGGCGTGGCTTGTCGCTGCACGAATCAGCTCGTCGGTGGGCACCACGTCTTTACGTAAATTAAACTCGTTAAGCTGATGGCGCTGCATCCGACCGAGTAAGTCAGAGCCGTATAGCATTTTAACCCCATGACGTTGAGCCATTTCCAGTGCCTTACCGCCAGCATCCAGCACATCATAAACCTTGCGTTGTAGGTGCTCGGCCATGCCCGCTTCAACGCCCTCCTTCGCTAAGGCATCGTAAGTGCAGAGAGTCGGCGTTAGGTAGGCATTGTGCTCAAGAAATAATCGGCAGCTCTCCTCGTCCATGAGGTTGCCGTGCTCAATGGTCTTGACGCCTCTGGGGATAAGCCGGTTGATAGCGCGCGCCGTATAAGCATGGGCCATGGTATGAATATTGGCGGCGGTGGCCTCTTCCACAATGGCATCAATTTCCTCAAGCGAAAACTGAGTGCTGTCTATACGGTCGGTAGGTGAAGAAACGCCTCCAGACGCCATAATCTTGATCTGGGTGGCTCCCTTTCTGATCTCGTCCCGTGCGGCCCGGCGTACTTCGCTTACACCATCGCAAACACGACCTAAACCAGCGCAGCAGAAGCAGCCTTCAAAGGTTTGTTGGCCTGGGCCGCGCATATCGGCGTGGCCGCCGGTCTGGGAGAGTGCATTCCCGGCGTACATGATGCGCGGGCCGACCAGAGCACCTTCATCGACAGCCTTGGCTAGACCGTAATCTGCACCGCCAGCGTCGCGCACGGTAGTGAATCCGCGCATCAACATGGCTTCCAATAGTTCACTTGATTTGGCACCGACATAGAAAGGAGAAAGCGTCTCAAGCAGAGCAAAATTGGGTGTAATTGCTGTGACGTGCACATGTGAATCAACCAGACCGGGCATCAGAAAGTGGCCCTGAATATCGATGACGTGATCATCACTGCCCTCTAGCGTCGAATCGCTCACATCGACGATACGGCCATCCTGAATGCGTACCTGCTGGTTGGCGAGTACTTTTCCGTTGCGCGTGTCGATAACGTTGGCATTTATAAAGCGTGTCGTTGTCATGAGTGTTCCTTGTGAGAGTTCTTGTGAGAGTGGCGTTAAAACATCTTTTGCGGAAGGTAAAGCGAAAGCGCTGGAATCAGCACGATTAGCAATAGGGCAACAATATCCATGACGATGAACCAGGCGACGCCCTTGAACACTTCAGACAGTGTGACGCTATTGCCCAGGGCACCTTTAATGACATAAACATTGAGCCCGATAGGCGGGGTAACCAGACCCACTTCAAGCAGCTTGACGACGATGATGCCGAACCAGATCAAGTTAAGGTCTGCACCTTCTACTAAGGGCAGGATTAGCGGCAGAGTGAGTAGTAGTAAGCCGATGGAGTCGATGAACATACCCAGCACAAGGTAGATCACTGCCACAGCAAGAATGATCCACCAGGTCTCGGTACTGACGCCGAGGATTATTTCGGAGAAAGCAGCAGGCACGCCACTCATGGCTAGAAAGCGGGTGAAAAACAGCGACCCAATGAGAATAATAAAGATGCTTGCCGTGCTCACCGCAGTGCGAATCAGCGCTTCCCGAATGGCTGAAAAGGTTAGCGTGCGACGTGCCAAGGCGATCAGAGCGGCAATGGAGGTACCCACCGCCCCTGCTTCGGTAGGTGAGAAAACACCCAGAAAAATCCCGCCAAGAACTGAGCCGATCAGCAACGGCAACGGCCAGATATGCTTAAAGGCATCCCACTTCTCGTCCCAGCTAGAGCGTACATCCGTGTTGCCCGCCAAACTGGGGTTAAGCTTGGTTCGCACCATGATCATGGCGATATAAAGCAGCGCTGAAAGCACACCGGGAATGAAACCCGCCATAAACAGCTGACCCACCGACACCTGGGCGTAAACACCATAGAGCACCAGCAACACGCTTGGGGGAATCAGCGAGCCGAGTGTTCCAGATGCGGCGACGGTACCGGTGGCCAGCCCCTTGTCGTAGTTATGCTTGAGCATTTCGGGCACGGCAATCCGCGACATGGCCGCCGATGTTGCGACGCTAGAGCCGGAGGCTGCAGCAAAGAAGGCAGAGGCCATGACACTGGAAACAGCCAGGCCGCCTGGCAAGCGCGCCAGATAAAGGCGCATGGCATGAAACAGGCCTTGGGTCATATTAGTGCTGGTACACAAATAGCCCATGAACAGGAACATAGGTGCAGCGGTCAGTTCCCAGGTACCTGCAAAGTCAAAAGGAGTGGCAGAAATCATCCCCCAGGCCACACGCATGCTGGTCATTTCACCAATGCCAATGATCGACACCAAACCCAGTGCAACGCCGATTGGCACGCGCAGGGCGATCAGGGCCAAGGCGATGGCAATGCCTGCCACGCCTATCTCGATATTACTCATTAGGAAACTCCTACAGGGCTTGGCGTTGTTGCAGCGCCTTAATCATGTTGGCGATGATGGCCAGGCACATGGCTGCGAAGCCAACCGGTAACGCCCAGCGACTGGGCCATAGATAGAAGGTAAAATTGGCCATGGCCGTTTCCATTCGAACCGTAGCGCGCACTGCATCTAGATAGCTCTGGTAACAGAGCATGCCGAAATAGAGGAGCCCAAGGGTGCTGGCAAACAAGTAAAGCACCAGTTGGACGCTAGGCGGAAGCCTTCCCACCAGCACATCCACGCTGATGTGTTCCCGCTTAAGCTCGACATAAGCGAGCGGCAGAAAGACGACGGCGACCATGTAGTAAAAAGACACAAACTCCAAGGTGCCGGTAAACGACTTTCCGAATAAGTAGCGCAGCCCAACATCGAGTGAGACATGCAGTGCCATAAGCACCAGAAAGAGGGCCGCCAGCACCATGGCACTTTTGGCAACCCACTGGCTCAGTGATTCGAAGTGTTTGGCCATCATGCGGGCTCACTCCTCTGCGCATCCGGGGCAGAAAAGCCCAGTTCTAACAGGGTCTCTTTCCAGAACAGCAGCATGTCGCGGTAGAGTTCGGGGTCATCTCGCCAGATGCTTTGCGCCCCCATACCCCGCATCATGCACAAGGTGGCATTCAGGGCGACGCGATTCTGATGTGACGTGTGCTTGGCGCTGGCGACTAACTGCTCCCAAATCTGCTCCAAAGAGTCATTGAAATTGGCTGCCAGCGGCACTAACACTTTCATTATGTCGGGGTCGGTACGCGCGTTAGTGAGGTATTCGAGGGTCACCATATAAAGGTCACCCTTGAAGTGCTCATGCAGTGCTTTCAGTAAGTTGTCAAAGTTAAGCTCGCCTGCTTTAACCTTCACGGCCATCTCTCTTACGCTTTCGACTTCGCGACTCAGCAAGTCCTCAAGCGCCGCCTGCATCAATAATGTCTTGGAAGGATAGTGGTGAACTAAAGCGCCACGGGAAACGCCCGCCAGACGTGCGACATCCACGGTTGAAGTGGCACGAATGCCCTTCTCGAGAATGCACTCGATAGTCGCTTGCGTCACCCGAGCCTGGGTTTGGCGTGAGCGTTCTTCTTGATTCTGTCGCTTCGTCATAGCGAACCCTTATTTGGCCTAGGCCGCCTCAATGCGGCGGCCTCAGTGTTGCAGCGTTAATAGATTCCGTAGTCAGCAGGAAGCTTATTGTAGATCTCTTCCATGGCCAGTTCGGCCAGGGCCTCTTCGTCTTCGCGATCAACTTCGCTGATTAAGGCATCCCACTTTTCGTAGGTCGCGATAAAATCATCAATCAGCGCCTCGGGGTCTTCAACGCCATACTCATCGCGGGCCTTATCGTAGACATTGGCCAAGGCCTCATCGCGGAAAGCCTCCACGGAAGCCATCAGATCCTCTTCGGGCTCGTAGATGTTGTTGCCGTGGGAGGCGGCTTCTTCCAGTGCGGCTTCAGAAGCGCCCAGATACTGGACAATCATGCGGGTCATTGCTTTGGCCGTCGCTTCTTTGAAGACATCGCGCTCCTCATCGCTGAGGCTAGCCCAAAAGCCCGAGTTGAAACCCCACTGAGGGCCAGACCAATACATACCGGTCGGCAGCAGTGTGGTGTGCTCGGCAACCTCCCACAATGAGCGGTCAATCAAGTCGTTAGCTGCATTTGAGGCGCAGTCCAACGAGCCACGATCGAGGCCGCTGTACATCTCACTGGAAGGCACATTGACGGGTGTTCCCCCAGCTTGCTCGACCCAGGCAGAAACAGTCGAGCCTGCGGTACGAATACGCTTACCCCGCAGCTCTTCAAGATTGCGGACTGGTTCGCGGCAGAACAGCACATAAGAAGGCGTGTTATAGGCGCCCAGGTAGACAATATCCAGCTCCTCCCACTCGGCTAGCTGAGTGGGATTATTAAGGCTGAAGTCTGTCACCGCCAGTATGCCAATCAGCGGGTCATCATAGTTAAACCCTAACTCCTGCACGGCATTCGCTACCGGCATTTCAGAAGGTGTGTAAATAGCCGCGTGGTGAGCAACCTGAACCACGTTATCCTGGATACCCTGCAGGTTAGCGCGTGGTGCCAGCAGTACGGTGCCGGTATAAACCTCGGGTTGCAGTTCACCGTTCGAGAGTTCCTTGACCATTTCTGCCCACTCGATGTAACCGTAACGGGAGTGGGGGTGTTGCTGGTCGTAGAACGAATTGGCAATAAAGGAAGTTGCGGCATGGGCCGAAGAAGCAACGACAGGCAAGACCAGCGCTCCAACGGCGAGTGTCAGCGTATTACGAGTGAAGTTCATATAGTTTCCCGGGCCGATTTAATCGGCTGTTTTTTTCTGTTGTATCGCTTTGTATTGTTGACACGTCACCCGATGTGGCGCGTGTACATAATTCAATCTAGACTTCAAATAATAAAAAAACAAGCAGGTCTGTTTGTTTTTAATACGGCCAGCTTCACGCAGAAAGGTTAAGCAATGAAAATAAAAGAAAATCCTACTCGGCTGGATATTGCGGGTACCTGGCAAGGGATTCGTATGATGCTACCTTTGGCGGTTTTTACGATCGCTTTTGGGTTGGCATTTGGCGTAGCCGCTGTGCACCAAGGGTTGGCAGGTTGGGAAGCAATGTTAATGAGTCTGTTTGTCTTCGCAGCTCCATCGCAATTTGCTGCCCTCGAGATGTGGCATTCGCCTCTGCCACTGCTTGCTCTGGCGGCGGTCACACTCGCGATTCATACCCGGCACATGCTGATGAGTGCGGCGCTCTACCCCTGGCTCAAGGCATTACCTCAACGCCAGCAATTCGCTATGGTGATTCTGCTAACCGACTCCAACTGGGCAATGGCACTGGGCGAGTATCAACGCGGCGAGCGAAACCTGGGCATTCTTCTAGGTGGCGGTATCGCGCTGTGGGGCGCCTGGGTCGGAGGCACTGCGATAGGGCTAGCCTTTGGTGGAGGCATTACCGAACCTGAACGCTTCGGCCTTGATGTGATCATGCTGTGCTTTCTGCTGATGATCGTTGTCGGTGGAAACCCACGAGCAGCAATGGCCCTACCCTGGCTGGCAGCAGCGGCGAGTGCATTAATGGCGTACTGGTGGCTGCCGCCTTACCTACATGTGATGGTGGGCGCCATTACCGGTGGCGTAGTGGCCGTATTGTTACCCGGGCGCTGGTTAAGGGAAAGCGCCTTATGAGCTCATCATCAGTGTGGCAGTCGTTGATAGCCATCACGCTAATGGTGGTGATTGCTTATGGCTCCAGAGTGCTGGGGCTGCTAATCATGTCACGTGTGCCGCTAGGCCCACGCGTTCGGCGATTCGTCGATGCCATGTCTAGCTCAGTTCTGATTGCCGTTATTACGCCCATCATCGTGCATGGTGACGGCGGCGTTCGGCTCGCGGCCATTGCCGCTGGCACGGTGGCGGTAGTATTGAGAAGCCCGCTGGTATCGATTGCCATGGGTATGCTTTGCGCTGCGGGTTGGCGCTGGTGGGTTGGGTAATATTGGGGGACTTGAAAGTTTTAGACGTGCGCAGGGCGTCACTAGAATCAGATATACCGCAGCTCCAGAGACTAATTACTCCCTGCTTTTGAAATAGGTAAATATAGAAATGGTGGGCCCAGTAGGACTTGAACCTACGACCAAGGGATTATGAGTCCCCTGCTCTAACCAACTGAGCTATAGGCCCGAAAAGCGTGCATATCATAGCGAATGTGGCCGAGTGAGGCTAGCCCCTTTGCGCTATCTTGATGTCATTACGGCACTTTATGGGGATTGGGCAGTCTGGTGAGTAGTTCTTTATGCGGAGACGCGCTGTGAAAGCATTGATTGCTCTATTCCCCTTATTGTTGGCGCTGCCCGTGCACGCTGACTGGCAGCTTGATCCTGGCCAGTCGCGGGTGCAGGCGTCGATTACGCAGTTAAACGGCGAAGCACCGCAAACTCATCACCATCAGGTGCGCGATCTGCAGGGTGATATCTCCAGCGATGGCACCCTGCGTTTGCCGTTAAAGCTCAGCCAAACGGATGTGCTGGAACGCTTTGGCGAGCTGCCGCCGTGGATAGGTTTGCTGGCGAACACCACCTTGGTGACGCTAGAGGCGCAAATGCCGCCAGAGCGGTTGGACGGTTTGGATATTGGCGAATCACTGGTAGAGACGCTGACCTTTAGCGTTCAATCAGACATGGTTAACCAGCAGGAATCCGTGCCGCTGCGGTTCACCCGTGAAGGCTTGAACGAGATACGTGTAACACACGCCGAGCCCATGGCGATGGACGGCAGAGCGCTGATGGCCAACACCACGGTGCGCACCGTACTATCGTTGCTGGGCTATAAGGAGATTGACGAGCATGTGCCCGTCACCCTCAATGCGCTCCTAGTTAATAGGTAATAGTTAATCGGTAGTCATTAACTGTTAAAGATTAACGACTGAGTACTTCCATATCCCCCACCTGGGCCTCACCGGTTTGCACCCGCCACTGGGCGGCGTAGTGGCCGTTAGCTGCCAGTAGGCTTGAATGAGTACCGCGCTCGGCCACTTGGCCTTTCTCGATCACTACGATCTCATCGGCATGCACGATGGTAGAGAGCCGGTGGGCAATCATAATCACCGTACGGCCATGGGCAATGCGCTTGAGCGAACGCTGAATGGCCGCTTCGGTTTCGTTGTCCACTGCGCTGGTGGCCTCATCCAGCACCAGAATAGGCGGGTCTTTAAGCAGCGCCCTGGCTAGTGAAAGCCGTTGGCGCTGGCCGCCGGAAAGCCGCACGCCCCGTTCGCCTACCGGTGTGTCTAAGCCTTGGGGCAGCGTTTCAATAAAGCTCCACGCTTCGGCGGTTTTGGCGGCATCGGTAATCGCGGCTTCGTCAGCGTCCGGCTTACCGTAGGCGATATTGTCACGAATGCTGCCTTCAAACAGGTAAACATCCTGACTGACCAGGCCAATCGATTGGCGAAGTGAGTTCATACTCACTTCGGTGATGGGCTGCCCATCAATGAGCACGCGGCCGTTTTCAGGGTCGTAAAAGCGCAGCAGCAGTTTGATCAGGGTGGATTTCCCCGACCCAGTCGCTCCCACCAGCGCCAAGGTATTACCTGCGGGCACCTGCAGGTGAATGCCATCCACCCCGACGCCGCTGGTGGCATAGTGAAAGCTCACATTATCTACCGTCACCTCGCCGCGCACCGGCTGGGTGAGCGGCGTGGTGCTGTCATCTTTAACGGTAATCGGCACTTCGAGCAGATCGAGAATCCGTCGTGTGCTGGCCATAGCGCGTTCGAACAGGTCGATCACTTGAGCCAGGCCGGTGAGCGGCCAGAGCAGGCGCTGGGTCAAAAACACCAGCACGCCGTATGCCCCCACGTTTAGCGAGCCGTTGAGTGCCATCATGCCGCCAACGGTAAAGGTGGCAAGAAAACCGGCCAAAATCGCCATGCGGATGACCGGAATAAACGCGGAGCTAACCTTGATCGCCCGTCTGTTGGCGTCTACATAGGCTTCGCTGGCATCACGCAGGCGCTCGGCTTCGCGGTCTTCGCTGGTAAAGCTTTTAATTGTCGCAATGCCGCTCAGGTTATTGGATAAGCGGCTGGCTAGATCCCCGACCTTTTCACGCACATCGCTATACAGCGGCCCGGCTTTACGCTGGAAGAAGAACGCGCCCCAAATGATCAGCGGGATAGGTGTAAACGCCAGCAGCGCAATCAATGGCGAAAGCACAAAGAAGACTGCGCCCACTGCTACCACGGTGACCACCACCTGAATAATCGAATTAGCCCCGCCGTCCAGAAAACGCTCAAGCTGGTTGACGTCATCGTTCATGGTGGCCACCAACTGGCCAGAGCTTTTCGACTCGAAAAACGCCATATCCAGCCGCTGAGCGTGCTCGTAGGTATCTTGGCGCATATCCGCTTGTAAGCGTTGGGCTAAGTTACGCCAAAGAATTTGGAACAGGTACTCAAACAGCGATTCCCCCGCCCAGATAACAAACGTCAGCACCGCCAGCATGGTGATCTGCTGTTGGGGCGTTTCAAACCCCAGGCTGGCCACAAAGCTCTGCTCTTGGTTGACCACTACATCGATGGCCACACCAATCAGAATTTCCGGAGCAATATCAAACAGCTTGTTGATGACTGAACAGGTAGTGGCAGCAATAATGCGCCGTCGATAGCCTTTGGCGTAGCGGAGTAGTCGCACCAGGGCTTGAAAGCTCTGATTCTTAGAACGGGGCGGAGAAGGAGCCACGAGCATTCCTTACTGAGGTTGTTGTAGGCCAATTAGGTAGGCGCTAGCGTAATGAATTCAATGCTCAGGCTCAACGCGTTAATGCTTGGGGAGTTAAGCGGGCGCCGGGGACCGGCGCACATTGGCCAACAGCGGGCTGCCGGTATCGGGATCTAGCAGCAGCGTGCACTCTACTTGATAGAGCGTACGCACCAGATCGGGCGTCACCACCTGAGCGGGCGGCCCTTCCGCCACAATCTGCCCTTCGCGCATGGCGATGAGATGGTCGGCATAGCGGCAGGCGCTGGCGAGATCGTGGAGCACCATCACAACGGTGCGACCATGGCAGGCCAGGTCACGTACCAGCTCGAACACTTCAATCTGGTGGCCAAGGTCCAGCGCAGAGGTGGGTTCATCCAGCAACAACAGCGGGGTTTGTTGGGCGATGGTCATGGCGATCCAGGCGCGCTGCCGCTGGCCACCGGAGAGCGCATCAATCGGTCTGTCAGCGAGTTGTTCAAGCCCTGCCGCCGCTAGCGCGTGCTGCACCACGCGCTGGTCTTCTGCTGACCACTGGCGCAACCAGCCTTGGTGGGGCTGGCGGCCAAAGCGAATCAGCTCGGTCACGGTGAGCCCTTCCGGCGCGACGGCCTCCTGAGGCAGTAGCGCCAGTTGCGTAGCGAGTTGGCGGGTGGGCAGGCGCTGAATATCGGCGCCATCCAGCAATACGGCACCGCTATCGGGTTTGTGCAACCGAGCAAGACCGGCCAATAACGTTGATTTTCCGCAGCCGTTAGGGCCCACAATGGCGGTAACTTGGCCGCTGGGCAGGCTGATATCCAAGCCATCAATCACCTGCCGGGTGCCATAACTCATGCCCAGTGCCTGGGTAGCCAGAGAAGGAATTGGCGACGCTGGGAATTGGCTCATGTAAAACTCCGTTGGGGACGCATTAATATCCAAAGTAACCAGGGCCCGCCGACTACGGCGGTAACGATACCCACCGGAATCTCGATCGGCGCCAGCAGCGTACGCCCGGCCAAGTCGGCGAGTACCATGACCAGCGCCCCCGCCAGCGTTGCCGCCAAAACCGGCACGCTACGAGAGCTCGACATTGACCGGGCAATCTCCGGGCCAATCAACCCCACCATGCCCACCGGGCCTGCCACAGCTACCGCCAAACCAGTTAACGCGACAGATAGCAGCAGCACTTCCAACCGTCGCCGCTTGACGTTCACGCCTAGCCCGCTGGCAGTAGCATCCTTGAAACGCAGTAGCGTTAGCGAACGGGCTAACGCCATGGCAGCAGCAAGCCCTAACGCCAACCCGAGCATGAGTAATTGAAGCGCGCCGCTGGGGCGGGCATTGAGCGACCCCACTGTCCATGGATAGGCGGTATTGGCAGTATCAATCGCGACTCGCGCCAGCATCAGTTGCGTTATCGCGCCAAACACCGCGCCCACGCCAATGCCCGCGACGATAAACCGATAGCCCTGGGTACCGCTGCCCGCGGCTAAGCCAAAGGTGAGTACCGCGGCGGTGGTCGCCCCGGCTAGCGCCATGGCAGGCGGCGCGATAGAAACGCCAATACCCACGATGGAGGCCACCGCAAACGCCGTTGCGCCATTATCAATGCCGATAATCCCGGGCGTCGCCAGGCGATTGCGGGCCAGGGTTTGCATTAGGATACCCGCTAATGCGAAGGCCGCCCCGGTACTTACGGCTGCGGCCAAACGTGGCAAGCGTAGCTCTTGCACCACAAAGCTCGCCATCATATCTGCACTGCCAAACAGCGCCTGCAGCACCGCCGTTGGCGCGACCTTAACGCTGCCCAGGCTTAGGTAAATAACGCTGGCAAGCAGTAACGCGCCGAACAGGCCCAGGTTAACGACTACCACACGCTGCTCAAACAACAGGCTGTTCGCACCGTTCCCGCTTCGCCAGGCGAATCGCCAATAACCTTGCGGTGGCGGTACGTTGTTATTGCCGTCCGCGCGGAACTGGTCTTCCGAAGAGCAAGGCATAGACGAGCTTTTTATCGGCGTGGTTTTCATTAGCGAATTCATAGCATTGGTAGGCGGCGCGCACGTACAACCGCTATCAGTACGGGGGCGCCACATAGCGCAGTGAGCACGCCCAGAGGTAGTTCCGAAGGCGCAACCACCACGCGGGAGATGATATCGGCGGCGAGTACCATCAGCGGCCCGATGGGCAGGCAAAACAGCAGCGTACGGCGAATATCCGGCCCGGCAAACGAACGGGCGACAAACGGCACCACCAACCCCACAAAGGCAATCGGCCCCGCGATGGCGGTGGCAGCCCCAACCAGTAGCGCCACGCAAGCGACCACTAACCAACGAATTAGGTTGGGGTGGTGGCCTAAACCAGAAGCAACCCGTTCGCCTAGCGCCAGCGCGGCTAAAGGCCGGGCGATCAGCGCAACTATCACGGACGCCGCCAGCAGACTGGGCAGCACGGCCAGCAGGTCGTCTAAGCGGCGTCCAGCCAAACTGCCAATCACCCAGAAACGAATTTCATCAGCGGCACGTTGGTCGTAAAGCAGTATCAATGAGGTCAATGACGCCAGCAGACCCGAAAATGCCGCTCCGGCAAGCACGAGCCGGATAGGGTCATTACCCACACCGCGAAAGCGTGCCACGCTTAATACGCAGACACAGCCCACTAAGGCACCAAGCTGTGCGACTGAAATACGCAAGGTAGCAGCGCTGGCACCCAGCACTAAGGCCAATGCCACGGCAAACGCCGCCCCCGCGCTAACCCCTAAAAGGCCTGGTTCGGCCAGCGGATTGCGCGCTACCGCTTGCAGCAGCGCCCCCGCAACGCCGAGCGCCATGCCTACCGCAATGCCGATTAAGGTCCGCGGTGCGCGCAGTTCCCAAACAATAAAGCGCGCTTCGCTGTCCTGGGCGCCGCTTAGCAGCGCCAACGCCCTGCCAGGGCCAACGCTGCCCGCGCCGATTAATAAACTAACGCCACTCACCGCCACAAGGGCGGTGAGAAGTAGCAGCATTAACGTACGGGGAGTGGCGCGCCTAATGCCAGGCGTTGCAAAACGTGGAACCGTCACGGCAACAGCGCAGCCTCTATATCGTCAAGAATCGCTTGGGCGGCCAGCGGGCCGTTGGCACTGCTCCACAGTTGGCCGTTCACAGGCACCACATGCTCTTGCTGAACGACCTCCAGACGTGTAAACGCAGCGCTTTGCTTAGCGGCTTCTAAAGCGGCTTGACCATCTTCGTTGAGCGTGGCCAGGAAAAGCCAGTCACCGTCTATCTCGGCAAGGTTTTCCAGGCTAAGCACATCGCTGTGTACGCCGCGCCCACCAATCAGATCCGCACCCTGTACATCCAGGCCAACCCGCTCCAGCAGCCCAGTGGCAATCAGGTTTTCCGACATTACCATCGGGCCACCCGGCATCCAGCGGACTAAAAAGGCGGTGCCGCTTACGTCGGCAGCGGCTAACGCTTCAGCCAGCTCTGCAGTACGTTGATCTACCGCGGTAATGGCCTCTTCAATGGCGGCTTCACGGTTTAACGCTTGACCGTAAAGTTGCGCCTCTGCTTTCCAGTTATCCGCGGCCAGCGGCTGGGTGTGTGGTACAACGGTAGGCGCAATCTGCGAAAGCAATTGATACTGCTGATCGGAAAGCTGGGCGGGCGCCAAAATTAGATCCGGCTGCTGCGCCAGCACGGCTTCAATATTGATCTCACGCACCACCCCCATAATGGCTGGGCGCTCATCGCCTAGATGGGCTTCCACGTACTCGGCGACGTTATCGCCACCGCGCGTGGTCACTGCGCCTAATGGCGTAATACCGGCCGCTAGGGCCGCATCCAGCGCGCCTTCGTAAAGCGTTACTACGCGTACAGGCGTTCCCTCTACGTCTACATCACCAAAGGCTGTATCCAGTGTGCGAGCGTGCGCGGTGCCTACCGCTAAAGCACTTAGCAGCACCCCTGCTATGCCTAAACGGGCACTTTTAGTGAGGATAGCGGCCATTGAGGTCGTTTTAGTTATCGCCGTTTTAAACCGCGCCGTTTTAACGAATGTTTTAGCCACCATGGATTTCTCTCAATACGGTATATTGGAATTAATAGTAACGATTCTCAAAAACACTTGCACTACTATTCCTGCGAATAGCGTGTTCCATTTTGTGCAACCCTTGCATCACACCTTACGCCACGCTTCTGTTTCAGTTTACGCAACGTAACGTTCCATGATCACACCCTCGCGTTTGGGAACTTTTCTTTTTAGACTCTCGCCCTTATTTGATAATTAGTATCATTAGCTAACAATTATCGTCACCAAGGGGAATAACATGCCACGCTTTACCCGCTCTGTTCTGGCTAGCGCCGTTACGCTCGCTATTTCTGCAGGCAACGCCTCCGCCCAAGAAAATCAGCAATTGGACAACATCGTTGTCTCGGCCAGCGGGTTTGAGCAGGCAATGGTCGACGCGCCTGCCAGTATCTCGGTGATCTCTCGTGAAGAGTTGGAACGCACGCGGGTGACAAGCATCGCCGATGCGCTGCGCAACGTTGAAGGGGTCGACGTGGGTGGAGCGGTAGGTAAAACCGGTGGGCGCAACATTAGTATCCGTGGAATGCCCAGCGACTATACGCTGATCCTGATTGATGGCCGCCGCCAAAACGCAGCGGGCAGCGTGACCCCCAATGGCTTTGGCGAAACCTCCACCAGTTTCTTTCCCCCCGTTTCCAGCATTGAGCGCATTGAAGTGATTCGTGGGCCGATGTCGACACTGTATGGCTCTGACGCCATGGGCGGTGTCATCAATATTATTACCCGCCGGGTTGGCCGCGAGTGGACAGGCTCTATTGGGGTTGAGAATACCTTTAACGAGGATCGCGACTTCGGCGATCGCCGCGAGATCAATCTCTATACCAGCGGCCCTCTGGTAGAGGATACCCTGGGTCTTCAACTGCGCGGGCGGATTTATGAGCGTGACGCTTCCGAGCTTACCTATACCGATAACAACGGTGAACCTGTAGAAGTCGACCAGCGCGGCCCTAGCCCAGTGGAAGGCGATACGTACAGTCTGGGTGGCAAGCTAACCTGGACACCCACGGACAGCCATGACCTATGGTTGGATGGTGAAGTGAGCCGCCAGCGCTACGACAACGACGAGTGCCAGCTAGGCACCCTGGATGGTCGCACCCGTAGCTGTGCGCCCGACCCTGGCAGCGCCAACGGCTATTCGGATGAACTCCGTTTTGAGCGCGAGCAAATCGCCATTGGCCACACCGGCCGTTTTGCCTCGGGCACCTTGGAATCCAGCCTGATGCGCAACACCACCGAAACCAAAGGACGCACGATTCCTGGTGATACGGGCGTCGCTTATGAGGGTTTTCCTGGCATTGTCGGTGGTGCTCCACGGGAGCTGGAAACCACCAATACCGTGCTCGACAGCAAATTCATCATGCCGCTAGACAACCATATGGCCACCGTGGGTATGCAGTGGTGGGATGCGGAGCTTGACGATGGCTTGGCCGGTGAAACCTTTGCCCAGACCACCTGGTCGCTATTTGCGGAAGATGAGTGGCTACTACGGGACGATTTGGCCCTGACCCTAGGCGGCCGTTACGATCACCACGACGCCTTTGGCAGCCAGTTCAGCCCGCGCGGCTACTTGGTGTGGAACACGACGCCCAACTGGACATTGAAAGGTGGGGTGAGCCGCGGCTACAAAACGCCATCGCTTAATGATCTGCATGACGGCATTAACGGTGTAACGGGCCAGGGCACGATACTCACGATTGGTAACCCGGATCTTGAACCGGAAACCAGCACCAGCAGCGAGATCGGTGCGCATTACGATAACCAACAGGGTTTCACTGCCAGCGCCACGCTGTTCCACAACCAGTTTGACGATAAGATTGCCAGTGGCAGCGATATCCTGGTGGAAAACGACCCGCTAATTCCTGACGGCACTTACAGTCAACAGGTCAATGTGGACGAGGCGATCACCCAGGGGGTTGAGCTCTCTACTGGCTACCAGTTCGCTCCCGATTGGCGCGTCAACGCCAATTACACCTACACCGATAGCGAACAGAAGAGTGGCGATAACAAGGGCGAGCCGCTGACAGATACCCCGGAACACGCCATTAACGCCACCCTGCGCTGGCAGACAACGGCAAAGCTGGATACCTGGCTCTCAGCAGAATACCGCAGCGAACGCTACCGTAACCGCGAAAGCGTCCGCGGTGCCCCCTCGTTTGATGACCTTGGCGACTTTAAAGCCTATTCGCTGTTTCACTTGGGCGGTAATTACGCGGTCACCGATCAGCTTAATCTGAGCGCGACGATCTATAACCTGTTTGACAAAGATTTTGTTGACTACCGCGCTTACGGCGATGGCACCAGCTTTGGCAACGTTTACGCCAATAGCGAAGAAGGTC
Source organism: Halomonas sp. TG39a (assembly GCF_000744395.1). Taxonomy (NCBI): domain Bacteria; kingdom Pseudomonadati; phylum Pseudomonadota; class Gammaproteobacteria; order Oceanospirillales; family Halomonadaceae; genus Halomonas; species Halomonas sp. TG39a. The sequence continues at coordinate 580,284 of NZ_JQLV01000002.1, forward strand.
GCCGCCTGTGGCTCTCCGCCCGCTACGAGTTCTAATCGGTTTCAGCTCGCTACTGTTTCGATGCTCTCCTTCTGCCCCGGCCATGCGCTGGGGCTTTTTTTGTGTCTGCCCCCTTTCCTAAGCCGCTAAAAAAGCGGCTATCTCGCTGGATAGCCGCTGCTGTGTTGCATTTAGGACGGGGACCTAGCGCTTAAAAGGCAACGTTGAGTCCTAACCAAACCCGACGACCATCTTCTACATAGCCATACTCGTCGTAGCCGATCGTTTCGTCGAACAGGTTGTAGATACCCGCGTTCAGTTGAGTACTTTCGTTCAACTGGTAGCCAACGCCTGCATCTACAAAGGCGTAGGAAGGAGCCACAATGGCACTGCTCGAAGGGCCGGTAGTCGGTTGGCTCTCTTCGCCGCGGTAAGTGACTTTTGTCCATTGACTCAACTTGGCAGAGACTTGCCAATCTAACGAGGCGGATACCTGGTGCTTAGGCAGCTGTGTTAACGGCTCGCCTGCATACTCACCGCTTTTTTGCTCGCTATCGGTATAGGTGTAGCTGGCCGTTAGCTCAACGGTATCGGTTAACGGCGCAGCCACACTCGCCTCTACGCCCTGAGTCACCGCTTCATCCACGTTGACGCGGTAAGTCGGGTCACTACCATAATCGTTAGCGCCATCCGTACAGATATCGATAGGACAAGCGATGCGAGTGATTTTATCGTCAAAGTCGTTATGGAACAGCGTGACACCGCCGCTCAAGCCACTATCGTTGGCATAAAGCAGGGCCAGCTCTTTATTGAGCGAGGTCTCTGGTTCAAGGTCAGGATTACCGTAGATATTGCCCCCACGGCTGACCTGCCCCCAGTCGGGGGTGATCTCGCGCAGGTTCGGCGCTCGATAACCGGTCGAGACACCGCCTTTTAATGTCCAGTCAGGCGTCATATTCCACACACTGTAAAGCCGCGGGCTAAGGTGGCTGCCGTAGTTATCGTCGTCATCAATACGCAACCCACCGGTCAGTGCCCAAGCATCGGTGAGCATCCACTCATCTTCTACAAAGAGGGCCCATTGGCTATTCTCAATCTCACTACGATCAGAGCCAGGCAATTGATTTGTCGTACTGTCGTCAAGCGACTCTTCCTCGTAGCTAGCGCCTACCGTCAACATATGCATGCCTAGCGGAATGACCGCGCTGGTTTTGGCGGTGGTGTTGGTGATTTCAATATCACGTGATTTGTTTTCGCTACTTTCACGCTGAAGGTAGGTTTCGCTGGTGCCCCACTCGAAGCGACCACTATGGGTCATAGCGACATGCTGGTGGGTGAACTCATTAAAACTATCGGAGCAGCCGCCGCGACAGCCCTCTGATGGCGCCGAGTTGCCCATCAGCGATTCGCGCTCCTGCTCGGTAATACCCGCCTCAAAAGTGAAGTCATGGTTATCAGTCGCTGCAAAACTCAGCCGTGCAGTAAGACTTTGCAGGCTTTTATCTTCGTAGCCGTTAAGAATAGTGTCTTCATCACGCTGAGAGGTGCGGCCATAGAGCTGGAGCCCTAAGCGATCGCCTACCAGCGGGCCGCTTAGGTAAAAATTGGCTTGGCGACTGTCGCCGGAGTCGCTGTCTTCCTGGAGTACGGTGTCGAGTTGAACATTGCCATGCCACTCCTGCGCAACCTTGCGTGTAATCACATTGATCACGCCACCAATCGCATCAGAGCCGTAGAGCGTCGACATTGGCCCACGCACTACTTCAATACGCTCAATAGCCTGTAACGGCGGCAGCCAGTCTTGCTCAAAACCTGCATCGCCATTAGGGCGAGACTCGCGGGAATTCTGCGGGCGCCCATCGACCAATATCAGGGTGTACTGGGAGGGCATGCCGCGAATGGAGATATCCTGGCCGTTATCCCCTCTCCCGCCGCCGGTGACAATCACGCCGGGCACATCGCGCAGCGCATCGGTAACACTCTGATAGTGACCTTGTTCCAACTCTTCGCGGGAAACCACGCTGATAGACGCGGGGGCATTGGTTATCTGCTGTTCAAAACCTGACGCAGTTACCACCATATCGTCTAAGCGGGGCGCGTCTTGTGCCCAAAGAGCACTACTGGCAAGCGAAGAGATAGCGCTGGCCAGCAGCGTACGGCGCAAACAGGGAGACATAACTTCGTCCTTTATAGTGTGTGAGCAATGTGGGTAAGCATTCGCTCCATTAAATGCGAATTATTAGCATTAATATTTTTACACACTCTTTGCACATTGGGGTGAGACGGTTCGTTCAACATACCGGAACACAAATGCCTATTATTTTCATTCGTACCAAACAGTGGCACAATTAGCGCTCACCCTTTTCCCGTGGGCCTGACCATGTATGACTTTGACGAACTGACCGCCTTTGCCGATGTGATGACCACGGGCAGTTTGACACGCAGTGCTCAGAAGCTCGGATTAGCCAAATCGACCCTTAGCCGCCGCATCAGCCAGCTTGAAGCCCGGCTTAACCAGCCGCTGCTGCGCCGTCAGGCCAACCGCTTAATTCCCACCGAGGCGGGGCTGCTGTTTCACAACTACTGCACCGAGCTTTTGGCAATGGCGGCGCATAGCCAGGAAGCTCTGGCAGAGCTGCGTGAGGAGATTAGCGGAGAAATTACCCTTGAAGTGCACGGTGCCCTGGCCCGCAGCTGGTTAGCCAGTGCCATTGATGCGTTCTTAAATCGCCACCCTAAGGTAGAGCTAACGCTACACACTCGGGAAACGCCGCCCACTAAAATGCACAGCAATAGCGTGCATGTCTGGCTTGGGCCGACTCATGAGTGCGGGCTAAACCAGGAGCGCCTGGGCCACCTATCCCGCGGGCTTTATGCTAGCCCACGCTATTTAGCAGCCGCTGGCACGCCGCACCATCCCGATGAGCTAAACCAACACGCCTGGATAGACCTGCTGGGCACGGCTTCTGACGGGCTACTGCTCACTCATCCAGAGCATGGCGAATACACCTTTAACCCGCCCTGTTCACGGCTGCGGGTAGATCTCACTACCCTGCATATAGATGCCATTGCGCGCAGCCAGGGTATCGGCTTGCTCTCACACTGGTTAACCGCAAAACGCGAACAGCATCATCCAGGCGAGCTGATTAACTGCCTGTCCGGCTGGGAGCCGGTGCCACTGCCTATCACACTGCTTTATGCTTACGGTCACCAGACCCGCCGTACCCACGCGCTGTTAGAGTTTTTACGTAGCCAAGTGCCCGCACCGTGGCGCACGTCAGCCGCAACGGTGTAAGTTAATTCGAGTGTTTACCTTGCCAGTTAGCCCGCTTATTAACGACAATAGGCGGCTACCGATTAGCCAAGGACTGTAAATGCTCGCCGAACTCTTTGCTGTCATGGCGCCCGTGCTGGCGGGTGCAGGGCTCGGCTACTTGTGGGTACGCCTAGGCCATCCCTACCCGGTCGACTTTATTACCCGGCTGGTGTTTAACATTGGCACGCCTTCGCTGGTATTGGCCTCCCTGGCGGGTGCTGATATTGATGCCACCACCTTTGGCCAGACGATGCTAGCCGCCGCGCTTGTCATTCTCACTATGGGGGCGGCGACCTTTGGCGTGGCAAAACTGCTGCGCCGCAGTTGGCGGGTACTGCTTGCGCCCATGATGTACCCCAACACCGGCAACATGGGCTTACCCGTGGTGCTTTACGCCTTTGGTAGTGCCGGGTTTGCCTACGGCATCACCGTGATGGTGACCGTCTCGCTTTTTCAGTTCACCCTAGGCGCTGTGCTTAATAGCCAAGGCAACCCGCTTAAAACCCTTGCCAAAACGCCTACGGTGTATGCCATTGCGATTTCCATGGCGCTACTGCTGACGGGCACTTCCCTGCCGCCCTGGCTGGCGAATACGGTGGACTTAATGTCGGGGTTCACAGTACCGCTGATGCTGATTACCCTAGGCGTATCCCTGGCTAGCATTCAGGTGAAGAACCTGCGTTCAGGGCTTGGGTTTAGCCTAGTGCGCGTGCCCCTCGCCGCCGGTGTCGCCTGGCTGATCGCGAGCTGGGTGGGTCTGCCGCCACTGGCCCAAAGCATTTTAGTGGTGCAGATGTGCATGCCAGTGGCGGTCTTCAACTATCTCTTTGCTCAGCGCGCCCAGCGCGAACCCGTCTATGTAGCCAGTTTGGTCTTCTGCTCGACGTTGTTAGCGCTGTTTTACCTGCCCGTGCTGCTCGCCCTACTCATGTAGCGGCTTGCCCTGTTTATGTCGTGGTGGAACCCCAACGCAGCTAAAAGGTCACTGCTAGACTACTGACAAGGATGCCAGCAATTAATATCACCAGAGGCCACGCTATGCTGTCTATCAACAAGCGCCATCATACTCCCCTCCGGCTGAGCCCAGCGGTTTTGGCGGGGTTCAGTGGGCTAGTGCTAGCGAGCGCTATTAACACGGCAAATGCGGAAGTCGTCCAGGAATCACTGGAAACCGACCATCTAACGCTTTCCATTGAGCGTGTTGCCGAAGGTTTTGAACACCCCTGGGCGGTGGCGTTTCTACCCGATGGCCGCTACTTGGTGAGCGAGCGCAGCGGGCAGCTGAAACTTGTCGATCCAGAAAGCGGTGAAACCCCTACGCTGGAAGGCATGCCGGAAGTAAGCACTCGGGGCCAGGGCGGCCTGTTAGACGTAGTGTTGCACCCCGATTTTGAAGGGGGAAACGGCGGAGGCGACAACGATTGGATCTACTTCACCTGGAGCAAGCCCGATGGTAATAACAGCCGTTCAGCGCTATCACGGGTAAAATGGCAGGGCGATGAGCTGGGCGAGGTCGAACACTTATTCGAGCAGGATCGCGCCTCTGGGCCTGGCCGCCACTACGGCTCACGGTTGGCGTGGCTGCCCGACGGCACGCTACTCATGAGTATTGGTGACCGCGGCAGTGAACCACCCCGCGCCCAGGCCAGCGATGACCATGCAGGGTCTACCCTGCGCCTTACCGCCACGGGCGGCGTACCCGACGACAACCCCTTCGTAGATGATGACACCACTCTGGATGAAATTTACTCCATGGGTAATCGCAATATTCAAGGCATGACCGTACTCAGTAACGGCGAAGCCTGGGCATCGGAGCATGGCCCACGTACTGGCGACGAACTGAACCATATCGAAGCAGGCAATAATTATGGCTGGCCTAACGTCAGCCAGGGCAATGATTACGCGACCAATGAACCGATTGGTGAAGACTCAGTGCCTGGGATGGTTGACCCGGTGTACGTCTTTGAAGGCCGCTTTGCGCCTGCCGGGCTTGCTGAAGTGACCAGCGATGCATTCGGCGAGTGGCAGAGCAACTTATTAGCCGGTGGGCTAGGTAGCGAGAAGCTACTGCGTCTGCGCCTGGAAGATGGCCGCGTCGCCGAAGAAGAGCTTATTTTACAAGGCGAAGTAGGCCGGATCCGGGATGTTCGCCAAGGCCCTGATGATGCTATTTACCTGCTCACTGACGCCCCTCAGGGTGGCTTGTATCGTCTAGCGCCAACCGATTAGCAGCCCCTGTTCACTCGCTGATACTCAAACGTCTTAATGCCACCATGGATGCCCCATGCGATTACGCAATTTGATTATTTTAACGGTGATTGTGCCGCTGTTTGTCATCCTGGTGGTATTTAGCTTAGTGGCGATCAAGTCGCTTGAGGATAACGTACGCTCGAAGCTACAAACGGAAGTTGAAATTATTACCCGCACTCTGAGCTCTTCACTCAGCTATGCGGTTACGCCGGATAGCAACACGCCCCTTGAAGAAGCGCTGCAGTCGGCGTTCTCGTTCCATCGTATTTATGGTGCTTATGTCTTCGATACCGACGGGCGGGATATTTACGGGTTAGGCCTTGGCAAAGATATTTTCACCCGCGAAGAGATCCAGCAAGTCATTGAACGTGACGACTTATATAGCAATTACCGACAACACGAGGGTTGGAATTACTACTCTGCGTTGACACCCTTGCGATCACAGGATGGCACTGTATACGGTGTGCTGCAGGTGAACCGGTTAAATACCGGTATTGAGAACTACACTGGCTTTATCAGCATTGTGGCCGTACTGGTGTTTGTGATTGGCGCGGCCGGGATCGTATTTAGTATTTGGTGGGGGTTTCGCCGCCATATTGAGCGCCCGCTGAACCGGCTACTCCACGTGATGCAGTTGGTTGAAAAAGGTGATCGTAGCCAACGCGCCACCGAAGACGGCCCTATCGAATACCGCCACCTCGCCTCCGGTTTGAATGGCATGTTGGATGCGATGGCCGAGAAAGACCACGAGATCGAGAATCGTCAACGGCGCGAAATTGAGCTTGAAAAACGTCTGCGTAAATCGAAGAAACTGGCTGAACTGGGCGTTCTGGCGGCGGGGGTTGCCCACGAGATAGGCGCTCCGCTAACGGTGATTAACGGCCAGGCTCAGCGCCTTGCTCGACGCGATGTGATTGGCGACGACGAACGCGCACGATTGGGGCGTATTCGTGGCGAGGTGGAACGCATCGTTGAAATTGTGCGCCAATTGATGGAATTAGGCCGCCAACATAACGTAGAGAAAGGCGAACTGGCGCTTGATCAGCTTATTATGAGTGCCAGTGGTTTGGTTGAAGACGAGTTAGAGCCACGCAATATTTGTTTAGACATTGAATTACCGTCGCCGACACCCAACTTACTCGCCAACGGCCAACAAATTGTGCAGGTGCTGACCAATTTGCTGCGCAATGCAGCGCAGGCCCCTGAAGTAAGCCGCATTCGGGTGCACGCCCAGCAGCAGGAACACGAATTGATACTGTGGGTGGAAGATGATGGCCCGGGGATTCCCGCCGCCCATCACCATAAAGTGTTCGACCCATTTTTCACCACCAAACCGGTTGGCCAAGGCAGCGGTTTGGGGCTCTCTATGGTACATCGCATTATTAACGACCACGGCGGTACGATCGGCGTGTTTGACAGCGCCCTTGGCGGCGCTGGATTTGAGATTACGCTACCTATTAGTGAAACCGCATCCGCGTGAGGACAACGTTTGTGACCCAACAGGACCCCCTTTTACCTTTGTTGGTGGTGGAAGATGACGCCGCTATACGCGAGTTGCTGGAAGAAGAACTGCAGGATGCAGGCTACACAACGCTCGGCGTACCTAGCGCTGAAGAGGCGATCGCCTTACTCAGCCACACCACCGTCTCACTGGTGATTACCGATGTGCGCTTGCCGGGTATGACCGGCATTCAGCTGCTCCAGCAGCTCCGCCAAGTAGGCAGCGAGCTGGGCATTATTGTGATTACCGCGTTCGGCACCATCGACCAGGCGGTCGAGGCACTAAAGCTTGGCGCTGACGACTTTTTAACCAAGCCGCTCGACCTTGATGCTATCCGTGATGCGGTATTTCGTGTGCTGGAACGCCAACGCTTGGCGGTTTCCCACGATGCTGATATCAGCCACTTCCACGGCATCGTAGGTAAAAGCCAGGTCATGCAGACGCTGTTTCATGACGCCTCACGCCTGGCCAAAAGTGATGCCCCTATCCTGATTTTAGGTGAAAGCGGCACCGGTAAAGAGTTACTTGCCCGCGCCATTCATCAGGAAAGCCCACGCAATGACCAGCCATTTGTGCCGGTCAACTGTGCCAGCATTCCCGCGGATTTAATGGAAAGCGAGTTCTTCGGCCATGTGAAAGGCGCCTTTACCGGTGCTAACGAAGCGCGCAAAGGGTTATTTCATAGCGCCCAGGGCGGCAGCCTGTTTTTAGATGAAATTGGTGAAATGCCGATTAACCTGCAGGCTAAACTGCTTCGGGCCCTGCAGGAGCGAACCGTTCGCCCAGTGGGTGGCGAACGCGAAGAGCCGGTGGATGTGCGTATTATCGCCGCGACTCACCGTAACCTGGAAAAAGAGATCGAGCAGGAGAACTTCCGCAGTGATTTGTTCTACCGCTTAGAGACGTTCTCGCTACGTATCCCCCCGCTCCGCGAGCGCGGTACCGATATCGAGCACCTTGTGTTTGCCCTTATCGATAAGCACTCAGAGGCACAGGGTAAACAGATAGAGCAAATCGAGCCGGAAGCACTCAACAACCTGCTCAACTACGCCTATCCCGGTAACGTTCGCGAACTGGAAAATGCCATTATGCGGGCGGTTACCCTGAGCGAAGATGGCTCACTCAGCCATAAAGACTTACCCGAGCGGTTGCGCGAACAATCAACGGTAGAAGCGGGTACGCCTTTAGTGCCTGCAGTGCGCGGCGAAGTGTTGGCTGGTGGCCAAATCCCATCGCCCCCACCGATCCGCTGGCCCAGCTTAGAGGAAGTCGAAAAGCGCTATATTAACAAGGTATTAGAAGCAACCGGTGGCAATAAGCGACGCACAGCTGAAGTACTAGGCATTGCCCGCAGGACGCTCTATCGTCGCTTAGAAGACAGCGAAGAGTAACCGCAGATATAAACCGTAAAGCGGCACAACCTGACGCTCAGCCAAAAAAAACCCCCGCGGGCGCGGGGGTGGAAAGGATGGTAAACCGTGTGGAGCAGCCGCAGGGAACAAACAGCTGAGGCGATTTACCATCGTAGGGAGCGGTACACTTACTCAGAACAGTTACTGAAAAAAGTTACTTAAAAACAGTTAACTAATTAATTACTGGTTGAATTTTCATCATCTTCAGCACCAGGCATAGGATCGGTGCCTTCACCAAAACCTGGCTCATCTTCGTCAGGATTCATGGTACCTTCTGCAGGCTCATCCATGGTGTCTTCGGGCAACGTACTTTCAGACGACATACTGCCTTCTGTAGCCGGTTCTTCTCCCAAACCTGGATCTTGCTCCATCGCAGGCTCTTCACTCATGCCTGACTCTGGCTGGCCTGATTCAGGCTGACTGGTGGCGTCTTGCTCTAGCGGTGCAGCTTCTTCTGCAGGCGGTGCAGTCTCTTCGTTGTCGCCGCAACCGGCGAGTACAAGAACACTTGCTGCCGTCGCCATCATGCATAGTGTTATCCAGCGTGGGCGATTGGAAATTTGCTTACTCTCAATGCGGTCATGTTGCTTGTCCATAATACCCACCTCCATTACTAACACTGAATGTTTCTGAACATCTAACTGGATAATCGCAAACCAGCCTTATACATATAAAATGTTGCTTACGTGAAACCTAATTCACTTTACGTGCCAAACAAACCATAAAAAAATAAAAACAAATAAAATCAATATTTTATAAATAAAATCGCATGCCGCTATGGGCGTATAACACACCCCCTAGGGTGGGTAAAAAATGACACATGTAGCGTTAATTTCCCCGTTGAGCGAGCCGTTGTGACACACAGTGCCTACCTATGTATAATAATTTTTAATAAATTATCCGACTCAATCTCTTATTTCTTTATGAATGGCGTAGCAACGACACACGCCCATTCTGTTCAACTTATTCTGCTCAACATAAAGGCATCGCCGATGGACGAAACACGACCGGTCAAAATTAAAGTACGTGGATTAAGTAAAGTCTTTGGCAAACAACCAGATAAAGCCATTGAGCTTCGTAACCAGGGAATGAAACGCCCCGAAATTCTGGAGAAAACTGGCCAAACGCTGGGGCTGTCCAACATTTCGTTTGATGTCTATGAAGGCGAGCTTTTAGTCATCATGGGGCTATCGGGCTCAGGCAAATCGACCTTGATCCGCTGCCTGAACCGTCTGATTGAGACCACCGAAGGTGAGATCATTATCGACGGTGAAAACATTCCAACGCTGAAGGAAAAAGCGCTGCTGGAGTGTCGCCGCCGCCACTTCTCTATGGTGTTTCAAAACTTCGCGCTATTTCCCCACCGCACTGTGCAGCAAAATGCCGAGTTCGGTTTGGAAATTCGCGGCGTAGAGAAAACGGAGCGTCACAAAATTGCTCATGATGCACTCAAGCAAGTGGGTCTGGAAGGTTGGGAAGACGCCTATCCCAACCAGCTTTCCGGCGGCATGCAGCAACGTGTTGGCTTGGCCCGCGCTCTGGCAAACGATGCCACTGTACTGTTAATGGATGAGGCTTTCTCCGCGCTCGACCCGCTGATTCGCAAAGATATGCAGCAAGAGCTTTTGCAACTGCAATCCAAAATGCAAAAGACCACGGTCTTCATCACCCACGATTTGGATGAGGCGCTCAATATTGGCGACCGTATCGTGCTACTGAAAGATGGCGAAGTGGTGCAGATCGGCACGCCGGAAGAAATTCTCACCAAGCCTGCGGATGACTACGTGCGACGCTTTATCGAAGGCGTTGACCGGGCGCGTATTTTGACCGCTGAAAGTGCCATGCGGCCTCTGCGCTCCACCGCCCGCGAAAGCGACGGGCCGCGTACGGCGTTACACCGTATGCGTGACCATGCTATCGACTCTATCTATGTGGTTGACCGCAACCGGCGCCTACTTGGCTTACTTGAGGCCGATGCTGCCAGCCGGGCGATTGAAGAGGGTGCCGATTCGATTATTCCCTACTTGACCCAGGACTTCCGCAAAGTCCCCATGGATGAGCCACTGCATAACCTGTTTGCCATGTTTAGTGAAAAGAGCTTCCCCATTGCCGTCATTGATCAGCAGGAGCAGCTACTTGGCGTAGTGGTAAAAGGCGCAGTACTCGACGAACTGGCACGAGCAGGAGAGCAATAATGGAGATCCCACGCATCCCGCTAGGTGATTGGATTGAAAGCGGCCTAACTTGGTTGACCAGCGAATTCTCCATGGTTACCCGCGGCATTTCCCGCTTTACCCAAACCGGCATTGATACTTTAAACAGTAGCCTTTTTTGGCTACCTGAATGGGCGCTGCTAGGCCTGATTGCCCTGCTATGTTGGCGGTTAGGCGGCACTCGCTTAGCTATTGGGGCCATCGCAGGCTTAGCATTAATTTGGAACCTGGGCCTGTGGGAGCCCATGATTGAAACGCTTACGCTGGTGGTGTTTGCTACCCTGGTGGCGATCGTTATCGCGCTACCGGTCGGCATTGCTGCGGCGCTGTCTAATCGGCTTTACCGGGTGATTATGCCGATTCTGGACTTTATGCAGACCATGCCCGCGTTCGTCTATTTGATTCCGGCTATTCCGTTTTTTGGGATTGGCTCGGTCTCGGCGATTTTTGCTACGGTGATCTTCTCGATGCCCCCCGCTATTCGCTTTACCACGCTGGGCATTCGTCAAGTGCCGGTGGAGCTAATCGAGGCCGCCGATGCCTACGGCGCCACCCGTGGCCAGAAACTGGTTAAAGTGCAGCTACCGCTATCACTACCCACGGTAATGGCGGGTATCAACCAGACGATTATGCTCGCCCTCTCCATGGTGGTCATCGCCGCCATGATTGGTGCCGATGGTTTGGGCAGCGAAGTATGGCGCGCGATTCAACGCTTGCGCCCGGGCGATGGCTTCGAAGCGGGTATTGCGGTGGTTATATTGGCGATGCTGTTGGATCGTTTAACGCAATCGCTACGCAAAACCCGCAAATAAAGCAAAGCAACAGAAGCGGCAGCGTTGAGTCACGTGCTTGCTAAGTCGCTTCTGGCTATCCATGCTGTATTGAGCAGCAAGCATTTACCACATTAAAATTTATACCCAAGGGAGAAAGTGAATGAAACATCGCACATTGAACCTCCGTATCCGTCTTGCTTCACTAGCACTGTTAGCGGGTGCCGGTGTTGCCGTTAGCAGTGCGGCGCAAGCTGAAGAAGAGAAAGGCACGGTTAACCTGGCCTACGTTGAATGGTCTTCCGAAGTGGCTTCCACTAACGTGATTGCCGCGGTACTTGAGCAAGCAGGCTATGAGGTTGATCTAACGTCACTCTCAGCAGCTGCCATGTTCCAGGCGCTCTCCACTGGCGATGCGGATGCCATCGTTGCTGCTTGGCTGCCAACCACCCACGCCGATTATATGGAACGCGTTGGTGATAATGTTGAAGATCTCGGCCAAAACCTGGACGGCACCAAGCTGGGTCTCGTGGTACCTGAATACACCGACGTCGACTCCATTGCCGACCTTAACGATAACGCCGATAAGTTTAATGGCGAGATCATCGGTATTGACCCCGGTGCAGGCCTGATGAGCCTCACTGAAGAGGTTGTGGATACCTATGACCTTGATCTAGACCTGCGCAGCGGCAGCGGTGCCACCATGACAGCGGCGCTGGCGAGTGCGATCAATAACGAAGAAGATATCGTTGTTACTAGCTGGACGCCTCACTGGATGTTTGCTCGCTTCGACATCAAATATCTGGAAGATCCGGAAAATGTCTATGGCGGTGCAGAGCAGATCCATACGGTCGTTCGCGACGGCTTGGAAGATGACATGCCGGAAGCTTATGCCATTCTCGACGCTTTCGAGTGGACGCCTGAGCAGATGGGCGAAGTCATGCTGATGAATCAGGAAGATGGCAGCGACCCCTATGAGAACGCAAAACAGTGGGTTGAAGATAATCAGGACGTCGTTGAGCAGTGGCTCAATAGCTAATCGATCCATGTAGGCAGTACAACGGGGGGCTTCGGCCCTCTGTTGTCGTTATAACGATCCCTTTGATCGGCATGTATCTGTTCAGCATACTGCTATTAAAAAAGAGAGGCACCTGTGGATAACCACGACGATAAACGTCCCCCTGAAGAGCCGGTCTCTGAGGGCATACCTGCTCCAGATGGCCCGGCGAATCTGATTGATACCGATTATGTCATCGGCCAAGACAACATCACCACCAACACCATGGGTCTCAATCTTGACCTGCATGGCAAGGTATTTAGCATTTCAGCAATCGTCGTGTTGCTGTTTGTGGTGCTAACCCTGGCGCTGCAAGATACGATTGCGCCTATATACGACGCCATTTTCAGTTTTCTGACCGGCAACCTAGCCTGGTTCTTTATCCTAGCGGCGAATATATTCGTTATTTTATGCATTGGCCTGATCTTCTCCCCATTAGGTAAAATCCGCATTGGTGGCGCCGATGCCAAACCTGACTTTACCTATATGGGTTGGTTCTCAATGCTGTTTGCCGCGGGTATGGGCATTGGCCTGATGTTCTTCGGTGTCAATGAACCGCTGACCCACTTTGGCACTTCATTTGACGGCGGCAGCTGGGCACCGTTAGCCGGCGCGGAAGGCAATGCCGCTGGTGCTGAAGCGTTAGCTATGGCCGCAACCATCTTCCACTGGGGCCTGCACCCCTGGGCGATTTATGCCAGTGGCGCTTTCGCTAGCGTTGTTCTCGTTCAATAAGGGCTTGCCGCTCTCCATGCGTTCGGTGTTCTACCCGATTTTGGGGGAACGTGTTTGGGGCTGGCCGGGTCATGTGATCGATATCCTGGCGGTATTTGCCACGCTGTTTGGTTTGGCGACCTCTCTAGGGCTAGGTGCCACACAGGCTGCAGCGGGCTTGACGTACCTGTTTGGCGCGCCGGAAAGTGATATCACCATGATCCTGTTGATCATCGGCATTACGATGATTGCCATTTGCTCGATCATTGCGGGCGTTGATAAGGGCGTACAACTGCTCTCCAAAATCAATATTGTTCTTGCTGCAATACTGCTGTTCTTCGTGATTGCGGTTGGCCCTACCCTGATGATTGTCACAGGCTTCTTTGAAAACCTGTGGAACTATGCGGTTCATCTACCTGCGCTATCGAATCCCTTTGGCCGTGAAGACGCCAACTTTAGCCAGGGCTGGACAGCCTTCTATTGGGCCTGGTGGATCTCCTGGTCTCCGTACGTCGGTATGTTTATCGCGCGGGTTTCCCGTGGCCGCACCGTGCGTGAATTTCTGGTCTCGGTCATGCTGGTTCCGTCGACAGTATCAGTACTATGGATGACCACCTTTGGTGGCACAGCGATCGACCAATATGTGAGTCAGGGCATCGAAGCCGTACGTGATGCGGGTGTCGATCTGCAGCTATTCATTATGTTAGAGCAGCTACCGCTATCGCAAATCACCTCATTCGTCGCCATTGTGTTGGTCATCGTGTTCTTCGTCACCTCTTCTGACTCCGGCTCGCTGGTTATCGACTCGATTACCGCGGGCGGCAAGGTCGATGCACCAACGCCACAGCGTGTGTTCTGGGCGATCATTGAAGGCGCGATTGCCATTGCCCTGCTGCTCGGTGGTGGCTTGACCGCGCTGCAAACCATGGCCGTCTCCACCGGCTTCCCGTTCACCATCATATTGCTGGTGGCCTGCTATGCCATCATCAAGGGACTGATGAGCGAACCCAAGGCGGTCTAGCGCTGTTTTAAACCGACCTTCTGGTTTAAACCTAGCGAGTAAGTAAAACGGGCAACCCACTGGGTTGCCCGTTTTTTGTTGGTATGTTGATAGATAGCCTTCAACACCACATATCTTTTAAAGGCGTGTCAGGCCGATAGTGGGTGGCAATTTGCGCCTGTAAAAGCTCTGCGGTCGCCAACGCATCCACCAAGGCGTGATGCCCTTGATAAGCAGGCAAACCGTAGCGTTCACGGCTAGCATGCAGGCGGATGGAAACCGGTGGACGGCCCAGCCAGCGGCGAAAACGTGCCCATAGCGATTGGCGGTGCAGCCGCGCTTCCAGCGACATGGTATCAATCATAGGAAACAACACCCCTTCCTTACGGCGGGCTTTAACCGCTGCATCTAAAAAGGGTCGTTCGATATTACGAAAATGCACGACCACCAATCGCCCCGCTAGCTGGGCCAGCAGCTCATCGAGGATTTCCTCTAGATCCGGTGCCTGGGCGATCTCCGAGTGGGTAATATGGTGGAAAGCAATCGAGGCTTCATCAAGTGGCCTGGGCGGCTTGACGACCCAATAGCGCCGCTCGGCCAACTTGATACGGCTTAACGTGAAGGGTACGACGCCAATACTGACAATCGCGTGTCGCCGCTCATCCAGCCCGGTGGTTTCCATATCCAGCGCCACCATGGGCACCTCAGAAATGGGCGTTTCCGGATCTGGTAACGAGGTGCTAAAAAACTGCTGAAGCGCAGGATTACCCGCCTGCTGCGCCCGCTGGGCCATATAGCCCTGCCAGTCGGCCTGGGTGATTTTTTGACGTGGGCGTATACCGCGCATATTAACGCCCCTGCCGATGTGCGGGCATGGGGTAACGGAACTTGAGAAACTTCTGCGCGTTGCTCAACACCTGGAAAGCGTCTTTGAGTGTATGCCGTTCGCTATCCGCAACGTTTTCAGGCTCGATATTGTTATCCGGCAGACGATCCTCTTGCAGATCAATCATTTGATGGCGAATCCGCGACATACATAAGAACTCAAATGCATAGTTAAGCTTGTCGCTCATACCATTCGCCAAGAGCTGGGTCTTGCTGATGTCATTTAAGCGCTGGAAGGAGTTTTGCGCTTTGGAGCCGCAGGCCAAGGCGTGAATACGCACCAAATCCACCATTGGCGCCGTACCGCGGCGTTTTAAATTGATGGAGTTGTTGTGCTTGCCATCTTGTTCCATCACAAAGGTGCGGAAAAACCCCAGCGGCGGCGTACGGTTTAAGGCATTACGCGCCATGGCGGCTAAAAACAGCGGTGATTTTGGCGCTGTCTCGGCAATCAAATCTTGCAGCGTTTCGACATAGAGGTCTTCGCCGTAGCAACTATCCAGGTCAAAGAAAATCGAGCTGTGCAGCAGCCGTTCGGGCGTGGGGTTGGCCATCCAATCCTGGAAATAGCCCTTCCAAACGCTGAGCGGCTGACGCCATTGAGCGTTGGTTGCCATCACATCGCCTTTGCAGTAGGTATAGCCGCAGGCGTCCAAGCCATCGCTAACAATTTTTGCCAAGGCGTAAAAATAATCATCGTGCAGTTTAGGGTCAAACTCGTCGGAGAGAATCAGCGCATGATCCTGGTCAGTGACAATGCTCTGCTCATTGCGCGCCATGGAGCCATTGACCATAAAACAGTAGGGCACCGGCGGCGGGCCGAGTTCTACTTCGGCCATTTCCAGCAACCGGCGCGTAAAGCTGCGCCCGATGGTAGAGAGCGCACTACCCACCATCTGTGAGTTAGCGCCCTCTTGTACCATGCGCACAAACGCCGCGCGCACATCCGGCGCTAAGCGCGCCAGGCCCTGGGCGCTGGACTGATTAAAGATATTGCTGACCAGATAGAGGCCGCTATGGGTCTCATAGCGAATAATATCCGAGAGGTGCACCACCCCCACCGGTCGCTGACGATACAGCACGGGCAGGTGATGCACGTTACTGCGCAACATCGTCAACATGGCTTCATAAACAGACGCATCCGATTGAACGGTAATGAGCCGCGAGGAGACCACCTCACCGACCGAGGTATGCGGCGACAGCCCCTCGGCCACCACCCGAGTACGAAAATCACTGTCGGTTAAAATCCCACACATCTGCCAAGTCTGGCCTTCGCTATCCTTAAAACTGTAGCGCGGATTGTCGCTACCCTCTTTTATTACCAGCAGCGCGGAAGCTTGAGCTGTACTCATCTGCTGCGCGGCGTGCTGAACGCTGGTAGACGTTTCCACCATCACCGGGTAGCGAGTTAGCAGTTTGCGTATCCGCGTGACCATCATGTCATTGGATTTCTTTTGCTGCTCGGCGGCGCTCTCTAGCCGTGGTCGCTCTAACTCGACAAAATCAGCAAAATGCTCATCCTCATCGCACAGCTTTTGGAAGACCGCCTTAGGGATAAAGTAGAGCAAGGTATCTTCAATCGCCTTCGCAGGAAGGCGCACTTTATGATTCCGCAACAGGCTGAAATGGCCGAAAATATCGCCTTCACCTAAACGGTTATATAGCTCCCCCTGGCTGCGATAGACCTCCACAGCGCCACTGCGGATATAACACAGATCATTGAGTGTATCGTTTAGCGCTAAAATAGTGCTGCCGGTTTTGAAGTAGCTCACTTCCACCTGCTCAGCAATGGCATCGAGAAGATCATCCGACAGCCCATCAAAAGGCGGAAACCGGCCCATATGCTGGCGTATTTCTAGTAGTTCGACATCCATACGGACTCCTCGAGCGTATCGGGTTATATAACCTAAAGTGTGGCGGGAAGGCTAAGTTAGGTAAACCCCACCCAGCATAATAAAACTGTCCCCGGCAAAATGAAAAAAAGCCCGGTGCAGTTATGCACCGGGCTTTGTTGGCCGAAGCCATGCTGATATTAACGCCGATAAATGAACATTACTTCATTCAAAACGACATCAATTATTTGCAGCGATATGACTTAGGACTGTTCAGCCATTTCCTGAACACGCTGCATCATTTCTGGATCTTGCTGAATAGATTGACCGATAGCGTTGAAGGTATCAACATCTAGGCCGCTGTCTTCGACCACTTCGATCATGCGGTCGTTGGCTTCAGTGCGCACTTCCTGCTGTGCTGACTCATCTTCTGCTTCCTGCAGACGCTGGGTATATTCCTGAGAAATAACCGCAATCTCTTGAGAAGCATCGGCAAACTGCTGGAGCTGATCGTCAGAAAAATCCTGGGCAGGTGCTGCTTGCTGGGTCGCCATCGGATCTTGCTCAGCGCCTTGTTCTTGCTGGGCGTGGGCAGTAGAAGCCATCAGACCAGTGGCAAGCAGGGCGGCGGAGAACAGGGCAGTCATACGTTGCATAGAAAAAACCTCAATATTGCGTTGTGTATGTGCTCACTGTGACGCGCCGTATTCAGCCAGGTTCAATTTATTATGTAAAAGTTAGTAACAAAAAGAACAAAATGTATCTAAAAACCGGATCCAACACGCCACCACGGAAATTAAATGACTAATATATTCAAAAGCTTACGTCAGAAAAGTCTATCATCGGCGGGGCTGACCGCAATGCCCGTACTTTTTGTTCTGCTTTGGAGCACCGGCTTTATCGGCGCCAAGTTCGGTCTGCCTTACGCAGAACCCTTTACGTTTTTGTTTATTCGCTTTGTCCTCACGCTACTGCTGCTGATTCCCCTGGTCGTAGTGATGCGTATCCCTTGGCCTTCATCACCCAGGTTATGGACACACATCGCTGTATCAGGTTTTCTAGTCCACGGCGCTTACTTAGGTGGCGTTTTCTATGGCATTTACCTAGGTATGCCCGCCGGTTTAGCGGCATTACTGGTGGGGCTCCAGCCACTGCTGACCGCCGCCTTCGCCGGGCCTTTATTAGGCGAGCAGCTCTCATGGCGCCAATGGCTGGGACTAGGGCTGGGCCTTATAGGCATCAGTTTAGTGCTTGGCAGTAAGCTAGAGATTGGTGAATCGCTGTTTGATGGTTTCGGGGTTAGCGCTCTACTGTGTGTTACCGCTGCGTTGATCGGCATCTCCTTAGGTACGCTGTATCAAAAAAGATACTGCACCAGCATGCCGCTGCTTTCCGGAGCAGTTATTCAATACTTGGCGGCGAGTGCTCTGCTGGGGATAGGCGCGCTGCTATTTGAGACTCGTCAGGTGGAGTGGAGCAGCACCTTTGTGCTGACCCTGGGCTGGCTGGTGTTGATTCTCTCAATTGCCGCTATTCTGTTACTCATGGCCTTGATCAAAAAGGGGGAGGCCTCGCGGGTCGCGAGTCTTTTTTATCTAGTGCCACCGGTCACTGCGCTGCAGGCATGGTGGCTATTTGACGAGCGTCTTCCCTTGCTAGGGCTTGTGGGGATGTTGGTTGCCATCACTGGGGTAGTAATGGCAATTAGACGATAACGCGATTTTTATAATTAACGATAGTTGTAGACCAGGGCTTGGATAAACATGTCAGCACAACACCACTGTGCCAGGGTGAACGGACACTGTAACCGTTGCGACTCCCCGGTACCTTTTGCATTTACCATGGCGTTTCAACCGATCGTCAATGTCAGCCAGCGGCAAGTTGTTTACTACGAAGCATTAGTACGCGGCCCTAACGGTGAAACCGCTTTTTCAATACTTGGCCAGGTGACCGATGAGTTGATGTACCGCTTTGATCAGGCTTGCCGCATCAAAGCCATTGAGTTGGCAAGCGCTCTTGGCATGCGGGAACGGCTCTCTATCAATTTTCTGCCCAATGCCGTTTATGAGCCACAGGCGTGCATTCAAGCCACCCTGGAAGCGGCGCACCGTGTTGGCTGGCCCACCGAGCGGCTCAATTTCGAAATTACCGAAACCGAGCGGGTCAAAGACCGCATGCATATGCGAGGAATTATTGAGAGCTATCGCGAGATGGGCTTTACCACCTCGCTGGATGATTTTGGTAACGGTTATGCCAATCTCGATCTATTGACCGACCTGCGGCCCGATACGCTGAAAATCGATCGCGATTTAGTCATGGAGTGCGACCGCGACAAACGCCGCCAGGCCATACTACGCAGCCTGGTGGCGTTAGCAGATACATTGGGAACACAGCTGATTGCTGAGGGCGTGGAAACCCGCGAGGAGTCGCGTTGCCTGCTAACACTGGGCATTCCTATGCAGCAAGGCTATTACTTCGCTTACCCAAACTTGGAAGCACTGGCAGAAATTGACGACGCTCAATATGACTAGAGGTGCTCTAAATAGTCCGCACCACCTAAATTGCGCATTTGCTGGCGTATCCACTGGCTTCGTCGCTCAACCTGGGCATCGGGCCGGGAGGCACTGCGCGTTAACGGGCTGGGTAAAATAGCCGCAAGAAGGCTTGCCTGGCGCTCCGTTAGCGAACTGGAAGAGACGCCGAAATAGTGCTGAGCAGCGGCCTCTAAGCCAAAGACACCGCGATCCCACTCGGCGACATTAAGATAGACCTCCAGAATACGCTGCTTGCTCCAGAGTATCTCAATCAGTAGCGTAAACCACGCCTCCAGCCCCTTCCGCGTCCAGCTGCGGCCTGTCCACAGAAAAACGTTTTTAGCCGTTTGCTGAGTCAAGGTGCTGGCACCCCGCAGCCGCCCACCATCTTGGCTGGCCTGCCACGCGCGGCGCAATTCGACAAGATCAAACCCGCTGTGATGCGGAAAGCGCTGATCCTCTGAGGCAATCACTGCCAGTTTGGCATTTACAGAGAGCGAATCCCAACCTCGCCACTCGCGCTGTATACGAATCGGTTCGCTATGGATCCAGCTCTGAATTTTGCGCTCGACCATCACCATCGACCCCGGTGGAGGAACGACGCGAAACAGTAGTACCAGCGCGACTGACAGCAGCACAAACGCTAACACGCCGCGCCAAACAATCCGCCAAAGCAGACGCATAAAACGGCGCAGCGAGCGATTGAGCATCCCGTTATCCTTAACGCTTCATGAGGTGGTCTGCATGATAGCGCAGATGATCCTCAATGAACGAGGCAATAAAGAAGTAACTGTGATCGTAACCCGGCTGACGGCGCAGCGTTAACGGATGATCGTACTGTTCGCAAACGGCCTCTAAACGCTCTGGCTGAAGCTGCTCTTCCAGGAATTGATCTGCTTCCCCCAGGTCGATAAACAGCCGCTGGCGGGATGCACCGTTGGCCACCAGTTCGCAGGCATCGTACTGGCGCCAGCGTGACTGATCATCCCCCAGATAGGCATTAAACGCCTGTTGACCCCAAGGGCAGTTCATCGGGTTGACCACTGGCGAAAACGCCGATACCGATCGGAAACGCCCAGGATGACGCAGCGCTAGAATCAATGCACCATGCCCCCCCATGGAGTGGCCGCTAATCGATTCACGGCCATTGACCGGAAAGTGCTGGCGCACCACGGAAGGCAGCTCCTCAATCACATAATCGTACATGCGGTAATGTGACTTCCACGGTGACTCAGTGGCGTTGACGTAAAACCCGGCCCCAGAGCCTAAATCAAAACTCTCATGCTCGCCGGGCAAATCGGTTCCCCGTGGGCTGGTGTCAGGGCAAACGATGGCCACCCCCAACTCAGCAGCGATACGATGAGCACCGGCTTTCTGCATGAAATTTTCGTCATTACAGGTCAGCCCCGAGAGCCACCACAGCAGCGGTACGCGCTCGTTTTCCGCCTGGGGCGGCAAGTAAACGGCGAAGATCATGTCGCAATCCAGCGCACGGGAGTAGTGGCGGTAGCGCTTATGCCAGCCACCGAAACTACGGTTGGCAGACACCAGTTCTAGAGTTTCACTCATGCTCATGGGCAGGTTCCTTTAAATGCAGCAAACGCGGCAGGTCCACCCTACCGCGTTTTAGCGTTTTAAACGTGCTTCCTATACTACTTAATAATGCTGGGCCTAGTAATGCACAGGGCAAATGACTGCCTGTAAAACTCCCTATAGCGGAGTGCCAGGGCAGGTTTCCGCGAGGGCGCTGTGAACCCATCCGTGGGCGCTACTTTTGACATCCCTGTCAAAAGACCCTCGCTTCAACCTGCCCTGGCACTTAGCCTTGTAGAACCTAGTAATGCAGCACGGCACGAATGCTCTTACCCGCATGCAGTAACTCAAACGCTTCGTTGATTTTCTCAAACGGCATATCGTGGGTAATGAAATCATCGATATTGATTTCGCCGTTCATATAACGATCAACGTAGCCCGGCAGTTCGCTACGCCCTTTTACGCCACCAAAAGCAGAGCCTTTCCAGACCCGCCCGGTGACCAGTTGGAACGGCCGTGTGGAGATCTCTTCGCCAGCCCCGGCTACACCAATCACGATCGATTCGCCCCAGCCTTTATGGCAACACTCTAGCGCCGAACGCATCACGTTAACGTTGCCGATACACTCAAAAGAGTAGTCGACGCCGCCGTCGGTCATATCGACAATCACCTGCTGGATCGGATCAGCATACTCTTTCGGGTTCACAAAGTCGGTGGCGCCAAACTGCTTGGCCAGCTCGAATTTATCAGCGTTGACGTCGATAGCAATTATACGCCCCGCCTTGGCCATTACCGCACCTTGAATGACGGCCAAACCGATAGCCCCGAGACCAAACACTGCCACCGTGGCGCCCGGCTCTACTTTGGCAGTATTGAGCACCGCACCGATACCAGTGGTTACGCCGCAGCCCAGCAGGCAGATCTTATCCATGGGGGCTTCTTTGGAAACCACCGCCAGCGAGACTTCAGGCAACACTGTGTACTCGCTGAACGTGGAGGTGCCCATATAGTGATGAAGCATTTTGCCATCGAGTGAGAAACGCGAGGTACCGTCGGGCATTACCCCTTTACCTTGAGTAGCGCGAACGCTGCCACACAGGTTGGTTTTACCCGACAAACAGAATTTACATTTGCCGCACTCGGCGGTGTAGAGCGGAATGACGTGGTCGCCTGGCTTAAGGCTAGTGACGCCCTCGCCTACTTCCTGAACCACGCCTGCACCTTCATGGCCCAAGACAGCGGGGAAATTACCTTCGGGATCAGCACCGGAGAGCGTGTAAGCATCGGTATGGCAAACACTCGTAGCGGCCATTCTAACCAGCACTTCCCCCGCCTTCGGGCCTTCGACATCAATCTCGACCAGTTCAAGCGGCTTACCCGCTTCCAATGCAACAGCTGCGCGTGACTTCATTTTGACTCCTAAATGTTCATTACTTCAAAAACAAAAACTAAGGCGTTACTCGTCAGTAGCCACTGGGCCAAACTCAATCGGCAGCCAGCGATAGCCCTCTTCATCTTCTACGATATGACCAATGCCAGGGAAAGGCATATGGGCACCAGCTATCCAGTGTTTATCTTTAACCGCGCTTTCGAGCACGCTTTCCCGGGTGCGAATGGCCTGCTCGGGGTCAGAATCAAACTCAATGGCCACAGTAGGGTCAGCAAATTGAACACCGTAGCTGTGCACCACATCACCCCATACCAGCATGGCGTCATCATCGCTATTGAGCATAAAGCTTGAGTGTCCGGCGGTGTGGCCATGGGTATCTTGGGCAACGATACCCATCAGCACTTCATCACCGGCCGTAAAAGGGTTGAAACGGTCAGCTTCCTGATAAGGCGCTACCGCCTCTTGAGCCATGGTAAAGAAGGGTTGATTGGCTTCAGGCGCCGCAGCCGCACGCTCTTCATCCAGCCAAAAATCGGCATCGGCTTGACTCGCTCGCAGCTCAGCATTGGGATAAACCGCTTCGCCCTCCTCATTGGCCAAACCACACACGTGGTCAGGATGCAGATGGGTCATCAGCACCGTGTCGACATCCTCCGGCGAGTAGCCAGAAGCGCGCAGGTTACTCTCCACCTGACCTAACGAGGGGCCAAAGCAGGCAGCTGAGCCGGCATCAACCAGCACAAGGTTCTCGCCAGTGTGAATAAGAAAGGCATTGACCGCAGTTTGCATGCCACTCTCTGCATCGATAAATAGCGCATCCAAGTGGCGGAGAATCTCTTCTTGCTCCATGCCTTTTAACAAGGAGGTATCAATAGCCGTATGGCCATCGTACAGCGCGGTTACCTCATACTCCCCAACCATCATGCGAAACCAGCCTGGCGCCTGCTCCTGCTGCTGGGTGGGTAGCTCTGCCTGAGCACTAACTGCCCAGCCAGCGCCCACGGCCACTGCTAGCGCACCGCGAGACCACTGAGATAAAGATATAGACATAAGCACAAGGCTCCATTGATAGGCTAGCGATGCTAGCAGTGTAGGCCAGCTAGGCGCTCTTGATAAACCGGGATACACTCATAAGATTATTGCCACACAGCAACAATTACTATCAACCCAGGGAGTTAGCATGCAGCACTGGAGCCGTATCGAAGCCTTTGTGGAGGTGGTGCGTTTAGGCACGTTCTCTGCTGCGGCCCGCCACCTAAAGGTATCGACCTCGCATATTAGCCGCTTGGTTAGCCAGCTCGAAAATCAGCTAGGTGTTCAGTTGCTATATCGCACCACCCGTCAAATTCGCTTAACCGACGCGGGGACTACCTACGTGGAACACTGCCGCCATCTATTTGATGGGCTGCGGGATGCCGAGCAGGCGCTTAGCGAACTCCAGGCCAAGCCTAGCGGGCTACTTAAACTGACCTCGGCCACGACCTTTGGCGAGCGCTTTATCGCCCCACTGGTGAATGACTTTCAGTGTTTGCATCCGCAGCTGGACGTTCATATGCACTTCACTAACCGACCAGTAGAACTCATTGAAGAGGGCTACGATATTGCCATTCGGATGGGCGTATTAAAGGATTCAAGCCTGATCGCCAGACGCCTATGTGACCGCCGTGAGTATATCGTCGGCTCACAGAGCTACTTCCGCCAGGCGCCGCGCCCCCACACCTTGGCGGAACTTAGCCAGCACCGCTGCCTGATTGGCTCACGGCCCAACTGGCTGTTTGAAGTCAACGGCCAACGCCGTGAAGTGCGTGTCGAGGGGTGCTGGTCGGGCAATTCCGGGCCAGCGCTGCTAGACGCGGCGCGCAAGGGGCTGGGGCTTGCGCAACTACCGGACTACTACGTTGCCCCCTACTTGGCCAGCGGCGAGCTAGTGGCCGTGCTTGAGCCCTTTCAGCATCACGATACCGCCGTCTGGGCGGTTTACCCTCGCCACCGCCACCTGTCACCCAAAATCCGCCAACTGGTCGACTACCTGGTCGCTAATATAGACACCCTGCTACCCAGCAATCCGCTTGCCTAGCACTCGATAGCATTGACCGCGAGCCCGCCCTTGGAAGTCTCTTTGTATTTGTCCTGCATATCGCGGCCGGTATCACGCATGGTACGAATCACTTTATCCAGCGATATAAAGTGCTCGCCATCGCCGTGCAGCGCCATTCGTGCAGCATTGATTGCTTTGACGGAGGCAATTGCATTGCGCTCGATGCAGGGAACTTGCACAAGCCCGCCTACCGGGTCGCAGGTCAACCCGAGGTTATGCTCCAAGCCGATCTCAGCGGCATTTTCCACTTGCCCCGGCGTGCCGCCCAGCACTTCGGCAAGCCCAGCGGCCGCCATAGCACAAGCGGAGCCAACTTCACCCTGGCAGCCCACCTCTGCACCGGAAATGGAGGCGTTCTTTTTGCATAAAATGCCTACCGCCCCGGCAGTCAGCAGAAAATCGACCACATCGGCCTCGCTGGCGTCGGGTTCAAACTTCAAGTAGTACGCCAAGACGGCGGGTACGATGCCTGCAGCACCGTTGGTCGGGGCGGTGACCATGCGCCGCCCGGCGGCGTTCTCTTCATTCACTGCCAGCGCAAACACATTGACCCAATCCATCACGGTAAAACTCGACACAATCAGCCGCTGATTTTTCGGCGGATGAAGCAACTGCTGGTGGAGCAGTTGCGCTCGACGACGCACATTTAACCCACCGGGCAAATGGCCTGTCGCACGCAGGCCATTCTCAATACTGTCGCTCATGGCGTGCCAAATGGTTAGCAGCTCTTCGCGAATGGCCGATTCACTACGCCAAGCCTTCTCATTTTCAAGCATCAGTTGGCTAATACGCAGTTGATGCTGGCGACATAGCGCGAGCAGCTCAGCCGCCGTATTGAAGGGGTAAGGCAGTTCAGTAGCGTCTTCGCCAACCTCGCCTTGATCTGCCTTGGCTTGATCGACATAGAAGCCGCCGCCAAGGGAGTAAAAGGTATTGGTCGCGACCAACGCATCATCACAATAGGCGCTTAGCACCATGGCATTGGGATGGAACGGCAAACAGGCCTCATCCCATTCGACATCGTTATGAGCGTCAAAAGCGATCTGTTGGCCATTGGCCAACAACAGCGGCTCGCCTTCGGCAAGTTGTTTTAACCGCGACGTAATCGTGTCTGGATCGATACTTTCTGGTGCTTCGCCCATCAGCCCCATGATGACGGCTTGATCGGTACCGTGGCCCACCCCGGTGGCGGCAAGTGACCCATGAAGCCTTACCACCAGTCGGGTAACGCGGGTATCGCCAAGCGCCAAGGCAAAATCTCGCGACGCGCGCATCGGGCCCACAGTATGGGAACTCGATGGCCCGATGCCAATTCGGAAAAGATCAAACACACTAATAGCCATGTCTATTACGCCTCACAACACTGTTATTACCTGCCTATGGGACACTTTGCAGCGCCGATGACCAAACGTCGAGTGATTAACCGCAATATCGACGTGCCAACACATAACTGTGACGATATAATGAACATTCAACCCTGCATGTTTTTATATGCACATGTCATTGCAAAATTGTGTAGTAGCTACGCTGCTTACCCACAAAGGATGTTGGTATGTCTTCCTCCCCTCCCTGGCCTATCGGATTTCGAACCATCTTAGGACGTGCAGTGCTGTACGTGCTGTTTGTCGGCGCGATTACCCAAGGTGCCTATTTTGAAGCGCTCTATTTACCCTCAGTTCGGTTTTCTGAGTTAGGCTTTACCGAGTTTACCCAGACCCTGGTGCTGGCCACCTGCTGTGCGATGCTGATTTATATTCGCCAAGTGCTTAAAGTTTGGCCCACCATCACGCTACTACTGCTGGCGTTTGTGGCCGCCTCTCTGGTGCGTGAGCAGGATCACTTTTTAGACAACTATGTCGCTGAAGACACCTGGAAAGTGCTTGTTGCACTGATTATTCTCCCCACGCTCTTTTGGGTGATTAAACAACGCCAACGCTTTCTGGAGGAGTTCGCCCATTACAGCAATACCTTCGCCTTTGGTCTTTTTACAGCCGGCGTGCTGACCACCTATATTTTCTCACGCTTATATGGACGGCAGGAGTTTTGGCAAGCCATTCTTGAAGACAGCTACTCGGGAACCTTTAAGAGCGTCGCTGAAGAAGTGGTTGAGCTGCTTGGTTATAGCTTAATTTTGATCGCCACCCTGGAACTACTGCTACTGGCCCGTCGCGTTTATCAAGCCCGGCAGACGGCGTTGTAAAGCCCATACCTGCTTGCTGCCCCCCATGTAATCAGCTACACACGCCGTCTTTGCTTGGCAAGACGGCGTTTCATTTTTCAAATCTCGTTATGCAAAAAGCCGTTTGCGACCCGCTGCGCTTCAACGTAGTGTCGCTCGCTATGCTTCACCGCCATATCTTTTACCAAAAACTCTTACATTGACGACATAAACCTTATGAATAAAACCAAACAAGATGAAAAAAACCTGCAGCGTGGTTTTTTCACCCGTTTTCTAGATAGCGTTGAGTGGCTAGGTAACCTGCTTCCTCATCCCGTCACACTGTTTGCAATACTTTGCGTATTAGTGGTTATCGCCAGCGGTATTGCGGCTGCACTGGGGGTTTCAGTAGCCGATCCACGACCCGCCAATGAGGGCGAGTGGATCGCCGTGAACTCTTTACTAAATGCCGAAGGTTTACGCCGACTGGTCACCGAAATGGTCACTAATTTCACTAGCTTCGCCCCACTTGGCACCGTGTTGGTGGCTATGCTGGGCGTAGGCGTTGCCGAGCATTCGGGACTGCTCTCCGCGAGCATGCGCGCCTTAGTGCTCAACCGCTCCCCCCGAATTGTTACTTACGCAGTAGTCTTTGCAGGCATTATGTCTAATATGGCTGCAGAGCTTGGTTATGTTGTACTGATTCCACTTGCCGCTATGATATTCCACTCACTGGGACGGCATCCCCTTGCGGGCCTAGCTGCTGCGTTCTGTGGTGTTTCTGGGGGATACAGCGCTAACCTGCTAATCGGCACAGTTGACCCATTACTTTCAGGCATTACCCAGGAAGCGGCCCGGCTACTTGACCCTGCTTATGTCGTCGGCGCAGAGGCCAATTGGTTCTTTATGTTTGCCAGCACGTTCTTTGTGACGCTGATTGGTGGACTGGTCACCGAGCGCATCGTAGAACCCAAGCTGGGTAAATTTGATTCTGCCTACGCCGATAACGACATTGACCAGCAAAATATGGGAGAACTTTCATCAACGGAAAAACGCGCCTTAAAAGGCACCGGCTTAGCAGCGCTGGCATTAGTCGTGCTGGTTGCCGTGATGGTAGTGCCTGAGAGTGGAATACTGCGCAACCCTGAAACGGGGCTGATAAGCGGCTCACCGTTTTTACGCGGAATCGTTGTGATTGTAGCGGTATCATTCACTCTATTAGGCTTTGTCTATGGCCGCCTAGCCGGCACCATGCACAATGACCGCGACGTGGTAAACGCCATGGCTAAAAGCATGAGCAGTCTGGGCTTATACATCGTCCTGGTGTTCTTCGCTGCTCAGTTCGTAGCGCTGTTTAACTGGAGTAACTTTGGTACCGTGACCGCGATTGCTGGTGCGGATCTGCTGGAGTCTCTCGGACTACGCGGCCCCGGCCTGTTTGCTCTGTTCATTATTATGTGTGCATTCGTCAATTTGTCGCTGGGCAGCGCCTCGGCGCAGTGGGCGGTGACGGCTCCCATCTTTGTCCCCATGTTAATGTTAATGGGTTACGCACCAGAGGTCATTCAAGCAGCCTATCGTATCGGTGATTCAGTCACCAATCTGATCACCCCGATGATGAGCTACTTTGGCCTGATCCTCGCTGTAGCAACCCGTTACCGGCAGGATATGGGCATTGGCACGTTGGTTGCTCTTATGCTTCCCTATACGCTGTTTATG
Source organism: Halomonas sp. TG39a (assembly GCF_000744395.1). Classification (NCBI taxonomy): domain Bacteria; kingdom Pseudomonadati; phylum Pseudomonadota; class Gammaproteobacteria; order Oceanospirillales; family Halomonadaceae; genus Halomonas; species Halomonas sp. TG39a. The sequence goes on from NZ_JQLV01000002.1 coordinate 608,645, forward strand.
CTGATTGGATGGAGTCTGCTGTTCTTCGTTTGGGTGTTTGTGTTTGGCTTACCTGTTGGCCCTGGCTCCGCCACCTACTACACGCTATAGCCCTTTGCATTGCTTAACGTAAAAAGCCCGCCGTTCTGAGAACGGCGGGCTTTTTACTTTCTACTTACCCCTCACTATTCACTGCTAACGTTATTCACTCGTCGAGGAACGAACGCAGCGGCTCTGAGCGGCTGGGGTGACGTAGCTTGCGCAGCGCTTTGGCTTCAATCTGACGGATTCGCTCACGCGTCACGTCAAACTGCTTGCCCACCTCTTCCAGCGTATGGTCGGTATTCATATCAATACCAAAACGCATGCGCAGCACCTTCGCTTCGCGGGCGGTCAAGCCGCCTAACACGTTACGCGTTGCTTCGATAAGGCCTTCACCGGTAGCCATATCAATGGGCAGCAGCATGGTGCCATCTTCGATAAAGTCACCCAGGTGTGAGTCATCGTCGTCACCAATAGGCGTCTCCATGGAGATCGGCTCCTTGGCGATTTTGAGCACCTTACGGACTTTATCTTCTGGCATTTCCAAACGCTCGCCGAGCTCTTCCGGCGTCGGCTCACGGCCCATTTCCTGCAACATCTGGCGCGATACGCGATTGAGCTTGTTGATCGTCTCAATCATATGCACCGGAATACGGATGGTGCGCGCCTGATCGGCAATCGAGCGAGTGATTGCCTGACGAATCCACCAAGTAGCATAGGTCGAGAACTTATAGCCACGGCGATATTCGAACTTATCGACCGCTTTCATCAAGCCGATGTTGCCTTCCTGGATGAGATCCAAGAACTGCAGACCACGGTTGGTATACTTCTTGGCAATCGAGATTACCAAGCGCAGGTTGGCCTCAACCATCTCTTTCTTGGCACGGCGCGCTTTCGCTTCACCAATCGAGAGCTTGCGATTCACCTCTTTCAGATCGGCAACCGAGAGTTGCACCATGTCCTCTTCGAAGGCGATCTTACGCTGGGCACGGGCAATATCGGCGCGTAGCGGCTCGAGGCGATCGGCGTACTTGCTCTGCGCTGCCTGGAAATCATCCAGCCAGGTTTTACGCGACTCGTTGCCAGGAAACGACTTGATAAAGGTTTTGCGCGGTACCTTGGCTTTTTTCACGCACAGCTGCATGACCGCTTTCTCTTGGGCACGCACCTGCTCAACGCTGATACGCACTTGACCGACTAAGCGCTCAAAATGCTTGGGTACCAGCTTGATCGGCGAGAAGAGCACAGCTAAACGAGCTTGTTCCGCTTTTAGCTCGGCACTGCCGCGGCCATGTTTAGCAAACGCCGCTTCGACCAAGGCGTTCTGCTCGCGAATCTGCTCGAAACGCGCACGCGCCTCTTCAGGATCCGGTCCGCCTTCGCTGGCCGTGGAGTCGTCGTCTTCATCGTCGCCGTCGCCTTCAACATCCTCTTCAAGCTCGGATTCGGGTTCCGGTTCGGGCACCTCTGCTTCGGCAACACCGGGGATCCCCTCATCGGGATCGATGAAACCAGAAAACAGATCCGAAAGACGCCCTGGCGCTTCTTCATCCTGAGTAGCGTCGTAGGCGTCCAGAATGGACGCGACGGCACCCGGCAAATAGGCCAGAGACGACATCACTTCACGGGTGCCCTCTTCGATCCGTTTGGCGATTTCAATTTCGCCTTCACGGGTCAGAAGCTCAACCGTGCCCATTTCTCGCATGTACATGCGTACGGGGTCAGTGGTGCGGCCTACATCGCTTTCCACGGCGGCAAGGGCCGCTACGGCCTCTTCCGCAGCGGACTCGTCCGTGGATTGATCCGACATCATCAAAGTGTCTTCATCTGGCGCTTCTTCAGCGACACTTATACCCATGTCGTTGATCATGCCAATGATGTCTTCCACTTGATCCGGGTCGGCGATATCCTCGGGTAGATGGTCGTTGACCTCGGCATAGGTCAGGTAACCCTGTTCCTTGCCTCGAGCGATCAACTCCTTCAGACGCGACTGCTGCTGCGCATTTCCAGCCATAGAAACCCTATCTCGACGAAGAAGAATGAAACACCTGGTGCGCTGAATCGATTAAACTCAACAAGCCGTACAGTATAGCGTAAATAGCAGGAAATTTTCCAGCATGACGTATTTGCGCGGCAATTCAGGTGTGTTAGTTTGTTCGGTTAGGCCAGCGCTCGGTGGCTGACCCTATATCTGGTGCTGAAACGCTAGGAATTCAACCCCCACCGCCCAAGACACCGCCTCATTGGCGCTGTGCAAGCTCCATTACCAGGCTTGCCAAACGTCGGCGCTGCTCCTTATCTAACTTTTGCCCGGCGCGCTCCTGCGCCAGCAACGCCGCGTACTCCTCTTGGGGAGAACGCTGGCGCTGAACGTACTGCAAGTGCTCCACCAAGCCCTTCAACTCTGCTTCCCGATCTGGCTTGGGAATCAACAGCTCGCGCTTGGCGAAGACCGCTAAGGCCTGTCCCTGCTGGCTGCCTTGAAAATGCGCCAACACCACTTGTGGGCTGCGGTAGCGCCCCGCCTTGAGCAGTTCAATCAGCTCGCGGCATAGCGGCGCATCGTCATCTTCAGGCAACCACTCCAAATGATCAGGCAGCGTGGCCACCAAATTGGGCTCATGCAGCAACAGCTGCACGATACGCCCAACCGGGGAGAGCGCCTGAGAACGTGAACGCGGCGACAGAGCAGGGGCCGCCAAAACAGCGCCAGGCATCGCCGATGACGCCGAATCGGACTCTCCCTGTTCCTGAGAAACATCGCCATTGGCGGTGCCCTTGGAAAGAGTCCGTTGCGACGCCTGGGCACGCTTTTCGAGCAGCACTTTCAATTGCTCTTGCGCCAGCCCGCTACGCTGCGCCAGCGACTCCAGTAGTAACGATTTGAGCATGCCTTCAGGCACTTTGTTCAATGCTTCGAGCACCTGACTGGCAAATCGCTCACGCCCTTCCACTGTTTTTAAGTCGCGCCCCTGGGCGGCTTGCTCGAATAGAAACTCCGACAGCGGCATGGCACAGGTCACACGATCCTGAAATGCCTGAGTGCCTTCACGGCGCACCAGGGTGTCCGGGTCATCACCTTCGGGCAGAAACAGAAAGCGCGCTTCACGACCATCAATCATTTGCGGCAGCGCGGTTTCCAACGCCCGACTAGCCGCCTGTCTTCCCGCACGGTCACCATCGAAACAGAACACTACGCGACTCACCAGTCGAAACAGGCGGGTCAAATGGTCTTCCGTGGTGGCGGTACCCAGCGTCGCCACGGCGTTATGAATACCGTATTGCGCCAGCGCCACCACATCCATATAGCCTTCGACCATGACAAGCTGCTCAAGCTTGCTGGAGGCTTGGCGCGCCTCATACAAGCCGTATAGCTCACGCCCCTTATGGAACACGGGCGTTTCCGGCGAATTAAGGTATTTGGGCTGATCATCACCCATCACCCTGCCGCCAAAAGCAATCGTGCGACCACGCAAATCGCGAATCGGGAACATTACCCGATCACGAAAGCGGTCATAGGTACGTCCGGTATCTTCGCGGTGAATCAACAGGCCGTACTCGACCTGAACCGGCTCACCAATACCGCGCTCGCTGAGGTGCTGCTTCAGCGCCTCCCAGCCTGCTGGAGCGTAACCAATACCATAGGTCTTGATCACGTCATCCGAGAGTCCGCGACCCGACAAATAATGCTGAGCGGACTGCCCCTCCTGCATCTTTAATCGCTCGCGATAAAAACTGGCGGCGAGTTCGAGCAGGTTGACGCCCTCTTTGCGCTTCTTTTCACGCTGCTGAGCACGCGGGTCATCAGCACCCTCACGCGGCACTTCAATCCCCAAGCGCCCGGCTAGCTGCTCGACCGCCTCAGGAAATGGCAGCTTGTCATACTCCATCAAGAAGCGTAGTGCATTACCATTAGCCCCGCAGCCAAAGCAGTGATAAAACTGCTTATCAGCACTGACAGTAAACGATGGGGTTTTCTCTTGATGGAAGGGACATAGCCCAGAATAGTTGCGGCCAGCCTTTTTAAGCTGCACACGCTCACCAACCACCTCGACCACGTCAACGCGGCCTAACAGGTCATCAATGAAACGCTGTGGAATTTGGCCTGCCATGAACTACGGGCATCCTCGCGCAAAGCGCTAACTTTCGAGACTGTTTTTAAAAACCGCTCTTAAGAACCCTGCTTAACGTCATCAGACCCATTGCCAGATCACCTTAAACAGCGACGGTCTTGAACGATCGCTTTAAAAAACGATGGCTTTAAAAACAACAGTCAAAAACAAACGGCCACCTAGTGGCGGCCGCTTGGCATCCCTCTTGAGACGACCAGCTAACTGCTCCGGCCCCCTCGGGTACGGATCAATAGAGCCGTTCGAAACGCTTTTGCTCACGCTGGATTTTCTTGGCGTGGCGTTTTACGGCAGCGGCCGCTTTGCGTTTACGCTCAGCAGTCGGCTTCTCATAGTGCTCGCGGCGGCGTACTTCAGAAAGAACACCGGCTTTTTCGCAAGAACGCTTGAAGCGACGCAGGGCGACGTCAAACGGCTCGTTATCACGTACTTTTACAGAAGGCATTAAGCACTCACCTACCTTAAGGAGTCTTGAGTTCGGATAGTACGTACACTGCGATATCGCGATTCATATTGCGACTAACAAAGCGGTGTACGACCCAGTTTTACAGCGCACAGTAGTTTAGTCGCCGTTGACCATCTTTGCAAATGCTTACGCTGACCTGCGGCGACAATGCTAAACTAGCGCTGCAGTATTTTTCACCTTTATATCTTTTAAATATCCTTTGAGAGTCGCTTTTTATGCGTGTTCTGGGCATTGAAACCTCCTGCGACGAAACCGGCGTCGCGCTTTACGACACCTCGCTAACCGGCGGCCAGGGGCTGCTTGCCGACGCGCTATATAGCCAAATCGCCATGCACGCGGAGTTTGGCGGTGTGGTGCCCGAACTCGCCTCTCGCGATCACACCCGCAAACTGCTGCCGCTGATTGAGCAGGTGCTCAGCGACGCCAAACTGACGCGCCGCGACCTGGATGGCATCACTTACACCGCTGGGCCGGGTTTGGTCGGCGCATTAATGGTCGGCGCCAGCACCGCTCACGGCATGGCCCGCGCCCTAAACATCCCGGTACTCGGCGTACACCATATGGAAGGTCACCTGCTGGCACCGATGCTGGAAGATGAGCCTCCCGAGTTCCCCTTTGTGGCGCTACTGGTATCCGGCGGCCATACCCAGCTTGTCGAAGTTCAAGGGCTGGGCCGCTATAAACTGCTCGGTGAATCGGTGGATGACGCCGCGGGTGAAGCGTTTGATAAAGCCGCCAAGATGCTCGGCTTGGCCTACCCAGGCGGACCACAGGTCGCCAAGCTAGCGGAACAGGGTGACCCTAAGCGCTTTCGTTTCCCGCGGCCCATGACCGACCGCCCGGGGCTTGATTTCAGTTTCTCGGGCTTAAAAACCCACACCATGACGGCTATTCGCCAGTTGGAAACCGCCCAACAACTCGACGACCAGGCCCGCGCCGACGTTGCCCGCGCCTTTGAAGAGGCGGTTGTCGATACGCTGGTAATCAAGTGCCGTCGAGCATTGGATCAAACCGGCTTGAAGCGCTTAGTAGTCGCGGGCGGAGTGAGCGCCAATCATCGCCTGCGCGAACGGCTGCAAATTGAGTGTGAAAAACGGCAGGCCCGTGCCTACTACCCACGCGGGCGTTTCTGCACCGACAATGGCGCCATGATTGCCTACGTAGGCGCTCAACGCCTAGCCGCGGGCGAGTGTGATATTCCCGGCATGATGCAGGCGACGCCCCGCTGGCCGCTGGATCAGTTGATACCGCCTGCCTCACGCTAAGAACCGCGAAACGGCGGCTCCTCGCCGCTTCGCAATCGGCGAATATTAAGCCCATGGCGGGCCAGTACCAGCAGGCTGAACCCACCCACCACCATGACATACTCCGGGGCTAACCAAATACAAGCTAGCGGCGCCACTAAGGCACTCAACAGCGAGGCCAGCGCCGCCGTTTTAAGTCGCCACGCCAACAGCGACCAAACAACCGCGCTTAGTAGCGCCACATAAGGCACCAACACCAGCAGCACACCAAAGGCACTGGCGACCGCCTTTCCGCCGCGAAAGCCATGCCATAGTGGAAAGCTGTGACCTAGCAATACCGCCAACCCGACCAGTCCCTGCAACCATACCGGACAACTGGTCAACTTTGCGCCGAGTACGGCGGGCATCGCTTTTAAAGCGTCTAACAGCAGTGTCGCTGCCGCTAAGCGGGGGCCATAGAGGCGCAGCACATTGGAAAAGCCAGGGTTAAACGAGCCATGTTGCCGAGGGTCACCCACGCCAGCTAGGCGGCAAACGCTCAGCGCTGCCAGCCAACTGCCGCTAAAATACCCCACCACTATCCACCCCATGGCTGTATGCTCGCTTTATAGGCCGTCTCGATAACCCGGCTTACTGTCGTTTAACCCCATCCTAACGTACAATCGCCCGCTTGTTACCGTAGGGGGAAGCTGGATGGATCGCATTTTTATTGAAGCGTTAAGCGTCGACACCGTCATTGGTGTCTACGATTGGGAGCGCTCGATTCAACAGTCGCTAAGCCTAGACTTGGTGCTGGCGACCGACATTCGCTCGGCGGCAGCCACCGACGAACTACACCTCACCCTGGATTACGCCGCTATCTGCCAGCGCATTCAGCAGTTTGCCGACGCCCATCAATTCGCTCTGGTAGAGACCTTTGCCGAACGCCTCGCTGAGTGCCTGCGTACGGAGTTTCCGATTACCTGGCTGCGTTTAACGGTGCGTAAACCGGGGGCAGTCCCCAACGCCGCTAGCGTCGGCCTGGAAATTACCCGCGGCAGCCTGCCGGAGGCAGCCCAGGAGACCAACGCATGAACCTGGTGACGGTCAGTTTAGGCAGTAATATCCATCCCACTCGGCATATTCGCTGCTGCCTTGATGCGCTTGCCGATACCTTCGGCCCCCTACAAATCTCTCGGGTGTTTGAAAGCGAGCCGGTCGGTTTCGCCGACAGTCGCAATTTTTATAACCTGGTAGTGGCGTTTCACAGCGCCTGGACGCCCGGCGAGCTTCAGGCGTGGGGTAAGCAGTTGGAAATTGAGCATGGCCGCCTGCCCGATATTGCCAAATTTAGCCCTCGTGCGCTGGATATCGACCTGCTCACCGTGGGCAGACTTTGTGGCACTGTTGACGATGTTGCCCTCCCGCGCGGCGAAATCACCCATAATGCGTTTGTTCTGCAACCGCTTGCAGAGCTATTGCCTGAACAGCGCCATCCCCGCTGCGGCACCCCTTATGCCGCGCTATGGAACGCCTTCGAACTAGGCAGCCAGCGTCTTTGGGCCGTCGATTTTAGTTGGCGCGGCCGCTGGATCTCCCAAGCAGACCAACAGCCCCTTCTTGCGGCGGCTCGCCGGTGACTAATCCGCTAGCGCAGTCGCCACCGTCTGCCCGCGCCGCTCACGCAAGGCTTCTCCCAACGCGGCCCCTTGATACCCTTCGGCTATTAACGCCTGGGGGCTAACCTCCCGAGCAGCCTGCCAGGCGCTTTCGAGTTGCCCAACCTGCTCAGGCGCCAGCACCTTGACTAGCGCTAGCTGCGCCTCGACCTGCTCGGGCTTACGCCAGCCATCCAAACGCTCCAGCCAGTGCAGCACGCTGGGGCCATCCAGTGTGGCGGCAAGCAATCCATGCGTAAGCGCGGTATGGCGAGCAAGCTGAGCAACGGCGTTGGGCAGTTTGAGTCGCGCTGCCAAAGCTTCGCGCTGCTCCGCCGTTAGCGGCGACACCAACTGCGCATAGCGCCAGTGAGCCACTACCAGCTTGCCACTGACAGGCGCCTGAGCTAACGCTGCCAGACCCTTTACGAGCGCCTCGCCCAGTAATTCTGGCCACCACACGGTGAGGGCGTCGCAGCGCTCAAGGGTGGTGAAGTAGACCTCTGGGCTCGGCTCGCCTAGCGCTTTCTCCGTTTCGACCCAGACCCGCTCGGCGGCCAGATGCTCAAGTTCACCGCTGTGACTCACTTGACGCATCAGCGCCAGGGTTTCAGGGGCAATGGTGAAGCCCATCGCTGCATAGCGGGCCAAAAAGCGCGCGGTACGCAGTACCCGCAGCGGGTCTTCGCTAAACGCTGCGGAAATATGCCTAAGTACGCGCTGTTCGATATCGCCTTGACCATTAAACGGGTCGGTTAATTCACCCTCGGGGCTCTGGGCAATGGCGTTAATGGTTAAATCACGCCGCAGCAGATCCTCTTCCAGGCTGACACCGGGGCTGGCGTGTACTTCAAACCCCGCATAGCCATGACCAGACTTGCGCTCGGTGCGGGCGAGTGCGTACTCCTCGGCCGTATCCGGATGCAGAAAGACCGGAAAGTCACGCCCCACCGGTTTAAAGCCGCGCTTGCGCATGGCGTCTGGCGTGGCGCCCACGACGACCCAGTCATTGTCGTAAACAGGCCAGCCCAGCAGCGTGTCGCGCACGGCACCGCCGACCCGATAGACGTTCAGGCCCGCCAAGCGGGAATCAGCGCGTTGTTGAGTATGTTTTCTTTCCATTACGATTTTATTTTCCCTGTTGACTGGGCACGCTGGTTCGCTCGCCGCTATCCAGATTGAGTGCGGTTAAGCGACCGCCCCAAACGCAGCCCGTATCCAGCGCCTCAACGGGCACCTGCGCCAGTGGGGTATGTCCTTCCAGCGCCGCCCAGTGGCCGAAGAGCAGCCGGGCGTCATCGCTCCGCGGATATTGAAACCAGGGCAAAAAGCCCCCTGGTGCGCTATCGAGCCCCTCTTTGGCGGCAAAATCCAAACGCCCCTGGGCATCAATAAAGCGCATCCGGGTGAGTACATTGACCGTCAGGCGCAGGCGATCCATGCCGTCTAGATCGTCGCGCCAGGCATCCGGCTGGTTGCCAAATAGCTGGGTTAAAAACTCACCGGATGTTTCGCTGGCAAGCGCCGTCTGCACTTCCCGCCCAAGTGCCTCAGTCTGGAGAACGCTCCACTGGGGAAGCAGCCCCGCGTGGGTCATCAGCGTACCGTTTTCAAACACGCTAAGCGGCTGGCTCTGTAGCCAATCCAGCAGCGCTTCGCGGTCAGGGGCATCAAGAATACCGCTCAGGGTATCGTTTTTTTTCAGCTTGCCGCCACCACGGGCCACTACCAGCAAATGGAAATCGTGGTTGCCCAATACGCTTCGGGCGGCGCCACCCAGCGCGCGCACTTCGCGCAGGCATGCTAAAGAACCTGGCCCACGATTAATCAAATCACCCACTAGCCATAGCGTATCCCGCGCGGGGTCGAAGCTGAGCTTTTCAAGCAGAGTTACAAATTCGGCGTGGCAGCCGTGCAGATCGCCGATCGCATAGGTACTCATGCGGGAGGCCTTTTTAATAAAATAAGTGGGCTAAATACTACCACTTCAGCGCCCCCTTCTGCCTGCCGTAGGCTGTTTATGTTGATGATTAACGCTGGTGAAAAGAGCCAACCTGGATCACTATAAAAGTACTCCTTGATGCTCTTAAGCCTTTCGATAGCCTAGCCATTCGATACTTAGTCATTCAATACTTAGCCATTCAATACTTCGCCACCTCGTAATAACTGTTAGGGAAAACGATACGCCTATGACAATGGATCATTCTCGACGCGGGCTGCTGCGCGCGGCAACGCTGGCAAGCCTTGGCGCACTCATACTGCCTGGCACAGCGCTGTTGCCGAGCGCGCAGGCTGCCGCTCCCAAACTTGCCCCGCCGAACGTTGCGGTGACGGTTAATGGCTGGTTACTGCGCAGCAGTGACCGCTGATGTATATCGCCTTTGAGGATATCAGCGAGCACAGCGACGCCTGGGATGTCTGCATTATCGGCGCGGGTGCGGCGGGCATTTCCATGGCCGTTACCCTGGCGGATCGGGGGCATCGCGTACTGCTCTGTGAAGGTGGCGATGCGGACTACAGCGAACGCTCCCAAGAGTGCTACCAAGGCGACGTCGTCGGCGACCCCTATATTCCTCTGTATGGCGCTCGGCTGCGTCATTTGGGTGGGTCGACCAACCACTGGGGCGGCATTTGTCGCCCCTTGGATCGCTACGACTTCAATGCCAAAGCCGCCGCCAGCGAAACCGCCTGGCCAATAGGCCGCAATGCGCTAGCTCCTTACTACAGCGCGGCCGTTAACATGCTTGGTCTGGAGCCCACGCTAGCCGATCATTTGATCCCTGAGGCAGGGTTAAAGCGCATCTATTTTTCGCTGGGTCACCCCACACGCATGAAAGAGAAGTATGCCGCGACGCTGAGCGATTCGGTCACTTTGGAGTGCTGCCTAACAGCCAACTTGGTGGCACTGGAAACGTTGGCTGGCAAGGTCACCAGCGCCACTTTTAGAAATTACCGGGGCGACTACCGCAAGGTTCAGGCGCGCTATTTCATACTCGCCTGCGGCGGCATCGACAACTCACGCCTGCTGCAGTGGTGCAACCAGCAGTTAAATGGCCAGCTAATACCTCAAGCCGATACTCTGGGGCGCTACTGGATGGAGCACCCCCACGCCACGGTGGGCAAGGCGCTGCTATTTGAGCCCGCCGCACTGGGCTTGGACGACGAGTACAATGTTTTCCTCTCCCCCACCGCTGACGCCATCAACGCACGGCAAATACTTAATTGTGGGCTGCGCTTGCACCGCATGAACGCTGAAGCCACCCAGGAACTGATTGACGAGCTCGCCGACCAAGCGCCCACGCTGGCCGGTCGACTACGAGTCTGGCAGGCTCAAGGTCGGGTCATCCACGGCGCAGTGTTAAGAGCCGCCTGGGAGCAGGAACCGCGCTATGACAACCGTATTGAGCTGAGCGATGAGTTGGATAAATTGGGGGTACCCAGGAGCCGCTTGGTATGGCGGCAATCTGAGTTGGATCGCCGCACCATACGCGAAAGCATGCTGCTACTGGGGGAGTATCTGCGCGACAACGAGGTGGGCAGACTGCAAATGGCGCCCTGGCTCGCCGATACGCCGGTGCAGCTGCCCACCGATGGCGAACTGGCAGGGCGTCACCATATGGGTGGCACGCGCATGAGCCTAAATGCCGAGGAAGGTATCGTGAACGCCGACTGCCGCCTGTTTGCCCAGGATAACTTTTACGTGGCGGGCTCCAGCGTGTTTGCCAGCGCGGGGCACGCCAACCCCACGTTGACGTTAGTGCAGTTGGCTCTGCGGCTTTGCGACCATCTAGAGAGTGAACTAACGCGGAGCGCCTAGTGGAGCTGAAGAGGTACGGCCAATCTAAATGGCGTAATCGCCACCTCAAAAACACGCTGGGTGGAGGTGTCTAACAGCGTATAGGCGCCTTCCATAACGCCCACCGGGGTCTGGAGAATCGCCCGGCTGGTGTAGCGAAAGCTTTGGCCGGGACCGATCAGCGGCTGCTGGCCGACAACGCCTTTGCCGCGCACTTCTTGGTACTCGCCTCCGCCCTGGGTGATTTTCCAGTAGCGCGCCATAAGCTGAACGCTGTGGGGGCTTTGATTGTGCACGGTCACGGTGTAACTGAACACGTAGCGCGACTCGCCGTCGTTAGACTCATCGGCACGATAGCTAGGCACAACGCTTACCTTGATCGCCAGGCCACTCACGCTTGAGTGCCCCGCTCACCGCTCGCTTGCTCGTCGGCAGTGACCCGGTTGGCAATCGCCACGTACTCTTCAACCGTCAAGGTTTGCGGACGGCGAATGGGGTCAATACCCAGGTCTTCCAGGGTAGCGGCACTCACCCGTCCTTTGAAGTTATTGCGCAGCGTTTTGCGCCGCTGGCCAAAGGCGAGCTTGACTAGATCAAACAGCAGCGCTGGATCATCCGCGGTATGGGGCAGCGTTTCATGGGGGGTTAGCCGCACGATGGCCGAATCGACCTTGGGGCGTGGCACAAAGGCTTCCGGTGGCACAATAAACAGCTGCTCGACCTGGCAGTAGTACTGAGCCATGACCGATAAACGCCCCCAATCAGCGCCGCCCGGTTCTGCCGCCAAGCGCTCAACCACTTCTTTTTGCAGCATAAAGTGCATATCCTCTATGGCACTTCCTGCCGCCAGCAGATGAATTATCAGCGGTGTGGAGATGTTATAGGGCAGGTTCCCCACCACGCGTAGCGCGGGTCCATCGCCTTTCAGCGCGGCAAAATCAAACTTCAGCGCGTCGCCTTCATGGATCACAAAGTCCGGGTAGTTGAAAAACTGCACCCGAAGGCCGGGGATCAGGTCGCGGTCGAGTTCAATCACTTCTAAATGCCCCGCGGCTTCCAGCAGCGGCTCGGTCAGCGCCCCCTGGCCTGGACCGATTTCGACGAGGCGATCCGTCGAGCGTGGGCCAACGGCGCGAACGATCCGCGAAATAATGCCGAGGTCGCGTAAAAAGTTCTGACCAAAGCGTTTACGAGCGCGGTGTTGGGGCACAGTAGACATCAAACGGTGTTCCTTGGAGTGCGGATGCAATCGGGAGTATTGAGTAGAAAAAGCTAAGCGGTAGCAGCCAACCGCTGCACGGCCAAACGGCGCGCAAGGGCGATAGCGACGTTTAGGCTGCCGGGGTCTGCCACGCCTTTGCCGGCTAAATCCAGCGCAGTGCCATGGTCAACTGAAGTACGCACTATTGGCAAGCCCAGAGTAATATTAGCGGCCTGACCAAAGCCTGCGTATTTTAACACCGCCAAGCCCTGGTCGTGGTACATCGCCAGCACCGCATCGACACCAGCTAAGTGCCTGGGGGTAAACAGCGTGTCGGCGGGCAAGGGGCCAAGTATATCCACTCCCTCAGCGCGCAGCGCATCAAGGGCCGGAATAATCACATCCAGCTCTTCGCGCCCCAGATGGCCATCTTCACCGGCGTGGGGGTTTAAGCCGCACACCGCAATGCGTGGCTTGGCAATCCCAAACTGTCGCTGCAAATCGGCCGCCAGCAAGCGGCTGATACGCGTGACCCGCTCAAAGGTGATGGCGTCGGCGACGTTGCGCAGCGGTAAGTGGGTGGTCACCAGTGCCACACGAAGATCGCCATTGCCCTGCCAGCCAGGTGAAGCCGCATGCAGCGCCGCGTCGGTGGCCAGCATCATGACGACTTCTTCGACGTTGCAGGCATCGCGCAGCCATTCGGTGTGGCCGGTAAAGGCTGAATGCCCGCCCTCGATAATCACGCCTTTGTGCAGCGGCGCCGTGACCATAGCAGCAGCCAAGCCCCTTTGGCAGGCATCCACAGCCAGCGCCAGGGTGGCCAATACGTAGTCAGCGTTGGCCGGATCAAGAACCCCCGGCACAGCAGGCGCCTTGAGCGCTACAGGCCAAACCGGCAGCATATTGGCGCCGCTTGGACACTCGCCGGGTGCACACTCTTTAAGCGTAACATTGAGCCCCAGTGCGGCTGCGCGTTGGCGCAGCATCGCCGGGTCACCAATCGCCACGGTATGGGCGGGAAGGTTGCCCTGAGCCGCCAGCATCAGCGTTAGCTCGGGGCCGATACCTGCCGGTTCGCCAGTGGTGACGACCACCGGCAAAGTGCTATCGGTTGATAAAGCGCCCGCTACCATTAGAGTCGAATATCAACAAAGGCCTGAGAGCGCACCTCTTGCTGCCAGGTTTCTAACTCTTCGTTAGCGCGACGCTGGAAGATCGCTTGACGCACCTGCTCGCGCTGGCTCTCTTGGGTAACGTTTTGACGACGACGCTCCTCTACCTCAATCACGTGGTAGCCAAACTGAGAACGTACCGGCTGGGATACCTGATTAACGTCCAGCTCACGCATCGCTTCTTCAAAGGCGGGTACGGTTTGCCCTGGTCGAACCCAGCCCAGCTCACCGCCGTTGAGGGCAGTACCGCTATCATCGCTATACTCACGTGCCACCGAGGCAAAATCCTCGCCTTGTGATAGACGCTGGCGCACTTCTTCGGCTCGTGCACGGGCCTGATTTTCATCACGATTAGGGGTTAGTGCAATCAGTACGTGGCGGGCACGGGTCTCTTCAATAAAGTTCTGCTCCCCTGATTGGCCGGACTGCTGGTTTAGAAAGCGCTCAACGTCACGGTCGCTGACCGATACGCGGTCGCTAATTTGGCGCTGCTGTACCTGGCGCATCAGCATTTCGCGGCGAATATCCTCGCGCACGCTGGCCAGCGTCATACCGTCGGCTTCCACGGCATCGGCAAACTCATCAAGCGTCATACCGTTGGATTCGGCAATCGAGCGCACCTGCCCATTGAGCTCGGTATCATCGATGCTCAAATTGGCATCTTCCGCCATTTGCAGTTGAATCTCTTCCATCACCATGCGTTCAAGCACCTGGCGCTCCAACTGGGAGCGCGGCGGTAGGCTGCCGCCCTGGGACTGCGCCTGCTGCTCGACTTGCGCCATGCGATCATTAAGCTCGCTGCGCATGATCACATCGTTATTAACCACTGCAACAACGCTGTCTAGCGCCTGGCGCTGGGTGGACTGGAAGTTCTGCGCCTGCAGGGTTAGCGGGGCCAGCGCAAGGCCTGCACCTACACACAACGCGAGCAGGCTACCAGCAGAAAGCTGTTTCATACGGCCTAGCAGGGGCTTTCTCATTTTCATAACAAACGTCTCTTTCATTAGCTTCATTAGCCATTCGATGGAAGTCATTTACAGGGCAGTCGGACTATAGCCAGGAATGGTCTGCTCAAAATAGCTATCCGCATCCTGACCAACGCCGCCTAGACCACGGAATACGAAGCGCAAAAATAGCCCACGATCATTAAAATCATCATCAATGGGGGCGGTGTCATTGTCGTCTACCCACTCGCGCCACACCAACTGCAAACCGTAACAGCAGTTGTTCCACTGCACGCCTGCCAATTGCTCCAGGGAGCGCTCATTGGTTTGATCGTGCAGGTAGCGGCCAATCAAATCAATGTTGGTTGTGGCTTTCCAGGCAAACGAGAGATCCCACTCTTCGCGGTTATAGTCGCGGAAGCCATCGTCGCCCGGCAATACGCCTGGGTCGAACCCTTCGATCTCCCAACGGTAGCCAAGGTTCACTACATGCCCTTTCGGGTGCCGATAACCTACATCAATGCTTGAACGTTCGGTACGTTCACGGTGATCATCGTAGAGCCATTCTGCTCCACTGCTCCAGCGATCATTGATCTGCCAATCAAGACGTGACACCAGCGGCGAACGATCCCGAGTGGCTTGGTAGCGGCTTTCCGGATTGACGCTGGCATTATCTTCTGGCCGATCCGGCAGTGTATCAGCATCGCCTTCGCTATCGATTCGGCGATCCTCAAAGTAAACACTCTGGCCTACCCCGAACGAGAGCCGGTCACGACCGGATGCATCTTCCAGTAGCCGCGACTGCACCCCGTATGAGAGCCGGTTAAGATCGCCCACCCGGTCGGTGCCGGAAAAGCGCTGGGCTGACCAGAGCTGATCCCAGGAGAAAGCGCGTTCGCGGCTGTCAAAGTCAGGCAGTTCGCTCTGATCGGTACGCGGCACGTAAGCGTAGTTCAAGCGCGGCTCCAGGGTTTGCCGATAATCGCGCCCCCCCAGGGCCAGCTCACGCTCAAAGACGAGCCCGCTGTCAATGGAGGTCAACGCAACACTGCGGCTGGGCGAATCGCTACGCTGTGTGTCGCGCTCACCGTAATCCAGTTCATAGGCGGTATTCCACAGCTCGGTGCGCGGCTCAAGGTACCCCCAGGGCCGTTCAAAACGCCAACCAACCGCAGGCGATAGATGCAAACGGCTACCGGTGGCCGCTTCACGCTCCGGCACGCGGCGCTCATCCACATCGCGCCAAAAATAGGTCGCGTTCGATCGCCACTGGGTATATAGCCCGTTGTCGAACTGCCAATTGGCATTCGCGCTCAGACTCGGCAGTTGATAGAAGGGTTTATCGCTATCGCTCAGCGGGTCTTCCAAGCGCTGGAAACCCTGGGCACGGGCATCTAACTGCCAACGCTGGCCGCGGTAATCAACCTGGGCCAACCGCTCCATGCTGACGCGGTCACTGTCGCCAAACTCACCACCAAAGTCATCAAAATAGCGCCCGTCACTGGCCGCCCCATAGCGCAGTCGATAATTACTGCGCTCGTTTACACGCCCTGCGTGGCGGGCATCCACGTACCAGCGATCTTCGCCCTCAAAGCGGTTTTCATTGCCGCCAGAGCCGCCGTTATCGCTATTTAAATAGCCGCCTTCAACGATGCCTGCGCTCTCCTCAAACAGGTAGCGGTACTCACCGTTCATTAGCAGCCCGCGATCACTCATCCAGCGCGGTGTGATAGTCGCATCGTGGTTAGCGGCGATATTCCAATAAAACGGCTGGGCGTAGTCGAAACCGTCCGTTGAAAAGCCAATCGACGGGGACAGCAGCCCCGTGTGGCGGCGATCGTCGATGGGAAAGCGTAACCAAGGCCAGTAAAATACCGGCACATCTTTCACCTCCAAGCGGGCATGCCGCGCGGTGCCAAACCCCTCAGCCTGATTCAAGCGAATATCACTGCTGACCAGCTGCCAGCTATTGGCGCCCGGGTCGCAGGTGGTAAAGCTTGCGTCTTGCAGGCGGTACTCATTTTCCCCGGTCTGCTCTAGTTGACTGGCCTGACCTCGCAGATGCTGCTCGTAGAGCACATAGTGGCTGTTGCCCAGGGTGGCGCGGTCTTCGTTTAGCCTTAGCATCGCCTGCTCGCCACGGACTAAAGCGCGCCCATCACGGATGGCGATATTACCCTCTGCATCGACCTGCTGGCGGTCAGCGGGTAAAAACACACGCTCGGCTTCCACTTCTTCATTGCCGCGGCGCAGCACCACATCACCACGTAACAACGCCTCGCCGTCGGCGGCATAATCGACGTCGCTGGCCTCTAGCGAGAGAGTTTCCGGGTTATCTTCCGCTGGCAAGCGGTAGTTGGGCATGACGTAGCGCCCACGGCACAATTGGTTAGCCGCTTCCTCTTCCCCCCAGGGTTGCCAATCCAACGCTTCAGCGGACATGGTTTGACCCTGAGCCACCGCCGTAAACGAGGCGCCAGCAAGCAAACTGCCCATCAGCGTATGCGCAACCGGCAAGGTGCGCGAAAATCGCTTGCCCATGTTCGTTATCCTTGGCATCCAGAATCGGTATTATACAGCCCGCATGATGCCCGACCAGCAAGGAGCTTGCATGTCCTCATATCGGATTAACGCCCTCACCATGTGGGCTGCCCAACAAAATGGCCTATCCAAGGCCGATATTTCACTTTCATCTGCCGTGGGCGATGCGAGTTTTCGGCGCTATTTTCGCCTTACGCTACCCGACGGCACCACCCAGGTGGTTATGGATGCCCCGCCTGAGCAAGAGGACTCCCAGCCATTTGTGACCATTGCCCGGCGCTGGCGCAGTGCCGGACTGCCGGTCCCCAAGGTGCACGCGGCTAACCTCGCGGACGGCTTTCTGCTGCTTGAGGACTTGGGCAATACACCGCTGCAGCATTTATTTAGCGACGACGCGACCACACAGACCTACCATGCCCAGGCTCTCACGCTGATCGCCGAGCTGCAAAACCGCGTAGGCCCCGACTCACTGCCGGTTTATGATACGGCACTGCTGGGCCGCGAGCTCGACCTGTTTCCTGAGTGGTGTCTTAGTGCCTGGTTAAAGCTGCCGCCGCCGGAAAGCTGGCACGCCGTTCGCGAGCAGCTAATCCAGCACGCCTTAGCGCAGCCGGTGGTCACTGTGCACCGTGATTTTGATGCCATGAACCTGATGGTACATAAACAACAGCTGTTTATGATCGACTTTCAGGACGCGGTGGCGGGCCCGCTTAGCTATGATTTAATCTCACTGCTCCGGGGTCGCTACTGCCACTTTAGCAGCGAGCAGTTTGCCGACTTTGTCGATATTTTTTATCGCCAGGCGCGCAGCGACGGCCGACTTTCCAGCAGCGTGGATTTTGCCACTTTTCTCACCCAGTGCCACGCTATGGCCGCCCAGCGATCACTAAAAGTGTTGGGAATTTTCTGCCGTTTAACCCTGCGCGATCAAAAAAGTGGCTATCTGGAGCGCTTACCGCACTTTCTGGATCACCTGGAAGATAGCTTTTCGTTTCTGACCGAGCAGGATGAGTTCGCTGAGTGGCTCCAACTCACTTTACGGCCTGCCATTATGAAACGACTAGCGGAAATACCGTCATGAAAGCGATGATTTTAGCCGCGGGCCTGGGCAAGCGGATGCGCCCGCTCACCGACCACTGCCCCAAGCCGCTGCTGCCCGTGGCGGGCAAGCCGCTGATTGTGCACCATCTTGAGCGTCTTCGTGAGGCGGGCATTCATGAAGTGGTCATCAACGTTAGCTACCGTGCAGAGCAGATTATCGCAGCACTCGGCGACGGAGAGGCCTACGGGCTACGGATTCACTGGAGCCGGGAAACAGCGCCGCTGGAAACTGGCGGCGGTATTCAGCAAGCGCTGCCACTGCTGGGCGATGCGCCGTTTCTGCTCGTCAACGGTGATGTTTGGTGCACAGCGCTTCCCGGCAAACACGCGTTGCAAGGCGACGATCTGGCGCACCTGGTGCTGGTGGCAAACCCGCCACACCACGCGAATGGGGATTTTGGCCTCGAGGATGGGCGCGTTAACCAAACCAGCGCTGAGCGCTTAACCTATTCAGGCATCGGTGTGATTCACCCCGCCCTGTTAGCCGGTCAGCCCCAGGGCGCCTTTGCACTGGCGCCACTGCTTAGAGCTGCCATTGATAACCATCGGGTAAGCGGTGAACGTTACACTGGCCTCTGGGTCGATGTGGGCACCCCTGAACGCTTGGCCTCGCTGGAAAGCCAGCTACAGGGCAAAGGGAGGTAGTCTATGCATCCGCGCTATTTAAGTGAGGCAATCACTGACACGCCACGGGTAGCGGTCTACGGCACGCTAAAACAAGGCTTCAACAATGCCCACTGGCTAAATGGTGCGACACTGCTAGGGAGTGACGTTGCCTCAGCGCTCACGCTCTACGATATTGGCCCCTACCCCGGTGCCAAATGGCAGCCGTCAAAAGGGGTCACCCTTGAGGTCTATCGGATCAACATTGACCACTTGGCCCAGCTAGACCGGTTAGAGGACTACCGCGTTGATGCCCCGGCCCAGGGCGAATATGACCGCCAGCAGATAACCACCTGTTTTGGCCTTGCCTGGGTGTATCTATACAATCCCAGCGTGGTGGGTAAACCAGCCATTGTTGAAGGTGGCTGGCACATGCCGAACATTAACAATGTTCAACAGCGGCGCTGAGGAGAGGCGCGCAGGCCAAGAAATGTTATGCTGCGCGACTTACCTTTCGTCGCCTAGATGAGGAGAGCAGCGTGAAAGCACGGGTAAAATGGACAGAAGGCCGCCAATTCGTGGCGGAATCCGGTAGCGGGCACAGCGTTGTGATCGACGGCCCGCCCGACCACGGTGGCCGCAACACAGGGCCTCGCCCAATGGAAATGCTATTAATGGGCATGGGCAGCTGCACCGCGTTTGATATCTTGAATATTTTGGATAAAGCGCGTGCCAATGTGACCGACTGCGTCGCTGAGCTAGACGCCGAACGCGCCGATGAGGTGCCCGCTGTCTTTACCAAGATCCACGTCCATTTCGTGGTAACCGGACGCGCGCTGAAAGAGAAGCAGGTTGCCCGCGCGGTTGAACTCTCCGCTGAAAAGTACTGTAGTGCATCGATCATGCTCGTTAACGGCGGCGTTAAGATCACCCATTCCTTTGAGATTATTGACGAGGTTCGGACGTGACCGACAATCTCCGACTCCACGGGTTTAACAACCTGACCAGCTCGTTAAGCTTTAACATTTACGACATCTGTTATGCCAAAACCGAAGAGCAGACGGCGGCTTACATCGACTATATCGATGAGCTCTACAACGCCGAACGTTTAACGCAGATTCTTAAAGACGTCACCAATATTATCGGCGCCCATGTGCTTAATATCGCCCGCCAGGACTACGAGCCCCATGGCGCCAGCGTAACGATATTAATTGCCGAACATGAGCTTGACGAGGCGGCACCCGAACAAGTGAAGCCGGGCCCCGGACCGCTGCCTGAGACGGTGGTTGGGCACCTGGACAAAAGCCACGTCACCGTGCACAGCTATCCTGAATCGCACCCTGACAACGGCATCAGTACCTTCCGCCTGGATATCGATGTCTCCACCTGTGGTCATATCAGCCCGTTAAAGGCGCTGAACTACCTGATCCACAGTTTCGACTCCGACATTGTTACCATGGATTACCGGGTGCGCGGCTTTACCCGCGATGTGGATGGCAAAAAACTGTTTATTGATCACGGCATTACCTCCATCCAAGACTACCTTGCTGAAGACACCAAGCATGCGTATCAAATGATGGACGTTAACGTGTATCAGGAGAACATGTTCCACACCAAAATGTTGCTTAAAGACTTCGCGCTGGATAACTACCTGTTCGGCACATCGCGTCGCGACATTACCTTTGAAGAAGCCCGTGACATTGAGGGCCGTCTGCGTAAAGAGATGCTGGAAATTTTCTACTCCCGCAACCTGGAGTAAACGCCGCCCAGGAATGCCAAAAAGCCAGCTAACGCTGGCTTTTTTTATGGCTGACGACAGTGAGATTAATAAACGCTGGGCTCACCTTCGGGGCGGGTTTTAAAACGCCGATGCAGCCAGAGGTACTGCTCGGGGTGCTTGCGAATGGCCAACTCAATAAACTGGTTGATCCGCGTGGCATCGGCCACTTCATCGCCACTGGGAAAGCCTTCCAAGGCGGGCAGGCTTTCAATCGTATAAGTCGCGTTATCCGGGTTGCGGTGAAACATCATTGGCACCACCGGTGCGCCGGTCATACGCGCCAGCTTGGCCGTTAAACGAATGGTCGCAGCCTGCTGGCCAAACAGCGGCGCAAACACACTGACATCGCGGCCAAAATCCTGATCAGGCGAGTACCACACCATACGGCCCGCCTTGAGCTGACGCACCGCGCCGCGTAGGTCATAACGGTCAATGGCGACACCAAAATTACGCCTTCTCGCACGAGTCATAAAGCGCTCAAACAGCGGGTTATTATGCGGGCGATAAACGGCATCGGCAGCGAAAAATAGCGCGTGGATGGCGCCCCCTAAATCGAGGGAAGAGAAGTGAACGCCAACAATAATCACGCCTTTACCTTGAGCCTCAGCGCGGGCCATATGCTCCTCGCCGATGTACGCAACCCGGTGACGTAGGCTTTCGCCATCGCGACACCAGCCGGTGGCGGTTTCAATCAGGCCGATGCCATTGGCAATAAAGGTTTCTCTGACCAGCTGATGCTGTTGGTCGGGGGTCTTTTCCGGAAAGCATAGCGCAATGTTGGTTTCAGTAATCCGTCGACGCCGCTTGGCAAAGCGCCAGGCAAGTAAACCAAGGCCTTTGCCAATGGCCATTTTCAATCGCCAAGGCAGCCAGGCAGCCGCATACATCGCGCCAATAGCCAGCCAGGTGGGCCAGTATCGCGGGTGGGCGAAGGAGCGTGGGTAACGTGATTTCGACATGGAAACAACCGTTTAAACAGAGCGCCCATGATAACGCCGCGGCGCCCGAGGCAGTACCCCCGTGAGCAGCGTATAGCTGATGGTATCGCAGTAACGGGCCACTTCATCCACCGACAGGACTTCGCCGTTGCTGGCTCTGCCCCACAGTACGACATCGCTGCCAATCGCGGCCTCAGGGACGTCCGTCACATCAACGGTGAGCATATCCATGGAGACTTTACCGGCAAGCGCACAGCGCTGGCCGTTGACCAGTACCGGCGTACCATCGCGGGCATGACGGTCATAGCCATCGCCATAACCGCAGGCGACCACGGCAATACGTGAACGTCGCGGCGCCCGCCAACGGCCGCTATAGCCCACAGGTTCGCCCTCATCCAGCTCGCGCAGGGCAATAATTTCCGAGCGCAGGGTCATCACCGGCTGCAACTGCTGGGTGATGTCATTGGCCACTTCCAAAGGGTCGCTGCCGTAGAGCATGACCCCAGGCCGGTTCCAGTCGCCGTGGGCCACTGGCCACGCCAGGGTGGCCGGAGAGTTGGCCAAACACAGCGGCGCATCTAGCTCACTGGCAAGCCCCTGAAGCCGGGCCATTTGCTGGTGGAAGTAGCGGTTATCACGGGAGTCGGCGCTGGCAAAGTGACTCATTAGGTGGAGCGAGGCCACGCTTGGCGCGGCACTTAGCTGACGCCAGATGGCGGCAGCCTCGTCGATGGCAAAGCCCAGGCGGTGCATGCCGGAGTCAACTTTCAACCAGACAGGAATTGGCTTTTTAGGTGAAGCAGCTAGCAGGGCATCGACCTGCCATTGGCTGTGTACCGCAATCCAGAAGCCGTGGGAATCCACCAGCGCCAGTTCGTCGGCGCTGAAGATGCCTTCCAGCAGGATAATGGGGTGGGTAATGCCACCCTGGCGAAGCGTAAGGGCCTCTTCAATGCAGGCAACGGCAAACGCCGGCGCTTGGTTTGCCAGCGCCTGGGCGCAGGCAAGCGCACCATGCCCATACCCATCGGCTTTAATCACCGCCACTGAGCGGCTTTGGGGCGCGCAGCTGCACGCCAATTGATAGTTGTGACGCAGCGCGTCCAGATCAATATCGGCCACAAGGGGGCGCATGCGTGGTCTCGCTTATGTATTAGGTCTCAAACAGAGCTTCCAGAGACAGGCCCTGCTTTTCCAGCGAACGGCGTAGTTTCTTGAGCGCTTCGACTTGGATCTGGCGCACCCGCTCGCGGGTTAAACCGATTTCGGCGCCCACTTCTTCCAGGGTGGCCGATTCATGGCCGCGCAAGCCAAAGCGGCGCACCACCACTTCGCGCTGCTTTTCGCTCAGCTCGTCCAGCCAAAGGTCCACATGCTGCTTGACGTCGCCATCCACCAGGCGCGCTTCGGGGCCCTGCACTTCATCGTCTGCCAGGGTATCGATCAGCGGCTTATCGCTCTCGCCACCCATGGGGTAGTCGACCGACGACACGCGCTCATTAAGGCCGAGCATTTTCTTGACTACTTCAACCGGTTTATCGAGGTGATCGGCAATCTCTTCGGCGGTGGCTTCGTGGTCAAACTTCTGGGTTAATTCCCGCGCCGCACGCAGATAAATATTGAGCTCTTTGACCACATGAATGGGCAGCCGGATCGTTCTCGTTTGGTTCATCAGCGCCCGTTCGATGGTCTGACGAATCCACCAAGTGGCATAGGTCGAGAAACGGAAGCCCCGCTCGGGGTCAAACTTCTCTACCGCGCGGATCAAGCCCAAATTGCCCTCTTCGATCAAATCCAGCAGCGTTAAGCCGCGGTTTAGGTAGCGGCGGGCAATCTTTACCACCAGCCGCAAGTTGGATTCAATCATTCTCGAGCGGCCCAAGGGGTCGCCCTTACGTGCCAGGCGGCCGTAATAAACTTCCTCTTCTGGCGTTAACAGTGGCGAAAAGCCGATTTCGTTGAGGTAGATTTGCGTCGCATCCAAGCTTTGGGTCGATTGACGATCCTCACGCCCTAGTGCTTTC
Organism: Halomonas sp. TG39a; assembly: GCF_000744395.1. Lineage (NCBI taxonomy): Bacteria > Pseudomonadati > Pseudomonadota > Gammaproteobacteria > Oceanospirillales > Halomonadaceae > Halomonas > Halomonas sp. TG39a. The sequence continues at coordinate 632,246 of NZ_JQLV01000002.1, forward strand.
TCGAAAGCGTCTTCTTCTACCGTGACCTCGTCATCGGTATCATCAAGCGCCTCCTCAGCAGCATCCAGGTCAACCTCCTGTAGATCTTTCTCCAACATACTCATGGCCTTACCCCTCGTTTGTCGCCTACCCGCCATTTAAAAATCAAAGGGGTGCGTTCAGGACGCACACCATATTGTTATGTGACGATTGTTATATGACGCTCGAATACAGCGATTCGGGCAACGTCCAGGTTATAACGCTGACGGCTCACTCTTTTGCTGAGTGCATTAGCGGGAAGGCAGAAAGTCAATGGGATCTTGCGGTTGCCCATCACGGCGAACCTCAAAGTGTAATCTGACGTTTTCTGCATCGCTATCCCCCATTGTGGCTATCACCTCTCCAGCCTCGACCACATCATTTTCACTGACCCGTAAGCTGTCGTTATGGGCATACGCACTCAGGAATTGATCGTTGTGCTTAAGCAGGATGAGGTTGCCGTAGCCCCTTACGCCACTGCCCGCATAGACCACGATGCCGGGGCCTGCCGCTTTAACAGGTTGCCCCTTTTCACCGGCGATATCAATCCCGGCAGTGATGCTATCGCCCTGACCAAAGGCGCCAACGACGTTGCCATCGGCAGGCCACTGCCAGGCAATGGTTTCAGCGGGCGTATAGGTCCGCGAAGAGCGATCCACACTGGCACTTTGCGTGGCAGGGGCAGCTTCGGGCTGGGGTTCAGGTTCAGGCTGGGGTTCAGGTTCAGGTTCCGGCTCGGGCGCCTGTTCGGGCTCTGATGATGGTTGAGGAGCAGGCTGCTGGGCGGGCTCAGGCTCGGGATCAGCCGCCGCGACCACTTCAGGCTGAGGCGTTGAGGAGGATCCATCGGCCTCTTGCTCTGCGGCATTGCGTTCAGCCGTCAGGCGCTGATTGCGCTGAATCGCTGATTCATCGGGCAACAGCCAATCCAGCTCCTGGTCATCACTCGCCACTGAGGCTGTCTGCGGGCTTAGGCCCGTCGCCACGGCACCACCGCCGCCGCCGCCAGAGGTATTAGCATCCGGCTGGTTACTGGCCGCTGACGAGGCGCCTTCGCGCAGGGCAATGGTTTGCCCTGGCCGAATTTGGTAGGGCGGATCAATATTATTCATTGCTGCCAGCTGGCGATAATCCAAATTGTGCTGCCAGGCAATGCCGTACAGGGTATCGCCCGCTTTAACCGTATATTGGGGCGAGTTTTCCACCGCCTGGCGTGCTTGGCTTAAATCACGCACCTGGGGGCCTCCGCCCTGCTGGCTGGCACAGCCAGCCATTGCGAGTGCCAGCGCCGACATCATCAGTACTTTAGGTAGATAACCTTTACACATACAAACCTACTCCTTTTCAGCGCCAAGCTGGGTATCGATTGGCCGACGATCCGCGTGTCGGTTGAGTAACACGACAATCAGAGCGCCCACGGCCATTAGCGCGACAACACCGGCCACTTGTGCCGAAGCACCGGTCAATACGGCATAGTCAGCGGGCAATAAATAGCGGTGCTCCAGAGGAATCATTTGCCCTTCTGGCCCTATTTGGTAGCGTAACAGTTCGCGCCATGGCCAGAGAACCGGTAGCGAACCGACAATAAACCCCAGTAGCAATTGCATGGTTGAGGTGTGGTGACGCCTTAACAGCCAGGACAACAGCCGTGAGAACAGTGCTAAGCCGACTATGCAGCCCATGCCAAACAGCACAATGATACCCAGATCCAAACTGCGAATTGCCCCCATGATGGTGCCGTAGAGTCCCATGGTCAGCAATAGAAAGCTGCCTGACACGCCTGGCAGCAGCATGGCGCTAATGGCAATACAGCCTGCCACCATTACTACCAGTGCTTCATTATCCATTAATAACACCAGCGGCATCATGCCGGGCAACGCCTGGGCCAGCATTACTCCCACCAGTAGCGGCAATAAATACCACAGTTTCCAGCCGTTACTCGCCTGCCCCACCACCAGGGCAGAGGCAGCCACCAAGCCAAAAAAGAACCCATCCAGCAGCAATGGATGCGCTTCCATCAACCAGAGCGCCAAGTGTGCCACGCTAAACAGACTAATCGCGACCCCCGCCAATAGCGGCACTAGAAAGGCGAGATTTAAATGCTTGCTCAAGGCCTGCCAGCCACCGCGGCGCCATACGCCAATGGCACTGGGGCCAAACTGTTTGATGGTGTTAATCAGCTCTTCATAAATACCGCTAATAAACGCAATCGTTCCTCCCGACACGCCGGGTACAGCGTCGGCGGCGCCCATCCCTGCGCCGCGTAAAAAAAGTCCTAAGGGTTGCCGCTTCAATCCACTACTCCTTGCAGTAAGGGTACAAAGCGCACGGGCTCAAGCCGACGCTTTTCAAAGGCACTGCCGATGCGCTTTACCTGAGTAAGCCACTGGCTGCCATCAGGCTCTTCCAACGGAGCGATTAGCACCCCATCGTTGCTCAATTGCTCTAGCAGCGCTGTAGGCAACGTTTGGGCACAAGCGGTTAGCAAAATAACGTCGAACGGCGCGACCTCAGGCCAACCATAGCCGCCGTCCGCCACCGCCAGCGTGGCGGGCGCTGCTAACCGTCTTAAGCGCTGCGCCGCACGCTCGTGTAACGCACCAATGCGCTCAATGGAGTAGAGCTCTTCTACCAACCGCGACAGTATCAATGTCTGATAGCCGGACCCTGTGCCCAGCTCCAGAACTCTTCGCGGCTCAGCACGCAGCACAAGCTCCGTCATCCGCGCCACAATGAACGGCTGCGACAGCGTTTGGCTAAAGCCAATCGGTAGCGCGGTATCTTCATAAGCACGATGAGCCAGCGCTTCGTCAACAAACAGGTGACGCGGCTCGCCAGCCATCACCTCCAGCACCCGGGCATCGCTAATACCCTGTTGCATGAGGCGTTCGACCATGCGGTCACGGGTGCGCTGGGAGGTCATGCCGCGACCGCGCAGCTCTCCTGGAGAGATATCAGGCAAAAACATCCAACCATTCCTGCACATCGTTAAGCGCGGGGTGCCGCGTTAGGTCTGTTTGTAGGGGAGTAATCGACACATAGCCCGCTTCGACAGCAGCAAAATCGGTATCATCGCCGTCATCAGCATTGGCCGCTACCGGCGCAATCCAGTAGCGCGCACGGCCGCGCGGGTCTTTGACCGCTAACGGCTTCTCTGCCGGCCCACGATAGCCTAAGCGAGTCACTTTAACGCCTTTGATCTCCTCCCAGGGTACATCGGGCACATTGACATTCAGCAGCGTTCGCGGTGGTAGCGAGAGCTGATCCGCGGCACCGATCAAGGTGGCGGCCACCCTGGCGGCGGTGGCGAAATGGCGCTCACCGCATAGCGACATGGCAATCGCCGTCATTCCCAGATTGCGCCCCTCCATCGCCGCCGCGACGGTGCCGGAATAGAGCACATCATCACCCAGGTTACTGCCGTGATTGATACCTGAGATGACTAAATCCGGCTTTTCGTCCCATACCCCATGCACGCCTAAATAGACACAGTCCGCGGGCGTACCATCGACGCTATAAAAGCCGTTATCCAAAGGTGTCAGCGAGAGCGGCCGTGACAGAGTGAGCGAGTTGCTGGCACCGCTACGGTCTCGGTCGGGCGCCACTACGCGAATATTGGCATGAGCCAACAACGCATCGTGCAGCGCACGCAGCCCAGGCGCATGCACACCATCATCATTGGAAAGCAGCAGTCGCCGCATAGTGGGTCTCCCTGTTTTTAATCGCAAACTTTGTCATCGAAAACGTCGTAAGCACAAGAGACACAAGCGCAAAGCATAAGCACGAAACGTAGCCGCTCATATCCCTCTCTTTTACTAACTTTTCTGTATGCCAAGCTCAATTCTGACAGTTGAATCAGCCTGCCAACATAAGCTCACCCAGCGCGGCGGTGGCAAAACTCCCCCGCGGCAGCGCAAACGCAAGCCGAACGGCGCCAGGTTCCCACGCAAGCTGTGGTTCCAGCAGCCGCATGCGCAGTGCCCGGCGCGCCTGCTTTACACCGCTGCGCTCTAAACCGCTGCATAGCTCGGGGTAGTGCTGCAACAAACGTGCTGTGTAGCCAGCTGCGTCGCCTTGCTCGGACTCGCCAACGCCCCAAAGCACCCCGGTGGGGTGAACATCCAGCTCAGCGGCGCGGGCCTGAAGCGTTGCATCGGAGGCGTCGATACGAAACACGCTTTGCGTGCCGTCCAGCATCAACGTATCGCCTGCCAGCGGCTGCGCCCAGGTGCCATCCGCGATTCGCGCGCTAAGCAGTTCGTTAAACAAAAAACTGCGTGCCGTAGAGAGCATCATACCCTGGCGATCGTCGCGTTTTCGCCAACCTCGGTTAAGTAATGCCTCTGCACGCTGAAGATTACGCCCCTCAGGCCCAAAGCGCTGGGGGCCAAAATAGTTGGGCACGCCCTGCTGGCAAAGTGTCTCCCAGCGGGCGATAAAGTCTTCACCTTCAATGGCCTCACCGCTCAAGCGCAAAACAAACCGATTCGTACGGTGAACACCACGTTTGAGCTTACGGGGGTGGCGCGCCTGTTCAACCACCGTGATACCCAGCACAGTAAGCGACTGCTCAAGCTCAGGTGGCGCGTCACGGCCGGGCAAATGCACACTCAGCCACTGGCGGGTTACGGCTATACGGTCTTTCATGCCTGAGTAACCAATATCACGGGGTGTCACGCCGCAAAGCCGACTTAATGTTTTTACCACATCTAACGTGGTTTGATTGCGCTTTTCAACGCGCAGCCATAGATGTTCACCGTGTGCCTCAGGGGTAAAATCAAGCTGCTCGTCGACCCAAAAATCCTCCGGCTGGGCACGGTACTGGCCCGGTTTGGGCGGGCCGAAATGAGCATCCAAGCTGCGCTGCCACTCAGGCATATTAATCATTAAGCGCCTCAGCACGGTTAAGCAGCACCACCGCCTCAGCGGCGATACCTTCACCGCGCCCGGTGAAACCTAGCCGTTCGGTGGTAGTGGCTTTAACGTTGACTTGCCCCAGCGTAACGCCTAGGTCGGCGGCAATGACTTCCCGCATAGCCTCAATGTGCGGCGCCATTTTAGGCGCTTGGGCCATCAAAGTGGTGTCGATATTGACCACCCCATAGCCCTGTTGTTGCACAAGCGTAACCACATGGCGCAGTAGCTCACGGCTGTCGGCCCCTGCCCACGCTGGGTCGGTATCGGGAAAGTGGCGGCCAATATCGCCCAGCGCACAGGCACCCAACAGCGCATCGCTAATCGCGTGGAGCAGCACATCGCCGTCGGAGTGGGCGACAAAGCCGTGTTCAAACGGCAGCTTAACGCCACCAATCATTAAATGATCGCCGGGGCCGAAGCGGTGTACATCGAATCCGTGGCCGATACGCATTATAAGCTCCTATTTATTCAGCCCTGCCCGGCGCGACAACGGCCTGCGCCGCCATAATCGCGGCGGCCAGCGCCAAGTCGTCCGGGTGGGTAATTTTCAGGTTGTCGCGACGCCCGCTTACCAACTGAGGAAACTCACCCAAGGCTTCAACCGCCGAGGCTTCATCGGTCACCAGCGTTTGCTGCTGGCGAGCGGTTTCCAAGGCTCGTCGCAGCAGCGCATAGCGAAAGCCTTGGGGCGTTAGCGCGTGCCACAAGCCATCCCGGGGTTCGGTTCGTGCGCTCAGGCACTGGTCATCGGCACGTTTCATGGTATCGGCTACCGGCATCGCCAAGAGCGCGCCAGCGGGGTGCGTCGCCACAGCTTGATAAAGCGCCTGAAGGTCGCCCACGGTAATACAGGGGCGGGCCACATCGTGCACCATCACTACGTCATCATCTGCAGCCGCCATGGCGTGTAGGGCATTTAATACGCTGTCCATTCGTTCACTGCCACCCGGCACCCGCTGCCACTTTGCGAAAGGCACCCAGTGCGATGAAAACCAGCGGTCGTCGGCGTCTAGACAGAGCACTAAGCGAGCGGTTGGAAAGGCGCAATGAAGGCGCGCCAAGGTATGCGCCAGCACCGGCTGCTCGTCGGCCAAGGTCAAGTACTGTTTGGGTTTGTCTGCCCCCATTCGGCGGCCTTGACCCGCCGCGGGAACAATTAGCCAGGTTTGGCTCACTGACGTGGCTCCTGGGGAGCAACCAACCCCGCATTGATGCCGATCAGCTCATTTTGGATCGCGACACCCGGCACCCAGAAGAACTGTTCGTCGGTGCGTACCATGCCCATATCGCTACGCGCCCGCTCTTCAATGGCGTCTAAACCGTTTTTTAAATCCGTCACTTCGGCCGCCAGCCGCGCATTGCGCTCGCGCATGGGCACATTGGCCGCCTCTTGAACCGCGACCCGCTGCTCCACTTGCTGCAAATCGCGCCAGCCGCCGTTGCCTAGCCACAATTCATACTGAAGCAGCGCTAGCACCGCGAGCAACGTTATCACTAGCCATTTGCGCATCGCTGCTCTCCTGGACATTATCGGCTGAGATGCAATTTATATCGTCCCACTTATTGGCGCGCATTATGCCATCAAGGAACAATCCCAGCGAGCCGCTGCTTATTTAAATGACAGCTTAAAGGGCAGCGCTTGATGGGCCGCTTCGCGGTAGGCGCTGACATGTTCGCCCTCTTGATGACAAAACTGGGCAACACCGGCAGCCAGCCCAGGGTGGCTAATGTAGTGCAGCGAACGCACCCGCTGGGGAGCAAAACCGCGTACCAGCTTGTGCTCACCCTGGGTACCTGGGTCAAATAGCGTTAAGCCACGCTGCAAACAGTACTCAATGCCCTGGTAATAGCAGGCTTCAAAGTGCAGGCAGTCAGCCACCACTTCGCTTCCCCAGTAACGCCCGTAAAGCGACTTAGTGCCGCGAAAATAGAGCGCTGCCGCCACCGGGCGATCTTCAATATAGGCCTGTACCAGCACCAGCACCTCGGGCATGGTTTGGCGCAGGCGTTCAAAAAAGTCATGGTTTAAATAAGGCGGGCGACCACGCTCATGGTAGGTAATCGCATAGCAGCGATAGAAATGCGCTATATCCGCTGGGGTAATCGCGTCGCCCTCTACGTAGGCAACCTTCAAGCCTTGCTCGGCGACCAAGCGCCGCTCGCGCTTGATCATTTTGCGCCGCTTCGAGGTAAGGCTGGCCAGAAAACCATCAAAATCGCCGAAGCCGCGGTCACGCCACTGAAACTGCACACCTTCACGGCTGATCAGCTCAGGGCACTGCGCCTGCCAAGCGGTGACATCCGCCTCGTCGGCAAACAGCAAGTGCCAGCTAGAGAGATCAAGGCTGTCACACTGTTCACGCCAAGCGTCAGCCAGCAGAGCGCGTATAGCAGGGGCATCGGCGTGCTTGGCGATGAGCGTGCGCGCGCCCGGCACCGGCGTGAACGGCACGGCACTGAGTGCTTTGGGGTAGTAGCGGCCACCAGCACGCTCTAATGCTTCCGCCCAGCCCCAATCAAACACATACTCACCGTAGGAGTGATGTTTGCGATACATCGGCATCGCCGCGACCAGCTGTTCGCCTTGCCATACACTCAGGTGACAAGGCTCCCAACCCGTGGCCATACTGACCGAACCGCTGGCCTCCAGGGCGTGTAAAAACCCATGACGTAAAAAGGGCTGATCAGTATCTACCAGTGAATCCCACTGGCTTGCCGTGACGGCCTCAATGGTGGGTAGAATAGTGATCGACAGTGGGGGTAACGGCATAGCACCTTCCCGAGAGTGTGAGGGCTAAAGGGGCCACTTTACACTAACTGTTTATTTAAACCGTTTACACTCACCCTCTTACCCCAGTCGTTGACATCCATTGGCTGAACCCACGGACTAAATCCACAGACTATGCCAACGACAGCAGATGCGGTGATTAAACGACAGTCATTAACGTTATGCCGCTAGCGGCACATAAGGACAGGCCATGACGCGCGATCTGATGGGTGATTTTCAAACGCAGCGCCAAGCTGCCGAACAAATGCCCTACCCGACGCTAACGCTGCGGCGTGAACGCTTGGCCCGCCTAGCGCGTATGACTAAGCACCATCAGCTTGAGATTATCCGCGCGATTCAAACGGATTTTGGTCAGCGCAGCGACGTGGAAATACGCATGGCTGAAATCAGCCCAGTGATCCACGCTATTCGCCACGCCAGGCTGCATCTATGGCGCTGGATGCGCCCGGGTTCGGCCAGTATGCCGTGGCGTTTAATGCCTGCCCGGGCACGCATCGCACCTCAACCGCTGGGTGTGGTCGGCGTGATGTCGCCCTGGAACTACCCCTGGAGCCTGGCACTCATGCCAGTTGTGGATGCCTTTGCAGCGGGCAATGTGGTAATGCTGAAGCCCAGTGAGCACAGCCCCGCCACCAGCGCCCTGCTCAAGCGCCTAGTGCCGCAATACTTCCCCCATGAAGAGCTCAAAGTAATCGAAGGCGATGTAGCAGTGGCCCGTCGCTTTAGCGAGCTGCCGTTTGATCACTTGGTATTCACTGGCTCTACGGCGGTGGGCCGTCAAGTCGCCCAGGCGGCCGCCGCGAATTTAACCCCAGTGACACTAGAACTGGGCGGAAAGTCACCCGCTATTGTGGCTGGCGATGCGGATTTCGCTAAAGCCGCAGCGGATATTATTTTTGGTAAAGGCATGAACGGCGGGCAAACCTGTATCGCCCCCGACTACGTGCTGGTAGAGAGCCGCCATATGAGTGCCCTGGTTAAGGCGTTAAGCGAGGCTATTCAACAGCAGCGCCCCAATGCCAACGCGGACACCCATGCGATTAATGCGGCCCACCAGCAGCGGCTGGATGCCATGCTACAAGAAGCCCACGACCACGGTTGCAGAGTTATTGATCACGGCCCTTATGCCCCGGCGCTGATTATCGACCCTCACCAGGGGCTTCAGGTGATGCGGGACGAGATTTTTGGCCGCTGCCTACCGGTGATTGGCGTTAGCGATATGGCGGCGGCAATACGCTATGTGAATGCCCGCCCCCACCCCCTAGCGCTGTATGCCTTCACACATGAAAAGGGCTTGCAGCAGCAGTTGCTGCAAACGACTCGCTCTGGCGCGCTGGTATTTAATGCTACGCTGCTCCACCACGCAGTGCCTTCATTGCCCTTTGGCGGCGTCGGTGAGAGCGGCATGGGGGCTTACCATGGGCGCCACGGTTTTGAGCGTTTTAGCCACTTGCGCGGAGTTTTTTATCAGGCGAAACGAGCAACGAGCCGGCTACTTTACCCACCTTACCGGCGTTGGCTAATAAAACTTTTAGGTCTTGGCTAAAGCTTGTGGGTTAATGACCGATAGGTAATTATTCATTGGTATAACTCTTGTACGATATATTTACTTAATCCTCTTCGGTGGAATGGCCATGCAAGCCCCAGATACTCCTCAAAATGAAACACAGCGACTGGCGGCCTTGCATGCTCTACAGGTACTCGATACGCCTAGTGACAAGGCGTTCGAGCGGATGACGCAACTCGCCCGCGACCTGTTCAATGTGCCTGTGGCCTTAGTGTCGTTAATCGATCAAGAGCGGCAGTGGTTTAAATCGCACCAAGGGCTTGAGGAGTGTGAAACCGAGCGGGCCGTCTCGTTCTGCGCCCATGCCATCGCCCACGATGGACCGCTGGTCATTGAAGACACCCATAAAGACGAGCGCTTTGCAGACAATCGACTGGTCACTGACTCGCCGCACATCCGCTTTTACGCAGGATTTCCCATACGGCCACTCCAAGGCATGGCCGTTGGCACCCTGTGCATTATTGACCACCAGCCTCGTACCTTTAGTGAGCGAGATCTAAAGCTGCTCAGTAATTTGGCGGGTCAGGTTGAAGAGCTACTTCGCCAACACAAGCTTCAGATAGAGCTCACCCAGACCGCTAGCAAAATGCAGAAAGAGCAGAAGCTGCTCCAAATCCTCCACCAAGGTATTACCGACTATCAAGCGCTGATGTCGGAAAAACGGCTGTGGGTATTTTTGATGGAGGCGCTGCGCGAGCTCACCGATAGTGACTACGCACTCATTGGCGAAGTACTGCCTACCAACACCACCAACGCACTTAAAGTTCATGCGATTACCCATCTCACGTGGAGCGAAGAATCGCGTAATCTGGTAGACCAACTGCGTAATGGCAGTTTAAAACTCACCAACCCAGACTCAATGTTAGGTCGTGTTTTTGCCTATGGTGAAGTGATCATTGCCGACGACATTGCCCCCCATATTAAACGCAGTGGTTTTCCCATCGCGGACACGCCGTTCCATAACTACCTCGGCGTTCCTATTTTCAGCGGCGAACACCTGATTGGTATGTACGCCATCGCCAATAGCCAGCAACCACTGAACCAGGCGCTGTTGGATTGGCTACAGCCGTTTACCGACACCTGTTCGCTGTTGATCAACCTGTATAGCCAAATGGCCGAGCGCGAACAGGTTATGCGCGACCTCGCCGCGGCTCGTGACCAGGCAGAAACCGCCAGCCGAGCAAAAAGTGAATTTCTCTCATCAATGAGCCACGAGCTGCGCACCCCGCTCAATGCCATCATCGGTTTCTCGCAGATTCTGGCTAATAGCCGCCGCGAACCGCTTGGCGACAAGCAGCACCGCCAGGTCTCCCAAATCGAGCGGAGTGGTCAACACCTACTCAGCCTGATTAACGAAGTGCTGGATTTGGCCAAGATAGAAGCAGGTCATATGACGCTCTCCATTGAGCCGATTATTCTCGCCAACGTGTTTAACGACGCCTGCTCTACCTTGGAAGACTGCGCCGAGGCGGCAGGCATTCAGTTTCGCTATACCTCACCCAATGATCGCTGGCAGGTAAACGCCGACTACACACGCACCAAACAGATACTGTTAAACCTGCTCTCTAATGCGATTAAGTACAACAGCCCCAACGGCTCAATCGATATTACCGTGGCACACTTAGTGGATCATGTGCGTATCAGCGTCACCGACACCGGCTCTGGCATTGCCCCTGAACGCCAACACGAGCTATTTGAACCCTTTAATCGCCTTGATGCAGAAGGTGGCAGCATAGAAGGCTCCGGAATTGGCCTGGCGATTACCCGCGAGCTGGTCGAGCGTATGAACGGCGAGATGGGGGTAGACAGTCAGCCCGGCCAAGGTGCCACTTTTTGGTTTACCTTACCCACTGCTAACGCAGACGCTACCGCCGACGCGCCTCCTGCGTCTCATCCTGTTCATGCGCAGCCCAGCAGTGCTTTTACGCTGCTCTATATCGAGGACAACCCCGCCAATCAGCGGCTGATGGAAGATATTATTGAAGATATGGGCGAGATAACGCTGCAGATTGCGCCCAGCGCTGAAATTGGCCTGGAAATAATGCGCCACTGCTCGCCTGCCCTGGTACTCATGGATGTCCACCTGCCGGGCATGAACGGCTACCAGACATTGGAAGCGATGCGCCGCGACCCACAGCTGCAAGCCTTGCCGGTGGTCGCCCTCTCGGCCAACGCCATGCCGGGCGACATTAGACGCGGTCTGGAAGCAGGCTTTAATGCCTACCTCACCAAACCGCTTGAGCTTGATAAACTAGAAGCCACCATTGCTCAGTTTATTCAGACTGCGTCAGGGAAAGCACCATGAGCCTTACTGAAAAACATTTGTTAATAGTGGATGACAGCACGGTTAACATCGAACTCATGTTCGATCTTCTTGACGAGTATGGGTTCGAGAACGTTCACGGTATCAACGATCCACGTGAGGTGCTCCCTCACTGCCAACAGCAGTTGCCTGATTTACTGCTGCTGGATATACGTATGCCGCACCTAGACGGCTATGCGGTGATTGAAGAGCTCAGGGCGCACTTTGCCGAGCAGATGCCGCCGATTATCGTGCTGACGGCGCAAATTGATGACGCGACCCGCCATCGGGCCCTGAGTATGGGCGTACGCGATTTCATCACCAAACCGTTTAAGCAAGATGAAGTATTGCAACGCATACGCAATACCTTAAACATTGAGCACCGCTACCAGGTGCGTGATAAGCAGGCCGACACCCTCGAACAGATGGTCGCCAAACGCACCCAAGAGTTAGATCGCCAGTCACGCACCGACCCTATTACCCAGCTGCCTAACCGGCGCGGTTTAGACCAGGCGCTGCGCACGGCGGCCCTTAAAGCTTCCGGCACGGGGCTACTGTTTATCGCGATTGATAAACTCGATGACGTAGTGCGCTTGCACGGCTACCGGGTTGCCGACCAACTCCTTCATTTTATTACCCAACGGCTTCGTCGGCAGCTCGACGAGGAGTGTTTGCTCGGCTTATGGGGAGGAAGCGAGCTGCTGGTCATTACCCCCACGGCAAACCCAACCAAACTGCTGGGCCTGGCCGAGCAACTACTCGATTGTTTTGAACAGGATCAGGCGCTGGATGAGCTTTTGCTGCCTCTCAGCGCACGTATCGGTATTAGCGCCGAAGCAGGTTATTTTGAGACAGAACGGTTAGTACATATGGCGGCGTTAGCTTTGCCGCCCCTGGAGTCGCTAAAGGTTCAGCACTACACTCCCGCGCTTGAGACCAAGCAGCGGCAGCGGCTGCATATTCAGCAAGCAATTCGTGGCGCCACCGAGCGCGGTGAGATGTCGCTTGCCTTTCAGCCCAAACTATCTCTGGCTGATCATAAGATTTTAGGCGCGGAAGCGCTGTTACGTTGGCAGCACCCGGAATTCGGGCTTATCTCTCCCGGCGAATTTATTCCGCTGGCTGAGGCCAGTGGTGATATTCTCTCAATCGGCGACTGGGTGCTGGATGAAGCCATGCGTTATATCAGCATCTGGCGGGCAGAAGGACTGCTCAATGATGATTTTCATATTGCGGTAAATGTGGCCGCTCGCCAGCTGTCCCGCAAGGACTTTGCCCAACAGCTGCTTGCCCGTCTTGAACTGTGGCAAATTCCCCAGCGCTTCTTGGCGTTGGAAGTGACCGAATCGGGGTTGATGAGCGATATGAATCACGCTCGTCAGCAGCTTGCCCAATTGGCTGAAATGAATATTGCCGTGGCCATCGACGATTTTGGTACCGGCCAGTCGTCGCTGGCGTATATTAAAACGCTACCGTTTTCGACGCTGAAAATTGATCGTGCCTTTGTGATGGACCTGGAAACCAGCGCGATTGACCGCCAACTGGCGCATACCATTACCCAGCTTGCCCATAGCGTGGGCTGCGATGTAGTGGCGGAAGGCATCGAGACCTCGGCCCAGGCAGCCTATCTAAGTTCAATAGGCTGTGAAGCCGCGCAAGGCTACTTCTACGCCCGTCCGCTGCCTGCTGAGGCATTTGTGGCGTGGTGCGGCGAATGGCAACCGCTCTGCTCCACACCTCCACTTTCCCTATCCCCATACGGAGATCGTTAATGGCTCATGACTTACTTGACCGCTTACGCGAACGTTTAGAAGAACTCAACCGCTCGGAGCGTAAAGTCGCCAATGTAATTCTTGAAGACCCAACGGTCGCCACCAGTCTCAGCATTGCTAGTCTGGCCCAAGCGGCAAGCGTTAGCGAGCCCACGGTTAACCGTTTTTGCCGCAACTTTGGCGCCAAAGGCTACCCTGATTTCAAGATCAAACTGGCCCAGAGCTTAGCCGGTGGTACGCCCTATGTGACCCGCGCGGTGGAGCCCGGCGACTCTGCCACCCAGTACACCCACAAAATTTTTGGCGCCACCATCGCCGCCCTCGATCAAGCCCAGCGCGAAATCGATATGGGCGCCGTCGAGCGTATGGTCGACTACCTCACCCAGGCCAAGCAGATCCACATTTTTGGTTTGGGCGCCTCCGGCGCGGTGGCCCAGGATGCCCAGCACAAGTTCTTCCGCTTCAACCTGCCGGTGATGGCCTATATTGATGTGCTGATGCAGCGCATGGTCGCCGCTGCCTGCCATACGGGTGATGTGGTAGTGATTATCTCCTACACCGGACGCACCCGGGAGCTGGTGGATATCGCCCGTTTGGCGCGGGATGCCGGGGCTGTCGTTCTTGGTATTACCGCGCCCAATTCACCGCTGGCTAGCGAGTGTACCGCCACCCTGGACGTTGCCACCCCCGAAGACACCGACCACTACATGCCGATGACTTCGCGAGTGATTCAGCTAACCCTGATTGACGCGCTGGCCACGGGGGTGACCTTGAGGCGCGGTGAAGACTTCTTACCCCACCTCAAGAAAATCAAAGACAGCCTGCGCGATACGCGCTTTCCGGTGGAAAAGCCGGGGAAGTGAATGGGTAAATAGTGAGGAGTGAATGGTGAGGAGTAAGGAGTTAGCTTACCGCGGCGGTGACGGTGATTTCCACTTTGAGTTCATCGGCGGGCATGGGTGCGCAGACGCAGGTGCGCGCCGGAGCGTAGCCTGCGGGTACCCAGGCATCCCACACCTCGTTCATCGCGGCAAAGTCGCTGCCATCTTTTAGGTAAATAGTCGCGCTAAGCAGCTGCTCACGGCTTGAACCAATCTCTTTCAGTAGCGCATCCACCCGCGCCAACATACTTTCAGTCTGGGCCGTAATATCACCGTCGCGGGCCTCCGGGCCAGTTACTTGGCCACACAGATAGGCCACACCCTGGTGAATCACCGCACGGCTCATGCGGGCTTTTGTATCGTGACGTTGGATAGTCATAGTGCAAACTCCTAACAGGTTGAAAAAAAGCAGTCTAAACCGCCAGGCTTACCCTTGACCATGTCTTCTTTATCAAAGCCGGTCCGTAGGCACCGGACGATGCTCAAACACCCGCCGCAGTACAAAGCTGGTATGCGCGCCGGTAACGCCCTCAATGCGATTAATCACGTGCAACAAAAGGTGCTGATAGTCGTCCATATCGCGCACCAGAATCTTAAGCTGAAAATCCGCCGCCTGGCCGGTAATGATCAGACATTCGATAACGTTAGGAATGTCACGAATATGGCGCTCAAAATTATCGAAGCGCTCCGGCGTATGCTGATCCATGGAGATATGCAGCAACGCCATTAACTGATAGCCCAGTTGGCGGGAATCTACCTCCGCACGGTAGCGCAATATTAGGCCGTGCTCCTCCAGGGCCCGTACCCGGCGCAAACAGGGCGAAGGCGAAAGCCCAATTCGATCAGCCAACTCCTGGTTACTAATGCGCCCCTCCTGCTGGACAATATCCAAGATATGACGATCAAAACGATCCAACACCAGTGGCGATACCGACATAAAAGGCAGCTCCTGCCAAAAAATAAAATATTAAAGAAACTTCCTGCCAATTATTATCTAACACCTCCTATCTTCGCAAGAACCTAGCGCTGCAAACCCTTTACACTATACGAGTTGCCAAAAGCAGCGAACCACTCAGCACGGCCGCCACAAGCAGCCGCTATCCATAAAACGGTTATTTTCAGGAAGACCACCACTTCAGGAAGTTCACTATGTCTGCTTTCGATCATCGCAAATATCGCCCTGCGCCCCGCGTGCCTGCCTTCAATCGCCAATGGCCGGATCGTGATCTGGATCACGCCCCGATCTGGGTGAGCGAAGACCTACGCGACGGCAATCAGGCGCTGCTTGAGCCGATGACCGTTGAGCAAAAGCAGCGCTTCTGGCAGCAGATCGTTAAAGTGGGCATTAAAGAAGTCATGGTAGGCTTTCCTTCGGCCAGCCAGCCCGACTACGACTTCGTGCGCTGGCTGATCGAAGAGAATCAAATTCCCGATGACGTCACCATTGCGGTACTGGTGCAGTGCCGTGAACACTTGATTGAGAAGACCTTTGCCTCGCTGGTGGGGGCCAAGCGCGCCATTGTGCACCTATACAACTCTACCTCAACGATTCAGCGCGAGCGCGTATTTGAAATGGACCGCGCCGGCATTGTTGATATCGCAGTGCAGGGAGCCACCTGGGTCAAAACCTACGCCGACCAATACCCCGATATTGATTGGTGTTTCGAGTACACCCCGGAAAGTTTTTCCAGTACCGAGATCGATTTCT
Organism: Halomonas sp. TG39a; assembly: GCF_000744395.1. Classification (NCBI taxonomy): domain Bacteria; kingdom Pseudomonadati; phylum Pseudomonadota; class Gammaproteobacteria; order Oceanospirillales; family Halomonadaceae; genus Halomonas; species Halomonas sp. TG39a. Next base: position 648,199 of record NZ_JQLV01000002.1, read on the forward strand.
CGCTGGAGATTTGCGAAGCGGTGATGGATGTGTGGCAGCCGACGCCAGAGAATAAATGCATTCTCAACCTGCCTACCACGGTGGAAGTGGCCGGGCCACACCATCACGCCGACCAGATTGAGTACTTCTGCCAGAACATCAGCCGTCGCGACAGCGTGATTATCTCGGTGCATACCCATAATGACCGCGGGGGCGCCGTCGCCTCTGCAGAACTCGCCCTGCTGGCGGGCGCCGAGCGCGTGGAAGGCACACTGCTGGGCAACGGCGAACGCACTGGCAATATGGATATCGTGACCCTGGCCATGAACCTTTATAGCCAGGGCATCGACCCACAGCTGGATCTTTCCAACCCAGATGAAATTATTCAGGTGGTTAATGAGTGCACCGGCATCGCCATGCACCCGCGCCACCCTTGGGTGGGCGAGATGGTCTATACCGCCTTCTCGGGCAGCCATCAGGACGCGATTCGTAAATCCCTCAAGCATCAACAGTCCGACGAGCCGTGGCAAGTGGCCTATTTGCCCATCGACCCCCACGATATCGGCCGCGACTACCAGGCGGTGATTCGCGTCAACAGTCAGTCCGGCAAGGGCGGCATGGCTTTCCTGCTGGAGCGTGATTACGGCATTAATCTGCCGCGTTGGATGATGCTGGCCTTGGCGCCCTTTGTTCAGCAAGAGAGCGAACAGCGCGCCAGCGAACTTTCCAGCGGAATGATTCGCCAGGTGATGTTCGATAATTTCACCCAGGAAGCGCCGCTAACGCTTGTCGATTACCAACTCTCCAAAGGTCAGCAGGAAGGCATTGAGGTCACGCTACAACAGGGCGATGAAACGCTGCGTCTCTCAGGTAAAGGTAACGGCGCCATGTCCGCGTTCACCGATGCGTGGCAGCGCCACTCTGGAAGCAGCGTGGGGATTATCGATTACAGCGAGCACTCGCTGGGTGCCAGCAGTGAAGCCAATGCGATCGCCTTTGTCCAACTCAATATCGATGGCCAGCGGCTTTGCGCAGTGGCCGAAGATAGCGATACTGTGAGTGCATCGCTCAAGGCGCTGTTGTCAGGTATTAACGCAACGATTAACCCAGGTCAGACAACTGAGCAGCGGCCAGAAGCTGCCGCCGAAGCGTAAATGGCTAAGGTTTAGGATCTAATCGGCACACTCAATACACTTCAGCACTAATGGGTCCCAGGTGAGGCGTTTGGCCCCAATCCATTCGCCGCACTCGATACACTCACCGAAGCTTTCCCCTTCAATACGTTGCAGGGCAGCGGCAATTTGCTTTAGCTTCAGCTGACGGCGCTGCTCGCCTGCTTTAGCCATCGCCTGCCCTTGTATCGCATCCATACGCGACAGCCGACCTACCGATGTTTGATCCAGCATCACCGTATCCCGGGAGTCTTCACTGCTGGCGCTCTCCTCACGGAGCGTGGCGTCGAACGTTAGTAATTTCTCACGAATAACGGCTATATCTATCTCTGGGTGATTCATCTGCAACTCTCATCCCGACTGAGCCATAAAAGTGCAGCAATCAGCGCAAAATCAGCACCGGCAACTGGGCATTACGCAACATTGTGGTGGTAGTACTGCCGACTAGCAGGTGACGGATCCGCGAGTGGCCGTAGGCGCCCATCACCAGCATGTCGATATCATGCTCTTGCTTATAGGTACGCAGCGTCTCTTCCACCTCGCCTGCGCGTATCGCCCCTTCCGCGGTGTGCCCCGCTTCACGCAGGGTTTCCAGTGCCCAGCTTAGCTGCGAGCGGTTTTCAGCGGTTTCTGCGCCGACAATCACCACGTGGCAGGTGGCACCCTCAAACAGCGGGCTTTTGGCCAGCATTTCGACACCTTTTCGCGCGGTGTTACTACCGTCGAATGCCATCATCACATTGTGCGGTTGGGTAAACTGTTTCGGCACCATAAGGATCGGCCGATGCATCTCACGTACCACGCGCTCAAGATTAGAACCTAAATGACCGCTGGCTTGGTGCGCCGTCTCGCCTCGCTTGCCCACCACCAAAAGCCGAACGTCTTTTTCGTTCTCAACCAAGGTTTCTACCAAGGTGCCATTGCGCTGCAAACATTGCGGCTCGGCAATACCCGCGTTAATCGCACGCTCTTTGGCCGCGTCTAACAACAGGCGACCGCGTTCACGGGAGACTTTCGCATGCTGCTCTTCAATGCCTGAGAGTTTTTCCAGCAGGTGCTCTCGGGTACCTAGGCCTAGATTTCCGGTTAAATCGGGTTCAGCTACCTGGGCATGGTTATCGACGGTATGAATAAAACTGAGCGGGGCATTAAGCGCTTTGGCGGCCCAGGCCGCATAATCACACACGCCTTCTGAAAATTGAGAACTATCAATAGCGGCCAACACGCGATCTGACATGGGTTACGGCTCCTTGAGCGGGTGCATCAACGTTATTGTTATATTCTCTACCTTTTCTACACGAACTCATTGACTCGCGACAGCCTAGAACGTTCTTTAATACTGCTCTGACGCTATAAAACGTGCGTGCTACACTTAGCAGCCTATTTAAGTGAGCGCCAATGGGGGAAGCATGGGGTATGGTCTAACAAGCGTACTGTTAGTCGCACTAGGCGGCATGCTGGGCGGCATGGGTCGATTTGGCGTTTCCAATCTGATGGCGCGCTGGCTGGGTAAAGCTTTCCCCTGGGGGACCCTGGCGGTTAACGCTAGCGGCGCCTTTATAGCAGGCTGTTTATTGGGCAGTCAGGGCATACCCAGCGATCAACCCTCACCTGTTTGGCTATTTATGGTCGCCGGGCTGCTGGGGGGCTACACCACGGTTTCTTCCTTTAGTCTGCAAACCATTGAACTATGGCAGAGCGGCCAAGCGCTGCGTGCGGCTCTTAATATGGGTACCACACTGCTACTCGGTTTAGTCATGGTCGTATTGGGCTGGCTCGTCGTTGGAGGCTCTCTATGAGCGCCTGGAAAGCCTATTTAGCCGTGGGGTTGGGTAGTGGACTTGGCAGCGTGCTGCGTTACGGCGTTTCACTGCTATCTCAGGCGGCATTGGGGGGGTATTTCCCCTGGGGTACGCTCATCGTCAACGTGCTAGGTTCCTGTTTGATTGGCTGGCTGGCGGCCACCATCTCGCGCTTCCCTCACGGCCAGCTGGCACCTTTACAGCCGTTACTGGTCGCCGGATTTTGCGGTGGCTTTACCACCTTTTCGCTGTTTAGCTTAGAGACGCTGCATCTGGTGCAGTTAGGCCAACCATGGATTGCACTGGCTTATATAGTGGTCAGCTTGCCCCTTTGGCTGGGCGCCGCCGTAGTGGGCGAGCGCATCGCGCTTTTTCGTTAGCAAAACAGTCAGCCACAGGGTAAGCCCGCATGCGCGACCAGATGGAAAAGCATCAGTCTTGGCTCTACCTGGTGTTCATTGGCCTAGGCCTTGCGTTAGGCATCGGGGCGCCGACATTCGCTGAACAGCTCGAACGGTTGCTTTGGCCATTACTCGGCCTACTGCTCTACGCTACGTTTACTCAGATTCCTCTTCTTCGCATTGCCAGTAGCTTGAAAGACACACGCTTTATGGCCGCGCTACTGGTCGGTAACTTTATTGTCATCCCGGCCTTTTTAGCCCTTACCGTTATGTGGCTACCGCTTTCCCCCGCCGTGTTGGCAGGCGTTCTACTGGTACTGCTAGTGCCCTGCACCGATTGGTTTATCACCTTCACGCATCTAGGCAAGGGAAATAGCGCGCAAGCGGTTGCCGCTACCCCGCTCCTGCTGCTGGTGCAGATGGTCGCGCTGCCGGTTTATTTGTGGCTGTTCTTGGGCAGTGAGTGGTTTGGACTGACCCTCTCCAGCGAGCTGCTGAGCGCTTTTGCAGGGCTTATTCTCACCCCCTTAGCACTCGCCTGGCTTACCGAGTACACCGCCCAGCACCATAAAGCGGTAAGGCGAAGCGTACATTACTTAGGGTTACTGCCGGTTCCCTTACTGGCCTTGGTGGTGATGATGATTGCCGCTTCCCAGGTCAACACTGTGTTCGGGCTGAGCCGCGTGCTGGTGCAGGTGGTATTTATCTTTATTGGCTTTCTACTCTTTGCTGCACTGCTGGGTAAGGGGTTAGGTAAGTTGTTTAAACTGCCCACCGAAAGCGCTAGAACGCTAGCGTTCAGCTTTGGCACGCGTAACTCTTTTGTGATGCTGCCCATCGCGCTAACCCTGCCGAGCCCCTGGCAAGCAGCGGTCGTGGTGGTGGTGTTCCAATCTCTGGTAGAGCTATTGGGTATGGTGGCGTTCTTACGCTGGGTGCCTAGCAAGCTTATACCAGAGCAAAAATTTAGCTAACGCGGGAATAACCGCCCAGCACCCCCTGCTTACTCATCACCAGTTGCCAAAGATGAATTTCTCGAGCTCGGAAAGCACCGGCGCAACATAGCAAGTAGTAACGCCACATGCGATAGAAACGCTCGCCATACTGGCTTTCAAAGGTGGGCCAGTGCGTCTCAAAGTTATCGTGCCAAGCCATTAGAGTACGGTCGTAATCGGCCCCAAAGTTATGTACGTCCTCCACCACGAACAGCGCTTCAGTGGCATCCGCGATTTGCCCCAAGGTGGGCAATTCGCCATTGGGGAAAATATACTTATCAATCCAGGGGTCAGTCACCGTGTTGCTCAAGTTTTTGCCGATGGTATGCAGTAAAAACAGCCCGTCATCTTTTAAGCAGCGGTTAACCACGCTCATATACTCGCGGTAGTTTTTATGCCCCACATGCTCAAACATGCCAATACTAACAATACGGTCAAACTGCTCGGTCTCATTACGGTAATCTTGCAAGCGAAACGCTACCGGCAGCCCGTTTTTTATCAGCCGCTGCCCGAACTCCGCCTGCTCTTTGGAGATCGTCAGGCCCACGCACTCAACACCGTAATGCTCAGCCGCGTAGGCCATAAAACTGCCCCAGCCGCAGCCGATATCCAGCACCCGCATCCCCGGTTTTAATTGCAATTTACGGCAGACCAGGTCGAGTTTGGCTTCCTGAGCTTCGTCTAGGGTTTGGGCATTTTTCCAGTAGCCGCAGGTGTAGGTCATGCGCTGATCGAGCATGGCCGCGTAGAAGTCATTACCCAGATCGTAATGCTTTTCGCCCACTTCCCAGGCACGCTTCGCCGTTTGACGATTCAGCAGGCGCGAACGCAGAGAGTGATACATCAATTGAGTGGGTTTGATACGCTGCCCGAGCCGAGCACGCATTAAGCGGTAAAACAACTCATCAAGCCGATCGGCGTCCCAGTCCCCCTTCATGTAGCTTTCGCCAAACCCAAGATTACCTCGCGAAAGAGCGCTATCAATAACGCCGGGAGCATTCAATTGGATATCCCAGGGGCGGTGCCCGTCGAGATGAATATCGGCTTGGGCCAGTAGCTCGGCGACAAAACGGTGGGACGTTGAGGCTTCGTCGAAGCCAACAGGCTTTTTTTCCAACATGGGCATGTTCACAGCAGGCTCCTTACGCTATTCCAGTGGGTGAATAGGTTACAACCTGACTACTAGCATAGAAGCGCATTGCAACATTAGCATCATTTGATGGAGATAATTTAGGCACTGCAGAGACTAAGAAGCCGGCTCACTCAAGAAAGAGGGCCGGCTGCGGAAAACAAATCGCAATGCGAGCTAAACTTGCTTATTGGGCCTTAGCGCAGAATCAACACCGGTATGCGACTACCACGGAGCATGGCCGTTGTGGTGCTACCGACTAGCAGGTGACGAATACGGGAGTGCCCGTAGGCGCCCATCACCAACAGGTCAATGCCCTGCTCTTTTTCATAAGCTTGCAGGGCTTCGTCTACCTCGCCAGCACGAATAGCGCCCTCGGCTTGGTGGCCCGCTTCGCGCAATGTGCTTAACGCCCATTCGAGCTCGGAGCGGTGTTCAGCCGTTTCCGCACCCACGATCAGCACATGGCACTCAGTGCCCGCAAAAAGGGGCGAGCGTGCCAGCATCTCAACGCCTTTACGGGCGGTTTTGCTGCCGTCAAAGGCCATCAGGATCTTTTCAGGCTGCTTGAAGGTTTTCGGCACCATTAGAATCGGTCGGTGCAGTTCACGCACCACGCGTTCAAGGTTAGAGCCAAGATGCCCACTGGCCTGGTGGGCGGTTTCACCGCGTTTACCCACCACCAGCAAACGCATCTCTTCTTCAAGCTCTAATAGGCTCTCTACCAGGGTGCCATTGCGCTGGCGAGTAACGGGGTCGCTGACCCCATCCTCAATTGCCCGCGCTTTAGCCGCTTCCAGCATCAGCTTGCCATGCTCGCGGTTCACCTTAGCGCGCTGCTCATCAAGGTCAGAAAGCTCTTTCATCAGCCTTTCGCGGGCACCAAAACGTAGGTTGCCGGAAAGATTCTGCTCTTCAGGTACTTCTGAGTGGTTGTCGACCACATGCACAAAGGTTAACGGTGCATCCATGGCCAAGCTTGCCCAGGCAGCGTAATCGCAGACGCCTTCAGAAAACTGGGAGCCGTCAATAGCGGCTAATACTTGATCTGTCATATCGCTCTCCATGCGTTGGTTTAGTGGCCGCCCATCAGTTTTTCAACCGCTTCGGGGTCATTGTGTACCGCATAGCGATCCACTACCGTTGCGCTGGCTTCGCTCAGACCCACCATCTCTACCTCGGTACCTTCACGGCGGAATTTAATCACCACGCGATCCAGCGCCTGCACGGCGGTAATATCCCAGAAGTGCGCCCGGGAGAGATTGATAGTGACTTTATCGATACTCTCTTTAAAGTCGAAGGCGGCGATAAAGCGCTCGGAGGAAGCAAAGAACACCTGACCAACGACTTCGTATTCACGCTCTTTCCCCGGTTTTATTTCTTTAGAGCCGATATACATAATGTTGCCGACTTTGTTGGCAAAGAACATCGCCGCTAACAGCACACCAACGAATACGCCAATCGCCAAGTTGTGGGTACCTACCGTTACGATAACGGTGGCCACCATGACGATGTTAGTGCTCATGGGATGCTTTTTCAGATCGCGAATCGACTCCCAGCTAAAGGTACCTATAGAGACCATAATCATTACCGCCACCAGCGCGGCCATGGGGATCTGGGATACCCAATCGGCCAGGAAAACCACCATCAGCAGTAGTGCGATACCGGCGATTAACGTCGAGGTACGACGACGGCCACCGGATTTAATATTGATCACCGATTGGCCAATCATGGCGCAGCCCGCCATACCGCCAATCAAACCCGCGCCAATGTTGGCAATACCCTGGCCTTTACACTCGCGGTTTTTGTCGCTCTTGGTATCAGTTAAGTCATCAATAATGGTCGCCGTCATCATTGATTCAAGCAGGCCCACCACAGTTAACATTAGCGAATAGGGCAGGATGATCATCAGGGTTTCAAAGTTCAGCGGCACATCGGGCCATAAGAACATCGGCAGGCTATCGGGCAGCTCGCCCATATCGCCAACGCTGCGAATATCCATGCCGGTCAGCATGTACACGGCGGTGAGTACAACAATACATACCAGTGGAGAAGGAATGGCTTTACCCACTACCGGCACATAGGGAAAGCCGTAAATGATGGCCAGGCCCGCAATGGTCATTGCATAAACGTGCCAAGTGACGTCAGTCAGCTCGGGCAACTGGGCCATAAAGATCAGTATGGCCAGCGCGTTGACAAACCCTGTCACCACCGAGCGCGATACGAATCGCATCAACTCAGCAAGCTTTAGATAACCTGCCACAATCTGCAGCACACCGGTCAACAGTGTGGCGGCCAGCAGGTACTCTAAACCGTGCTCTTTCACCAGGGTGATCATGAGTAGCGCCATGGCGCCGGTTGCCGCTGAGATCATGCCGGAGCGGCCGCCAGTAAAGGCGATAATCACACAGATAGCGAAGGAGGCGTAAAGGCCGACCTTCGGGTCAACGCCTGCGATGATCGAGAACGCAATGGCCTCGGGGATTAGCGCTAGCGCTACGACAATCCCCGCCAGGGTGTCGCCCTTGAGATTGGAGAGCCAGGATTGTTTAAACTTTTCGTACATGCGAGGGATCCATGGTTTTAGGTTAATAACAGGCCAAAAGCGGTCAAACAGCGCAGCCAACAAGGGAAGCACCGCCAACACATTGGCACGCTGGGATGATCAGCTTTTTGTTTTAAATAGTGATGAGCTAGCGTTAGGTACCGCTAAATTCAGGTACTGGAAACTTGAGCGCTGAGAACCTGATCGTTAAGAGCTGGGTCGTTAAGAATCAGTCGTTAAGATCTTAGCCGCTATAAACAAGTACCAGAAAGCGATGACAGAGCAGTGAATGCACTATCAGCACCTTAGAGGGGGCGAGGGGCTAGGGCGGAGTCATCAGCCCTGAAAAGCAATATGTGAATGCAGTCATTGGCAGAGATTCTTTTACAGTTGCGAAAAGAAAGGGTTGTGCATATAACGCGTCGCAAGAAGCGTATTGTAGAAAGCCAAGTGCGACAAAGTGCCGTATCCTACCAGTAATTCTGCTGCATTGCACCTAACGTCTAACCCTTGGGCTAAAACTCCCCCAGAGGTATGTCGCTACTTTAGACAGAGTGACCTTGCCCCCGTTTCTGGCGTACCATTGGGCCATTAAAGGCGCTATCGATTGGTAACTTTCCTGAAATGACACCCTGTTGTCTTTCCCATCAGTGCCAAATACATCTGACGCTAACCAGCCGATAAATAAAGAGGAGCAGTACATGAGCCAATCTATTGCAGTCATCAAGGGCGACGGCATCGGCCCAGAAATTATGCAGGCCACGTTGCGAGTGCTCGACGCCTTAGATTGCGGCTTAACCTACCAGCATATTGATGCGGGCTTAGGTGCACTTGAAAAGCACGGCACGCTGATTCCTCAGGAGTCGCTGGATGCCATCGAAAAGTACGGCATTGCGCTGAAAGGCCCGCTGACCACGCCGATTGGCAAAGGCTTCTCCTCGATTAACGTACAGCTACGTCGCCACTTTGACCTTTATGCCAACGTGCGCCCGGCGATTAGCTTCCCCGGCACCCGCTCGCGCTACGACGACATCGATATGATCACGGTTCGGGAAAACACCGAAGGCGCGTATCTTTCCGACGGTCAGGAGATGATCGACGACGGCGATACCGGCATTTCGGTCATCAAAGTCACCCGCAAAGGCTCTGAGCGTATCGTTCGCTACGCCTTTGAGCTGGCCAAAAGCAACGGCCGCAAAAAAGTCACCGCGGTGCATAAAGCCAATATCATCAAAACCAGCTCGGGGCTGTTTTTGGACGTAGCGCGGGAGATCGCCAAAGAGTATCCCGAAATAGAATTCCAGGAGATGATCGTCGATAACGCCTGTATGCAGCTGGTGATGAACCCGCACCAGTTTGATGTAGTCGTTACCACCAACCTGTTTGGCGATATTCTCTCTGACCTGTGTGCAGGGCTCGTCGGTGGCTTGGGCTTGGCGCCTGGGGCAAACATTGGCGAAAAAGCGGCAATCTTTGAGGCCGTTCACGGTTCTGCGCCGGATATCGAAGGCAAGAACATCGCCAACCCTTGCGCCCTGCTGCTCGCCGCTGCGCAGATGCTTGACCACCTGGGCATGACGGAAAAAGGCACCGCCATCCGTCAGGGCATTCGCACCGTGCTGGAAACCCGCCGTGACATGGTCACCCCGGATATGGGCGGCACCGGCACGACCGACTCCTTCGCCCAGGCGCTGGTAGAGTACGTAAAGAATTAGTACGTACAAAGCTAACGGGTTGGTTCGTCTTACACGTCATTAAAGCGGTAGCGCAATAAGTGCAGCGCATTGAGGGTGACCAGCACGGTCGCCCCAGTGTCCGCCATCACCGCGACCCACATCCCGGTAACCCCCAGCACTGTCGAAATCAAAAACAGCGCTTTAAAACCCAGCGCCAGCGCCACGTTGGTTTTTACATTGCGCATGGTGGCCCGGGAGAGCGCGATCATTTCGGCTATCCCACCCACGCGGTTTTTAAGCAGCGCAGCATCGGCGGTTTCAAGCGCCACATCCGTGCCGCTGCCCATGGCAATACCCACCTCTGCAGCCGCAAGCGCCGGCGCATCGTTAATCCCATCGCCTACTTTGCCGATGGGCCCCAGCCCTTGCGCCTGCCATTCACGCACGCGCTGGGCTTTATCTTCGGGCATCAGTGCGCCTTCGGCCTCAATGCCCAACTGCTCACCAATGGCGGCCACGGTGCGGGCATTATCTCCGCTGAGCATCACAGCCTGTACCCCCAGGCGCTCTAGCGCTTGAAGCCCCTTGCGAGCATCTTCACGGGGCTCATCCCGCAAGGCGATTAGCCCGATAGGCCGTTCGTTTTCTAACAGAACTGCAAGGCTTTTACCCTGAGTTTCCAGCGCAGTAATACTGGCGTTTAGCTTGCTGCTACCCTGGGTGAGCGTTTGTAAGTAGCGCGGACTCACTAGCAGTAATTCACGCCCTTCCACCTGCCCGGCAACGCCGTGCCCCGCTAACGCACGGCCAGCGTCTACTTTAGGCAACGTAGCTTTTGACTGCTGGCCGCTATTATTTTGAAAATAGTCGCTAATCGCCAAGGCAAGGGGGTGGCTTGACCCCTGCTCCAGGGCGGCGGCAAGGCGCACTATTTCATCGTCACTGACGCCATCAAAGCTCTCTATATCTGTCACTGTGGGCTTACCCGCGGTCAGCGTGCCGGTTTTATCCAGCGCAACCCGCTTGAGTTTGCCTAGCTGCTCTAACACAGCGCCGCCTTTCATCAACAGACCGTTACGAGCCCCCACCGATAGCCCGGCAGCGATAGCAGCGGGCGTCGAGATCACCAGCGCGCAGGGGCAGGCAATCAGCAGCAGCGCTAAGGCTCGGTAAATGGATTCTGACCACAGCATCGACGATACCAGCGGCGGAACGATAGCGACTATTAGCGCCACCCCAACCACCGCAGGCATATAGTAAAACGCAAAGCGGTCAATAAAGCGGGCCACTGGCGCTTTCGCCGCTTGGGCCTCTTCCACCAGCTTAATCACCCGGGCGATGGTGTTATTTTCAGCGCTGCGGGTTACCTCCACCTCAAGCACGCCCTCCAGATTAACGGTGCCTGCAAACACCGTTTCCCCTTCGCCACGCTCCCGGGGCACCGACTCGCCATTGACCGGCGACTCGTCGATCGAGGAGTTTCCGGACATAATTTGCCCATCGCAGGGCAGTCGGTCGCCGGGGCGTACCTGAACACGTTGGCCAGGCTGGAGCGAGGCGGCAGCGACTTCGCGAATTTCGCCCTGCTCCAATAGCTGTGCGGTGGAGGGCGTCAGCTTTGAAAGTGCCGAGATACTGCGCCGGGCCTGGGCTGCGGCAACGCCCTCCAGCAGCTCACCCACGGCAAACAGAAACACCACCACCGCCGCTTCGGCGGCTGCGTTGATTGCTAACGCCCCCACGGCGGCGATGCTCATCAGCATTTCAATGGTGAAGGGGTTGCCCAGTTTGAGCGCTTGCCAGGCATGCTGAATAATCGGCACTAGCCCCACCAGCGTCGCCGCGATAAAGGGCCAACTGCCCAGCGCAGGCCAAGCAAATTTAAGCCCCCAGGCAAGCGCCAGCAATGCGCCACTGACTATCACCAGTCGCCCTTTTGGCGATTGCCACCAAGAAGGCGCCTTTTTCGACTCAAACGTATCCTCCGACTCATTCACTACCTGGTAGCCGAGGGCGGTAATCGTCGACTCAATCTCCGCACGTGGCAACGATTGCCCCGGCGGTGGAGTGAGTTGTACCGACCCCGCCAGCGAACTCGCAGAGACCTGGTCAACGTGATTTAAGCGCTTTAGCGCTGATTCGACTTTACGTTCGCAGCCACCACAGTCCATACCCTGCACGCGCAGCGTGGTGGACGGGGTTGTCGCTTGTGGGGTGGGTTGTTCGGTATTAGCAGGTGTAGCGTCATTCATCGCTCTTTGCTCCAAGTTCGTCTATCTTAGCAGCAGCGTAATACCTGTAGTCACTAGAGGTTCAAGCAATGAAAGATCAAACCACTGAACTATCCACTACTGAGCCATCCACGACTGAGCGCTATATTGGCATCGGCGAACTGGCACGCGAGTCCGGCTGCAAGCCAGAAACAGTGCGCTATTACGAACACATTGGGCTACTGCCTTCAGCGCCGCGCAATGAAGGAAACCAGCGGCGTTACACTAGGGCTGCCATCCGCCGATTGACGTTTATTCGCCATTCACGGGATTTTGGTTTTTCAGTGGAGGCGGTAAGAGAGTTGCTGGAAATGGCCGATCACCCAGCGATGCCTTGCCAGGAGGTGGATACGCTGGCAAAACGTCATCTTGCCGAGGTTGAAGCGAGGCTGGCACGACTCACCGCGGTACGCGATGAGCTTAAACGCATGATCAATCAGTGTGCGGGGGGCAGTGTTGGCCAGTGCCATATTATAGACGTGCTTAGCGACCACCGGCTGTGCCACCAGTCGGGCCCGCACGGTGGCGCGGAAATAATAGGTTAGGGTTAGGGCTACCCCAACCACACATCTAAGAACAGCATAATCACCAGCCCCATCGCCAAGCCAAAGGTAGCCTTTTTCTGGTGGCCGCAGCGGTGGGTTTCGGGGATGATTTCATGGCTGATGACATACAGCATGGCACCGGCGGCAAACGCCAGCCCCCAAGGCAGCAGTATTTGGGAAACGCTAACAATACTGGCGCCAAACAAGCCACCGATGGGTTCGATGAGGCCGGTTAGGGCGGCAATCGACCAGGAGCGCCACTTTGAGTAGCCCTCCCCCATCAAAGCGACCGCGACGGCGAGCCCTTCAGGCATGTTCTGCAGGCCAATGCCGATAGCCAGTGGCATGCCGCCCTCTAAGCCATTGGCACCAAAGCCGACACCCACCGCCATGCCTTCCGGCAGGTTGTGGATAGTAATCGCAAATACAAACAGCCATACCCGGCGCAGCGAAGCGGCTTCCGGCCCCTCACGGCCTTGGGCAAAATGCTCATGGGGAAGGTGCTCATTAAGCAGGGCGATGGCACCCATACCGAGCAAAATAGCCGCACAAACAATCCCGGCAGGAACAGGGCCACCGGCATAGTAGATTTCTGCAGCGTCCAGCGCGGGGATAATCAACGAGAAAAATGACGCTGCCAGCATCACACCCGCCGCAAAACCTAACGCTAAATCACGAAAGCCACGGCTAGGCGTTTTGCCTAACAGCACCGGCAGTGCACCCACCGCCGTCAACAATCCAGCAATTAAGCTGCCCAAAAACCCCAGTAACAATGTATTTTCCATGGACAGCATAAACTCGATTGGCAAACGGAAAGGCATCAAAGAGAACGACACGTTGTTGTCTAACGTGGTATCAACACGTACTTTAACGCATTAATGACGAATGAATAAATAATGATGATGTTTATGAGCACGATGTAAACGTGCGCCCAGGAGACCTTAATAAAGGGAACCACGTGCCTTTTTCCGCCACCTTAGCCGCCGCCCACTTTACCCAGCTACGACCACGTTTAGTGGCTTTTGCGCGGTTGCAGCTGCGTGATGCCACCGCCGCTGAAGATGCGGTGCAGGAAACCTTGCTCACCGCCTTTGAGAAAAGCGCCTCCTTTGAAGGGCGCTCCGAGTTCGAGACCTGGGTATTTGGCATTTTGAAATACAAAATTCTAAATCAACTCCGTCAACAGCGCCGTCAAGGAACGTGGCAACCGTTAGACCAGGACTTAGATGACGACACCCTTGATCGTCTGTTTCAGCAGGATGGTCACTGGCAGAGCGCTGCCCGCCCTAGCCACTGGGGCGAGCCGGAGCAGGTGTTGGAAAACCAGCGTTTTTGGCAGGTATTTGATGCCTGTTTGATCGCCTTGCCGGAAAACATCGCACGGGTATTTACCCTGCGAGAACTCATGGGGCTTTCCACCTCCGATATCTGTAAGGAAACCGGCATTACTGAAACTAACTGCTGGGTCATCTTACACCGTGCGCGTTTACGGCTAAGAGAGTGCTTGGATCATGGTTGGTTAAATTAGCTGAAAAGGAGCCTGATATGCTTATGTGCCGCGAAGCCACGGGATTGATGTCCTTAAAACAGGATAAAACACTATCGTTACGTGAAAAAATGGCTTTGCGTATTCATCTGTCGATGTGCCGAGCCTGCCGCACCTGCGCCCGCCAATTCGACCTGATGCACCAAGCTGGAAAGCATCACCCCGCCTCTCTGCTTAATACGCGTCACACCCAAGACGACTAGCCGGCGGTTAGGCGCTGCCAATCCACTCCCTCCTCTTCTGCTTGCCCATGAGCGGTGTATTTTGTACGCCTAAAAATTATTGCACAAAACCTATACAAAGAGGTAGCTTTTCTTAGCATTAGCTCTATAATCATAATTATACAAATACTGTACATTAAAAATATGAATATAGAGTTAACCCTAATGTTTTTTCAACTTGCTCTATCTAGAAGCCCTGCAGTTTCCGCCATCTACGGCCATCTTCCCCTGAAGATTGGCTAAATAAACTGATTATCATATGAAATTAATACTCAAAGACACTAAACACTCTCACGAATGCAACATTTTGTGTCATATAGACACAAACTGATGCTTATAGACCGGGACTGCTCTAACCTTGTACACAAGACTTACATAGCCCCGCTGACAGGATTAGCAATGCTCACAATTCTCGCTTCTAATGGTTTACACAACGCACTGTACCAACATACCGCTTGCATCTCTTTTACACCTGAAGGGGTTATTAAGAAGGCAAGTGAGCAATTCCTAACCGCCGTCGGTTACACCCTTGACCAAGTGAAGGGGCAACACCACCGGGTCTTCTGCTTTCCTGAAGAAAGCAATAGCCATGAGTACCGAGCGTTTTGGCAAGCACTGGCCGCAGGGCATAGCCAGCAAGGACGCTTTCGGCGTGCTAATGCCCAGGGCGAAGAAATTTGGTTAGAGGCCAACTACTTACCGATCAGTAACCGGCGGGGTAAGGTTGTCGAGGTACTCAAAATTGCCAATGACATCACGGCTGCCCACCAAGAGGCGGAGCGCAAAAACGCTGTGTTAGACGCGTTAAATAGCTCCATGGCGGTAATTGAATTTACCCCCAGCGGTGAGATCCTCAATGCCAACACCAACTTTGAGCAGGCAATGGGATACCGCAATGAAGAGCTTGTAGGGGCACATCACCGGATGTTTTGTCCCGCCAACTTCTCACAAGCTAACCCGCGTTTCTGGGAACGGCTTGCTCAGGGCGAATACATGCAAGGGAAGTTTGAGCGCTTGGATTCTCGCGGCACCAGCGTTTGGCTAGAGGCAACTTACAACCCGATTCAAGATGGCCATGGCAACGTCGTAAAAGTGGTCAAGTTTGCCACCGATATCACCCGCTCCGTTCAAGCAGCGGAATCCGCCACACGAGCCGTTACCGCCGCGCAAAGCACCTCTTCTCAAACGGAGCAGATCGCCCAAAATGGGCTTAGCCACCTGCAGCGCGTTGTACGTGATTCTGAGCAAGCGGCGCTAACCTTGGCAGAAGCACAGCAGCTCATTGCCGCGCTTAACAAGCAGGCACAGAGTATCAATAGCATTACCGAGTCGATTGCGCGTATCGCCAATCAAACCAACCTACTATCGCTTAACGCCGCCGTGGAAGCTGCGCGCGCGGGCGAACAGGGTCGCGGTTTTGCGGTAGTAGCTAATGAAGTGCGCCGTTTGGCCAAAGGGTCTAGCGAAGCGGTGGAGGATATTACCCGGGTGCTAAAAGAGAACAGCGCCTTGGTGGAACGCACTACTCAGGCCATGCAGCAGGTAGTAGAGCAAGGCAAATCGAGCCAAACCAGCGTGAGCGAAATTGAGATTATCGTCAATGAGATACTCACCGGGGCGCGCAGTGTTTCAACGTCTATTGAACAGCTTGCGCTAGAGTCCGCGTAATGCCCCATGTAAAAGCCAGCGCATAGGCGCTGGCTTTCACGTTTACACCACTCTTGGTTAACGCAGTGGCGTCTTACGCAGGTAAGGCAAAACTGTTTCGTATTCGCCATACTTCTGCTTGGCGTCCGCGTCAGACACGCTTGGCGGAATAATCACATCCTGACCTATCGTCCAATCCGCCGGGGTGGCAACACCGTGTTGTGTTGTGGTTTGCAGCGCATCCAGGGCACGTAGGATTTCCGCAAAGTTACGCCCTACGGTCATTGGGTAGGTCATGGATAGCTTCAGCTGCTTATCCGGCCCAATAATAAATACCGAGCGCACCGTTGCGCTATCGGCTGGCGTCCGGCCATCGGGCAGATAAGCATCTTCTGGCAACATGTCATAGAGCTTTGATACCGTGAGCCCGTTATCGGCGATGATCGGAAAGTCGACCTCGCTGCCGCTGACGGTTTTAATGTCATCACCCCAGCGTTTGTGCTCTTCTACCCCATCTACAGAAACACCAATCACCTTGGTACCGCGTTTTTTCCACTCGGCACTCAGCTGCGCAACGGCGCCAAATTCCGTCGTGCAAACCGGGGTAAAGTCTTTAGGATGTGAAAACAGGATCGCCCAGCTGTCGCCAATCCAGTCATGAAAACGAATCGGCCCTTGGCTCGTTTCCGCTTCAAAATCAGGTACAACTGCATTAATACGTAATGACATGCTTTCCTCCTTAATGGGCGTTAGGCGCCTTAATAGCTTATTTGACTTACAGCACCTTCACTATAGATCATTTAGCGCTAAGACAGCGAGTTGCATGACAACGTTCACTCGCTGAGCCAAACGTAGTCCAGTCGCGTAAGCGCCTGGATATAACCGCCAGTAAAAAGCAGTACGGCGCCCGAAGGCGCCGCTTTTGACTAGCAAACAATGAGCCTTGCCTGGCAATCACTCTTTCACTTTAGCGTCTTTATTATCCCGCTTAACCCGCTTGATCCACTGCTGTTTCGCATAGTGGCGCAAATTGGCCACATTGTCGGTCTCATCGACAATATCCTGCCCCAGAATGGTCTCAATAATGTCTTCTAACGTAATCAAGCCCACAAAGGTGCCATGCTCGTCGTAGACAACCCGCATGTGCAGGTGGTCTTTTAGCATAGAGGTGAAGACCTGCTCGACGTTATGTGAGACGTCCACGCTGCCGATCGGATGCATCAACTCGCGCATCGTTTTAGCATCGTCGGCGTGGTACATATCGGCTTTATGCACATAACCAAAAGCTTGTTCACCGTTGTCCATCACCGGGAAACGCGTGAACGGCGCTTTGCCATACTGTTCATCGAACGTTTTCACGGTCATGTCCGGTAGGACGGTTTCACACACTGTACGCGGGGTCATCGCTTTGCTAACCAGGATATCGTGCAGATTCAGCATATTGATAATAGTGCGCGACTCGTCCGCATCCAGCACGTTCTCTTCCAGACCGACACGGGCCAGCACTTTAATTTCATCCCGCAGGTCAACGTCGTGCTCGGACTTACCTAGTCGGCGGGTAATCTGCTCCGACATCCAGATAAAGGGCAGCAGACCCAAAATCATCGGTTTCAACAAGCGTGGCAGAAACGGAGATAAACCGCGCCAGTAAGTCGCGCCGATAGTCTTCGGAATAATTTCTGAGAGGATCAAAATCAGCATCGTCATCACCGCCGACACAATAGCGATGGACGATTCACCAAATACAATTGCCGCCTGAGCACCCACTGCTGTCGCGCCCACGGTGTGGGCAATCGTATTAAGCGTCAAAATAGCCGCTAAGGGCCGGTCGATATTGGTTTTGAGCTTGGTCAGCGAGGCGTGTAACTTGGGCTTCTCCTCTTTCAGCTTCGCAATATAGCTGGGCGTAATTGACAGGAGGGCTGCTTCAAGGATGGAACACAGAAAAGAGAGTGCAATCGAAAGCGTGGCAATCGAGATCAGAAGGAACATGGGCGCCTAAGGTGGTGGATTATCGTGCTCTTATAGGGGCATCATAGGCAGAAGTCAATGGTTATCTATAACGTGTCGCAAAAAGCCGAGCAGGCCTGAGTTTAAGCCCTTAATGGCAGCGCGGCGCCGATGGCGATGAAGATACCGCCGCAGGTGCGGTTGAATCCGCGGCCTACGCGTTTTAACCAGTGACGAATGCGATTAGCCATATTGGCGAGCAAACCTTCTACAACGCACTCGATAACAACAAAGGTGCCTGCCAGCAGGAAAAATTGCAGCATTAGGCTGCGTTGCGGATCGATAAACTGAGCTAGAAAAGCACTGAAGAACAGCAGTACTTTGGGGTTGGTAATCGATGCCAATACGCCTTGGCGATAAAGCTGCCAGCCGCTCGCTTGGCTTGCCTGCAAATGAAGCTCGCCGGTAATCGGCGGTGAGCGCCACACTTGGATACCCAGCCAAATCAGATAGGCACCCCCGACCCATTTCAGCGCTGTCAGCCACACCACCGACGACTTAAGCAGCGCCCCAATCCCAAACATGCACAGGGCAATAATCAGCATAAATCCTGTCGCGCCGCCGATGATAGTAAACAGGGTTTTACGGCTGCCATGCATTGCGCCGTGGGTCAGCGCCAACAGGCCGTTGGGCCCTGGCGAAAGCGACAGGCCAATACAGGCAATTAGGTATAAAAGCCAAGTGTCCAACAGCATATTCGTGCCTCACCCATGGAAAATGCGATCAAAGTACCAGCATCTCACCGTTGCTTTGCGTTTACCATTGGTTAGTGCACGGACAATAAAAACGCCTCCCCTTAGGAAGGCGTAAAGTCGACTAGATTGGTGCTGCCACATAACGTTTAAGCAAACACTTCTGTCCACTCGCTGCGCTTAGCGAGCAGGTTACGCGCCAGTTCCTGAGCGCCTTCCAAGCTGTGGCTGGCCGCCCAGCCGCACTGCAGTTCGTTGCAGGCGGGTACTTCGGTGGCTTCGAGCACATCATTCAGAGTTTGCTCGATGATCGTAATCACGTCGTCGTAGTCGTCGTGGTTGATCATCGCGATGTAGAAGCCGGTTTGGCAGCCCATGGGGCTGATATCGACCACTTTATCGGTGTGATTGCGCGACAGCTCAGCCATTAAGTGCTCAAGGGAGTGCAGCGCTGGCATATCCATATGATCTTTATTGGGCTGGCAGATGCGCAGGTCGTACTTATGGATACGATCACCGTTCTGGCCTTCTTTGATGTCGGCTAGGCGTACATACGGGGCTTTTACCTTAGTGTGGTCCAGGTTAAAGCTCTCGACGTTCATCTTTTGATCGGTCATGTTAGCTCCTTTTAAGCTTATACCTTGGGCGCGTCAAAATTCCATGGTTCGTCGGTGTAAACGCACACGTTGGCATCTTCAATATCACCATCCGGCGCCTCAACGTGCTTGGCAAAGAAGTCTTGGATCTCTTTACGCTGGCAGTGGGCTTCAAACTCTTCACGGCTGGCCCAAATTTCATGAAACACAATCGGGTAACTGGTGCCTTGAGCAAAAGGGTTGTCTATCTGCCGGGTCACGGTGTAGTGAATGCACGCGTCTTCCCGATGGGTGTTCGGCTCTAACGACTGAAGCGCTTTAAACACCGCTTCTTCCTTACCTGGTTTGGGCTTAAAACCAGCAACACAGTAAATTTTTTCTGACATGGTCATCTCCTAAGTCGTTAAGCGTGCATCATTATGCGGCTTCTCGACGCAGGTTAACAACCTAGCGGATTATGCGTTCCGCCAATGCTTCTAGATCGGTCACCGTCATATCGGGTTCGACACCCCAAGGGTCGAAAGGTGCGTCAGAGCTGCGCCGTATCCACGCACTACGCAGGCCTGCATGGGTGGCACCAATCACATCAAAGGGGTTACTGGAAACTAGCCAAGTATGCTCGGGGCGCGTCTCTAAGCGGCTACGCAGATGCGCGTACACCGCCGGGTCAGGCTTAAAGCGCTTCACCTCATCGGCGCTAATCACATCGTCCATATGGCTCTCAACACCTGCGCGAGTTAACAACGTTGACACGGCTTCTGTAGTGCCGTTCGAAAACGCCACGCAGCGTATGCCTGCATCGCGAAGCTGATCAAGTGCAGGTACTACATCGTCAAAAGCGGGCAACTCACCGTATACCGCCATCAGGTGATCGTGGTCATTATCCGAAAGACCGGTTTGCAGTGCGCGGTCGATAAACACCAGCGCTTCGCGGGTACACTCCGAAAACGGCACGTAAGCGCCCATCAGACCGTGGCGAAAGCTGTACTCGAGCTGTTTATCACGCCAGCGGCGGGCGAATTCAACTGCTTTGGAAGCATCCGTTAGGCGCCGCTCCAGCTCAACCGTAACGCCCTGGGTATCAATTAGCGTGCCGTATACATCGAAAGCTAATACCGGTTGCATCGGTGGTTACTCCTTAACTATCAAATGGCTTATAACGCATAATGCTATTAAGCATAGCCGCCCCCTTCAAAAACAGAAACGCCGCTGCATAGGCAGCGGCGCTCATAAGGCTACAAGCTCCGATTAAACAGTAAATGCTGCCTCTTGCTGGCCGGTTTTTAGATCGCCGGAACGCACGAGCTCATCGGTTACCCGATCAATGGCGCGCTTGGCGCGGCCAATCATTTCGTCCACTTCACCACGATTAATGGTCAGCGGCGGTGCGAAGCCGAGGATATCGCCTTGGGGCATAGCGCGGGCAATCAGGTTCTCTTCCATGGCAGCCGCCGCCACGCGAGGGCCCACTTTGAGGGCGGGGTCGAAGTGCAGGCGTTGTTTGGCATCCGGAGAGAACTCCAGTGCAGCCATTAAGCCAACGCCGCGTACGTCGCCCAGCAGCGGATGGCCTTCAAAGTTAGCTTTTAGCTGCTGCTGGAAGTAGCCGCCGGTTTCTGCCGCGTTGCCCACCAGGTTTTCTCGCTCAATAATATCCAGGTTGGCAAGCCCCGCTGCACAGCCCAGCGCGTGGCCTGAATAGGTCCAACCGTGACCGATAGGGCCGTACTCACCGGTGCCCTGCTCAAGCACCTGCCACACTTTCTCACCCACGATCACCCCAGAAAGCGGCTGATAGGCACTGGTGAGGCCTTTGGCGATGGTGACCAAATCAGGCTTCATATTGTAATGATGGCTGCCAAAATCGGAGCCGGTACGGCCAAAGCCACAGACCACTTCATCGGCGATCAGCAGCACATCGTACTTCGCCAGCACGCTTTGAATGGCATCCCAGTAACCCTCCGGCGGCGGTACGATACCGCCGGTACCTAATACCGGCTCACCGATAAAGGCGGCTACGGTATCCGGGCCCTCTTCCAGAATCATGGCTTCCAGCTTCTCGGCGCAGTAGGCGGAGAACTCGAGTTCGGTCATACCGTGCTGTTCGGCGGCACGCAGGTAGTAGTGCGGCGCTTCGGTATGGCGAATAGTGTCAATCGGCAGATCGAAATGGTCATGGAACGCTTTCAGGCCGGTCAACGAGCCCGAGGCGATACCGGAACCGTGATAGCCGCGCATACGTGAGATAACCTTTTTCTTCTGCGGGCGCCCCAGCACGTTGTTGTAGTAACGCACAATCTTGAGTTGGGTTTCGTTGGCATCTGAGCCGGACATGCCGTAGTAGACCTTGGACATATTCATACCGGCGATTTTCAGAATACGCTCGGAAAGCTCGATCTGCGGCTCGTTGGAGTGACCTACGTAGGTGTGGTAGTAAGAGAGCTCAAGTGCCTGCTTATAGATCGCCTCGGCGACTTCGGTGCGCCCGTAGCCTATGTTGACGCAGTAAAGCCCGGCGAAGCCGTCGATAAACTCACGGCCATCTTTATCCACGATGTTTATGCCTTTACCGCCGGTAATCACCCGGCCCGGCGCATCGCCATGGGCGAAATCACGCAAGTGGGTAGAGGCGTGGAAAGTGACTTTACGGTCGCGTTCGATCAAATCCTGATGCAAGCTCATAGTGTTCTCTCTGTACGGTAAACCTCCCCAATGTTTGGGGAGGGCATGTTAAATGGTTGCTTACGGCGAGGTAGCAAAGCGCCGCTAGCTGCCAGAGACGGAACCCAGCGCGCCCAGGCAGTAGTATTTCGTTTCCAGGTACTCATCGATACCCGTGGCGCCGCCTTCCCGGCCAAGACCGGACTGCTTCACGCCGCCGAAAGGCACCGGCGGGCCGGTCATCTTCACTGAGTTGACGCTGACCATGCCGTACTCGAGTGCGCGCATTAGCTTCCAGATACGGCGAATATCGTGGGTGTAGATATACGCGGCCAGACCGTACTCGGTGTCGTTGGCCATTTCGATGACTTCGTCGTCGGTGCTGTAAGCAGTGATACCGGCCACAGGCGCGAAGTTCTCTTCCCGCCACACTTTCATCTGAGGCGTTACGCCGGTCAGCATCACCGGCATAAAGAAGTTCTCACCGGGCGCTTGGCTTTGATCGCCGCCGACCATGGTGGCGCCTTTAGAAATGGCGTCATCGACAATCGCTGCGGCTTTCTCTACTGCTTGGCGGTGAATCAGCGGGCCAAGATCGATCTCTCCCTGCAAGCCGTTGCCCACGGTGAGCGCGGCCATACGCTCGGTGAACTGCGCAACGAATTCATCGTGAATGGATTCGTGTACCAGGATGCGGTTGGCTGCCAGACAATCCTGCCCCGCGGTTTGAAACTTGGCGTCGACGGCCGCGTAGGCAGCCTCTTTGGGATCCATATCCGGCCCGACAATAAACGGCGCGTTGCCACCCAGCTCCAAAGACAGACGCTTGATGGTATGCGCGCTCTGCTCGATCAGAATGCGGCCAACGCGTGTGGAGCCGGTGAATGACAGCGCCCGAATGCGCGGCTCAGCGCAGAGAATTTTCGAGACCTCCGCCGGGTCACCCAGCACCACATTAAAAATGCCCGGTGGAATACCTGCGCGTTCGGCAAGTTCTGCCAGCGCCAACGCCGAGTAAGGCGTTTCATTGGCAGGTTTGACGATCACCGGGCAGCCCGCCGCCAACGCTGCTGCGGCTTTACGGGTGATCATCGCCAACGGGAAGTTCCAAGGCGTAATCATTGCCGCGATGCCCACCGGCTCTTTAATAGTGCCCAGCGATGCGTTCGGGATATGGCTAGGGATAGTCTCGCCATAGGTGCGCTTGCTCTCTTCGGCAAACCAGCGCACAAAGCTGGCACCATACTCAACTTCACCACGGGCATCGGGCAACGGCTTGCCCTGCTCCAGCGTCATGATAGTGGCGAGGTCTTCACGGTTGGCTTGTATCAGGTCGTACCACGCCAGCAAACGCTCGCAGCGCTCATCAACGCGCAGGGCGCGCCACTGAACAAAAGCGACTTCAGCCGCATCCACCGCAGCGGTAATTTGCTCGGCTTCCAAGAGTGGGATATGGCCAATGGCTTCATTAGTAGCGGGATCGTAAACGGCTTCTTCGCGACCGCCTTCCCCGTGGGTCCACTTGCCGTTCACGTAGGCGTACTGCCGGAACAGGCGCGGATCTTCCAAGCGCTTTGCGAGCGTGGCCGATAGTGTGGTCATGGGAACCTCTCCTCAAATGCAGTCTGGCTAACCGAGCGCTGCAATAGCTGCGTGCATTGTCAGCAAGCGCTCATTAGCCTTGCCGTCGAATGCTCCCAGGTTAACGGAGAGTGGCCACGAAGTGTTTTTGAAAAGATTGCGTAAAATTGCATTTTTTTTTGTAAACCAAGTATAAACCGTCTTTTTTTCTGCCGTTACTCGCCGCCTTTATGATTATGAATGTGGGCTTATTGCTTCATTGCCAGGCAACTAATTGCCCAGATTCCATTGCTCCTTTACGCCTTATAACATTGACATGTGAAACTAAAATCACCTATAAAGCCCTTCTTATAAGGATCTTCACCATACTTC
The DNA here is from genome assembly GCF_000744395.1 of Halomonas sp. TG39a. NCBI lineage: Bacteria > Pseudomonadati > Pseudomonadota > Gammaproteobacteria > Oceanospirillales > Halomonadaceae > Halomonas > Halomonas sp. TG39a. The sequence goes on from NZ_JQLV01000002.1 coordinate 672,039, forward strand.
ATTAAGGATGAAATCATGAGCACATCTCAATTCGAAAAAATGATTCAGGACTCGCAAGATACTGTTAAGGAATCTAAAGCCAAGATCTCATCGATTACATCGCAGATGGAAACTGCGCGAGAAAAAATTGAGGCTGGTGAAGATCAGGGATTGGATATCGAGAATGCCACGCTTGATGACGTGCAAGCTCACGCTGATCTGATGAATGCCAATATCGCTGAACTTATCATGGGTTTGGACGATACCACCGCGGCATTTTCGAAAGATTTTGACGGTATGCGTTCTAAGTCAGGCTGGGAGAACTTTGTCGGTTTTTTCAGTAAAGGAAAATCTGAGTCATTACGTCAGGAGCGTATTCGCGGAGCGAATATCGACGATAAGCTGCAAGACCTGATTTCAAAATCAGACATTATTGTCAGCCTATTAAAAGACCAGCTAGAAACACTACAAGAGCAGCAAGAAAAAGTTCAACAAAACCTCACTTCCACTCTTGACGACCGCGAGGCAACGGTACAAGAACTTGAAGCCGCACGCGCTGAGTTACTGGAACTTGATCCAGTAATCGTTGAGCTGGAAAACAAAATTTCTGTAGAGCAAGATGCTACAGCGCGAACCCAGCTTGAAACTGAATTGGCCAATCTGAACGAAAAATATAATGCGCTGGTACAGCAAGAGCAGGTCAAAATCGCCAAATCTCAGACGCTTGAGCGCTATGTCGAAAAGGGCAAAACCTGGGTAGATAGTTTGCAGAACCAAGCGGCTACCCAAATGGTGCTAATCAATAAACTTCAGACGGATACCCAGCAGCGCGTTGTTCTTTACGATGCCCTGACGAAGTCACTCAAAACAGCCCAGCAACAAGAAGTCGCTCACCGCATCAACGAAATCGGCGTTGAAACCGACAAAGAAGCGCAAACAGCCATGGCTGGCATTGGTGCGGCTACCAATCAGCGCATGGCCGACATGATGGAAGCGCATGAAGACAGCATGGTTTTTGCCCGCGATATTATTGAGAAAAAAGCCAAAGCCGATGACCGTTTTGCCCGCCGGTTCTCCGCCATCGTTGAGAAGCACGATAAGAACTTGTACGGGGGCTAAGCTACGCCTCTGCACAAATTAACGAAGATAGTGATCAATCAGCATTGGGTGAGCACACTCGCCCAATGTGTCGATTGGTGCTCGTAGCCAACGAAAGCATCATCGAGAACAGGCCTGTTCTCGAGAGGGAAACCAATGACAGAGCTTAGCCGCGATCATACTGACTTGGCAGACCCGTTTGCCTCGCGTCGTTATTTTCGCAAGTTCGAGCATATTATCCATTACCTCGCTAGAACTGCGGTCACACTGCAGGCAGAAGGAAAGCTTACCAAAACCAATGCCAAGATATTGACGGACTATCTGATTAGACTGAACCGTACGTTCAAGGCATTGAGTATGAAGTATCTTCTCGTCGGCAATGAGCAAGGTCCTCCGATGGACAGCCTGACGATGGACAAGCGGGACAGTGGCTTTCCGGTGGCATCCGAACTTTTGACCATGGGCAATGACGTTCAGCAAGCAGCGCTTCATCTGGACAATCTGCCTTCTGTGAAATCCTTAAAAAAGCAGATGCTTCACACCATTCTTACTGAACGACAAACGCCTACCAAGCTGCAGTTTGCCCTATCGCAACGTCTATATTACGAAACGCTGACGCAAGGTGGCCTGTTTTGGGCACGTAATGATCCAAGCCTTATCTCGCAGGGCACCAGTGACAATGGCCGCCGCCAATTTCTTATTCATTGGGCGGTGTACGACACTCAAGTCAACCTGCCCGTTATCTACCTGGTAGAGCTGGAAGATAGTGGCAAGACGCCCCTGCCCCAGGATCAAAGCCGTTGGCCCCAGGTACAGTCACATCTTATGTCGCAATCTCTAGTGGGGTTGAAGCTACTGACCATCGCACAGGGCTTCGATAAGGATTTCAGTGACCTTCATCCCAAACAGCTGAGCCGCTACCACCTAGGCCCGATGTACTCATCGGCGTATACCGAACAGTCTGGGCCACTGCATCAAGTGCTTGAGCAGGCTGCCTCCCAGGAGGGCCAGGATTGGGCCTTAGCCTGGACGTTAGAAGAATTAAACAGCGAGCAAGTACGCGAAGAGCGTGCCGGCTGGTTTAGTAAAGTAGAGCGTGAAGTGTTTGCCCTTGATCCCTTCGGCAGCCGAGGGGTAGATACCGGCGCCACGCATACAGAGCGCGCCATTATATTGCCACAACACCCTTTTCAGGTGCTTGCCGAGCTTGATCCCCCTGGCTTTCTCGATGTGCGCAAGTTCGTGGTTAGTCCCAAAGGGCAAGTGTTGAGTTATTAAGCGGCAGCAAAATAGAAGTACCGGCCTAAGTGTTCGCTGCTATATGCAGCCATGTTGAGCGCTAACGGTATTGGAGCCATGTGATTAGGGCAGGATAGCCCTATAACCGAGGATATCATGAGTTTTACCAGCGACCAGATGGAACTTCGAGAAGAGGATATTCGCAAGCATTACGGCACTGCCACCACGATGCTTGAAGGAATCGACCATACGCCGCGCTTGGCCAAACCCCAGGCCTCGGAACAAACAGCAGCGCCAGAACGCTCACCCGGTATCGGCCAAACTCGCCGTCTGCGCACTACCACACCCGGCTTGGTGACCCGCTCCACCGCACGCCCCGAAGGCGTTCATATACGCGCGCGCATTGAGGGGCTCGAAACAGACGATCCGTTTGTTTCGCCGCTCCAAGCCACAGCGCTGCACCAACTACGGCGGGCATTGGCTATCGCATTGGCGGTGGGCGAAGCTTACGCTGATTCATCCGGGCTGAGCGAACTGAAGCGCGCGAATTTGGCAGGCACCCTGGACACCGCACGTAAAACTGAATTCACCCAGCTACTGGCAGGTGAAGCCCTCACGGTCGTGCACGTTTTTGCTAATGCCACCGCCTTTCTGATGGCACCTCATACTAATGAGACCAGCGTCGAAGTTGGTGAGGTAGCAGAGCTACTGACGGACAATGCGCCCCTTGCCCTGAACGGCACGCTCTGGGAACTCGACCAAAAGCTTACCCTGCATGCCAACGATGAGAGCCAACTGCCCGCAACGCTCAGCGCCTTTGCCGAGCAGTGCATGGAAAAAGTCGCACTGCGTGCACAAAGTGCACCTCGGCTCTCCCCATTTAGCGACGCTGTCTGGCGTATAGAGGCCGATGACCTGACGCTGCGCGGCTTTGAGCCTGCCACCAAAGCGAAATCCACCACGCTAACCATGACCTTCAAAAAGCCTCATGAGGTGGTGGGCAACCATATCGCCAAATACCAGTCGCTACGGCTCGCCAAAATGCTGATGGCTTACGATTTTGAGCGACGTTTAAACCCCTTCGCCGAGATGGGTGGTTTTATCTTCACTTTCATGGGTGACGGTAAACCGGGGACGGGTAAAACCACCTTGATTCAAATGATGGCGGGGCTACTCAACGACTACTGCCAGGTGGCCGGGTATCCGTTTCGTTACCAGAACTTTGGTATCGACAACATTGACAGCTATCAGGGGAAATCCGGCCAAAACGCTAAGTCATTCATTAGCAATCTGATGGATCCAGGTGTTATTGGTTTCGGCACCGTTGATGATATCGACCAGATCGCAGGGAAACGTGGAGACCGTCAGTCGTCAGCGGGTCAGCAGGAAGTGACTGCAGTGTTGATGGACGCCTTTGCGGGTGCTAACACGGTCGTGCGCGGTAATTGTACCTTCGGTATGTTTTCTAACTATCCCGAAAATGTCGATGACGCCTTGCGCCAACGTTCCGGTGCGCGCTTTTTGGTCGATGGCCCGCAAACCCGCGAAGATTACATCGACGTTCTTCACCTTCTGCTAGGTAAGGATCACCAGATCCCCCTGGGCGAGCACGCGCTTTACGCTGCCCAGGAGATCCAGAAGGCAGTGGCTAACTCTTTTCAAGCCCATAGCCGCCCCCAGGAAGAGACACTGATGGCGGTATTTGATCGCGTACATTCGCAAGTTGGCGAGTTGGATACCATCGCCAAGCTCGGCACTTATCTAAAAGCTATCCAGGAGGCCGACGAGCGATTCACCGGCCGCGCGATCAAGAACATCACCGATGCCGTCAAGGTGCGTTCGATGGATTTCGAGCTCCCGGACGAGTGGATGGAGAACCCGGAGCTTTTCCTGTTTAAGGATTACGATACAAAATCCAACATGATTGCCGAGCTGAGAGTTCCTATTACCACAGATATGGTGCTACAGGAGATTAACCGTTACGCCGACAGCGAATTCCGCTATGCAGGCAAATCCGATGCTGCCGCCATTGACACCATGGTTCGCGACCTAGGACTTCAGGAAGCTGCGCGTCGGCGCTACCTGGAGGAGCAGAAAACATGAAACGCTTGATCGAAAAGGGGCTGATGTTTGGTAACCTCTTTCATGTCAGTTCGCAAGCGCTGGTCGAGCGTTATGGCCGTGCGTTGCAGCATCTCACAGGGAGAACCACTGCGCTGACAGAGTTTCATATCGACATCTCCGGCTACTCGCCGGAGATCGGTGATGAGCTAGAAGATCACTACTATTTGAATCACGGCGGCGTCAATCGGCAGTTTATCCTGCTCTCAACCGAGCAGAAGTATTGCCCACTACTCAACGCCAAGTTCTCTACCAATCGGGAAGTACTTCGGCGTTTTATCGATACTAACGAGCAGCAGCTTTTTGCCCTAACAGCAACCGACGCGGTAGCAGGCGAGCTTGAAAACTCTGTGCTGGATGTCGATAGGCCAGAACGGCTATTTGATATCCGACGCATCGTCATTGAGGCCGACACGACCACGGGTACCATCGCAGAAGCTGAGCGCTTAGAGTCCCTAATCGACCGCTTTATGGAGGAAGAGGACAGCTGGTTCGATAATCACCTGATTGACGATATGGTCGATACGGTCAAACGCACGGGCAACATTTCACGCAATCCAGTGCGACTGAAACATGCTGCATTTGAGCAAAAGAACTTCTGGACGGCGCATTTCGGCGGCCTTTATCTCTTTCAAGATGTCGATAGCTCGGCTTTAATCGCCAGCACCGAAAAACCGTTAGGGAAATTCCCAGTTAAGCAAATACTTAGCCTGGATGACCGCAAGAAGATTGGCGAGTTTTTACAAGATAATCGGCTTGCAGAGCCCATTATCAAAGGGCGAGATACCCAGGAAGTCGATATCCTGCGCCAAAAAATCACCTTTATACTGGCGGAAATCCTGACGCAAAAGGGAATGGACGTAACGGGCCTCTCGTATACAGATATGCGGCGCCGCGCCTCACGTTATGCAAGCGAGCTGCCCCATGAATACGATGGCCTGGCGGCTATGATGCGGTGGGCCGAAACCCGCGGCGCCAAACCCAGAATCGAGATGGAACATCCCAGCTACTTCTACCTGATGCGTGCTACGAACACGGCGAACAAAGACCTCGTCAATATGCTGCTAGCCGAGCTATCGCCTCTTGATACCCGCCAGCTGTTCATCTGCCATAAAAACGAATTTTACCGCCAATACCGCACTTGGCCTGAGGCGAAACAAGCCTACTGCTGTGACTTTCTCTCACGCGAGTATGCACCTGATAAAGCCAGCGCACGTGCCTATCTTTTCGGTGCAGACGAATGATGTTGTGTTGTCGTTTACAAGCACTGCGGAGGAACACTTGGTGTTTCCCTTTATGCGACTTGTTCTGACGTTCATTTTGACACTTGCGATTCTGTATAACGCACTCGCCGTCTATATGCGCTTCAGGCATCGCTTAGCGCTACAAAAGCGCTGGGAGCGGAACGCTTCAAATACATGTCGTGCCACCTATATACGCCAAGGCATGCAGCAGTACGACCGCTCTTTACGACGCAAGCTGATCCACTTGGTCTACGTTATGCCGCCAAGTGCCATCTTGCTTACCCTCTACGTTACTAATTATATGTGAGGCGACCCGATGGTCTATGTTAAATGGTTTGTTTTGCTTCTCTTCTGGACGCTTTTCGCTGCCTTTTTACACTACAGTTTACCCAAGTACGATGTGGTGCGTATCGTCAACACCCACGAAGAACGTATCGACCTGGATGATTGGACACGCATTTTTTGGTCTGACCCAACCGCCCAATCGAAGCGGCTGATGAACCGTGACGTGCAATTTATTCAAGGTGTGCGGGGCAATGGCCGCACCATTGTGTACCGTAACGAGGACACCGGCTGGGGCTGGCCGCCCTATTTCAAATTCGATACGGCGAACCTTTACACCGAAGCCAACGATTTAGTCTCCACCAAAACAGACCCCCAGTGGGTTGCTGTTAGATACTTTGGCTGGAGAAGCATCTTCTTTTCTATCTTCCCCAACGCCATTTCAATTACGCCCGTTGATGGCCCTGAAGATAAGCCCTTTAACTGGTTCTCGACACTTTTTCTGGTCACCTTTGGCGGCCTATTCGGATACGGCTACTACCGCTGGAGGCGCTTTCGCCGTGACCGTTTATCGCCCGCTTTTGATGAGGTCACCGATAACTTTAGCGCTGCAGGCGACGCCATCTCCAGAAAACGCAACCGCTTCCAAGCATGGTTGGATACCTGGAAAACCAAGAAATAGCCACTTCGCATTAAAGCTTGCTGAAAGGATTAAAATCCCTACATGGAGCCGTCGGTGTCAATCCCCAGCGGCTCATGTTTAACGGTCTTCGTCACAATATAGGTGAAGTAGCGCTCGATACCGGCTTCAGAGACTAACCATCTATCCATCAGACGTTGATAGCTATCGATGGTGCGCGCTTCAAACTTCACTAAGTAATCCACCCCACCGCCCACCGCCACACACTCGGTAACTTCCGGGGTTTGCATCACTAGCGCTTCAAAACGAGTGAAGCTTTCGGCGTTGTGCTGCTTGAGCTCAATCTGCACCCAGACAGGATTGCGCGGCACCAACACGTCCGCGTTAATGCGCGCAGTATACCCTTCAATGATGCCGGCCTTCTCCAGCCGCTTTACCCGCTCCCAGCAGGGACTGACCGAGAGGTTGATCGCCTCGGCCAGCTTCGACTTGGTGATTCGCCCATCGCGGGAGAGGATGTCGAGGATTTTCAGATCGTAACGGTCAAGTTTCATCATGCCGAGGACTAGGCCTCCAGGCGTTCAACAACATCGGCAATCACCGCCAGGGTATCCCCCATATTGATGAGCGAGGGCGCGCGACGGGCCATTAGAATGCCATCACGCTCTGCTTTGTAAGCCACCGGTTCGGTACCGCTACGGGTCATGTCGTACACGTAGGCGATCGTTTGGCCTTTTTTCACTTCGTCGCCTAGCGCTACCAACAGCTCTAACACGCCGGAATGCTGGCTCTGCACGTAGCAACTGGCGTCGGGCATATCGAGATACATCTGCCCACCTTCGGGCATTTCCACTTCGCCTTCTACCAAGCCGTAGTGAATCAGGAAGTTGCGCACACCGCGTTCGGCAATCGCGATACTCAGCGGCGTCGAGGTGCCGCCGCCGCCAAGCTCGGTGGCGACAAAGACTTTGCCCTGGCGCTCGCAGGCGGTGTCGAAGAGTTTTTCCGCATCCAGCTCAAACATCACCATGGCGTAAGGGGCACCAAAGGCTTTGGCGCCTTCCAGAGCTGCCTGCTGCTGCGCTTTATCATCCAGCACGTGGGACGCACCAAACGGCAGGATATCCAGCGTGCGGCCACCGGAGTGCAGGTCAAGGACGACATCACTCATCGGCACCAGCACGCGGGTGAAGTAGTCGGCAATTTGTGGCGTGACGCTGCCGTTGGGGTCGCCGGGAAAGCTGCGGTTGAGGTTACCTTTGTCCATCGGCGAGGTGCGCTTGCCTGCCATGACCGCCGGGGTGTTCATGCAAGGCAAGATAATCACCCGGCCCGTGACATCCTCTGCTTTCAGCGTTGAAGAGAGCTTCAGCAGCGAGGTGATACCTTCGTACTCATCGCCGTGGTTACCGCCGGTCAAAAGCGCCGTGGGGCCGTCGCCATTCTTAACCACGGTGATAGGGATCATCACCGCGCCCCAGGCGGATTCATCGGTGGAGATGGGTAACTTTAAAAAACCGTGCTGCACCCCATCGGCGTTAAAATCCACGGTGGCAGAAATAGGGCTAGGCCGCCGTTGGCTCGCTTGATCGGTCATTGGATGTTCCTTTTTTTACAATCCGCTACTTAACAAACAGCTGGCGCGGAAAATTGGCCAGTGTTTCGCAGCCATCTTCAGTAATTAAAATACTTTCGGTAATTTCCAAGCCCCACTCCTCTACCCATAGCCCCGGCATAAAGTGGAACGTCATGCCGGGTTTGAGAATGGTGTCATCAGAGGGACGTAGGCTCATGGTGCGCTCGCCCCAGTCGGGCGGGTAAGAAAGACCAATCGAGTAACCACAGCGAGCGCCGCCGCGGTCAAAGCCGTATTTATCCATCGCCGCACCCAACGCCATGGCGATATCCGCCGTGCGATTCCCCGGCTTGGCCACCGCCAGTCCGTTTTCGATGCCTTCCAGCAGAGCGGATTCCGCACGGATAAAGTCAATCGGCGGTGCCCCCAAATACACCGTGCGCGACATCGGCGCGTGGTAGCGCTTAAACACACCGGCAATCTCAAAGAAAGTGCCTTCGCCTTTGCGAAACGGCGTGTCGTCCCAGGTCAGGTGCGGCGCCGCGGCGTCTTTGCCGGTGGGCAACATGGGCACAATAGCGGGATAATCACCGCCAAAGACTTTGCCGTTCTCATCCACAAAGCCTTCAATGCCAACGCGATAAATTTCCGAGACCAGCTTGCTCTTAGGCAAACCAGGTTCAATGACTTCCAGGATACGCGTGTGCATGCCTTCGACAATTTTGGCGGCAATGCGCATGTACTCGACTTCTTGCGGCGATTTGATCGCCCGGCACCAATTCACCAGCGAATTGGCATCCATAAAGCGCGCATGGGGCAGCTCTTTAAGTAGGCTCAAATAGGCTTTGGCGGAGAAGTAGTAGTTATCCATCTCCATGCCTACCACGCCCAGATGCCAGCCGCGGTCGGGCATGATCGACTGCGCCAGATACTCCATAGGGTGCATATCCGGATTCTGCACGTAGTAATCCGGGTAGTAGGTAATATTGTCAGGGTCGATCCAGCAGGTGCGCAGGGCACCGTTGGCGTCCATGCGCCGTCCGAACCATACCGGCTCGCCTTCAAGGCCCACCAGCACACACTGATGCACATAAAACGACCAACCGTCGTAGCCGGTCAGCCAAGCCATATTGGAAGGGTCACTGACGATCAATACGTCAATGCCACGACTGGCCATTTCAGCACGCACTTTCCACAGGCGGGTAGCATACTCTTCGCGCGTGAAAGGCAGGGAAACCTGAGTCATCGGGCAACTCGCCATTAAAGATCACCAAGAACCAGCACACTGCCCACTATAGGCACGCAACGCTGGGCCACAGGATCGACCTGGCCACCACCGATCAGGCGTCGGGGTTGCATCTGCTGCAGTTGCAGCAGGCCCGCCAATGTCGTCTTAAGCCGATACTAGCACCGACCCTTGGTCAGCGGTCAAAGGCTTTATGACAAAAAGTGCATACGGCATCATTATTTGCACTAAGCAAGCTTGCAACAGCCTTGAGTGCTCACCATGATAACCTGCAGTGATAACGCTTATAGCAAGAGGGTAACGGTATGAAAATTGTCGTGCATATTGATGAGGCTGAACAGTGGCAAGCAGCACTTGCAAAAGCGTTGCCCCACGCCACAGTACTGACCAGCGAGGCACCCGCGGATGAGCGTAAAGGGGCTGACTATCTCGCCATCTGGAAAGCCCCTGCGCATTTGCTGCAAGAGCAGACCCAGTTAAAGGGCATCATCAACTTGGGCGCTGGTGTGGATTACCTACTCAAAACCCCAGGGCTGCCCAGCGATGTGCCGATTGTAAAATTGCGTGATGCGGGCATGGGCGAACTGATGGCCGATTACGTTTTATATGGCGTGCTGCACTTCTACCGCAGCATGGATCGTTACGCCACTCAGCAGCATAACGCCACTTGGCAACCGCAGGAGGTGGTGGAAAAATCCCAGTGGCCGGTGGGCGTATTAGGCCTGGGCGCGATTGGCAGCTTTGTGGCCAGTGCCCTGCAGCAGGCGGGCTTCCCGGTGCTGGGCTGGAGCCGTTCTCCCAAGCAGATCAGCGGCGTGGACTGTTTTCACGGCGATGACGGGCTAACCGAGCTGCTCGGCCAGGTGCAAAGCCTGATCACTATTCTCCCTGACACGGCCGCCACCCACCATATTCTCAACGCCGAGCGGCTGTCCCAACTGCCCCAAGGCGCTAGTGTGATTAACCCTGGTCGGGGTAGTTTGATTGATGAACAGGCGCTATTGGAAGCACTGGGCAGCGGTCACCAGCCGGGTCACCTGCGGGGTGCGCTATTGGACGTATTCCAGGAAGAGCCGCTGCCCACTGACAACCCGCTCTGGCAGCATCCTAAGGTAATCATCACACCCCATATGGCGGCGCCTACTCCGCTCAACGATGCCATCGACCAAGTGATCGCTTACTTGCATGCCTTTGAATCGGGTGAAAAACTCTCCACCATCAACCCGGAGGCAGGTTACTGACGCCACCCCCTACCCAGGCTATACTAGCGCGCTGGGAACCAAGCAGTGGCTAGAGGCTCTTAGGAAGATACCCTTTATGGAGGAAAGGCCCTTGGTCAATGTTTTCGCACGACTGCCTGGCCGCGCGCTCAGGTGTGTGGGGTTGGGTTTTGCCATTTCCTACTCAACTGGCATGGCGTTAGCAACTGAGACGTTCGAAGAGCCGCAGCCCTTTGAAGCCCCTAAGCCCTTTGAAGCACAGTACCGGCTGGAGGTTCGCGGTTGGCCTGGGGCTACCATTACCCATCGCCTCTCTAACGAAGGAAATCACTGGTTAAGCGATATGCGCTTTTCAATCACCGTGGCGCGCGGCCAGGAGTTCAGCCGTTTTTCGCTCAATGGCAATGACACCAACGCTCTGCTCTTTAGCAGCAGCTATTCGGTGCTGGGCGTGGGTGATAGCTATCAACTGAACGAAGGTGAGATCCCCACTTTAGATCGCCAAGCGGCGCTGTTTGATCTCTCCCGCCGGGCGGGACAGGAAAACTGTACACAGAGTACGCCCTGCGCGATTGAGTTTGTCGATCAAAAAGGCCGCGATGAGCACTTTCAATATTATGTTACCGACCCAGGCAGCATTGAGGTTCCCGCAGGAGAGTTTGAAGCACTGAACGTATCGCTCATTGATATCGAGAAGCCCGACCGCCTACTAACCATTAGCTTTCACCCTGACTGGCCCGGGCTGATTCTTTCAGCGGTGTATCGAAAAGAGGGTCGCCGCGAAACGCAGCTGACATTAACTAACTTCAACCCAAACGGTGGCGCGACGCCCTAAATGCTTTCCGGTTTATTGATTGTTCTACTACCGCTTTTTCTTGGCTATCTGGTTCGCGTCCGTTCCATACAGTTACAGAACCTGATCAACCGAGCGGTTAATGGCTCGGTTTACCTGATTCTGCTATTTATGGGCATAAGCCTTGCCGGGCTTGAAAACCTGACTAGCCAGCTTTCGCGCCTGGGTGGCAACGCCTTGCTGTTATTTAGCATTACCACGCTGTTTAACTTAGCCGCGCTGTGGTGGCTATCGCGCCGTTTAACGCTTAAGGCCGGTAGCTCACCAGTTGTGAAAAATGCTCCTACCAGTAAGCTGGCGGCCATGCGAGGGTCGCTGTTATTGGTCGCCGTGGTGGCTGGGGGCGTTATCCTCGGGCTGCTGCTGGGGCCACACTTAGGTGAAAGGCTTTTCAACGCCACAGACTTACTGGCCGAATGGGTACTCTACCTGCTGCTGGCACTGATCGGCTGCCAGCTGCGTAACTCCGGTATGCCTCTCAGGCAGATCTTACTTAACCGCATGGGGCTGGCGATTGCGGTGACGTTGGCAATCAGTTCGCTGCTGGCAGGCTTAGCTGCCGCCCCGCTGCTCTCATTAAGCTGGAACGAAGGCCTGGCGATGGCGTCTGGCTTTGGCTGGTACTCGCTTTCGGCCATCTTGATTGGCGACCAGCTTGGTCCGCTGATGGGCGGTGTGGCGTTCTTCAACGACCTGACCCGGGAACTGCTGGCGTTTATATTGATTCCGCTGGTGATCCACCGCCATACCGCACTGGCGATTGGTTATGGTGGCGCCACCTCCATGGACTTCACCCTGCCCGTCATTCAGCAGCACGGCGGCGTAGCCTGCGTGCCTATTGCCGTGGTCAGCGGGTTTATTCTCTCGCTGCTCTCCCCACCGCTGATTCTGTTCTTTCTTTCGCTATCGGGTTAGCGGTGACGGGCGCTCATTGGTTAGGATAAGTGGCATTGCTGGAGATATAAAAACTCTTAACACCCAGGATGCCCACTCCCCATGCTCAACGGAATTTGGTTAAGCTTCTTTATCGCGGCCTTTGCGGCCTCACTCTGGCAGTGGTTGGTTGGCGGCGATAGCGAGGTATTTGCCCGCTTGGTGCAGTCACTGTTCGATATGGCAGAAGTAAGCGTTGATATTATTCTGGTGCTGCTTGGCACCATGACGCTGTGGCTGGGGTTTCTTTCGATTGCCGAAAAGGCGGGCTTGATTCGCTTGCTAGGGCGGGTACTCGACCCGTTGTTCTGCCGCTTAATGCCAGAGGTTCCCCGCGGCCACCCTGCTATGGGGCTGATCAGTATGAACTTCGCGGCAAATATCCTGGGTCTGGATAACGCCGCCACGCCGATTGGCATCAAAGCGATGCACTCGCTGCAGAGCCTTAACCCCAGCAGTGAGACCGCCAGCAACGCGCAAATTCTGTTTCTGGTGCTTAATACCTCTTCGCTAACGTTATTGCCGGTAACCATTTTTATGTATCGCGCCCAGCAAGGCGCCGCCGACCCCACACTGGTGTTTTTACCTATTCTGCTGGCGACAACGGCCTCTAGCCTAGCTGGGCTTTTGGCGGTGGCGGTGATGCAGCGCTTAAAACTCTGGCAGCCCGTGGTGCTAGCCTATTTATTAGCTGCTGCTCTAGCGTTGGGGCTACTGATTACCACGCTGGCAGGCATGTCCGCGCAGGCGCTGGCCGCGGCCTCTACACTAGTCGGTAACCTGACGCTATTTAGCATCGTGATGATGTTTTTAGTGGTGGGGGCGTTACGGGGTGTGAGGGTGTATGACGCCTTTATTGAAGGCGCGAAAGAAGGGCTAAGCTTTACCATTACCCTGCTGCCCTACTTGATCGCCATGCTGGTGGCCGTCGGCGTGCTGCGCGCCAGCGGCGTATTGGACGCAGGCCTTAGTGGCATCCGCTGGCTAGTAGAGGGCTTTGGCTGGGACACTCGCTTTGTCGATGCGCTGCCCACCGCCTTTGTGAAGCCACTTTCCGGTAGTGGCGCCCGCGCCATGATGATTGAAACCATGGACACCTTTGGCGTCGATAGCTTTCCAGGGTTGCTCGCCGCCACTATGCAAGGCAGCACCGAGACCACTTTCTATGTATTGGCTGTCTACTTTGGCGCCGTTGGCATTACTCGCATTCGCCACGGTCTGGGCTGTGCTCTGGTAGCAGACTTCGCAGGCGTTACCACCGCTATTGCAGTGTGCTACTGGTTTTTTGGCTGACCGGCGTTAATAGGCTTTCGTTTGTAGAGCACAGCGTCTACCTTTCATATGAGTAAAAATAGGGTCTGCAGGCAGCAGATCTAGAGCTATCGTTAAGCAAAGGAAATGCGTTTAAACAGCCGTCGCTCCCGGGTGTTAACCGCTCAAGGATGAAAGGTGAAATATGGCAGGCGCCAGCACTATGTTGATTGCGCTCGCCGCTTTTTTCTGGGGAATTTCCGGAGGAATCGCGGGCATTCTGTTAGACAGCGGTTGGGATCCGGCTGTCGTGTCATTTTATCGAGGGTTTGTAGGACTTCTCTTCGCGCTTGTTTGGCTACTGTTTCAACGCAGCCATAGCGGCCTGAACAGCAGGCAGCTTTGGTTCTGGTCGGTCGTGGCAGGCCTTGGCGTGGCAGGTAACTTTACGTTCTATTTCCTTAGTATTGAGTATGGCAATGTGGCGGTCGCGGCCACCTTGATGTACTGCGCCCCTGTTTTTGTCTATCTCGTTTCATTTGCCCTCAAGCTTGAACGACCCACCGCCGCCAAGTGGCTCGCCATCGCACTAGTGATGGTGGGTGTGGTGTTGCTAACCAAACTGTATGCTATTGGCGCCAGCGACCTCTCGCTGCTGGGTGTGGGTACGGGTCTGCTTGCCGGCCTCTCTTATGCGCTGTTCATTTTTGGCTTTAAGTATGCGGCACCCCATGGCAGCCCATCCGCCGTTCTCACAATTGCCTTCACCGTATTAGCGATAGTCCTTCTACTACCAGCGGATATCCCCCAGGTGATCAGCGTTATTAACGCTCCAGAGCTGCCGCTGTTTGTGGTGTTAGGTATTCTGGGCGCGGGTCTATCGTTCTTGCTTTATGTGGTCGGCATTAAGCATGCGGCACCGGCGTTAGCTTCCATGGTGGCCATGGTGGAGCCGGTCACCGCCACTCTGTTTGGGGTAGCGGTGTTAAGCGAGAGCCTGGGTATTATTCAAATGGTAGGCATGGGGATCATATTGATAACCGTCACCGCGTTGAGTCTCTCCTCCCGTTAATGGGCTTAACGGCTACACTCACCGCGCATGGACGCGCTCAATGCCTTGCGCAGCGCTGACCCCACGAGCCCTTGCCCAATTAACACGGTGAGCTTCGCGATGGCGGCTTCCAGGGTGATATCGCTGCCGGCAATCACGCCTGCTTGGTTAAGTGCGGCACCCGTGGCGTAGGCGCCTTGCACCACCTCGCCTTGGGCACACTGGGTCACGTTAAGCAGTGCTACACCTCGCTCGTTGGCAGCCGATAAGGCGTTAAGCAGCTCGCCTTCAAAGCTAAGCGGGTTGCCAACCCCGTAGCTATACAGCACCAGCCCTTTTAGCGCTTCATCCTCCAGCAGCGCCTTGGCACGGCGCAGCGACATCCCTGGGTGCAACGGCAGTACCGCTACCGCCTCGTCGTCCACGTCAATAGGCGCAAGATTCGGTAGTCCGCTCAGCAGCGCCGAGGGCTGGAGAAAACTAATGCCAATGCCCAGCTCGGCAAGCCAGGGGAAGTTGGGTGAGTCGAAGGCATCTAAGCCTTGTGTGCGCACCTTCCGGGCCCGGTTTCCACGCAACAGCCGGTCATGAAAAGCCAGGGTGACTTCGCAAGGTGTCGCGGGGTGAGCCGCAAGCTGCAGCGCGCTGACCACATTATTCAGTGCATCGCTTCTTGGCTCACCCAATGGAATTTGAGAGCCGGTAAAGATCACCGGCTTGTTCAACGCACCGAGCATAAACGAAAGCGCGGCGGCGCTGTACGCCATGGTATCGGTGCCGTGGAGCACCACAAACGCATCGTAACGCGACCAGTGGCTTTCCAGCAGCGCCACCAGGCGATTCCAGGCCTCCGGCATTAACTCGGCGCTATCAATCAGCGGCTGCATTTCCAGCACATCAAACGCTGGCAGCCGGTAAGGATCGTCCAAAGCCAAATGCGTCGTTAGGCGTTCAGCCAGCCCCGCGCAGGGTATATAACCGTGTGGCGATGGCTGCATACCAATAGTTCCACCGGTATAGAGCATCAGTACGCGGGGCATGGGCGCTCCTCTCCTTATCAGTACAATCTAGTTAACTACTTACTTCGCAGGTGCGCCTTCCAGGCGCTGTTTTAACGCTTCAGCCTCTTCAGGCTCTAGCTCCCAGGCTTTTGGATCCAAATCGAGATCCGGATGCTGGTTAGCGTCAAAAATCGGCTGCTTGATGCCCTGCCGACGCTGCCCATCAAAGTCTTTCAAAATGCGCAGGCCACACTTGAACAGCAGAATCAGCGCGAACAGGTTAACGACCGCCAAGAGCCCCATGGTGACATCAGCAAAGCCGAACACGGTGCCCAAATCGGTAGTGGCACCCCAGCACACCAGCAGTACGATGGCCACGCGGAAGGCGTTAAAAAGGTTTTGGTTGTCGCGGCTGAAGAAGTTAAGGCTGTTCTCGCCCAGGTAGTAATTATAAAGAATCGTACTGAAGGCAAACAGCAGCAGTGCTAGGCTGACAAAGGTGCGGCCCCATTCGCCCACATGATCGGCCAGTGCTGCCTGGGTCAGGGCAATGCCCTCAACGCCAGCGCCCGCAGCAGGGTCGTATACACCGCTGAGTAGAATCAAAAACGCCGTGGCAGAACAGATAATCACGGTATCGATAAAGACTGAGAACGCCTGCACGATGCCTTGGTTAGCCGGGTGCGGTACGTAGGCCACTGCCGCCACATTGGGCGCACTACCCAGGCCCGCTTCGTTAGAGAACAGGCCACGCTTCAGGCCCATCATGATCGCCGCGCCAATACCGCCACCAATCAGCGGTTCAAGGCCGAAGGCACTCTTTACAATCAGCGCAATCACGCCAGGGATTTCCGTAATATTCATGGCGATGACCAGCAGCGCAATGGCGATATAGCTGACCGCCATAAAGGGCACCAATACCTCGGAAATACGTGCGATACGCTTAATACCGCCAAAGATAATCAGTCCCACCAGCATGGCAAGACCAATGCCGCTATACAGTACCGGCACGCCGAAAGCGTCACCGAAAGAGGTCGCCACCGAATAAGATTGCAGTGCGGTAAACGCAAAACCGAAGGTCAACAGCAGTAGTACCGAGTAGAACGCTGCCAGCCAGCGCCACTGTTTACCCAACCCTTTAACGATGTAGTACGCCGGGCCGCCGCGGTAAGTGCCGTCGCCTTCGGCTTCTTTATAGGTCTGTGCCAGGGTGCATTCCAAAAAGCTGGTGGCCATACCCATTAAGCCCACCAACCACATCCAAAAAATCGCCCCTGGGCCACCCAGCGTAATCGCCACCGCTACACCGGCGATGTTGCCGCCACCGACACGCCCGGCTACTGAAAGCACCAGCGCCTGAAACGAGCTTAAATGGCCGTGTTTATTACGCTTAAAGGCTTGGCCGGAACCAAGGATACGAAACATCTCACCGAAATAGCGAAACTGCACAAAGCTGGACGCAACGGTAAAACCGATGCCAACGCCCACCAGCAGCACTAGCAGAACCTTTCCCCATAGGAGGTCATTGAGCATATCAAGCATGTGATTCTCTCCGCGTTTTTGTATTAGCGTTATGTTGGAATTCGCGTCGTTTGCTATCGCGCTTTTGGAATTCGCGCCGCGGAGAATGTTGTACCAAGCGTGGGGCAGGATTAAATTTGGCGCAGCGATGCAGTTGTGTGCACTCACTGCATCAGTGGGTGCACCAGAGTGCATCAGGCGGGCCGTCAGATCTTCTCGGCAATGCGATGGGCTAGCTTATGAATAAAGGGGCCGCTGATAAACGCGATGATCCCCGCAGCTGGCCAAGCAAGCAGCCATGCATGCATCCAAATAGCCACAAAATCGGGATGAGCTCCGATATTCACATAAGTCACCCACGCCGACATAATCAGCGAGAGTGTGAACGACATCAGTAGCGCGAAAATAATTCTGTGTTTCATGGGGTGTCCTTAAAAGCATTATTTACCTGGGACAAGGCTATCAAACACCCATTACGGTAATATATGCCAATATATAAGAAACCATTTTACAGAATTGCAAAATGCGAAAGCCTTCTCTGGATGACCTGAACATCTTTATCGTGGCTGCCAATCAACACAGCCTTACGGCAGCGGCGGCAAAGCTAAAGATGACTATCGCCACCGTGTCGCGGCGTATTAGCGCACTGGAGGCCACGCTAGGCGTAGAACTGCTCCATCGATCCACCAAAGGGTTAACGTTAACGCCCCACGGTGAGTCCTATTATCGCGAGTGTGAAGAGCTAGTGCTCGCCCTTGATCAGCGCATATTGGATCTGGATCAGACGCTGCATAGCCTGAGCGGGCCGTTGAAGATTATGGCGCCGGTCAATCTGGGGAGCGGGCCACTAGATGCGTTTTGGCGACACTTTATTCATCGCCACCCTGACATTGCGCTGACTATCGAACTCGATAACAACGTGGTTGATATTCGCGATCACCAAGCGGATATTGCGCTTCGCTCTGGGCCACAAAAAGATTCGACGCTGATCCAGAAATACCTGGGCTATATAGAGCCGATTTTGGTGGCTTCACCGACGATGAAGCACCCTACTCCGAGCACGGTTGAGGAACTACAGGCGTGCCCCAGCGTGGCAGCAAAGATGTTTAGCGATTGGCAGCTGTTCCACCAAGAGGGTAGCCAGCACGCCTGTCATAAGAGCCATTTTCATATCAGTAACGACATGAATATTGTGCTGAACCTCACTAAATCGGGCGCAGGCGTCGCCTTAATGCCCGCCAGCATGGTGGCGAATAGCTTACAAACGGGAGAATTAATACGAGTGCTCCCTGAGTGGCAGGGACGCCACAGAGAGATCTACTTGGTATGGCCCTACCGGCGTAGCCTTTCAGCGCGGGCAAAGCTGTTTCGCAGCGAGCTAATCGAATTCCTCAGCCACCAAAACTGGTTCCACTCTGCTGGTTAGACCGCCTGTTCGCAGCAAACCGGCTGCACCAGAGCGAGCTTTACTGGCGCCGTAACGCCAGCAGAGATCTATCACCATTTTTGGATAATGCTTAGATGCCCGCTTTAGCCGCCCGAGCCGCATGGAGCTTCTTATAGCTTTCGATCAAGCGCTGGTGGCGCTCAAGGCCATCCAGCTGCATGTTGGTGGGCGTTAGGCCATGGAAGCGCACTTCCCCACTCACCGAGCCCACCACCGCGGCCATAGTGGCTTCACCGAACATGCGCTGGAAGTTGTGTAGATAGTCTTCAAGCTCTAGTTCATCATCCAGGACAATTTCCAGCACCGCGTTCACCGCCTGGTAGAACAGGCCGCGCTCGACGGTGTTGTCGTTGTACTGCAGGAACATCTGCACGCAGTCCAGTGCTTCTTCATGGCGTTGCAAAGCTAGGTAGACCAACAGCTTCAGTTCCAGAATGGTCAGTTGGCCCCACTCGGTGTTTTCATCAAACTCAATACCAATCAGCGTAATGATATCGGCGTGGTCATCCATCTGGCTCTCTTCCAGCCGCTCGACTAGGTCGGTGAGCTGGTCGTCATCCAGGCGGTGCAGATTGAGAATATCTTCGCGGTAATCTAGCGCCTTATTGGTGTTATCCCAGATCAGATCTTCGATGGGGTACACCTCGGAGTAGCCCGGCACCAGGATGCGGCACACCGGTGCGCCCAAATCTTCGTGTACCGCCATATACACTTCGGCGCCCAGCTCTTCAAAAATGCCAAATAGCGTCTCGGCTTCTTCATCATTGCTGCCGGAGAAGTCCCACTCGCTGAACTCAAAGTCAGGCTTTGCGCTAAAGAAGCGCCAGGAAACCACGCCCACCGAGTCGATAAAGTGCTCAACAAAGTTGTTGGGCTCGGAAACCGTCTGGGAGTTAAACGTCGGTAGCGGCAGATCGTTCAGGCCTTCGAAACTGCGGCCCTGCAGCAGCTCGGTCAGGCTGCGCTCCAGCGCCACTTCAAAGCTTGGGTGGGCGCCAAAGGAGGCAAACACGCCGCCGGTGCGCGGGTTCATCAAGGTGACGCACATCACCGGGAACTGCCCGCCCATGGAAGCATCTTTGACCAGCACCGGGAACCCTTGGGCTTCCAGGGCGTTAATGCCCTCTA
This sequence comes from Halomonas sp. TG39a, assembly GCF_000744395.1. Classification (NCBI taxonomy): domain Bacteria; kingdom Pseudomonadati; phylum Pseudomonadota; class Gammaproteobacteria; order Oceanospirillales; family Halomonadaceae; genus Halomonas; species Halomonas sp. TG39a. The sequence goes on from NZ_JQLV01000002.1 coordinate 691,869, forward strand.
CTATGCTTGGGTATTTCGCTAACACCTCCTGCGGTACATCCGGCAGGGTTAGCTCCTGCTCAAGGATTTCCCGCTTCACCGCTCGCTCGAAAATTTCCGACAGGCACTGCACCTGGGCTTCTACCAGGGTATTGCCCGCACTCATGCCGTTGCTGAGGAACAAGTTTTCGATCAGATTCGAGGGGAAATAAACCGTTTCGCCATCAGATTGGCGCACAAAGGGCAACGACACGATACCGCGGTCTTCTCGGCCGGAGTTGGTATCAATCAGGTTGGAGCCACACAGCTCACCTTCCGGGTTGTAGATCGCCAGGCAGTGCTCGTCGAGGATCTCGGCAGGCAGCTCGTCATTCGGCCCCGGTTTGAACCACTTCTCGTTGGGGTAGTGAACAAATGCGCTATTAGCGATCTCTTCGCCTAAGAACTGATCGTTATAGAAGAAGTTACAGCTTAAGCGCTCGATAAACTCGCCCAGCGCCGAACACAGGGCGCTCTCTTTGGTCGCGCCTTTGCCATTGGTAAAGCACATAGGTGAAGCCGCATCGCGGATATGCAGCGACCAGACGTGGGGCACGATATTGCGCCAGGAAGCGATCTCGATTTTCATGCCCAGGTCGGCAAGGATCGCGCTCATATTGGCGATGGTCTGCTCTAACGGTAGGTCTTTGCCCTCGATATAGGTGCTGCCGCCTTCCGGAGCGCCCATCAATAGCGCCTGGGCGTCTTCGTCGATGTTCTCGACCACCTCGATCTGGAACTCGGGACCAGTCTGGACGACTTTCTTCACCGTACAGCGGTCAATGGATCGCAGCATGCCTTCGCGATCCTTATCCGATATATCTTCCGGCAGCTCGATCTGGATTTTGAAAATCTGCTTGTAGCGGTTTTCCGGGTCGACAATGTTGTTTTGCGACAGGCGGATATTCTCGGTGGGAATATTCCGTGCGTTGCAGTACACCTTGACGAAGTAGGCAGCGCACATGGCCGACGAAGCCAGGAAGTAGTCAAACGGCCCAGGCGCCGAGCCGTCGCCCTTATAGCGAATTGGCTGGTCAGAGATGACCGTAAAATCGTCGAACTTGGCCTCCAGGCGGAGGTTGTCGAGATAGTTAACTTTGATTTCCATGAGCGGGCGTCCGGGGTAATGAGTGTGCCTGGGCCATTAAATACTTAAGCCGGTAGGCGAATGGCAGCCATTATCCAGTTTTTCACCCGCTTCGTCTTGGGCCATCGCCCAAATCATCCACCACTCGTCGTGCGAAAACGGCAGTGCTTGCTACAGCAGCATCTTGGCGATCTCTCCAGGAGAGGAAGGAATTACTGTGCTTGCAGCATACTCTCTGCCTCGGTTTCGCTGACCCCGAGCATTAGTAAAATCTGGCGTTGTGTGGCTATCAGCACCTGCTTGCGCTCCACTTCTCCCGGCAGACTTTTGGCAATGGCGACGGCCCCTACCAGGGAAGCCAATATAACCCGGGATTTATCAGCAATCGCGTTGCGGTCATTGGCAAAAGGGAGTTGTTTCAACTTGCTCAGTGCTATTAAACGGGTTTCAAGCATCTTTTTCATACTCATATAAGACGCTTCAAACAGGGTGCGGATTTCTGTTTTTTCACTGCCTATTTCGTTAAACAGTACCGCTTCAGGCCCCGGCTTATGCTTAGCTTCCAACTCTTGGAGATTGCAGTAGTTGGCGACTAATTCGGTTAGATGCTGTAACGAAAGCGGGCCTTTTACCAGTCTAGCCGCCCGGCTGTTATCAATGGTCAGGCGAACAGACTCATTGTAAAGGGCCTCTTTTGAAGCGAAATGGGCGTAAAAGGCGCCGTGGGTCATCTTGGCTAGTTTCATGATCTGGCCAATCGATACCTTTTGAAACCCATTGCGGCTAAATAGCTCCGTCGCCGAAGCCAAAATGCGCTCTTTGGTTTTCGATTTATGGCTCTTGGGATAAGGCATATCTACCTCGTCAGCTAAATATTATCTTGATCATATAGTGCCCATTGCTAGGGTGACCATATCAATAAATTAGGAGCCACTATGCACTCACCTATCGTGATTACCGGCATGGGCATGGTCAGCCCGCTAGGCAACAGCGTCAATAAAAGTTGGCAGCGACTGGTTGACGGCCAGTCTGGCATCAGCACCATTGACCGCTTTGACACCAGCAATATCCCGATCAAAATTGCTGGGGTGGTGCCTAGCATTAACCAAGACCCCAGCGGCGGTATTGACCTGAATGAGATAGCCGACCCCAAAGAGCAGCGCAAAATGGATCTGTTCAGCCTTTATGCGTTAGCAGCAGCCCATGAGGCACTGTCACAGGCCAACTGGTTCCCCGTTGAGCAGGCTCAAAAACGCAGAACGGCCACCATTATTGGCTCTGGCATTGGCGGCTTCCCTACCATTACTCAAGCCCAAAAAACCCTTGCTGAGCGCGGCTATCGCAAACTCTCCCCCTTCACGGTGCCCGCCTTTCTGGCCAATTTGGCGGCTGGCAATCTCTCCATTCGCTATGGTTTTCAAGGCCCTCTGGGATGCCCGGTTACAGCTTGCGCGGCAGGTCTACAGGCCATTGGTGACGGTATGCGCATCATACGCAATGGAGAAGCCGATGTAGCCCTCGTCGGCGGCGCCGAGGCGTGTATTGACCCGCTTTCACTGGCCAGCTTCAACGCTCTAAAGGCCGTTTCCACAGAAGCAGACCACCCTGAACGCGCGTCCAGGCCCTTTGATAAAGCCCGTAACGGTTTTGTGATGGGAGAAGGCGCTGGCGTTATGGTGATCGAAACGCTTGAACATGCGGTCGCCCGGGGTGCAACGCCGTTAGCGGTGATCAGCGGCTACGGTACCAGCGCGGATGCCTACCACCTGACGGCAGGCCCAAAAGATGGGGCTGGCGCAGCAGCAGCGATTCAAGCAGCGCTAGGCATGGCGAACCTATCTACTGATGCTATTGACCATATCAATGCCCACGCCACCTCGACACCCGTTGGCGACCGGGCTGAAATTGCTTCATTGCGTAATGTATTCGGCGAGCGCTTGCCCGCCATCCCGATTTCGGCAACGAAAGCCGCCACAGGCCATCTCTTAGGCGCAGCAGGGGGCATCGAGAGTATTTTTTCTGTATTGGCAGCCAATACGCAGCAACTTCCGCCTACCATCAATCTTGAGCACTGCGATGATGATATGCAGGATTTAACCTTCGTCACGGCGACTCATCAGAAGCACGTCACTAAGCATGTATTGTGCAACGGATTCGGTTTTGGTGGCGTCAATGCGGCGCTTATTATTAGCAGTATCGAGCGTTAAAGAGGGAAATAAATAAACCGATCTGCCGCCAGACTATGATCGGTTTATCCAAACAATATTGTCATCCTTTCTTGCATAGAAACGATAGCGCTTCCTCAAGCAGCATTTCGGGAACTTCCTCAGCGATGTAGTGGCCGCAAGGAAGCGCCTTGCCTTCTATATCAATGGCGACTTTTTGCCATTCACTTAGGGCATCAAAGCAGGCTTCAATGGCGCCTTCCGCGCCCCACATCACTTTTAACGGGCAGGTGAGTTTTACGCCCGCATCGATATCGGCCTGATCATGCTCCAAATCGATGGTGGCGCTGGCGCGGTAGTCACCGCAAATGCCGGTAGCCGTACCGGGTAGAGCGAGACAGCGCCCGTACTCCGCCAGTGCTTCCGGAGAGAAAGGCGCCATACCGGCACTGCGGGCACCCATGACGCTTTTCAGATATTGGGCGGGATCGCTCTGGATCAGCATTTCCGGCAGCGGCTGGGGACGAATCAAGAAGAACCAGTGCCAGTAGCTGCGCGCAAAGGCCTCATTAGTGCCACGATACATGGCAAGCGTCGGGGCGATATCCAATAGCACCATGCGCTCTACGCGTTCAGCGTGGTCAACCCCTAAACGGTGGGCAACCCGCGCCCCGCGATCATGGGCTAGCACTTTAAAATGCTCAAAGCCCAGCGTGCTCATCAGTTCTGCCATATCGGCAGCCATAGCGCGCTTGGAGTAATTTAGATGCTCAGGATCATCGTCGGGTTTACTGCTGTCACCGTAGCCGCGCAGATCCGCGGCGATAACGGTGAAATGTTGGGCAAGTTCTTCTGCCACTTTGTGCCAAATCACGTGGGTCTGAGGGTGACCATGAAGCAGTAGCAGTGCCGGGCCTCTGCCACCCATTCGAAAAGCGATCTCGACGCCGTTAACGTGGCGCGTTTGTTTTTCAAACCCATGAAACATGGTGTTCTCCTGATCTGCTGGCAATGTAACTAACACAACGTAATCGCGTAACCCTTTTATAAACGCCTATATCAGTGATTCGCAATACAAGTTGATGTTAAACCCTGACCTCAGCCGCTAGCGGCTGTAACCTTTTAACTGCTGGATAAGAAAGTCTTTTAACGCTACCACGGCAGGCGTTAGTGAGAGGCGATGAGGGCACACAAGATAGAGCGGCGTTGGCTCGCTGGGAAACTCCTCCAGCATTGCCACTAGGCGACCATTGCGAAGATCTTCTTCAACGTCTAGCCGTGACTTGTAAGCAATGCCCTCGCCAGCCAATGCCCAGCGCCGCACACAATCGGCATCGTCGCTCACCCGATTGCCTTTTACGTTGATGTTGTCACTCCCGAACTTCCACTGGTTATGAACACGTTCGCCAAGCACGAAACATAGGCAGTTGTGCTGATGTAAATCGTCGGGGTAAGCAGGACTGCCATGACGCGTAATATAGTCTGGAGAGGCACATACCACGCGATAATTATCGCTTTTAAGCGGCAATGCGACGAGGCTGGAGTCTTCCGGAACGCCGTATCGCAGGGCGATTTCTACGGGTTGGCGGAACAGATCACTCACGCGGTCACTTACTCGCAGGCGTAAATGCAACTGCGGGTGCTGGGCCATAAAGGTGTCCAACCAGCCCAGCAGCACATTGCGACCCAGGTCGGAAGGCATGGCAAGACTGAGCTCTCCAGCGATCTCTTGGCGCTCGCGGTGAAGTTCTTTCTCGCCTTGGTTGAGAGCATTGAGCGCCGCTTTAGCGTGCACAAGGTAGTGTGCGCCCGCGGTGGTTAGCCGCAAACTGCGGGTAGAGCGCACCAATAGCCGCGTGCCTAGCGCATCTTCCAAACGTTTGATGGCCACACTGGCCACCGCTGGAGTAATCGCTAACTCCCGTGCAGCGGCAGAAAGGCTGCCGTGCTCGGCAGCATAGATCAGCACTTTTAGATCATCGACACGCATTAAAACCTCTGGCGCCTACTATTTTCAAAATTTATTAGAAACTGTTAGCAAGATTACCCCTCTTTTTAGCAAAACAACATCCAGGCATGATGGCGCAACCTAAACTCACGAGACTACCCATTATGAAAGCGATTGCCTTTACCCAAAGCCTGCCTATTGATCATCCTGATGCGCTTCAAGAGATTGAATTACCCACCCCAACCCCAGAAGCCCACGATATTCGTGTTGCGGTTAGCGCCATTTCCGTAAACCCCGTTGATGCCAAAGTGCGCAACAGCGCCTTGCCGAAAACCGGCGAGCCGCGAGTGCTGGGGTACGATGCTGTGGGCATTGTGGATGCCGTTGGCAGCGCCGTTACGCGTTTTCAGCCAGGTGACCGGGTGTGGTATGCGGGTAACATTGCGCGCCAAGGCTCTAACGCCGAGTTTCAACTGGTCGATGAGCGCATCGCCAGCCTAGCGCCAAAAAGCCTTTCTGACACTGAAGCTGCTGCGCTTCCATTAACCGCCATTACTGCTTGGGAACTGCTGTTTGACCGGCTAGAGCTGGGCATGCGCGATACCCAAGGCAAAAGCCTGTTGGTGATTGGCGCAGCGGGGGGCGTGGGCTCAATCCTTGTGCAACTTGCCAAACAGCTCACCGATATTACCGTCATTGGTACGGCGTCTCGGCCCGAAAGCCAATCCTGGGTGAAGTCGCTAGGCGCGGACGCCGTTATTGACCACCACCAACCACTTGATCAGGCGCTTAAAGTGGCAGGCTTTGACGGGGTGGATATGGTGATCAGCCTTAACCAAACCGATCACCACTTTGAGGCCATTGTTGAAGCCCTTAAGCCTCAAGGCAAATTGGCACTGATTGATGACCCGGAACTGATCGATGTGCGGAAGCTCAAAGTGAAAAGCCTTTCGCTGCATTGGGAGCTGATGTTTACCCGCCCGTTATTCACCACCGAAGATCTTGCCAAGCAGCACGATCTGCTCACAGAAGTGGCGGCCATGGTCGATGATGGAAGGCTAACAACCACCTTAGGCGAGGTGTTAGGCCCCATTAACGCTGAGAATCTAAAACGCGCGCACGCCCTTATTGAGAGCAACAGTACAATTGGCAAACTGGTCTTGGAAGGTTTTTAAACAAGATCGAACTCGATGGACGCAACGGCCCTGTCACGGGGCCGTTGCACTCTGAGGCGTGAACCATCACATTAGGCAGCCACGACACTTAGAGAATCGAGTCACCCAATGCATGACGATTTTGTGGCCAACCTGCGCCTGCTCTGCAGCTACTACCCGTCTATTGCTGAGGTTTGTCGGCGTTTAGCGATCAACCGTGCTCAGTTTAACCGCTACCTGAGTGGGCGCTACCGTCCCAGCCACGCGGCACTGCAACGCATTTGCCACTTTTTTGGCGTCACCACTGAGGATATCGCGCTTCCCCACCACGATTTTCGTGCCCTGGTGCAAACCGGCCAACTGAAGTCAGAAGCAACCCCAGCAGCATTGCCGTGGCCGAACGCACTGGTTCAGCGCGGCAGCGAAGGCATGGAGCGCTATATCGGCCGCTACTTTGAGCTTTATCACTCAATGTCGCGACCGGGGCTGTTAATGCGAACCTTGGTGTGCCTGGAAGCGCGGGAAGGTGGCGTAGTCTATCAGCGCACCGAGCGGATGCAGACCACGCCCGGCTCTCGACCGTGTCACAATCGCTATGTGGGCACCGCGGTGAAGCTTGCGGATCGACTCTTTTTGGTCGACCACGAAACCCTTAACGGCCATGAAATCACTCAGACGATTCTGTTTCCGAGCTTTCAGAGCCAAGTGACGCGTTTGACCGGCTTAAAAATGGGCGTGGCGGATAACAGCGAGCGCATGCCCTGCTGTGTGCGGGTGGTGTATCAGCGCCTGGATGAGCAAGTCAGCCTACGCGAAGCGCTGGCACAGTGCGGTTTAATAGCCATGGATGACCCTTCGCTCGATGATGCCCTTATCGCCGCAACCCGAAACGATGTGGCCACTGAAGAGCATCACTTCCGTGCTCGTCACTAGAGCACAAGCGAGCAGGGAAACAGGCGTTAAGGTGAAGGCACCAGCACCTGCTGAAACAAAATCGTTTCAAAGTGCACCATGGGCTCGACGGACTTCAACATTTTGGCGCGCAGAATAGCGCCCTCCCAACCGGTAAGGATAAAGCTGGCGAGCGCTTCTGGCGTGGTACGGATGGCAATATCACCTTGCGCCTGGGCGTCTTTCAGGCACTGCACGAAGCGCTGCTCCCAGCGCTGAAAGACCAGATTTAGCGCATCACGGAAGGTGTCACTCTGGCCCGAAAGCTCTTGGCCGAGGTTACCAATCAAACAGCCTGTGGCGTGATTGCATTCGTGCATATGCTCACGGCCAGCCGCGAAGTAACGCCTTAGACGTTCGAGCGGCGGCGTGTCATTATCTTCCAGCAGCGCCACCAGGGTTTCATCATAGCGGGTAGCAAAGCGTTCGATCACCGCCAGCCCGAAATCTTCTTTGCTGGAGAAATAGTGATAAAAGGAGCCTTTCGGTACACCGCAAGTTTTTAACACGGCATTAATGCCCGTCGCATTGTAGCCTTGCTGACTAATCAGCTGGGCGCCACTATCGATGAGTTTGTCACGGGTTGCATTGTTTTTCATAATCTTAAAGTAGACCAGTCAGTCTATTGTTTTCAAGTGAGAGAACCAAGTGAATAAAAGCCAAGTTAAGCTAAAACCAAACCAGCGGATGCAAGTGAAGTAGCGGTTGCATGTTATTTGCACATTGTTTGACTAATGGCTGCTTAACAATGCGAGACCCTAGCATCATACGCTTATTTTTCTGGAATTTTCGCTCCTAATGGATGACGCGCGGTAATGACTCTTTCTCGCTATTACGCTACGCATCAACATGGCCGCATTCGTTTAGGTGCCGTGGTTGCATTATTGATTCTTGTTGCCACATTGGCGCTTGCTTGGTGGATTATTACCCAACCACCTCGTATAGAGCGTACCCCACCACCGGAGCCTCTGCCTAGTATGGTAGACGTCGTCACGGTGAGCGCTAGTGCCCAGGCTCCGAACCTGTATGCTTTTGGTCGCGTTGAGGCGGAGCAGGAAACAATGCTGGCCAGCCGTGTGGCGGGCCAGTTGGAGCGTTTTGCCGACGGCGTTGTGCCCGGCCAGGTAGTCGAGCAGCAAGCGCCGGTCGCCTATATTGACCAAGCCGACTTACAGCTAGCCCTTGAAGATGCCGAGGCCCAGCTCGCCAACGCCCAGGCCCAGCTATCGCTAGAGCAGGCAGAGCAGCAGCGGGCGCGCAGCGAGTACGAATCCTTTGGCCGCCAGCTCTCTGCCGAACGTCGGGCGCTGGTACTGCGCGAACCGCAGTTGCGCCAAGCCCAGTCTCAGGTCACCCAAGCGCGGGTGGCTCGCGATCAAGCGGCGCTCAATGTGGAGCGCGCTACCCTCATCGCGCCCTGGCGAGCTATGGTGCAAGAACGCTTGGTCGGTGCTGGCAGCTTGCTCAGCCAAGGTACCGAGGTGCTGCATCTGGTGGGCGTGGAGCAATTTTGGGTGCGCGCCTCGCTCCCTGGTGAGTGGACTGAGTGGTTGGAAGCGGGCACCACAGTCACCTTAACCAGCCGCGGCTGGCCCGAAGCCGCCACACGCCAAGGGACACTGGTCTCGATGCTGCCTAGCCTTGAAGAGAATGGCCTGCAGGCTCAACTGTTGATCGCCGTTAACGACCCGCTCGCCCTAGAGACCGACGGCCCTGCCCTGCGCCTGGGTGATGTGCTGCGCGCCTCTTTCCAACCGGCTGTTCAGGAGCAGCTCATTTCTCTGCCGTCTGCGGCGCTTCGTCCAGGTGACGTAGCATGGCGGGTAGATGAAGATAACCGCCTACGCCGTACACCGGTCACGCTGGCTTATCGCGGTGAAGATGATGCGTTAATCCGTAGCGGGTTGGAAACCGGCCAGCAGGTCGTCACCGCTGGGTTGGCCCAGCCCAGAGAAGGCCAGCTCGTGCGCGTCCGCCGCCCCAAAGACACCCCGGCTCAAGCGGAAGATGAACCGGGAGATGAGTCATGAAAGTGCCACGCGGCCCATTAGCTTGGATGGTGGATCACGGCGTAGCGCCTAACTTACTGATGGTGCTGTTTATCGTCGGCGGCCTCATGGCTTCGCTGGCGATTAAAAAAGAGGTCTTCCCCGAGTTCGAAACCGAAGTTGTGCAAGTCTCTATCAGCTACCCCGGCGCCACGCCGGAAGATGTGGAACAGAGCCTGCTGCTACCGGTGGAAGCCGCGATTGCTGATGTAGAAGGCATCGACGAGCTGACCGCCACGGCCAGCGAAGGCAGCGCCAGCGTCAACGCGACACTAATTGACGGCGTGGATGTCATGCGCGCCTACCAGGATATCCAGCAGGCGGTGAACGCCATCACTACGCTCCCCAGCGCTGCCGACCCACCGCGCTTTACCCTGGCGGGGCGCTCCCGCAGCGTGTTGAGCTTGCAGGTCTACGGCCCGGTCGGCTTAGAGGCGCTGCATGACGCCGCCGAAGATGTGCGCGGCGAACTCCAAGCCACCTCGGGCATTTCCCGCGCTGAGCTTTCCGGCAACCGCGAGCGGGAGATTCAAGTTCATCTCGATGATGAGGCCATTGAGCGCTTTGGCCTCGATCATCAGGAACTGGCCAGCCGCATTGCCGAAGAGGCGCTAGACCTTGCCAGTGGCCAGCTAACGACGGCCGAAGGGGAATGGCTAATTCGCTACCAAGGACGCCGCAATAGTGCCGAAGCCTTTGCCGAGCTGCCGATTCTGACCAGCTCACAAGGAATGCCCATCACGCTTGGGGATATCGCCGAGGTCAGCGATGGCTTCGCCGAAACCGACCGCGAGGAGTTTTATAACGGCCAGCCCGGCCTATCAGTGGATGTTTATCAGATTGGCGACCAAACCCCGACCAGTATTTCGGAAGCGGTCAACGGTGAGCTTGAGCGCCTGCGTGCAGGCATGCCGGAAGGCGTCAGCCTGGATATTTCCCGCGATAGCTCAGAAGTTTATGAAGACCGCCTCAGCCTACTGTTAAAAAATGCCTGGATGGGACTAGCGCTGGTATTGGTACTTATGGCGCTGTTTTTAGAAGCACGGCTGGCATTCTGGGTCACCCTGGGCATCCCCACAGCGTTTCTCGGCGCGATGCTGTTTCTGCCCTGGATCGGCGTCTCGCTCAATATGATGTCGATGTTCGCCTTTATTATCGCCCTGGGCATCGTCGTCGATGACGCCATTATCGTCGGCGAGAATATCTACAGCTACCGTGAAGAGGGCTATTCGCTGCGCGATGCGGCAGTCAAAGGCGCCAGCGAAATTGCTACTCCGCTGACCTTCGCGATTCTTTCCAATATTGTCGCCTTCCTGCCGCTACTCTTTTTACCCGGCTTTTTGGGGCTGATTTTTGCTACCGTGCCGGTGGTGGTGGTCACGGTATTCTTGATCTCTTGGCTGGAAGCCTTGGTCATTCTGCCCGCTCACCTCGCGCATAGCCGAAAACCCCGCCAAACCCCGACGTGGCAGCGCCCCCTGGAAGCGCTGCGCCAGCGGCTTCAGGGAGGTTTACACCACTTTACCTACCGCCAGTTTGAGCCGTTCTTGCAGCGCGCCCTGAACCAACGCCTGCTGAGTATTTCGCTGGGCATCGCCATTCTGCTAATCGCGCTCTCCTGGGCGATGAGCGGGCGGTTGGGTTTCTCGCTAATGCCACGGGTCGAATCAGATCAGGTGCAGGCCACGGTCACCCTACCCATTGGCAGCAATATCAGCGTTAGCCGCGAGCTAAGCCAACAGCTGCTCGACGCCGCCGATGCCCTTAGCGAGCGCGAAGAGACCCTCAGTTTTAGCAGTTCACGCAGCCGCCTGGACGGCGAAAGCCTGGAAGTGCGGTTAGATATTGCCAGCGAAAGCCTGGAAGCGTGGCCACCCTCACGGATCGCCCGAGAGTGGCGCGATCTTACCGGTGATTTGCTCGGCGCCCAGTCGGTGCGTTTTGAAGCCGACGTCGGCGGGCCTGGTAGTGGCGCGGCGCTCAGCCTCCGACTCTCCCACCCGAATACCCAGGTACTGGAAGCCGCCGCCGAACGGCTAGCGGAAACGCTAGGTGGCTATGGCCTTACGGATATCGACAGCGGCCTGGGCGACGGCAAGCCACAGTTAGAGATGCGTCTTTCTGCCGAAGGCCGCGCCTTGGGGCTCACGGGTAATAACCTGGCCCAAGCCCTGCGAGGCCCTCTCCAGGGCGCCACGGCGCTTGAACAGTACGTAGGGCGCAGCGAAATCAGCGTTGAGGTGCGTTTGCCCAATGACAACCGCGACAGCTTGAACGAGCTTTACCGCATGCCGGTGCGCACCCCCGATGGGCTGAGTGTGCCGCTTTCCAGGGTAGCCGACATTACCATCAGCCAAGCCTCTAGCAGCCTTGAACGCATTAACGGCCGGCGGATTATTACCGTCACCGCCGACTCCGAAAGCGACCTGGCCATTAACCAAGTGCTTGCCACACTACAGGAAGAAGTGTTCCCCAATTTGGAAGCGACCTGGCCGGGGCTGGAAGTCAGCATGGGCGGTCGTCAGCAGGACACCGCCGATAACTTAGCCACGCTAAAAACCTCCATGTGGTTAATGATTGCTGCACTCTACGCCTTGCTCGCTATTCCCTTCAGAAGCTACCTACAGCCGCTGCTGGTGCTGGCCGCGATCCCCTTTGGCATTGTCGGCGCCGTCGCTGGACATATGATCATGGGCTTTGGGCTTTCGATTATCAGCCTGTTGGGGATGCTCGCCCTTTCAGGCGTGGTGATTAACGACGCCCTGGTGCTGATCGACTACGCCAACCGCAAACGCCGCGAAGGCATGGCCGCCAGGGAAGCCATTGTGGCGGCCGCCACCCGCCGCTTACGGCCGATTATGATGACCACGCTGACGACCTTTCTAGGCCTGGCGCCGATGATCTTAGAAACATCGCGGCAGGCGCGCTTTATGATTCCCATGGCAATTTCACTGGGCTTTGGCATGCTGTTCGCCACCGTGATACTGCTGATCCTGGTGCCCTGCCTCTACCTGGGCATGGAGAATGTTCGCGAACGGCTCAGCGCGCCGCGCCAGCCTGATCCAACTACAAACAAGCCTAGTCAAACAGAGGGAGCCCGCTGATGGCCTTGCTAACCGCCATACGTCAATGGCGCCCCTCCCAGTTGGGGCTCAAGCTGTTTGTGATTATTCTCAGCGTCAATATAGCGATCTCAGCCAGTATGTTTCTGGCCGTCTCCTACAGTATTGACCGCGGCTTTCTCGACTACCTCAATCAAGCCCAGGAGCGCCGCGCCACACTGCTGGCTGACGGCCTCGTGACTCGCTGGGAAACCCAGCAGAGCTGGGAGTGGCTGGAGCAGTCACCGGAGCGCTGGCCATTCATTGTTCGTTTTGAGCTAGGCCAAGAAAACCGTGACCGCCCTTCGCCACTCGGCGAGGCGCGTGATTTCACCCTGCGCGCCGCCGATGACCGCTTTGTGGTGCCGCCCAGGAGTGGTCGGGAAGGCTCGGGCAGTTGGCATTGGCTGACCCTGCGTAGCGGTGATACCCATATCGGCTCGCTGGGTTTCCGGCCTCCCCGAGAAATGATGGAGCGTATGGAGAGCCGCTTCCTGGAGCGCCAGCAACGCAATCTCGTGCTTATCGTGGTATCTCTCTGCGTTGCCTCGCTGCTACTGGCGGGCGGGCTCTCCTGGTGGCTGGGGCGACGCACCCGAGCACTGGCGGGCGCCACGCTGCGGCTTACCGAGGGCGACTATCGCACCCGGCTGCCTGAACGCGGTCGCGATGAGCTATCGCGCCTGGCACGCGACTTCAACGTATTGGCAGCAACCCTGGAAGCCAGCCGCGATGCCCGTGCACGCTGGGTGTCTGACACAGCGCACGAACTGCGCACGCCGCTGGCGGTGCTGCGCGGCGAGATCGAAGCCATGCAGGATGGCATTCGCCCGCTGAACCAGGAGAACCTTAGCTCCCTCGCCCAAGAGGTGGGGCAGCTAGAGCGCTTAGTCGCGGATTTGCGCCTGCTGTCGCAGAGCGACGCGGGCGCTCTAGATATCCAACTGGCGCCGATGGACCTGAGTGACTGCCTCGCCAGCCGCCTCGCCGACGCCGACCGCTGGTTAGTCGAAAGCGGTTTAACGCTGACCGAACAGATCGAGCCTGGCATTATGATTCGTGGCGATGCCCAGCGCCTGCGCCAGCTCTGGAACAACCTGTTGGACAACAGCTGCGCCTATACCCAGCCGCCGGGAGAGCTACGCGTCACGCTTACCGCTCAGCAGGGAATGGCCGTAGTCATCTGGGAAGACAGTACGCCAGGCGTGCCGGAAGGTGAATTAGCCCGTTTGACCGAGCGGCTCTATCGCGTTGAAGGCTCGCGCAGCCGTGCCAGTGGCGGCAGCGGTTTAGGACTCTCAATTGCCAGCGCCCTGGTTAATGCCCACGGCGCAACGCTGACGCCCTCTAGCTCAACGCTAGGTGGGCTACGCTGGACGCTACGTTTTCCGCTGTTGGCTGCTGATTAATATTTCCGGGATTAATGTCTCCAAAACTGATAGTACAAGAACCGTTACGCCCTGCTTTTACGTTCACTGTTAAGCGAGTCTACCGCTATGTCTGATGCTGCCTCTTTACTGATTGTTGAGGATGAACCGAAGATTGCCCGCCTAATGACGGACTACTTAACCACTCATGGTTTTGAGGTGACGACCTTAGGCCATGGCGATGAGGTAATGCCGTGGCTGGAGCAACACTCCCCCGCTTTGGTGCTGCTCGATATCATGCTACCAGGCAAAGATGGCCTCACCCTAAGCCGGGAAATTCGTCAAAAGTGGCCGACCATTGCGATCATTATGGTCACCGCCAAGGTAGAAGAGGTGGATCGCTTGCTGGGGCTAGAGCTGGGTGCCGATGACTACATCTGCAAGCCATTCAGCCCCCGGGAAGTAGTCGCCCGGGTGAAGGCGGTGCTGCGCCGCAGCCAAGCAGTCGCCGATGCCCCAACCAAGGTGCAAAACGCCCCTGTGGTATTAAACGAAGACGGCTGGCAAGCGCTCGCCCACGGGCAGGATTTAGGCCTAACGGCGGTGGAGTTCCAGCTATTGCGGGTGATGATGCAGGCCCCAGGCCGAATTTTCAGCCGTGAACAGTTAATGGATCATATGTATCGCGACAACCGCATCGTTTCAGAGCGCACCGTGGACAGCCATATTAAAAAGCTGCGCAAGAAAATCCACGAAGCGCTTCCGGAGCTGGAGATCATCCGTTCTGTCTATGGCGTAGGGTATAAGTACCAGCCGGAGGGATAACAACAGGACTGCTTATGAAGGCGCTTGTAGTAGAAGACAACGTTAATTTAGCCAACTCTATTGCAGCCACACTTAGCGAGGCTGCCTTTAGCATTGATGTCGCCGACGATGGCAGAAAAGCACTCCATATGCTTGAACAGGGCGGATACGATCTGTTGGTGCTGGATCTCGGCCTGCCTGAATTGGATGGCATCTCCCTACTACGCAGATTACGCCATCAGCAGGATACGATCCCTGTCTTGATTATTTCGGCTCGCGACAGCCTGGATCAGCGCATACATGGTCTTGAAGTGGGTGCAGACGATTATCTATGCAAGCCTTTTTCGTTGGAAGAAGTTACTGCACGTGCCCGGGCGTTAGTGCGGCGTGCCAAGCACTTTGGCGGAGAAACGCTGCAGTGTGGGCGCTTAGAGTTTTTACCTGATGCCATGGAGCTTCGGCTTGACGGCAAACCCTTGCTGTTGCATCGCCGCGAGTTAGAAGTCATGGAGTACCTGCTGATAAACCAAAATCGCCTCGTTAATAAGGATCAAATTATTGACCGACTATCTACCTCCGATGAGTCGGTCAGCTACGCCGCAGTAGAGACTTACATCTCCCGGATTCGTAAAAAAATTGGCTACGATTTCGGCTTAAAAACGGTACGCGGCCTGGGCTATTACCTGGAAGCTAAAGACTGTGAACCTAAAGACGTGAAAGCCCCTGGCTATGAATAAACGCCAATCGATCCGCAGTCGGCTGCTTTTATGGATTGGACTGCCTTTCACCGCCCTCGCGATCTTGGCATTGATCTCTAGTCACCTGCTGCTGTCTCGCCAAATTAATGCCACCTTTGATGACCTGCTACTTAATGCAGCTCAGAGACTGGAGCGTCGAATTTACACAGCGGATGGTGAGCTACGCATCAATATGCACTATTTCAGCATCAGTACACTTGGCAGCAGAGGTGAAGGAAAAATTTTCTATCGCATTAAAGAAAATGACGGAGACATAATCGCAGGCTTTAGCGGTTTGACAGATCCACCCCAAACGTCTCAAGAGCCCATTTTTTATGATGTAGATTATGCGGGCAATGCTTTAAGAGCTGTTGCGCTCACCCTTCCGTTCCGGAGAGGAGGCGAACCGGTAGACATTGAAGTCGTCGTCGCCGAATCAAAGGAAGCCCGCCACACCCTTACCAACGACTTCATGATAACGCTCACAGGATTAATGGTCGTTACAGGATTACTAGCCATTTCAATTGCACTTTTAGCCATTCACCTTGGGTTAGCACCTCTTAACGCGGTTAGCCAAGCCTTGCGACAACGTTCACCGAATGACTTGCATGCATTGGATGATGCAGCCCCAAAAGAGATCCTGCCGCTAATCCAGAGTATTAATCACTTAATGCAGCGTATGCGGCGCAGTATTGAAAGCACTCAGCAGCTCAATGCTGATGTCTCGCATCAGCTTAGAACACCTGTCTCAGAGATTCGCGCTTTAACGGAAATGTCGCTTAAAGACTCCTCGCAATCACCCGCTCATACTAGCCTGCGAGAGATTCAACGCATCGCTGAACATGCCAGTCACACCGTTAAGCAACTGCTTAAATACGCCAAAACACGCAGTGAATTAGTTGATACGTCTCATCTCGAAAGTGTCGATTTAATCGCCATTTGCCATGACGCCTGTGCCCAGACTGCCCCTAATATTTATAAACAGAACCAAGAACTCGCCTTTGATCAGCATAAAGCTATTCCTAACATTTTAGGCGACCCCATAATGCTGCGCTGGTTAGTAACCAATTTAATCGAAAATGCCAGCGTGCATGCGGGTGGCAGCATGGCCTATAGAGGCGTTATAACCGTTGCACTAACGGCTGACACGCGCCAAGTAACGTTAACGGTTAGCGATGAGGGTACCGGCGTGGAGGAAGCGCAGCTTTCCAAATTGACGGAACGCTTTTTCCGCCACAACAAACATACGCCTGGCAGCGGATTAGGGCTGGCCATTGTAGAACAAATTGCAACGACGCACTCTGCCCGCCTGGCGTTAACAAATCGCCCCCAGGGCGGCTTTGAAGTCACGGTGACTTTCCCCGCTATTTAAGCGGCTGATTAACTATTCGCAGCATTAGCGGGGTCATAAAGATCAATAACAGTAGACGCAGTATGTGGTGAGAAACAACATAGACTGGGTCGATACCCATCACCATGGCGATCACCGCCATTTCTCCTACTCCACCAGGAATTAACGCAAGCAGGACAGCAACGAAGGCTAGTTGAGTAAAACTTGAAACCAACCATGCCATTAGCGCCGCTACCACCAACGCAAATAGGGCAAATGTAATCCCATAGCGCCCCATGCTGACTACCTGCGACCACTGAGTTCCTGAAAAACGCGAGCCTACAGAAGCCCCCAGCACCAGAAAGGCTGCAAGCACTACCCCAGTCGGCAGGGAGTAATCAAATCCAAGGTTAGCAATAATGGCCCCTGCGGCCATGGGCCCTAAAAACTCAGGCAGGGGAATTCTTAACAAGCGCGCTAACCACCAACATAGTGGTGCCAATAACAGAGGCAAGATATCGACTAAGGCTAGCGCTGATGGCGAACTGGCAAGCGCTACATCATCAACAAAAAAACTCGCCACGAAAGCCGCACCCGAGACCACGGTGACTAAGCGTAGCGAGTGAGAGATGGCGATCCAGCGTAAATCTCCATTTGCACGTTCAGCCAGCACCAGCGTTGAATTCATACTCCCTGGGTACGAGCAAAAAATAGCATTCATGCGTCCTACACTTGCTCGGTTAAAAATCCAGAATCCGCCGATCAGCATTAGTCCCATATAAACCAGCATTGCCAGCACACTGGGGTACCACAAAACCAATCCTACGAGTTCATCTGCTTGGATTCGATTCCCTATAAATAGCCCTAGCAGTGCTATGGCAGTGCGGTGTACACGCTTATCGACACCTGTTTTCACCCCCATCAGTGATAAGCCCATCACCATAAACAGAGACCCAAGCATCCAAGCCAAGGGCAATGAAAAAAGGGTGGCAAACCAGCCACCCATAAAACCCAAGCCAACGGTAATGACAGTTCTTTTCAACATTTCAAATTCTGAATTCAAGAATCATAGTTGAGCAGCCTCTTGGCGCGCTTTAAGCCGCTTCATTACAGGCTGGCTAAATAGTGAGATCAGCAGTAAGGCAAAAATAGCCAGCGTTACTGGGCGCTCAAAAACGTACGTAATGTCGCCACCACTGATTTGATAGGAGTGAAGTAGCGATTTTTCAGCCAACGATCCTAATAGCATGCCGATCACAGCGGCGGGTACGGAGTAGCCGTAGTGGCGAAATATCCAACCGATCACCGCAAACACCAGCACCGTAGCGGGCCCAGTCATATTGCCGGTTAGCCCGAAGGATCCCATTACCGCCAGCACCAACACAGAAGGAATCAAGTAGCGCATGGGCACTTTGACGATATTGGCCAAGAGAGGAATAAACAGTAAGCCGATGATCACCAGTAGAAACACCTGGGCAAAGTTAGCGAAGATAATCGCGTAAACCACATCCGTTTGTTGGCGAATAAACTGCGGGCCGCCAGTGATGTTATGCATAGCAAACGCCGCTAACATTACCGCTGTAGCGCCACCGCCGGGAATCCCTAGTGCCAGCAGTGTTGCCATCGAGCCCCCTTCGGAGCTGCTGTTAGCCGCCTCAGATGCCACGACCCCTTTCGGATTGCCTTTCCCAAATGAGTCGGGATCCCGATCACGGCGCTTAGTTTCTATGTAAGAGAGCAGGTTAGACACGGATGAGCCCACACCAGGAACCGCCCCGACCAACACCCCGATCAAACCACCCCGAATCATCACAACAGGATAGCGCATCGCCATTCTGCAACCTTCGAAGATCTCGCTCACCTTGACCTTACGGGCATCGGCGGATTCAACGATGAAGCCCTTGTTGGCCAGCTTAAATAGCTCAGAGGCCGCAAACATACCCATCATGGCAGGGATAACAGGCACGCCGTCCAACAGGTAAGTCTGCCCCATCGTACCGCGTGCCAAGCCGATTTCGCTAAACCCAATCGTCCCGACTAACAGGCCAACAAACCCTGCAATCAAGCCTTTAAGCACCTGTTCGCCTTTTAAGCTCGCGATCAGCGTCATCCCCCAGAGAATCACTACAAACATCTCTGCTGGCCCCAATCTCAGCACCATGTAGGAAAGCGGCTGTATCATAAAGAACAGCACCACGTAGCCCATCAGCGCGCCAATCACCGAGGAGGCTAACGCGACACCTAACGCCTGGTTATGCTGCCCCTTCCGCGCCATGGGGTAACCATCAAACGCGGTAGCGATTGCCGAAGAGGTACCCGGAATATTCATCAGAATGGCTGGGATACCGGCACCAAATGAGCCGCCAGTAAAAATAGCGGTAAGGAACAACATGGCTTGAATAAAGTCCATGTACATGGTCATCGGCAGGAAAATGGCCATAGCCATTGATATCTGCAGGCCTGGCGTTGCGCCAAAAATAAGCCCCAGTACGATACCCGGCACTACCACCAACCAAGGGCCAAAATTAGAAAAAAGCAGATCAAAACTCTGCCCTACTGCGCCAAAATCAATCATGGTATCTCCTCAGCTTGGAAGCAGCAGCAGTGTCATCGGGTACGGCAGCATCTGCGAGAAAAAGAACGCGACACTCAGCCCAAAAACGACGCTATAACCACCTACCAACAACCAATTGCGCTCCCCCTTAAGGATCAGGA
Organism: Halomonas sp. TG39a; assembly: GCF_000744395.1. Taxonomy (NCBI): domain Bacteria; kingdom Pseudomonadati; phylum Pseudomonadota; class Gammaproteobacteria; order Oceanospirillales; family Halomonadaceae; genus Halomonas; species Halomonas sp. TG39a. Next base: position 711,294 of record NZ_JQLV01000002.1, read on the forward strand.
AAAGCGCCAGAAACGCTACGGTGGCAATATCAAAGCCTATCGCTTCAAGCGACATTACATAGGCGGCGAAGAGACCCACAACAGGTAATGTTTTATGCAGCGGTTCTTCTTCAGAGGAGCGAAACAGCGAGCCGTGTTTAATACGCAGGATCAACTCGAGTGCAATAATCGCTAACACGATAACGGCAAGTGGCAATATAAGCAGCAGGTTTTGCGGTGTGGCGGATACGCGAATGGCGTCTAATAAATACCATAGTGTAAAGCCAGCCAGACCCATGAGAACGATAAAGTCCCCATAGTCACGTTTACATTCAGACATGGTAAAACCCCATACTGGCCCCTCATTAATGTGAGGGGCCAGCTATCATGGAAGGACTAGTTCGAAAAAACTGTTCGGAAAAACCTGGTCGTGAAAATTAGTTAAGCAGGTGAGCGTATTTTTCAAACACCTGATAGTTTTCGCGCATCAGCTCGTTGGAGCGCTCTGGGCCTACCCAAACGCCGCCCATTTCGTTGCGCTCAAGCTGCTCTTGAACATCTTTGCGGGCAAGCGCACTTTGAATAGCCGAGGAGATCTTCTCGAAACGCTCAGGATGCTGGCGCTCCATTTCACTGGTCACTGCAAAGCCGCGCATTGAGCCCTGAAGAACGGGCACCTCAAGATTCATCGGCGCCAGCGCTTCATTGATTGGGAGTGCATCCCACTGCTCAATGCGCTCATCACTTACGATCGCCAACGGGGTTAAGAACTCACGGATTCCCTCACTGCCCTGGGCACTAATAGAGACGAAATCCACCTGCCCACCCGCTACCGCTGAACGGGCTTCGCCACCGCTGTTATAGGTCACCAAGTTGAGGTTATCTTGGGGAATACCTGCTTCATCAAGTAGCAAGCGCACCATTAAGTGACCAGCAGAGCCTTGAACCACCGCACCGCGTACTTGACCCTCTTCTTCGCGGATCGCTTCAAGCAGGCTTGGCAGGTCTTCATAACCGCTGTCTTTATTTGCAGCGATTAGATCCAAATCAAACCACTGGAAGTTGATATAAGAAAAGTCGTCGACACTAAACTCTGCATCACCAGTCAGGATCGAGTTGGTTAAGTAAGGAGCAAACGTCGAGGCATAGACGGTATAACCATCATCAGGCACGTTAAGGACGTAATTAGAAGCAACCTGAGTGCCCGCACCGGGGCGATTAGTTACTTGTACCGGCACACCTAGCTCTTCGGAAATAGGCCCTGACATCATGCGGGTCATACGATCCGCGCTTCCGCCGGTGCCAAAACCTACCACCATGTTGAGCGGTCGAGAGGGAAAGTCGTCAGCTACAGCAGGAAGCGCCATTGATAGAGAGGCAATGGCGGCCGTTGCCCCTACCAATATCGATTTGATATTAAACGATAAGGAAGCACTGGAAGTGTTAAGCATAGCGTGGCTCTCTTTTTATAGGTTTGTTTGGTTTTCGCACAGGTATCTCGCTGTGAGCTTAGAACGCTACTCCCCGAAACTGTCACCAACCTTGCATAAAGTAAGAACGCAACTAAAGTCTAGTCCTCACTAACTACCTGCCGATTGAACAACGCGATGCCTGCATCAATGGCTGTGCAGAAAAAGATCGCTATCAATATTCCACTGACTTTCAGGTTATCTAGGTGTTTCTTAGCGTAAGCTAAAGTATTGGTTCGGACTGTCGATAGTACTATTAGCCTGCTTAGAACCTATTTCCCTAAGCAGGCCTGCGTAGTCGCTGTTGCGCCTGCTTAAAATAGCCTTTAACACTATCGAGAGATTGCCATGACCATCTCTTTACCTACCGGGAGTGCCCCTTTAGACGCACATCCTTTACGTAGTGAGCCGTCAAATGCCCAGCAAGTAACAACAACATCGGTCTCTTCCAAAGCCGCAACGACGGATTCCAATACCAGCATTCACTTGGATCTTTCGCCCGTGGCTAGAGGCATAGCCTCAGCTTCAGAAAAGGCTGGTAACACACAGGAAGCGAAGAACACTAAAATCGATGAAAGCGATCTCCCACAGGAGGTCAAAGAGTTACTAAAGCGAGTTGCTGAATATAGAGAAAAATTAAGGGAGAAACAGCAGGAACTGGAAGATGTTATGCGCGACCAGTCCCTAAACGATGAACAACGACAAGCAAAACTTGACGCCCTGCAACAGGAAATCAGTAGCCTCAATAATTCGCTTCAAGAGGCTATGAGCCAACTAAGCAAACTCGTCACTCAGATGGATCTTGATGATGACGCTGTTGTCGGAATGATGTCATTGGCCATGTCTTGATGACGTATAGGCGTTAAGGATTGACCTGCCGATTGAGAAACGCGATGCCCGCATCTATGGCGCCGCCACGCAGCAGGAAGCTAGTAATGTGGCCGCGCCAGCGCTGCAGGTAAAGCTCGCTCTCTATATTGTTGTCCTGCAGGGCTTTATAAAAGTCCGTAGCGTGATCGACCGGCACTAGTTGATCCCAATTGCCGTGGAACAGAAAAAAAGGCGGCGCCTTCGGGGTAATTTGCCGCGCGGGTGAGGCTAAGCGATATGCTTCGTTTTCTTCAGCGCGGGTACCGCCGATAAAGTCGACCACTAAGCGCCCATCATCAAATTTGAGCAAATCACTGGGTAGCCCGCCAGCCAATACCGCGGCTAAACGGCTCTGCTCGCCGCCGTAGGGTTCGGCCAGCGGCCCTTCTGCTCCCGCCACCGCCAGCAAGCTCACCAAATGCGCACCGGATGAAAACCCAACGCCTACAATTCGGTTTGTATCCACTTGCCACTCATCCGCATTAGCGTGAATCCAGGTCATCGCCTGCTGCAAATCATGCAACTGGCTAGGGAAGCGATACTCCGGCGCAAAACGGTACTCAATATTCACCGCCACGTAGCCTTGCCCCGCCAACTGCTCGGCGATGCCCTGCATATCTTCCGGCGTTCGATTGCGCCAGCCACCACCGTGTACCACCAAGGCGGCTGGTCGCAGCCCGTCACTTAAATTATTAGGCAGGTAAACGTCCGCCGTTAACGCCTGGGGCCACTCGTCTGGCGTGTAGGTTGCTGGCGGAATGCGTGTAAAGGGCTGGGGTTCGTGCAGTTGACTACCTTCAATGGCAGGGTCATCACCTTGGCTAACGTGCTGGACAGCGCTACAGCCACTTAGCAATAAGGCAACCGCCCCTAGGCCAGTAACTCGGCGTAGGGTGGTAAGTGCTCCATGCTGTTGCCACTCGCGAATTAGCTTGGTACGCGACATTATGTTTCTCCTGGATTAATAGGTGACCCCTCACCTACCCACTACGACCTGCAACAAGCCAATAAGATCATGATTGTTGCACACTATCTGCAAACGGTTTGCACGCCGCCTAGTGATACTGGCATCGTCAACTCACCAGGAGAGAACTATGAACGTTTCAAGTGCTAAGAAAATGTCAATTCGCCAACTGTTTGCCCCTGCCCTGCTGGCTATCGCCATTATGCCATTAGCGTTTGCCGCTCAAGCGCATAGCCACGGTGACCATGAAGGCCAAGGCCCTGATCGCGAGCGTATGGAAGAACGCATGGAGGAGCGTCGCCAAGAGGTGTACGAGCGTGCTGATATCTCAGCTGAAAAACAGGCCGAGCTCAACGAGGCACACGCCGAACATCGTGAAGCCATGCAGTCACTGCGCGAAGAACACCACGAGCGTGTAGCTGAAATTCTCACCGAAGAAGAGCAAGAAGCACTGCGCAACGCCATGCAAGAAGCCCATGAAGAGTATCGTGGCAAGCATGGCAAAGGTGGCCACCACGATGATCATAGAGACGAGCATGCCGATAGCGAATAAACGCGGGTAAATCGTCAAAAGTAGAGCCAACGCCCGGTATCCCCGGGCGTTTTTGTATCTATGCGTTCGTCACCACACTGCTAGCTTCACGCTAATTCAACCCAAATAGAGGAGGTTAACTTGAAGGGGGGCGCTTAATCGCGTATTTTATTTGAACGTTCATTCAAAATAAAATCATCTTTCAACAACAGGAGTCCGCCTGCATGGCGAAAGACAACCCCATCCTCCCCTCCCGCGACCGCCTCAACCCCGTGGTTTTCCACGGCAGTGTGGCGGGTATCATCATTTTTTTGGTGCTCACCATGCTGTTCACCGAACAAGCAGGTGCCTTTTTTGATGCCGGCCTTGCTTGGGTAAGCAAAACCTTTGGCTGGTACTACATGCTCGCCATTGTGGCGTATCTGGTCTTTGTCATTGCGATTGGTATGTCACGCTTTGGCAGCATCCGCTTGGGGCCCGATCACTCACGACCTGAGTTTTCGCTGCTCTCCTGGTCTGCCATGCTGTTTGCCGCGGGTATCGGTATCGACCTGCTATTTTTCAGTGTTGCCGAGCCGGTTGCCCACTATTTGGCACCGCCGGATTTAACCCCGGAAAGCCAGGCAGCGATGCGTAACGCCGTCGTTCAAACCTATCTGCACTGGGGGCTCTCCGGCTGGGGGCTGTACGTGTTGATGGGTATGGCGTTGGCCTACTTTAGCTACCGCCACCGCCTGCCGCTAGCGATCCGCAGCGCGCTCTACCCAATTCTGGGCAAGCGTATCCACGGCCCCATTGGTAACGCTGTCGACATTACTGCGGTGATCTCCACCGTGTTCGGCATCGCCACCAGCCTGGGTATTGGGGTGATGCAGCTCAATTACGGCCTCACCTATATGTTCGGCGTGCCGGAAACGCTCACCGTGCAGGTGATTTTGATTGTCTTGGTGGTCGTACTGGCAACGATTTCTGTGGTAACCGGCGTTGAGAAAGGCATTCGTCGCCTCTCTGAGTTCAACATGCTGTTGGCATTGGCGCTGATGCTGTTCGTGCTCTTCTCCGGCGACACGCTGGTTTTGCTGGATAAGGTGGTCAATAACGCAGGTGATTATCTGTCTGGGTTTGTCGGTGCCAGCTTTGACACCTACGCGTTTGCCGATGAAGGCGCCCAAGAGTGGAAGATGTGGTGGACGATCTTCTTCTGGGGCTGGTGGATTGCCTGGACACCGTTTGTGGGTCTGTTCCTGGCGCGTATCTCCCGCGGCCGCACCATTCGTGAATTTGTCGCAGGCGCCTTGTTTATTCCGCTCGCCTTTATGATGGTGTGGATGTCGGTATTTGGTAACAGCGGTATTGAGCTGGTCGCCAACCAAGGTGTTGCCGAGCTGGGTGAGCAGGCCCTTAACACCCCGCAAACCACGCTCTACACACTGCTTGAGTACTATCCCTATGTAGGTCTTACCGCCGCGGTCGTCACCGTGCTGGGCATCGTATTCTTTATCACCTCTGCGGATTCGGGTGCGCTGGTATTGGCCAACTTCACCTCGATTTTGAGCGATGTGAACCACGATGCGCCGGTTAAATTACGTATTTTCTGGTCGGCGGTGATCGGCTTGATCACCATTGCCCTGCTCATGGCCGGTGGCTTGAACGCGCTGCAGAGCGCTGTGGTGATCACCGCACTGCCCTTCTCGCTGGTTATTTTCGCGGTGATGGTGGGCATGTATAAAGCCCTGAAACTTGAAGGTAGCAAAGCCGATGCCCGCCGCATGATTGCCGGAGGCGCCCCAGGCGGAGACTGGAAGGAGCGTTTGGATCGCGCCCTGGATACCTCTAATCGTGCAGGTGCCGCTGCGACGATTGAGCACTCCATTCGCCCAGCGATGACGCAGTTTGCTCAGGAGCTTGAAAGCCGAGGCCAAACCGCCAATGTGACCGAAGAACACGTTGAGGGCGAATCTCTACCTAACCTGATGCTCCAGGTCGACTTCGGCGAAGCTACCAGCTTTGTCTATCAGGTGTGCCCGCACCGCATGCGTACACCAAGCTTCATCCCCGCCGATGATGACTTCTATGTACGTCTGGACGTCTACCTAGCAGAAGGTGGTCAAGATAAAGACCTTAACGGTTACACCCGTGGTCAGGTAATTGGAGATCTGGTGGCTGAGTATGAACGCCATCTGCACTTCCTCACCTTGGCCGGTCAGCAGATGGGCCATGTGCAGGCGATGCCTGGCACTATCGGCGAGCCCCCTGAAGATTCCCAAATGTAACGGCGCTAGCATTTAAGCGAAAAAACAATCCCGGCCACGTGCCGGGATTTTTTGTGCGCAAACGACTCCGCGACTAACGCCTTGTTGTGCAAATTTCAGCGCAGGCGTAGCGTAATGACTTGTTTTCCCTATTCTTAGGAGACTGGCCCCATGTCCCGTGCCCATCGCTCTTCGGCTTACGTTTTCCCGCTGCCTGGCAGTGCGCTAGTAAGCACTTGGCGTGAAGGGTATACGCTGGCCAAATTAAAGCGCGATGTTATGGCGGGACTGACGATTGGTGTGGTGGCGGTACCGCTTTCCATGGCACTGGCAATCGCCACCGGCGTGCCACCCCAGCACGGGCTTTATACTGCCATCGTAGCGGGCGCGGTGATCGCCTTAACCGGCGGTTCACGGTTTAATATCTCGGGCCCCACCGCCGCCTTCGTGGTCATTCTTTTTCCTATTGTGGCCAATCACGGTCTGGGTGGGCTGCTGATTGCCACGCTCATGGCGGGTGCTATCTTGGTCGCGCTGGGACTTTCGCGGTTGGGCAGTCTGATTCAGTACGTCCCTTACCCGGTGATTCTTGGCTTTACGGCGGGCATTGGCGTGGTGATTGCGCTGTTGCAACTACCTGACTTTCTTGGTTTATCCGGGGTCGAGCTTGGCGACAGCACCCTGCAGAACCTAATGCTGATTGGCCAAGCGCTACCCACACTTTCACCAGCAGAGATCAGTGTTGGGCTTATCACCCTGGCGACGCTGTTAATCTGGCCCCGCCTGAATACGCCTGTACCTGCCCCGCTGGTAGGTTTGGCGGTGGGCACGGTGGTGGCTGCGCTATTGCTGATGAGTGGTGTTGAAGTCGATACCATCGCTTCACGGTTTAGCTGGGAGTTCGAAGGTGAGAGCGGCAGTGGAATCCCCCCCTTTGCGCCTAGCTTCACCGCGCCGTGGCATTTTCCCGGCGCAGATGGCACCCCACTTGAGATCAACTTTGCACTGATTCAGGCGCTGCTTGGCCCGGCATTGGCGATTGCACTACTGGCGGCGATTGAATCGCTGCTGTGTGCCGTAGTGGCGGATGGCCTAACCCGCACCCGCCATGACCCTAACGCCGAACTGATTGGCCAGGGGCTGGGCAATATGGTGGTGCCCTTCTTTGGCGGCATTACCGCCACCGCGGCCCTGGCCCGCACGGCGACCAATATCAAAAGCGGTGCCTGTTCACCTGTCGCCGCGGTGGTGCATTCGCTGGTGGTATTACTTGCCGTGGTCGCGCTAGCGGGTGTGCTGGGATATGTGCCCATGGCCGCCTTAGCCGCCCTGCTGTTTATCATTGCCTGGAACATGAGCGAGGCTCGCCACTTTGTACATACGCTGAAAAGCGCGCCCGTCAGCGATGTATCAGTGCTGGTGATCTGCTTTGCCCTCACGGTAATTTTTGACATGGTGATCGCGGTGGCCGTCGGTATTGGCCTTGCGGCGGCGCTATTTATCCGCCGTATGGCACAGCTAACCCATACCCAGCGTTTAGACACACCCGATTCCGGCCAACACTTCCCCGCCGAAGTAGCGCTCTACAAAATCAGTGGCCCGCTCTTTTTCGGTGCGGCAGAAAAGGCTATTGCCACGCTGCGGGTGATTGATCACGGCGTTCGGATTGTCGTTTTGGATATGCGCGATGTGCCCAGCCTGGACACCACCGCCATGGTGGCGCTGGACAGCCTGCGCCGGGAACTGGGTGAGCAAGACGTAGGCGTTATATTTGTTGGACTGCCGCCGCGTATGGCGCTGAAAATTAAACGCGCGGGCATTAAGCGCGAAGCGGGTAAGTTAGCGGTCGTCAGCAACCTTGCCCACGCCGAGCGCATGTCGCAACGTTGGTTGGGCTGGCGGGATCAGGATAGCAGCAAGGTGACGGCGGGGACTTAATAGCGGCGATGTAATGGCAACGGTGGCATTAGAAAGGGGAGTTGCCTCCCCCGGTTGCTTATATAGCCAGCTTTCAGCTCGCCATATCAAGCACAATACGGCCTTCTATCTTGCCGTCGATCATGCGCTGGAAAATGTCGTTGATATTGTCCAGCGTATCGGTTGCTACCGTCGCTTTGACCTTGCCTTCGGCGGCAAAATCCAGCGCCTCCTGCAAATCACTCCGCGTGCCGACGATAGAGCCACGAATGGTAATACCGTTGAGCACCGTGCTGAAGATCGGCAGCGGGAAGTCGCCGGGCGGTAAGCCATTGAGCACCAACGTTCCGCCGCGGCGTAGCATATTCTGCGCCTGATCAAACGCCTTCGGCGATACCGCTGTGACCAAGGCACCGTGAGCGCCACCGATGGTTTTCTTCAAGTACGCCGCCGGGTCGGTGTTCATGGCGTTAACCGTTACCGTAGCGCCTAAGCGCTCGGCCAGGGCTAGCTTTCCATCATCGATATCCACCGCGGCAACATTCAGCCCCATGGCTTTGGCGTACTGCACCGCCATATGGCCCAGACCACCAATGCCCGAAATCACCACCCACTGGCCGGGGCGGGTATCGGTCATTTTCAAGCCTTTATAAACCGTCACTCCCGCACACAGCACCGGAGCTATTTCAATGAAGTCGATGGCATCCGGCAGGCGCCCAACATAGCCCGCATCCGCTAAGGTGTAGTCGGCAAACCCACCGTTAACGCTGTAGCCGGTATTTTGCTGAGACTCACACAGGGTTTCCCAACCGCCCAAACAGTGCTCGCAGTAGCCACAGGCCGAGTAGAGCCAGGGTACGCCGATACGATCCCCCTCTTTGACATGGGTGACACCTGCACCCACCGCCACGATATGCCCAACGCCTTCATGGCCGGGAATAAATGGCGGCGAGGGTTTCACCGGCCAATCGCCGTGGGCGGCGTGTAAATCGGTATGGCAAACCCCAGAGGCCGCCACTTTCATCAACACTTCGCCCTGCTTAGGGCGAGGTACGTCGACTTCTTCTATGACCAACGGCTGGCCAAACTCACGAACGACCGCCGCGCGCATTGTGCTATCCATGATGCAACTCCTAATAGTTTTCGATACGGCCATTTAAAAACGGCTCTTATCGGTAGAGTCAGCGTCAGGGGGACTGACAATACCGCCCGGCGAATACCGGGCGGTGTGGCTAGCAGAACGCTTAGAAGAAGCCCAGCGGGTTGATATCGTAGCTGACCAGCAGGTTTTTGGTTTGCTGGTAGTGCTCAAGGGCAACTTTATGGGTTTCGCGGCCAACGCCGGATTTCTTATAGCCACCGAAAGCCGCGTGGGCCGGATACTGGTGGTAGCAGTTAGTCCAGACACGCCCGGCTTGAATGCCGCGGCCCATGCGGAAAGCGACGTTCATGTCGCGGCTCCACACGCCTGCGCCCAGGCCAAACTCGGTGTCGTTGGCAATCGCCAGCGCTTCCTCTTCGTCTTTGAACGTGGTCACCGCCACCACCGGGCCAAAGATTTCCTCCTGGAAGACGCGCATCTGGTTATTGCCCTTCAACAGCGTGGGCTGAATGTAGTAACCGCTGTTAAGGCTGTCGTCCATGGTCTCTTTATTGCCGCCAGTGAGGAACTCCGCGCCTTCGTCGCGAGCGACATCCATGTACGACATGATCTTGTCGAACTGCTCTTGGGAAGCCTGAGCCCCTACCTGCACATCGGTATCCAGTGGATTACCGCGCTTGATGGTTTTCGTGCGTTCGATCACCTTGGCCATGAACTCTTCGTACATGCTCTCTTGGATCAGCGCGCGAGACGGGCAGGTACACACTTCACCCTGGTTAAAGAACGCCAGTACCAAGCCCTCTACCGCTTTATCAATAAACGTCGGTTCGGCGTTCATAATATCAGCGAAGTAGATATTGGGAGATTTACCGCCCAGCTCTACGGTGGAGGGGATAATATTTTCCGCCGCGCATTTCAGAATATGCGAGCCAACGGGGGTAGAGCCGGTAAAGGCGATTTTGGCGATGCGTTTGCTGCTGGCCAATGCCTGACCCGCTTCGGCGCCAAAGCCGTTGACGATATTAAGCACGCCCGGAGGTAGCAGGTCGCCAATCAATTCGACGACTTTCAAAATCGATGCTGGGGTTTGCTCGGCAGGTTTGAGCACCACGCAGTTACCCGCCGCCAGTGCCGGTGCCAACTTCCAAACCGCCATTAGAATCGGGAAGTTCCAGGGGATAATCTGGCCCACTACGCCCAGCGGCTCGTGGAAGTGATAAGAAACCGTGTTGGCATCGATATCCGCCGCCGTGCCTTCCTGCGAGCGTAAGCAGCCCGCAAAGTAGCGGAAGTGGTCAACGGCGAGAGGTAGATCCGCATTGAGGGTTTCGCGTACCGCTTTACCGTTATCCCACGTTTCCGCGACGGCAAGCATTTCCAGATTTTGCTCAATGCGGTCGGCAATTTTCAGCAAAATATTGCTGCGCTCTTGGACGGAGGTTTTCCCCCAGGCAGGTGCCGCTTTGTGGGCTGCGTCCAACGCTTTATCGATATCTTCTGCCGTGGAGCGGGGGATTTCGCAAAACACATGCCCATTGACGGGGCTAATATTGTCGAAGTACTGGCCTTTCACCGGGGCGACAAACTCGCCACCGATATAGTTGCCATAGCGTTTTTCAAATGACACCAAAGAGCCGGTATCACCAGGGTTGGCGTAGATCATTGTCGTGCTCCTGAGTATTATGATTATTTAGGTGCATTGACAGTGTTGTTCACTAAAGCAAATGGCGATATAGCCCGATGGCAGGATTAGCCCTCATCCCTTGGTAGGAGACGCCATGTATTCTCTGTTGGTGGCGGATGACCATCCGCTGTTCCGCGACGCACTACAAACCGTGATTAGCGGGGGCTTGGCAGGCAGCCAGTTATTGGAAGCGGAGAGCCTCGCTGACGCCATAGCGCTAATTGAAGCGAACACCGAGTTAGATCTACTGCTGCTGGATTTAAGCCTGCCGGATGCAGAAGGGCTAGACGGTTTAACACGGCTGCGCGAGAAATTTCCCTCGCTGCCGGTGGCGATCGTATCTGCGCATCAGGAGCGCCAGCTGGTACTCGATGCGATTACCTTGGGCGCGGTGGGCTATATCCCTAAATCCACCCCCCGGGAAGCGCTGCTGGCCGCGTTAACACAGATTCTTGAGGGTCAGCTCTACCTGCCGCCCGATGTGATGCGCCGCCCAGCGCCGCGCGCTGTTTTGGCACAACCCACCACCCAGACTTCGTCGTCCAGTGAGCGCTTAGCACGCTTAACCGATAAGCAGTTAGAGGTATTGGCGTGCATGACGACAGGCATGTCGAACAAGCATATTGCCCGGGAACTATTGATTGCCGAAACCACCGTTAAAACCCATGTCTCGGCGATTTTACGTAAGCTGAATGCCACGAGCCGGGTTCACGCGATCGTTATTGCGGGCGAAGAGGACCTAAGCTTTCACCGGGCCAACCGCACTCGTTAGACTGCGCCATTAGGCTTTATTGAGTAGCGTGCCAAGCAGCATGCGCAGCCGCAGGGGCTTTAAGGGTTTGAGCAAGCAGTGCATGCCGGCTTCACGGGTGGCACGCTTAATCTCCGCTTCGTGATTGGCCGTAATCACCACCGCAGCCAGGCCGGGATAGCGCCGCTGCAAGCGTGCGGCCAGCTCAATACCGGTTTCGCGGTGCTCGCCCAAATGATAATCCACCAGTAATACCGCCGGGCGTTCACCGTCACTGGCGGCTTCCAACGCACTTACCGTGGCGGCAGCCCGCACCCGGCAGCCCCAACTGCCCAGCAGCGCTTGCATGCCTTCTATAATCGCCAGGTCGTCATCAATCACCCAAATGACGCAGCCGCTCAACGCCTCCTCGTCAGCCTCAGGCAGTATCGCGCTACGCGTGTTGCTCACTGCGGGAACCGTTGCCGTTGCGTAGGGCACGGTAATCGAAAATAGCGCACCCACGCCGGGGCGAGAGGCCAGCGATATCGGCTGCTCCAGCATGATGCTGATACGATCGACGATGGCCAGCCCCAGCCCCAAGCCACGGCTGTGGGCACTGTTAGGCTGATTAGCGCGCCGAAACTCGAGAAAGATGGCTTCGCGCTGCTGCTCGGGAATGCCGGGGCCGGTATCGCCCACCATAATTTCCAGGCCGTCCCGCCTGCGTCGACAGCCCAGCAGCACACGGCCCTGGTCGGTGTAACGCACTGCGTTGCTTAAGAAGTTGCGAACCACCCGCGCAAGCAGCGCCAGATCGGACTCAACCACCGCGCTGGAAGGCACATAGTGAAGCGCCAGTCCCCGCACCCCGGCCACTTGGCGATACTCTTCGGCTAGCGCATCGAGCAGCGTGCTCACCGCAAAAGGCGCTTTATCAGCGTGTAGCACACCTGCGTCCAAGCGCGAAATATCCACCAGTGTGCCTATCAAACCTTCGACATCTTTCAGCGAGCGGCCTATATGGCTGACTAGCATTTGCGAGGTTTCAGGCAGCGAATGGGTCTCCAAGGCGCTGGCAAACAGCCGGGCAGCGTTAAGCGGCTGCAGCAGGTCGTGGCTGACCGCCGCCAGGAATTTCGTTTTGGATAGGTTGGCGGCTTCAGCTTCGGCTTTCGCGGCCAGCAAGCGCGTATTAACTTGGCTCAGCTCGTCTAAGGTGCGGTGCAGCGCGTCGGTGCGCTCACGCACCTGCTCGGCAAGTAACACCGAGCGCTCAAACGCCGCATAGGGGGCCGGATCAGCACCGCCCCCGGTTTCCACCCGCTCCATCAGCGCTTGGCACACTTTACGCAGGCGGCGGTTCTCTTCCCGCAGCGCTGCCACGTCCGCCTCATCAGAGCCCTTTGCCGCTGCTGTGTGTTCAGCCGCGTCAGTGGCTGTCGTTAGCTGGAAGAGATCCAAACGCCACCCCCGTAAACGTTTGATTCACATGCATGCCGTGATGCTGCTCGCCATAGGTATTGAAGCCCACTACGCCTGCTTGGCGCAGCAGTTGTGATGCCTGATCCAGTTGTTGCAGTGCCTCAAGCTCCATGCGGCGCAAAAAACAGTCGCAGCCAATAATCATGCTCGGCGTCCCCAGCCTGGCGCTCACCCCGGCAAGCATCACTTTGAGATCATCCAACAGCGGGGTTGGCTGCATGGCCGTGAGTACAATGCCGTTTTCCACCGCACAGTAAAAACTCAAGCTACTGTCACTGTTAACACGTTGAATGGAGCGCACATAGTGCTGCCCACCGATGCGCACGGCGAGTGGGTGGCGGGCAAAAACGGCGGCGCTCAGCTGTGCAGGCGCCATACCTACCAGCTCAGCATATACCTGGGCGGCAGGTAGCCCATTGAGCTCAATCACCCGCCGCTGCTCACGGTCAGCCTCGGTCACCACCAGCTTGTGGGTCAATGGGATTAAGTGATGGGTTGAAAACACTTCAAAGGGCAGCCGGGTGTTGATCATCACCACCACCGCCGCACGCGTATGGAAGCGCCCGGCGGTGTACACATGGGTATGGCTAAGGTGATTGTCATCACCCGCCGAGCCGCCAAAACTGGGAATACGCCCTAGCGCAGCGTCTAAGGTAGCGAGCACCTGCTCTTCACGGCTGGATAGGCCATCCAGTAGGGTCAGCGCAAAGCTGTGCTCATTAATCGGCGCGATGACTTGTTGGCGACACTGCTCCAACAGTGTATCGACCAGCGGTTGAGCGTTGGCCAGCTCAAAATGCTCAAGGTCATCAATCAGCGCGGTTTCAATGGCGAACAGGCGGCGATCAAATCCGATAGCCACGATGGAGCCACGATCATAGCCTGCAGGCGTTATTTCTCCAGCTGTGGTACAGCCACTTAGTGACGTGGTGGGGAAACAGCTTTCCAGTGCATTCGCCAGGGCCGCTAAATCATACTCCGCACTGCAGAAGAACAGCACGAAGCCCAAGTGTTCGTGGCGTAAAATGTCGGCTAGCTCCGCCGCGGCCTGGTTAGCATTAGTCTGCTGGCTGGTCGCAGTGCGAATACCCTGTTCAGCCTGATAAGTGGTCACGGCTCCACCTCTCCAGTGCAGCATGCGTATGCGCCGCTGCGAGCCTTAACGTACTAAATACTTCATCAAGTTGCGTGGATGTGGACCGCTGTGTTTTGGCTAATGTCTCAAGCTGTTTTGCCAGCTCGGCAATCTTGTCGGCCCCCATGCTTAATGATTCACCACGCAGTTGATGCGCAAGCCGCGCGACTTGCTGTTCCTGCTCTGGCGTTAAGGGGGTTGCAGCCAAGCACGCAGCCAATTGAGCGGAGTAATCACTGACTTGCTGGTGGTAAAGCATGATCAGCTGGATCATGCTGGCTTCCCCCAGCGCTGTTTTCAGCATGCTAAGGGTGTCGCTATTAAGCAACGATTGCTCTCCAGTGAGCCCTGGGATCACCGCTAACGCCTGTAAAGGCATAGTGTCCAAGGAGGACAGTTGCAACGCCAGTACGTTACTTAATGCAGAGAGCGACAGCGGCTTGGTGACGTAATCATCCATACCCACTGCCAGGCAGCGTTGTCGGTCATCTTCGGCGCCACCGGCCGTCATGGCAACGATCGGTACACTGGCTAACCACCCGCCCTGTTCACGCAGACGCTGGGTGACCGTTAGGCCATCCATATCAGGCAACTGAATATCCATAAAGATCAGATGCACCTGCTGCGACTGAACCATGGCCAAGGCGTCATGGCCACTCTCCGCCCAGACGATATCGCACCCTAAGCGCGCCAATAAACCCATCGCGACTTTGCGGTTGACAGCGTTATCCTCTACAAGCAGCAGCGTTGTGCCGGCAAAGTCCCGCTTGGGCACTGGGGGCAGCGATGTTGCTACGGGGTCAGCGGCGATCAAGGGCAACTCGCACCAGAAGGTACTCCCCTGGCCTGGGGTACTTTTTACCCCTAAACGCCCTTGCATCGCTTCGCTTAGCCGTTTGCAAATTGCCAACCCTAACCCAGTGCCACCAAATCGACGTGCCACCGACGCGTCTGCCTGCTGAAAAGGCTCAAACAAGCGTTGTTGTTGCTGTTCGCTTAGGCCACACCCCGTGTCACTAATCTCAAAGAGTAGCTGCTCCACCGTTGAGGAGACCCGCACGCGGACTTCACCGTGGTCGGTAAATTTGATCGCATTAGCAATAAGATTTAGCAGAATTTGCCGCAGTCGGCCTGCATCGACCAGCACCCAGGTTGGCACCAGCGCATCCACATTAACCGTCAGCGCTAGCCCTTTCATTTTTGCTCGGGGCGCAAACAGCACCACCACGCTATCAATCAGCGGTTTGAGTTCTGTGGGCGATGTTTCAAGGGTTAAGTACCCTGCTTCAATTTTTGAGAAATCGAGAATTTCATTGATCATTGCCAGCAATTGATTGGCGCTATCGTGGATCGTCTGTGCGTAATCCTCCACCTGAGCGGGACTCGCTGATTCGCGTAACAGCTCGCTCATGCCGATAACGCCGTTTAGCGGCGTGCGAATTTCATGGCTGACCATGGCTAAAAAATCTGACTTGGCTTGATTCGCCGCCTGAGCCTGTTTGGCAGTGACTTCCAACTGGCGGCCAAGCTTCTCCTGATTGCGCCTTATCGCCGCACTTTCACGCATTTCGCGCACCAAAAAGGCAATCACCAGAAAGGCCGCTAAGCTCATGCCAATAATCAGGCTCATAAGTAGCTTGTAAAGCAGGCTAAGCTGGGCACGCTCTTCCGTTGCCGATTCAGCTAAATAGCCGTTAATCGCAATCACCAACCGTTCAGTTAGCCGCGTTAGCGCCTGTAGTTCATCTTCCAGCGACGCTACCGGCAACTGGTTCAGTTCGAGCGCATTGTAGGGCGTAAACATAATATCCAGCACATCAAGCTGCTGCTGGATTTGGCTCAGTAGCTCACGGGCGGTATCGATCTGTTGCAGGAGGTTGCTGACTTCACCGTCGTTAAGCAGCGTGATGCGGCTATAGAGTAACTCAAAGCGGAGATTGAGTTCCTCGTGAGCCGCAGGTGATAACGGCTCACGGGTCACTGCCAGCAAATGATTCAGTAGCTGTACCGCATCGCGATCCAGTTTATAGACAACCCATGCCGTATCTTCACGCAGACTTTGAGTAAGATTTTCCTGCCGCCACGCAGCCAGGGTGGCGACGACCAGTGCCGCAGCGAACAGCAGCACCGCGACAATGGCAACGAGCTTAAAACGAAGAGGATAACGCAGTAGGCTGGAGGCCTGCGCATTAGAAGCGCTAGAGAACATTAATATGCATAACCTGCCATACCGCTCTAAAGCGAATTTTTTCGCTTAACAGCGTTTCATCTTGATCAAAGGGATAAAGCACCCACAAAGGGCCATATTCTCGAATTGGAATCGCCTCACCATTTTTGGTCATGGCTAAGATAACATCGTGATCATTAAAATCGCTGACCGGTATTTCGGCTTCGTAGCCGTTCAGCGCGGAGACGAGCACTGCATCTGCATCATACTCCTGGCTTAATAACGCCAGTAAATCACGCATTAACGGGCCACTATAGTGACTGCTGCCCTCTGTCCAAGGCGTGCTGGTCTCAAACTCGTGCTGCGGTAATGCCGCTAACATGGCACGGTCAAACTGCGCTTCACTGCCCACGTTGGTATGGTCAATATTACCGCTGACGGTCAAGATAACGTGCCCGCTAGGCGCCTCTAAGTCATTAGCCGATTCAGCAAGCCCCGCCAGAGGAGTGCTGAACATCAGCACGACCCACCCCATTAACAACGCTTTCACAGTGAACACCTCACACAGGATTACTCTCTGGTTATACCAGCCAGGAGCAATAGAAGAAGATAGCGTAAAGACTACGCTATCTCCTTTAACAGGTCAGGGTAAATACTGTTTTTCGTCGCTATTTTTAGCAACCAGAGCGTTATTAACTGTTCACAGTTGGGTTACGTTTTAATTTTCTCGAAGGGCTCAATGCGCACAAGCTCTTCATAGGCGTGCCAGCTTGCGTGGCCTAAAACGGGCAAGATCAGCGCCAAACCGATATAGAACGTCATCACACCCACCAGAACGCACAGGGTAAGAATCACCGCCCACAACAGCATCACACGGAAATTACGTGCGACACAGCGCACGCTGGCTTCAATACCCTCCATAAAGGTTAGATCTTGATCCATCAGCGTGGGAATCGCTACAACGCTAATAGCGAAGGCACCAAAAGCCAGGATGCCGCCAGCCACCGTGCCAACCGCTAACATTCCTAAACCTTCAGAAGTGGTCAGGAGTGAGGTGTAAAGTGTAGCGGGGCTGGGGACTTCAAAGCCAAAAAACAGTGCAAAGAGAAGTGTTGCCAGGCGTATCCAGGCGAGGAAGAAGATCATCATCATTACGCCCATCATTGCCAACTGCCCGGCATGGGGTTTCCAACTGCCGAACGCATCGCCTAGGTTAGGCACCTGGCCACGCTCCAACGCCCTGCTGATGCCATAAGATCCCACTGCCACCAGTGGGCCAATAAACATAAAACCAGCAATCATGGGCAGTAGCCAGTACCAGTACCCCATGGTGAAAGCGCCTAAGGTAATAGCGATACTTAGTCCCACCCAAAACATGCCATAAGAAAGGCTTACTACTGTAGCACGGCGAAAATCCTCTACGCCTGCAGCTAACCACGCCCTGGGTCGATCCAAACCGACCTTGTTGATAGTGATTTTAACGCTGGGCAGATCCGAAGAGTGGTTTGTTTTTGTTGTAGCCTCATTCATGGCATTACTCCTGTCGTTCCTGATATAGACCCTGGATTCAGGATTTACCTCAAACGCATCAACGCGGGTTACTCGCTGACGGTATTAATGCCAACTCAATGGCTGAACATTATCTTTTAATACCCTCTTAATGTAGCTGACCAGGGCTCTTGGCGGGTGGCACTTTGAGATACGCGTACAAAAAATCCACGAAATAGCGATAAAGCGCCAATTAAATTGCTGCGTTAGCAAAATTAGATATAGTTAAAAAGTGCTATCGACAGCCATAAAAAAACTCCGAGCACTTGCCCGGAGTTCTTGGTTTTTCCTATGCGACTAGCGCTACACAAGCATGGCGTCTAGCGCACAATCATTACCGACATTTTGGCATGGTGCACCACGTGCTCGGCATTGGGTCCGAGCACATAATCGACAAACTTACGCTTGGTATGGGAGGCCATAACGATCAGGTCGACATCCAGCTTTTTGCCTGCCTTAATAATCGCCTCCCAAGGTGAACCATCCACAATGACACTTTGCACCTGAATGTCGTCGGGGACATTCGCCTTGATAAAGTCATGAAGCGCAGCTGTGATAGCCTCATGCGCTTTTTTGGCGAAGTCCTTGGGGAAATAGGAGCCCACCATGGGCATGCGATAGTCCGGCAGTACCGTCACCACATGCAGCGAGGCACCGAACGTCCGACATAGCATCAGGGCGGTGGGCAGCGCCTTCGACCAGGAAGCTTCCTCGTTTAGGTCCACCGGCAACATGATCTTGCTGTACATGGCCTTCTCCTTCATGCGGTGGCAGCGGCTGACGTGTTCTCACGACGGCGGCGCTGCATCAAAACAATCAACCCAAAGACCAGGAAGGCAGGAATCCACATTAGCTCTTTCGTCCAGCGGTCAACGGGGGCCAGTACCTCAATGATTTCTTGATCGAAGTCGAAACCAAGTTCTGCCGCTTGGCTTCCGTAGGTCACCATATCCACGGTTGCCGTGCCGTCTTCAATAAACAGCTCCATGCCCAGATTATCGAGCCGCTCCTGCCCCGTTTCACCTTCCGGCACCGGTAGCGTCATATAGGTGGTCATGGGGTCGCCATAGTCATCGAGACCGGCAATCTGCAAGCGCAGGGTGGAGTCTTCGTCGACATCGCCCAGCGCTTCGACGAACTGCGCGGGGGGTATCGATTCATAGGGATCATGGATCATGTCCATCCAGAAACCGGGCCGGAACAGCGTGAACGCAATCAGCAGCAACACGACAGACTCATACCAGCGGTTGCGGGTAATCATGAAGCCCTGGGTCGCCGCGGCGAAGATCAGCATGGCGATGGTCGACACCACAAAGATCAGTACCCCCTGCAGGAAGGTCACATCGATGAGCAGCAGGTCGGTATTAAAGATGAACAAAAACGGTAGCGCCGCGGTGCGCAGGCTGTAATAGAACGCCTGGAAGCCGGTTCGAATGGGATCGCCACCCGATACTGCCGCCGCCGCAAAGGACGCCAGCCCCACCGGCGGCGTAACGTCGGCCATGATACCGAAGTAGAACACGAACAGGTGTACCGCAATCAACGGCACCAACAAGCCATTTTGAGCGCCCAAGCTGACAATAACCGGCGCCAACAGCGCCGATACGACGATGTAGTTAGCCGTCGTTGGCAGCCCCATGCCGAGAATCAAACTAAGTACGGCGGTAAGCAACAAGATCAGCATCAAGTTACCCATGGCAAGCGTTTCCACCACCTCGGCCAGTACCAGCCCTACCCCGGTCTGCGATACGGCACCAACGATAATGCCGGCGGTGGCCGTGGCGATGCCGATACCTATCATATTGCGGGCACCGGTGACCAAGCCACTCCACAGATCCAGAGCGCCTTCGCGCAGATCCGCACGCATATCGCTGCGACCCCGAAAAATCGACGTAATAGGGCGCTGGGTAAGAATGATAAAGATCATAAACACCGTGGCCCAAAAGGCCGACAGCCCAGGCGACAAACGCTCAACCATCAGACACCAGACCAACACAATGACCGGCAGGATGTACTGCAGGCCCACTAACACCGTTGGCTTGGTTTGCGGCAGCGAAAAGATCGGCTCGTTAGGATCATCGAGTTCGAGTTCGGGGTAACCTGCCGCCAGTTTAAGCAAGGCGATATAGATAAACGTAAGCCCAACCGCCACTATCCAGGGTGTCGCATCGCCCAGCACCGGCTTGAGCCAGCCAAGACCGTAATAGACCGCCAGGGCGGTGCCCATCATAAGTAGCAAGCCACCGAGAAAGCCGATAACTTTATTGACCAGCGGCTTAGGTGGATTGCTGCTTTTAAGCCCCTGCATATTGGCCTTTAGGGCTTCCAGGTGAACGATATAGACCAGCGCAATATAAGAAATCAGCGCGGGCAGAAAGGCATGTTTGATGACCTCAACATAAGAGATACCGACATACTCGACCATCAGGAAAGCGGCCGCCCCCATCACCGGGGGCATAATCTGTCCGTTGACCGATGACGCCACTTCGACAGCACCCGCCTTTTCGGCTGAGAACCCAACGCGCTTCATCATCGGCACCGTAAAGGTACCGGTGGTGACCACATTGGCGATCGAAGAACCAGAAATCAGCCCGGTCATGGCCGAAGCTACCACGGCGGCCTTCGCTGGCCCACCGCGGTAGTGGCCGAGCAGCGAGAACGCTACCTTGATAAAGTAGTTGCCAGCACCCGCCTTATCGAGCAAGGCACCGAACAGTACAAACAGAAACACAAAGCTGGTTGAGACCCCCAGGGCAATACCGAAGACCCCCTGCGTCGTCAACCACTGATGATTGATCAAGCCGAAGAGACTTACCCCACCATGGGAAAGAATACCCGGCATCCAAGGGCCGGCCAGGCTATAGATAAGAAAAACCGACGCCACGATCATTAACGGCGGGCCAAGCGCTCGGCGGGTCGCCTCAAGCAGCAGCAGTATTCCGGCGATGCCAATAATAACGTCCTGCAGTATGGGTGCACCGGGACGCTGGGATAACTGCTCATAAAACATAAACATGTAAGCGCCACAAAAGGCCGCCGCCGCTGCAAGCACCCAATCCTGAATCGGAACACGGTCGCGAGGCGAGCGCTTGAGTGCCGGATAGGCCATATACGCCAGAAACAGCGCAAAGGCTAAGTGAATAGAGCGGGCTTCCGTGGCATTAAAGACGCCAAACCCTAGAATGAAGGGCACTGGGGAAGCGATCCACAATTGAAAAAGAGACCACGCTGCCGCAATGCTCACCAAGAGCTTGCCGGGCATGCCGGCTGGTTTACGGGCTCCCGTGTCACTGGAGGCGACCATATCCTCCAAGTCTACTCCGGCTCCCGAAGGCCCGTGCTTATCGTCTTTCATATGCCTGCCCTTCTCCGAGTCGATTGACGCTTAATTGCCATACCGAAATGCCCCATCAACATTCAAAACCAAAATGCGCGGCACCCTCGGGTAACCGCGCATTCCTTACCAAGGTAGCAATACCTCAGGCTGCAGGATTATTCGATCCAGCCTTGTTCACGGTAATAACGCGCCGCGCCTTCATGCAACGGTGCGGAAAGCCCTTCAGACACCATCTCTTCCGGATCAAGATTCTCGAAGGCCGGATGCAGACGCTTGAAACGATCAAAGTTATCAAAAACTGCTTTGACGGTCTGGTAAATAACCTCTTCGTCAGCCTCAGCAGTGGTTACAAAGGTCGCTGCCACACCGAAGGTTTCAACATCGTCGTCATTACCGCGATACAGACCACCCGGAATGACCGATGTGGAGTAGTAAGGATATTCATCGACAATGCCCTGAATATCTTCGTCATTCAGCGGAATCAGGCGGGAATCAACGGTAGTGGTCGCTTCCTGAATAGAGCCATTGGGGTGGCCAACCACATACACCATGGCATCGACGTTGTTATCGGAGAGTGCTGCAGCTTGCTCGGCAGCATCAAGCTGAGATGCCAGAGAGAAGGTATCTTCGGTCCAGCCCTTGGCATCCATCACCACTTCCATGGTGTTGCGCTGGCCTGAGCCTGGATTACCAATATTGACGCGTTTGCCTTCCAAATCATCAAGGGTCTCGATGCCTGAATCAGCACGCGCTAGCAGGGTCAAAGGCTCACCGTGTACGCGGAATACAGCCCGCAAATCTTCGTAGGGTTCACCTTCGAAATTACCAGTGCCATTGTAGGCTTGATACTGAACATCGGACTGCGCAACACCCATATCCAACTCGCCGGACTTGATGCCATTGATGTTGGCAACAGAACCACCAGTGGAAGGTGCATTACACTTAATATCTGCGTCTTCAAGACGATTCACCAAACGACAGATCGACTGGCCGACCACGTAATACACACCTGTTTGGCCACCGGTGCCGATGGTGATGAATTGCTCATCATCCTGGGCCATTGCCGGTGAGGCGAAAGCAGCGGCGGCAAGTAGCGCACCGGAGAAGGCTGTAGTGGAAAATACATGGCGTTTCATGAACACACCTCTTTATATTGATGTTATGAGCATATTTGATGTTATGGGCATCTTGCGCGTTGGTCTCACCTGATGAACCGTTCCCTCAGGTGGTCTTGCTCCAAACGTTTTTCAAGACAGCCTATTTTTAAGGCGATCTTTTTTTAAGACAATTTGTTTTTAAGACAAACCGTTACAGGCGTCCCTTTGGCAACCTGCTAACACTACTTTAGCGAAAAAAACCTGATTAGCGAAATGTAATACGCTAAAAAATGCGCTTCGCTGATATCTAATACTCAGTGTAGCGGTCTTCATCGTTTAGGGAGCGTTAATTGCGATGCCGCCTTTGCATAGGCTAATCGACACCAATCAAACGTTATAGCCCAACACGCTGGGCAGCCACAGCGCGATGGCGGGGAAAATGGCCACCAGCGCCAGGGCACAGCCCATAGCAACAACAAACAGCAGCGCCCAGCCGAGGGTTTGTTCCAAACGAATTTTGGCCACTTCGGTGGTCACCATCAAATTGACCGCTACCGGCGGGGTAAATTGACCAATGGCAATATTCATTGCCAATAGAATCCCAAACCACACTGGGTTCCACTCAAAGTGCTGCATCACAGGGATCAAAATCGGCATCATAATCAGATAAATCGAGATCGCATCCAGCAGCATCCCGGCGACCAGCACCGCCAACATCACCAGAATCAGCAGCAGCACGCCGTTATCGGTCAGGCTGATAATCCACTCGGCCAGGTGGCGGAAGGTGCCCAGCATGGTGCCCGCCCAGGCGAAAATACCTGCCAGCGCGATAATCAGCATCACCACGCCGGAGATGATCGCCGCCTCCCCCAGCAACTCCCATAAATCGCGCAACGACAGCTCTCGGGTAAGAAAAAGCCCGACAATCGCGCCATAAGCGACAGCCACCACTGCGGCTTCGGTGGGTGTAAACAACCCTGAACGCAAACCGCCCAAGATCAGCACGGGGGCAAACAGCGCCGGAATTGCCTGTTTAAAGGTGGTGCGTACGCTTAGCCGTTCGGCGCCCTCCACCGGCGTACCGCCCTCCCAGCCGTAGCGTTTGGAAACGATCATGGCAGGCACCAGCAGCGCCAGCCCAGCCAAAATGCCGGGAAATAATCCCGCTGCGAAAAGGGCGCGCAAATCGACACCCGGTACCACAATCGAGTAGAGAATCAGCGCCACTGAAGGGGGAATCAGAATAGCGGTAGACGCCGAGGCGGCAATCAGCGTGGCCGAAAACGGCTTGGGATAACCCGCTTTGGTCATGCTCGGCAGCATTACCATCGCGACGGCCGCCGCGTCCGCGGGGCCTGAGCCACTCATGCCGCCCATAATCATGCACACCAGCACGGCGACCAGCGCCAAACCACCATGGCGCGGGCCAATCAACGCCTGGGCAAAACGCACCAAGCGCAGCGCCACACCGGAGCGCTCAAAGATAAGCCCGGTTAAAATAAATAGCGGAATAGCAATCAAGGGGTACTTGGCGATGCTGTTATAGGTGTTGGTGCCCATCGTCGCCAGCATATCCGGCGACAACCCCAGCACGATGCCCACCGCTCCGGAAAGCGCCAATGAAAACGCCACAGGCACACCCGCAATCAGCAAGCCCGCAAAGGCCAGAATCATCCATATATCAGGGCTCATCAGTGAGCCTCCCCGTCAAACGATCAGCGGTTTGCTGGAACAGGCGCCAGAACATGGCCGCGGAAAGCACCGGTAGCCAGACTAAATACCACCACTGGGGCAGCCCAAGCCCTGGCGAAAGCGACTCCCACTGATACTCTTGCCAGGCTAACTTGCCGCCGTACCAAGTGATCAAGCCCAGTACGGTGGCGCCGCAGAGCGCTTGAAAAAGAATCAGAGCACGACGGTACTTAGCGGGCAAGGCGCGTTCCAGAAAGCCAATGCGAATATGCCGGTTGCGCCGCAACGCCACGGAAGCGCCCGCAAAGGTAAGTACCACGAGCAGAAATACGGAAAACTCTTCAGTGAACGAAAAAGAGCCGCCGGTTAAGTAGCGTGTAATGACATTACCCAAACTTATCAATGAGATAATGATTAACGCCAGCGCACCCAGCCAACGTTCGGGGCGCGCATCAGGAAAGCCTTTCATGGCAGCCTCACAGCAAAAAAACTCCCGGCCCTAAGGGCCGAGAGTGACAACATCAAAAGGTAATTAGCGGGCGTCGATAGCGGCTTGTGCCGCTTCTACCACTTCTTCACCAATTCGCGGCGCCCATTTTTCATAGACAGTCTGTGTGGCCTCAACAAACGCCTGGTACTGCTCGTCAGAAAGCTCGGTCACCGTCACGCCGCGCTCCTGGATGGCTGCTAGACGCTCGCTCTCCTCTTCACGGGTCATGGCGATTTCCCACTCACCGGCTTCTTGAGCGGTTTCGCGCAGCATGGTTTGCTGCTCTTCACTCAATGTTTGCCAGACCTGCTGGTTGACCGCGAAAATCAGCGGATCATTCATGTAGTTCCAGAGCGTTAGATGCTCTTGACCGACTTGGTCGATACGCGCCACATCAAACACCGAAAGCGGGTTTTCCTGACCGTCTACCGCGCCAGTCGTCAGCGCGGGCTGCGCATCCGTCCAGCTCATTTGCGTCGGGTCAGCACCGAGTGCCGAGAAGGTGTCCTGGAACAGCGGCGAGCCAACAACGCGAATTTTCAGGCCATCCAGATCATCTGGCTGACTAATCGGACCACGTGAGTTTGAGACCTGACGAAAGCCATTTTCCCCCCACGCCAGCGGAATAACACCGCGGGATTCAATCGCCTCAAAGACCAACTCCCCCGCTTCCCCACCAGTGACCGCATCCACGGCGGCTTCATCGGGAATAAAGAATGGCAAAGAGAACAGATTAAGTTCCGGCACCTGGGGCGACCAGTTGATGGTCGAGCCTACTGCGGCGTCGATCAACCCCGAGCGCATAGCGGAAAATTCTCGGGTCTGATCGCCAGAGACCAGTTGAGAGTTGGGATAAACCCGTAGCGTGAGTTCACCTCCGCTACGCTCTTCCACCAGTTCGGCCCACTTCTCCGCCGCCTGCCCCCAAGGGAAAGCGTCAGACAGAACGGTGGAAACCGAAAGTTCGCGAGCCTGTGCAGAAAGAGAGGCGGAAAGCAGTGCCGCACCGGCCAAGCCAGCGGTAAAACGAGCTATTGAGCGTGTCAGCGTCATGGTAGATCCTTTTTTTAGCTATTTTTATGAAGTACGTTTTATGAAGTACGTTTTCTGATGTGCGCAGCTAGCAGCTAACAGTTGCCAGGCTTTTTGCAGAAGCCCCACTTATTGTATGCACTTAGCGCACGAAAGAAACACGCCTAAAGTTGGCACGCTGCAGTACTCGCCCTTGATACCAGGGTGTAGGGCAAGATCAGATTATTGACTTTTCGCCCTTCCAGCACCTCAATCAACATCGCGACCGCTTCACGTCCGAAGGTTTCCGCCGGTTGAGCGATAGTGGTCAACGGCGGGTCGCTATAGGAAGCAAACGCAATATCGTCAAAACCTGCCACCGACATATCCTCCGGCACGCGTAGTCCTGCTTCTTTGATACGGCTCATGGCACCTATCGCCATCTCATCACTTTCACAAAAAATGGCAGTGGGCCGCTCCGTTAACGCGATAAGCGTTTCAGCCGCCTGATAGCCTGCCAGAGGGGTGAAATCGCCAGGGCACAGCAAGCACTCATCCAACGCAATACCCGCCGCGCTCAACGCATCCTGATAGCCCAGTTGGCGGTCACGGGTTAACGGGCTGCGCCGCGGACCTTTAATCATGCCAATTCGCCGATGCCCCAGGGCAATTAAGTGCTCGGTGGCCTCGCGGGCCGCCGCGCGGTTATCCAGTTTGACGGTAGGACATGGCGCATCGTCCAGCACCTCACAGGCATTGATCATTGGCAATGCTGCCCCGGCGGGAAAGGCATTGGCAGAAAAAGGGTTGAAAGCGCGCAGCTGGATCACACCATCCGCCTGGCGCGTCGTCACTAAGCTGGCGTATTGGGTTTCCATCGCCTCATCGCCCAGCGTATTACACAGCAGTACACCGTACCCGCGTGCTTGGGCAGCTTCCTGGATGCCGCTGATGACCCGCGCAAAGAAGGTGTTGGCAATGGTGGGTACCAACACCACCAAATTATAAGTGCGTTGGGAACGAAACTGTACCGCCATCAAGTTAGGCTTATAACCCGCTTGATCAACCGCCTTGAGCACTTTTTCACGGGTGACGGGGGAGACGATATCCGGCGACTTCAACGCCCGCGACACTGTCGCTACCGACACCCCCGCCAACTCGGCGACCTTACGTATATTGGTCATGGACTCTCTTAACGTTATTTAATCGCCGTTAGCAGATGATTGCGCGGCATTATTTATCTCAGCTTAACGCATCCCAGCGTTAAACTCAGCGCGCTATTTAACGACACCTTCTTCAACACCGATAGACCTTTGTCGCATTGACGCTCACAGCGTGGCGGCCTAACTTCCACTTAAATGTAACCGGTTACATACTGGTTTTAATAACCATTTTAATAGCCGTGAATATCAACAAATACAGCTTTCTTAAAACAGGAGCCTACCTATGCCGCGACCCAAGCAGTCACGTATCCGTATCGGCATGATCGGCGGTGGACAAGGGGCGTTTATTGGCCAAGTTCACCGTTTGGCCGCCCGTCTCGACGACACCTGCGAGCTGGTATGCGGCGCCTTTAGCCGCTCATCAGGTAACAACCAACTCACTGGCGAACAGTGTTATCTACCCGACGAGCGTGTTTACGCCGACTGGCAGCAGTTACTGGCAAGCGAGCAGCAGCTTCCCGCAGAAGAGCGCATGCAGTTATTGGTGATCGCCACGCCTAACCACCTTCACGTGCCGATCGCTGAAGCGACGATACAGGCAGGCTTTCACGTGTTCTGCGAAAAGCCAGCAGGTGTGTCATTACGCGAAGCCCAGCGCTTAGCAGAAAGCTGGCAATCCAGCGGCTGCCTCTATGGCCTGGCACATACCTACTTAGGCTACCCCATGGTATGGCAAGCCAAGGAAATGGTCAGCGATGGGCAACTAGGTAGCATTCGCAAAATTCATGTTGAGTACCCCCAGGGCTGGCTAGGTGAACGTTTAGAACAGCAGGGTAATAAGCAGGCCGCCTGGCGCACCGACCCGACACTCGCAGGCATCAGCGGTTGCATGGCCGATATTGGCACCCACGCTTTTGGCCTCGCCGAGTTTATCTCTGGGCATCGGGTTAGTGAGCTGTGTGCCTCACTTAGCAGCCACGCCGAGGGCCGCCAGTTGGATGATGATGGCGATGTGCTGCTGCGCACCGACCAAGGCGCCAGCGGCACCCTGATAGCCAGCCAAGTCTGTAGCGGTGAAGAAAACGCACTCAAAATACGCATTTACGGCGATAAAGGCGCGCTGGAGTGGCACCAAATGGCGCCCAACAGCCTGCTCTACCGCCCGCTACAAGCACCGATGCGCACCCTCCGTGCGGGCATCGACCAACCCGACCTTTTCCCCAGCGCAATGCAGCGCCTACGCCTACCTGGCGGCCACCCCGAAGGCTACCTGGAAGCACTTGGCAACCTTTACCGCGACTTTGCCCAGGCGATTCATCAGGGCCAGCACGGGGACGTTGATGGCGTTCCCGGCATGGCATCCGGACTTCGCGGCATGGCGTTTATCGAGGCAGTCACCACCAGCGCCCAAAGCGAACAAAAATGGACACCGCTGCCCGCTACTCAACTACCAGGAGCCTAATCATGCCCAACACTCACAAAGGCATCCGCGGGCCCGCCATTTTCCTGGCCCAATTTATCGGTGATGAAGCGCCTTTCGATAGCCTCGACGGAATCGCCCGCTGGGCGGCCGAACAGGGTTATCACGCCATTCAGCTGCCCACCGTGGATAGTCGTTTTATCGACCTACGCAAAGCGGCTGAAAGCCAAGCTTACTGCGATGAGCTAAATGCCCGCTGTGAAAAGGCCGGTGTAGTGATCAGTGAACTCTCTACCCACTTACAGGGCCAACTGGTCGCCGTGCATCCCGCCTGTGACGACTTATTTGATGATTTCGCCCCCGCCGAGCTGCACGGCAACCCCCAAGCGCGCACCGAATGGGCTATTGAGCAGTTGATACTGGCTGCCAAAGCGAGCCAGCGGTTGGGGTTAACCGCCCATGCTACGTTTTCCGGCGCGCTACTTTGGCCCTTTGTTTACCCCTGGCCCCAGCGCCCAGAAGGGTTAGTTGAAGAAGGCTTCAGCGAACTGGCCCGCCGGTGGCGGCCGATCCTGGAGGCCTTTGACGAAGCTGGCGTTGACCTGTGCTTTGAAATACATCCTGGCGAGGATCTTCACGACGGTGCGTCTTTCGAGCGGTTCCTGGCGGCAGTGGACAACCATCCACGGGCGAAAATTCTTTTTGACCCCAGCCACTTGCTACTCCAGCAGCTCGATTATCTCGATTTTATTGATCGCTACCATGAGCGTATCGGCATGTTCCACGTTAAAGACGCCGAATTTAACCCCAATGGCCGCAGCGGCGTTTATGGCGGCTACCAAGGCTGGGTAGAGCGCCCTGGGCGCTTCCGTTCATTAGGCGATGGGCAGATTGATTTCAGCGGTATTTTTAGCCGCCTGACGCAGTACGGATTTGATGGCTGGGCGGTGCTTGAGTGGGAGTGCTGTATTAAGGACGCCGCCCAAGGCGCCGCAGAGGGCGCGTCTTTCATCCAGGCGCACCTGATTCAACCTGCCGGTCGCGCCTTTGACGATTTCGCTGGCGTCACCGCCAGCCCTTCTCGCAACCGACGAATTCTCGGTCTTCCTCCACACCGCTAATTGATTGTTTTAAATCAAGACAGCAATCACGACCACAACCACAACAAAGGATCACGTCATGGCTATGATACGCACACGACTCAGTATCATGATGTTTTTGCAGTTCTTTATCTGGGGCGGCTGGTTTGTCACCTTGGGCACCTTCCTGGCCAATAACCTGAGCGCCAGCGGTGGCCAAATTGGCATGGCCTTCTCCACCCAATCCTGGGGCGCGATTATCGCCCCCTTTATTATCGGCTTAATCGCTGACCGATATTTTAATGCTGAACGCATTCTCGCGGTGCTGCATCTAGCAGGCGCAGCGCTGATGTACGGCCTCTATGTGGCCAGCGATTTCAGCACCTTTTACCCGCTAGTGCTGATGTACATGATTGTCTATATGCCCACCTTGGCGCTGGTCAACTCGGTCTCTTTCCGCCAAATGAGCGACCCTGGCCAAGAGTTCGCTAAAATCCGCGTGTGGGGAACCATTGGCTGGATTATCGCCGGTCTGGGTATCAGCTACTTATTCGCCTGGGACTCATCACAAGGCATTGCCGACGGCATGCTGCGTAACACCTTCTTGATGTGCGCTATCGCCTCTTTAGCCCTTGGCCTGTATAGCTTTAGCCTACCCGCGACACGGCCTAAAGCAGACGGCCCGGTCGGCTTAAAAGAAGTGCTAGGGCTCGATGCGCTCGCCCTGCTGAAAGACCGTAACTACGCCATCTTCTTTATTGCCTCGATCTTGATCTGCATTCCGTTGGCCTTTTATTACCAAAACGCTAACCCCTTCCTGGCCGAAATCGGCGTTACTAATCCTACCGGCAAAATGACCTTGGGCCAGGTATCAGAAGTGCTGTTTATGCTGCTGCTACCGGTCTTTATTCATCGCTTTGGTATCAAGAAAACCTTATTGATCGGCATGCTGGCCTGGGCGCTGCGCTACGCGCTGTTTGCGTTCGGTAACGCCGACGAAATGGTGTTTATGCTCTTGATCGGTATTGCCCTGCATGGCGTGTGCTACGACTTCTTCTTCGTGACCGGGCAGATCTACACCGATGCCCGCGCGGGCGATAAATTCAAAAGCTCAGCCCAAGGCATGATCACGCTGGCCACTTACGGGGTAGGCATGCTAATAGGCTTCTGGGTAGCCGGTCAGATTACCGACCATTTCTCCACCAACGGCGCGCACGACTGGCAAGGCATCTGGATGTTCCCAGCGGTGTTTGCTATCGCGGTACTGGCGCTGTTCTTCCTCACTTTTAAAGACGATAAAAGCGTAACGGCTAAGTCTGAACTGTAAGGGTCTAGAACATGAGACATGCCGGGCGCTTTGGCAGCGCCCGGCTAACTATTTTATAAACTTTTAAAGTACTTAATGGGCACATCGTCTCAGTCATGAAGCCTTATTGGTCACAGGCTAAAAAGCCCCGATATTGCGCCTACGACAACTTCAACAATAGTCATGATGCCTTCAGCTACCGACATGACGATCTCTAGCAGCACCTCTAAAACTCCCTCACTGCTGACAATCACGGGTGTTGAGATACCAGTGAGAGCAATCCCCATCGCGCCAAGCGCCACCACTTCAAACCCCATGATCACTATATAAAGTAGCGCCCCGATTAACGCACTTGCACAAACTGAGTTTAGCGTCTTGATCTTCAATGATCTTTGTTTTCTAGCCGCCACTCCTTTGCCTCCTGACAATAGAATTAAACTCACCTAAATGAATGGCATAGCCGAAATCTAAAACTGTCCGAGCAAATAAAGCGCCAACACAATCAACGCTAGCAAACCCACTACTGCACACCAAGCGCCGTCAGCTCGACTCCTATGCTCATCGAGATATATCACTTTAGAAGCCGAAGGATATTTTCCCAAAGTAACTAGCTTGCAGATTGGCCAGCCAACCCAGTAACAAATTGTTCTGAAGAATATCTCTGCCAGTATGTAACCTATTCCCCTAAAAAACCCCCTGCCTATCTCTTCAAAAAAGCCGTCCATAAAATCCCTTTTTGGTTAAATGTAACAAGGTTGTAGAGCAAACGCATAATGCACGTAAGTCAGCGCTTGCCGTGTTTTCTACCATATTTCGATAGTCGGGTTAAACTGCCCTGGCTTACCGGAATGACTTGTACGCATATGGATTTTGGATGGGACAAAGCTATTCCCCTTATATTCCGGCTCGGCATTTAAGTTGTCTATGAGCCCCTCTTCAACAAACCTGATCAATGTGCCAATAATTTGTGTTTGAATATCTCGTGTTTCAGGTGGCACATAAACCGTGTTCTGTGGAGCTTCTGGGCCACCAAGCTCTGCGGGAAACAATAGAATGGGCACGAGTCTACCTTCTTCCACTAGCCTTATTGCCTTCTCTTTCGAATCAATGTCCGTAAAGTTATGTGGATTTTCAGCAAACGCCATGGCAGCTCCCAGAAGGCTAAATAATAGAATTATAAATTGCTTCATTGAAGTTTCTCACTTTAGATGTAACGCCATTACCGGTGATAAAACGGTAGCGAAGCGGAGATTGCGCATTGGTTGCTTGGCCTGTTTATAATCCAATGTACCTAAAGGCCACATCAGCTTCACTATAATCTCGAATCGACTGAGGGCTAGAAATACGATTTCCGACTGAGATGAAGTTGTACCCCAGAGTTTCAGATGCTTTCTGATCCCAGGGGCCGTCTCCAAAATAGGTTATAGCGTCGTAATGACCGTTACCCACGCGCCTTTCTGCCAATCGCATAATCTCTATCCTGCGAAAGTGATCCGAAGACGAAGCCAGTGGTATAGACGGAAAGCAGATACCTGCAGCTTCAAGCTTCATCCTCGCGGATTCACTCCAGCCACCAGTAGCAAATGCTAACGCAACATCCTGACGTGCAACGAGCTGCGATATAAACTCATAAGCTCCAAAGATAGGGAATACATCATGACACGAGATGTAATCCGCTACTCGACTCACGAACCGCGCCTTCACTTCCGTTGTGATTCGCTCGCTGTCACTTTGAAGATGCAGTTCTTCAATCACCTCAGTGAGAATTCCAGCATCGGTCACATGATTATAACGGCTCCAATCAGGGCCAATGGTCACACCCAATATATCCTTGGTTGCTGCTTGAAAGCATTCTGTATCGAAATCGTATGACTCGACTAGCGTTCCGTCTATGTCGAATAAGACTAGGTGCACAACCGCCCCCTTGGCTTATAAAAGTAATTATACCGCGCATCTAATTATTGAATGATGGAGAAAAATTAATTTTACCTAATAATATTGTATGGAAAAGCAACGTACAAAGCACTAACCCATGATGAAAAAAGTTCAAGGCCTGCCTGCCAACTAGTGACGACACCTATAACGCAAAAAAGCCCAGCCTCCGATACTGTCTAGCATCAGAAGACTGGGCTTGCTTGCTTAGGGTGCTTATAAGCGCTCTGCTATAACTCTCTCACCCATATATTGCGAAAGCTAACGTCAGCATCGTGATCCTGCAGGTAAATGGGCGCACAGCCATGGGCTTCTTCGTAATTGGGCTCTCCAATCCATTCGGTGGTGCCTTGCACTTCAACGTGGTGCTGAACCACTACGCCGTTATGCAAAACAGTGATGTAGGCAGGGCTTTCAAGGGCGCCCTCATCATCAAAGCGTGGCGCGGTGTAGAGAATGTTATAGCTCTGCCACTCCCCCGGCGGGCGCGATGCGTTAACCAGCGGGATATGCTGTTTATAGATGGAAGCCGCCTGGCCGTTGGGATAGGTCGGGTTGTCGTAGGAGTCCAGCACTTGGACTTCATAGCGCTCCTGTAGAAAGACGCCGCTATTACCTCGATCCTGCCCATCCATACCATCAATATCGGACGGCGCTCGCCACTCCAAGTAGAGCTGCACATCACAGAAATCCTTGCGTGTACGAATGCCTCCCGCACCGCGATTTACCGTCATGGCGCCATCTTCCAAGTGCCACTCGGCTGCCCCGCCTTCTTCGTTTTCCCACTCATCTAAGTCGGTGCCATCGAACAGGACGATCGCATCGGATGGTGCGTCGGTTTCGGGTACCGAAACCGTAGTGGGTACTGGTTCCCACACTTCGGTTTTGGCAGCCTGTTGTGGAGGACTCAGTTCATCTTCAATTGAGCCCTCATTTGCTAATAGCGGGGCTGCTATCAGACCACTACAGGCCGTAAAAAATAGCTGTGTTGGTAAGCGCATATAGGTTTTCCTCATCTGTTAAAAAAAGCAAAAATTATTAAAATAAATATTTAAAACGCATTCTTCCGCCATAGCGATCTGCATCATCTAGATCATCAATTTGGTAATGATCAATACGGCCAAAGTAGGCACCAAGGTAAATACTCAAATTTTCAATATTCAGCACATCTGAGAAATGATAAGAGGTATAAAGCGTGTCGATGTTATAGCGACCAGGCATGCTAAAAACCACCTCTTCGTCGTTAATCGGTTTAACATCGTCAATTTCATTGCGTGCATGTATATAGCCAACGCCGAAACCTCGCCACAACGCGTTAAAACCCAAGGTTAGATTTGTTTCTTCATAAGCGTCCAAATAAGCTAGGTTTGTGTTCAATTGCCAGTCGCCTTGGTTATACGACAGCCGCGTCCCATAGCCTGTGCGGTTACTAATATCGGCACCACGTTCATCGACCACAGCATCACTCACCAGATTAGCTTCAAGGCCTGCAGCCAGTGTCCAGGGGCCTGGAGACCAAGCAACAACTGGGCGCACAATAAACGAGTCTTTGACTTGTCCATCAGGATCAATGCGATAGCCATGATAAGTATCTGTATCGAACAGATCTGTACGGTCTCCGAATAGCGTTGAAACCTCGCCGTAAAGATTACCACTGCGCTTGCTAACCATCACTTGACCAGAGTCACCTCCTCTCCCACGTCCTTCCTTAGCTTGATACACATAGCCTTGACCATCGCGGTACAGGCTATCTGAGGTATCTCCACTGAAACCAACAAATACATCTTGACCTAAAGGGAATAGATCAAATGCTTCGAAGCGACCAATCTTAACTTCAAGCCCGTAGGAACTACCGATTGCTAACCATGCGTCATCGACACCAAAATCACCGTTAGTCTGAACCAGTGGCTGCACTTTAAAGCGCGCATAGTGGTTAGCAGGACTACTACGCTCGCCACTAATATCGAGCAATATACGACCGGTTTGGTCAAATTCATCACCTCGTTCAATATCCCCCTCAAAAAAAATAGGGCCTTCACCTGCATGGGTATTCTGCGCATTAATATCTAGTTCTACATCGCCTCCAAAGGTGAGTTTTTGCGATTCATCTTCATAAACAACTTGTGCAATACTGGAAGTGCTACTAAGAGTTGCAATGCTGACAATAAGAAAGCCTCTAAGAGGAAGCCTTTGAGACATCACGCTTTGCTCCTTTTATTCTTGTTACTAATATGCAATTTACCGAAATTATCCCTTAGAACAGTCGCAACAATGCACTCAGCTAGACAGTTGCCGCCTATAAGCCAAGTCAATGTAGACTTCAAAGAGATAGCTGCAGCCTGAGCGCGGTGCCAACGTCTGCCGCCAACAATAGGCGATAAATCACTTGGCACCACTGCTTTAAATCACAATTAAGTTGCCCAGGCAGGCTCGCCGTTATAGGGCGCGCAGCCGTCGTAACGGCCAGGCACAGCTTCGTAGCGTAAGACTTCCGTCGCGCCGACTTCTGAAGTAAAAAAGCCGAACAGCGTTAGCTGCTTCATCATGGTGAAGTAGTGTGGAAGCGCTTCATCGCTATCCGCGTGCTCCTGTGCTGACTGAGTTTCCGCCGTTTGATTTTGCGCGGTCTGGGTCTCTGCAGTCAGTGCCTCAGCAGGGGTTGGCTGCTCTCTACGAGCCTGTTGCTGGGCGTGCGCCATCGCTTCTCGGTCTAACTCGGTTATGAGCTCTAATCGCTGTTCGCCACTTAACGCCATAAAGTCACGCTCGTAAGCCGCTCGGCTGCGCGCCTCAAGCTGCGCTAAACCAAAATAAAACACCTCTCTCTCTGAGGGCGTATAGCAGTCGCTAACGAACACGGCCATAAACTCCCCGACGTTGGCATCCTTAGCGCCTGGGGTATCGGTACGTGGCAAAATAGTTTCGGCCAGCTCGTCTAGGCGCTGCACATCCTGGCTGCTAAGGGAGTGGTCTGCCTGGCCAGTACCGCTAAAGGCAAATAGAGATTTGCCCCCAATCATCGCTGTACCGGTCGTCAGCGCGATCATTTTGAGTAGCTCGCGACGATTCATGACAGGTTCCCCCGCTTAAGCTCTTCCACGGCATAGTCCACCGCCCGAGCGGTAAGTGCCATGTAGGTTAAAGATGGATTCACACAAGAGGATGACGTCATGCAGGCACCATCCGTCACGAAGACATTGGGCGCGTCCCACACCTGGTTATGGCTGTTCAGCACGGACGTTTTCGGGTCACGGCCCATCCGCGCAGTGCCCATTTCATGAATGCCCATGCCCGGCGCGTAATCGCCTACGTCGCCTTTGACGTTCTTCACGCCAGCGGCCTCCAGCAGCTCGACCGCATCCTGAACCATATCCCGGCGCATATCGCGCTCGTTTTGCTTGAGCTCAACATTGATCGACAGCACCGGCAGCCCCCACTTATCGCGAACGCTATGATCCAGAGAAATACGGTTATCGTGGTCGGGCAGCATTTCGCCGAAGCCGGTCATTCCGATCGTCCAACCGCCTGGCTGGGTGAGTGCTTGCTTTAAATCAGCGCCGATATTGAGTTCGGCAATTTCGCGATCCCAGCCCTGGCGGCTCGCCGCACCTTGATAACCAAACCCCCGCACGTAGCTACGCTGCTCATCGCCTACGTTGCGAAAACGAGGGATGTAAAAGCCTGCGGGGCGGCGTCCAAAATAGTATTTATCCTGATAGCCTTCCACTTCGCCACTGGCACCACAGCGGAAGTGGTGATCCATCACGTTGTGGCCCAGTTCGCCGCTGCTGCTACCCAAACCGCCTTCCCAGACATCGGTGGCAGAGTTCATCAAAATCCAGGTGGTATTGAAGGTCGAGGCGTTGAGAAACACCACATCGGCGGTGTACTCGTGGGTTTCATGGGTTTCGGCATCAATCACCTCAACGCCTCGCGCTCGCTGGCGGTCCTTGTCATACAGCACCTGACTGACAATCGAGAACGGACGCAACGTTAAATTGCCGGTGGCCACCGCAGCAGGCAGCGTAGCGGACTGGGTGCTGAAATAGGCGCCATAGGGGCAGCCCAGCCAGCACTTATTGCGGTATTGGCAGTTGACTCGATTTTGCTCCGGTTTTGGCTGGGTAATATTGGCCACCCGGCTGTGGATAAGATGACGCTGGCCACCAAACGCCTCTTTAATACGCTTGGCGGCATCTTCTTCCACGCAGTTAAGCGGTATTGGCGGCAGAAACTCGCCATCAGGAAGAATATCCAGTCCTTCCTGGGTGCCCGCGATACCGGCAAAGCGCTCCACATAGTCGTACCACGGGGCGATATCTTCGTAGCGAATCGGCCAATCAATGGCGATGCCTTCCCGCTGGTTGGCCTCAAAATCCATCGGGCTGAGCCGGTAGCTTTGTCGCCCCCACAGCAGGGAGCGCCCGCCTACGTGGTAGCCGCGAAACCAGTCAAAGCGCTTCTCTTCTACGTAGGGATTGGCCTGTTCATCCGCCCACATGCCCATGGTGGCTTCATTGAGGGGATAGTCGCGTTTGAGCACCGGAAACTTGGCAATCATCTCTTGGGTAGGCTCGTTGCGGTGGGGATAGTCCCAAGCCTCTTTATCGGCGTTGTGGTAATCCTTCACGTGCTCAATATTGCGCCCACGCTCAAGCAGTAAAACCTTTAGCCCCTTCTCGGTTAGCTCTTTAGCAGCCCAACCGCCGCTAATGCCTGAGCCAACCACAATGGCATCGTAGTGATTATCTGGCATGGTCATCTTCCTTACTGTGTTGTTATTGGAGTCGAATCACACATCACAGAGCTGAATAGCCGCCTGCAGTGATTCTATTTTTGCCTGTTGACTAGCCCGGTCAGGGAGAAACTCTTGGGCGATATAGCCCTTAAAGCCGGTATCTCGAATAGCGCGACAAATCGCGGGGTAGTTGAGCTCTTGGGTGTCATCTATTTCATGCCGCCCAGGCACACCGGCAGTATGGTAATGGCCGAAAAAATGGGAGTTTTCACGGATGGTGCGAATGACATCCCCTTCACTGATCTGCATGTGATAGATGTCGTAGAGTAGTTTGAAGTTAGGTGAATCGAGGCGACGGCAAAGCTCAATCCCCCAGACAGAGTTATCGCAAAGGTAGTCGGGGTGGTCGATTTTGCTGTTGAACAGCTCCATCTGCAGCACCACGCCCTTTGACTCCGCATGGGCGATCACCTGCTTTAAACCTGCTTCGGAATTTTGCAAACCCTGTTCAGGTCTCATGCCCCGGGCATTGCCGCTAAAGCAGATTAAATTGGTGTAACCCGCTTGGCTGACCAAATCGATATGATTGAGATAGCGTTCAACCAGCTCGGCATGAAAACGGACATCTCCCCAGCCATCTTCAAGACTCAGCTCCGCGCCATTACACATGGCGGAGTCGAGCCCGTAGCGCCGAAGCACAGGCCACTCTTCGGGCCCCACCAGATCAATCGCCTTAATACCCAACTCAGTTGAAAGCTGGCACAGCGCTTCCAGAGAAAGAAAATCGAACGTCCAGCGTGCAACCGAATGCTGGATATTGCCCTTTAAAGCCCGCTGAGCAGGTGTGTTGTCAGCTAAGGCTTTAGACCCAAGATGCGGTAGTGCAGCCAGGCCGATAGCACCGGTAACGGAGTGGCGCAGCAGGCTACGCCGATCAATAAGGTAGCGCTTCATAAAGCATCCTCGCGTTTGTCATCTAAATGAGATGGACTATGCGTGCATCACTCTTCACGAAGCGCTGCCAATTTCTCCTCTAGGAAACTATTTCCTTCGGTAATCACCGCTTCAGCGTCTAGCGGCATATCGTGTTCGATGATGTACCACTCAATATCAGTGGCCTCAATGGCGGGCAATATCGCATCCCAATCCAGTACACCTGTGCCGAGTGTTGCGAACCCACCCTCCTCTTCAGCGGTGCCTTCTGGCGCGTTATCTTTGGCGTGTACAGCAAACAGTTGCCCCTCAAAACGCGTTACGTACTCTGCCGGGTCAAACCCGCCCCGTGCGATCCAGGCGAGATCCAGTTCTGCCAACAGGTCAGATCCGGCTGCATCAAAAAGATGCTCTAGGGCGGTTTTATCGTCGTACACTTCCATTTCAAAATCGTGGTTGTGATACGCCAAGCGCAACCCTTCGGCGTCTAGCTCAGCGGCAATATCACCAAGCTCTTCACCCAGCGCCTGCCAGCCTTCTGCATCGCTAGGGCGAGCGTCCTCGGCTAAATAAGGCACCGTCAAGGTGTCGTTACCTACCGCCTGATTAAACGCCACCGTTTCGTCTAAGCGATTGCGCAGGTCGTCCAATTGCACATGGCTTGAGATCACCTCAAGCGCATGCTCTTCTAACAGTGCATTGAGTTCTTCGGCAGTCACTTCCTGGGTGCCCACCGTTTCAATCGCCGAAATACCTGCCCTGTTTACGGCAGCTAACTGTTCTTCCAAACTGCCAAAATCCCGCAGCGTGTACATTTGCACGGCAATGGGTAGCTCGGCGTCGTCTTGAGCTTGGGCAAAGCCAGCTACACTCAGCGCTGACAGCGTCACGGCACTGGCAGCCAATAGAGCCTGTGAACTCATGCGTTTTAAGCGTCGCGGGGTATCCATATCCACCTCGTTGTTGTTGGATTGTTATAGGTTGTGAAAGCGCCGATGCAAAAATGTAATCGGTTACATTTTTTTAGATCATCTTAATTAAATGTGCAAGTCAGCCGTCTGCTTTACCGCTTAAAAGATGCCCAAAAGAACTGAACATCCTCACAAATCAATTCACAACCAATTGGTTATAAACGACATATAGACTATTAAAGTAAAACCTAATACTTTGGTATCAAACAGCAGCGATGCCTAACAGCTACTCATAGCACTATTATTTTTGCCGTCGGCCAAACTGGTACAATGGCTATCGTTTCCCTCTACCAACGGACATCAACGTGCCACTACGCGATTTACTGCTCGGCCTGTTTGTGATCGCCATTTGGGCGCTGAATATCATTGTGATTAAGGTCGGCGTGGCGGAGTTACCGCCGCTGTTGATGACCACGCTGCGTTTTATGCTCGTCGCGGCGCTGCTGGTGCCGTTTTACCCTGTGGCGCGGGTACAACTGCCCTTTTTGCTGCTGCTCTCGGTAACCTTTGGCAGCCTGCACTTTGCTCTGCTGTTTATTGGCCTGGAGCACGCTGAGGCGGGTACCGGCGCGCTACTGGTACAAATGGGGACGCCTTTTGCCACGCTGTTGGCGGTAATTTTTCTGAAAGAGAAGCTGGGGCCCAAGCGTATCGCCGGGCTGCTGCTCTCTTTTGCCGGGGTCGTCGTGCTGGCTGGCGGGCCAACGTTACCCTCTCCGCTCCCGCTGGCGATTCTTTTGTGTAGTGCCATTGGCTGGGCAGTATCACAGCTATTGATCAAGCGCGGCCCGCCGATTGCGCCTATGGCGCTGGCAGGCTGGATGGCACTGTTTGCGGTGCCCCAGGTAGCGCTAGGCTCATGGCTGTTTGAGAGCGGTCAGTGGCAGGCGATGCAGCAGGCAACTTGGTTAGGCTGGGGGGCGATGATTTACACCGCTGTGATGTCATCGATTGTTGCTTACGGGATTTGGTATGCGCTGTTGCGCCGCCACCCGGTTAATCGCGTGGTGCCCATGACGCTACTCGTACCGGTACTGGCAGTCGGCTTAGGTGCGCTGTTGATGGGCGACAGCCTAGGCGTGCATAAACTGGTGGGCGGCGGCTTAGTGGTCGCAGGTATCGCTCTGATTGTACTCAATTTTCGCCGCCGCCAACTTTGATACCGCACTCGGCAAAGTAGCCACCACTGACCTCTAGCGCTGAATAGTAAGCCGCTCCCGCCGGATAAGAGGGGCAGTCACTCGGCGACGAGGACTCGCAGGCCCGTCATCGAAACGTCACATTTCCACGGGGGACCATCGGTTAGACTAGCCTTTCACTGAGCAGGGAGTTCCCCATGCAGATGCTGGCGCTTTACAGTATTAAGGGCGGCGTGGGCAAGACCGCCTCCGCCGTCAATCTCGCCGCCGAAGCAGCACGCGATGGCAGGCGAGTGCTGCTTTGGGATCTCGATCCGCAGGCCGCCACCACCTTTTATCTGCGCAGCAAACCTAAAGTGCGCGGTGGCGTCGACAAACTGGTCAAAGGCAAGGCCGACCTTGATCGAGCGATCCGCGAGACCGACTTCGAAGGGCTCGACCTGCTGCCTGCGGCGCTGGGTTCGCGCGACCTGG
The DNA here is from genome assembly GCF_000744395.1 of Halomonas sp. TG39a. Classification (NCBI taxonomy): domain Bacteria; kingdom Pseudomonadati; phylum Pseudomonadota; class Gammaproteobacteria; order Oceanospirillales; family Halomonadaceae; genus Halomonas; species Halomonas sp. TG39a. The sequence continues at coordinate 751,910 of NZ_JQLV01000002.1, forward strand.
AAGCGTCAATGGAAGCCCGCAAGCCCAGTCGGCTGCGCAAGATCCTCAAGCCGGTGATGGCCAGTTACGACTTAGTGATCCTCGACTGCCCGCCAAGCCTGTCCGCGCTCGCCGAGCAGATCTTCTCCAGCGTCGATGCCCTGCTGGTGCCGGTGGTGCCGACTACCCTGTCGTTGCGCACCCTTGAGCAACTAGAAGGTCATCTCGACGCGGTCGAACAGGCCTGCCCAATCTGGCCGTTCGTGACCCTCGCCGACCGCCGCAAGACCCTGCACCGCGAGGTAATGGAGAGTCTTAGTGAACGCTGGCCGAGGCGCCTTTCGACGACCGTGCCCAACGCCAGTGAGGTCGAGCGCATGGGTATCGAACGCGCTCCGGTCGGGCATTTTGCCCGCAGCAGCCGGGGCGGTCGCGCCTACGCCGCGCTGTGGCGAGAGATCGCGCAGCGTCTGCAATAACCGTCTGCATCAACTGTCTGCCTCAACCCGCTCAAGGTCGGGGCAGCGACTTGGTGGTCGCGGGCATAGTCCTGATTGTGATCAGACTCCGCCCTCGCCAATGCCCCGCTTAATCGGCAGGTTGGCAGAAACCGGCTTCGTCAGGAATCGACACGCAGTCGCCCACTTTGATACCGCGCTCGGCAAAGTAGCCGCCATTGACCTCTAGCGCTGAATGGTAAGCCGCACCCGCCGGGTAAGAGGGGCAGTCACTCGGCGACGAGGATTCGCAGGGCTGCATGGTATTGATCGCCACGATGCGCCCGTCGCCATCGATAAAGGCAATATCGAGGGGGATCAGCGTGCGATACATCCAAAAAGCGTTGTTGGCCGATTGTTCGCTCTCAAAGCGAAACAGCATGCCGCGCTCTTCGGGCAAGCTCTCACGCTCCATCAAGCCGCGCTGACGCTGAGGCGTTGTTTCCGCCACTTCAACGTCTAAACGATGCGGACCGCCCTCGCTGTGAATAGCCAGCGCCAGCGTTTGCATCTCTTTCGTTGACGCCTGCCCCCAAGCCAACGAGCTAAGCAGCGACATCGGCAGCAGCGCCGCCAGCGGTAATAGTAACGATGCTTTAAGCAGCGTGCGACGCGTGGGATCCATGCTTACTTCCTTTTATCATGCGCATCTGCGCGAACTCGGTGGCCTCGCATCAGGTGAATGCCTGCCGCCAGTAACGAAACGTTCACCACAGCGCCGCAGGTTAACTGATTGCGCCGTGCGGCATGGGTGGCGATATCGAAACGTAACATATCACCATGGTTTGCGCGCAATGAAACTGACGTAATGCCCCCCAACACCACCAACTCACTGACTGTGGCCGTGATCGGGTTTTCCCGCTCTCCCTGGGATGGGCGGTCGCGGCGGTGAAGCACAATATCTGACGGCGGCAAATACCAGGTGACACTTTCGCCCAAAGGTAAACCGTTGAGCCCATCGGCGACTTCCAGGCAGCTTTCACCCCACTGCAACCGTCGTTCACCATCCACCTCCACAATCACGCCTTCAAACAAATTGTGGCGGTCCAACAAACGCGCGACTAACGGTGATGAAGGGCGACTAAATAGCGCTTCGGGGGTGCCCTGCTGAAGGCTTACCCCGTTGTGCAGCACACAAATTTGGTCGGCTAGCGCGGAGGCTTCTTCCAAATCGTGGGTCACTAGCACAATCGGAATGTCTATCTGCTGGCGCAGCAGCGCCAGCTCGCGCTGCAGCCGCCGACGGGTAACCTGATCCACCGCCGAAAACGGCTCATCCAGCAACAGCACCTTGGGGTCACGGGCCAAAGCGCGGGCCAACGCCACTCGCTGGCGCTGACCACCGGAAAGCGCATTCGGGTAACGCTCACCCAGCCCTTCCAAGCGCACCTTGGCAAGCCACTGCTCCGCCTGCTCACGGCGTTGCGGTTGGGCTAAATGGCGCAGGGGGAGCTGAATATTTTGCGAGGCGGTTAGGTGGGGAAACAGCGCATAGTCCTGAAACACCATGCCTACCTGCCGACCCTGCGGCGAGAGTGAATGCTTACCCTCAGCATCAAACCAAACGTCGCCCGCGCACGCCACTCGTCCACTTTGGGGGCGGTAAAGCCCGGCGATAGTGCGCAGCAGCGTGGTTTTTCCGCTGCCCGATGGCCCTACCAGCGCCAGCAGTTCACCAGGCTGGCAAGCAAACTCGGCGGCCAGGGGAATCGGCCCCGGTTGATCGACCGCCACGCATAGCCCTTGAAACGGCTCTGCCATTCGCGAATCAGCCACGTGCCCACCGCCTGCGCCCGGCCAGCCCATACACCAGCCCCAAGGTAATAAAGGATACCAACAATAGCAGCGCCGACATCTGCGCCGCGCCCTGTTCATCAAACGCTTGAACGCGATCATAGATAGCGATGGCGAGGGTGCGGGTTTCGCCATCAATGGCGCCGCCCACCATTAAAATCACCCCGAACTCCCCCAGCGTATGAGCAAAAGTGAGCGCTGCCGCTGACATAATCCCTGGCCATACCAGCGGCAGCTCAATGCGTAGCAGTGTTTGCCAAGGGCTAAGCCCGCTGCACCAGGCCGCCTCGCGTAGATTATGAGGAACGTGCTCAAAGGCGCGCTGAATCGGCTGAACGGCAAACGGCAGGTTAGCGATAAGAGAGGCCAGCAGAATGCCAGTAAAAGTGAAGTTCAGCCCGTTGCCGGTCATTTGTGCCCAAAAAGAACCCACCGGCGCGTCGCTACCGAAGCTAAGCAGCAGATAAAAGCCCAGTACGGTAGGTGGCAATACCAGCGGTAACGCTACGAGCGCTTCGCATAAGCCTTTGCCACGAAAACGCGCGTAGGCCAGAGCGCGGCCTAGCCAGATAGCGACAGGGATAAGAATCAAGCAGGTAAACCCGGCAAGGCGAAGCGAGACCGAAAGCGCCGACCAATCCATTAAGAACCATCCATTACGAGCAGCCCATCATGAACCAGCCATTATTCGGCGCTAAAGCCGTAGCGGCGCAGAATGGCTTGCCCTTCGTCTTCTTGCAGCCACTGATAGAAAGCGCTGGCGACCTCTCCCGCCTGATTGGTCAGTACCATGCGCTGGCGTAGTGGGCTGTGCCATGCTTCAGGAATAAGTACGTACTCACTTCGCTCACTCAACGCAGGGGCAAGCGCCAAAGAGTAAGCAACTAATCCGCCGCGAGCATCGTCTGAAAGCGCAAACTGCGCTGCCTGGGAGACATTTTCGCCTAGTACGCGCAAAGGCTCGGTTTGCTCCCAAAGCCCGGCATGCTCAAGCGCCTGTTTCGCCGCCACGCCGTAAGGCGCGTGCTCTGGGTTAGCCAGGGCGATGCGCTCAGTGGCGCCACTTGCGTGAGCTTCCAGCGCGCTTTTCACCGCCGCTAGCGGGGTATCCTCACTGGGCAAATTATCGTGCCCGCTGCGCTGCAGCCACACTAAACGCCCAATGGCGTAGATCACGCCCTCGTCTTTGGTGTAACCCTCTTCATACAGCGCCTGAACGTAGCGTTCGTCAGCCGAGAGGTAGAGTTCAAAAGGCGCGCCCTGGGCGATTTGGCGGCGAAAGTTGCCCGACGAGCCAAAGTTGAGCCGCAGGGCATGGCCGGTTTGCTGCTTAAACTGCTCAGCGGCTTCAGTGAGGGCAAACTGCAGATCCGAAGCCGCGGCGACAATGGGCGCCCCTGCCATCGCAGGGGACCCAATCAGCAGCAGGCAGGCCAGCAGCAGCCCACGAGCGGCTTTAGCGGTTGCTAGCTTCAGCATTTTCGTCGCTAATCTCCATCACTTTCATGGTGTTGGTGCCGCCGTGGGCATTCATGTGGTCACCGCGGGTAAGGATCACATGGTCACCGACTTTAGAGATACCCATCTTCACCAGTAGCTCAAGGGCACGACCGTTTAGCTCGGTGGCGCTCATTTCAGAGGTATCAAACGGCAGCGAGACAACGCCGCGGTAGAGCGCCATACGCCGCTGGGCGATGGGGTTATGGGCCAGGCCCACAATCGGCAAGCCCGAACTAATGCGCGAGGCAATCAGCGGCGTATAGCCCGACGACGTCATACAGGCAATCGCGGTGACGCCAGTCATATGGTTGGCAGCGTACATGGCGGAAAGCGCGATGGTTTCGTCCGGGCGGGTAAAGCCTTCATGAATACGGTGGCCGGACTCCTGGGCGGACTTTTCACGCTCGGCACCCAAACAAACACGCGACATCGCTTCCACGGTTTCCAGCGGGTAATCGCCCGCAGCGGTTTCCGCCGAAAGCATGACCGCATCGCTGCCATCCAGCACCGCGTTGGCCACGTCAAACACTTCTGCGCGGGTGGGAAGCGGCGCCGAAATCATGCTTTCCATCATTTGTGTGGCGGTAATCACCGCACGATTCAACGAGCGTGCTCGTTTGATCATGCGCTTTTGCACGCCGACCAGTTTGGCATCGCCAATTTCAACGCCAAGATCGCCCCGCGCTACCATTACCGCTTCAGAGGCTTCGATAATGCCGTCCAGTGTGGCGTCATCCGCCACAGCTTCGGCGCGCTCGACCTTGGCAACCAAACCAATTTCCTTGCCCGCCTCGCCCAACAGGCGGCGCGCTTCGAGCATATCTTCGGCATGGCGGGGGAAAGAAATGGCGAGGTAGTCGACGCCAATCTCAACAGCGGTTTTGAGGTCTTCTTTGTCTTTCTCGGTCAATGCCGGCGCTGATAGCCCACCGCCCTGCTTGTTGATGCCTTTATGGTTGGAGAGCTTACCGCCCACGACCACAGTGGTGTGCACCTGCTGACCTTCAACGCGGGCCACGTCGAGCACCAAGCGCCCATCGTCTAATAGTAGGCGGTCACCGGCGGTGACGTCTTGGGAGAGGGTTTTATAATCACAGCCCACCTGGTGAATATCACCCGCATCGCCATCCAGCGCCATATCAAGAATAAACGGCTGGCCCTCTTTGAGCACCACGGCACCATCTCTAAACCGCGCAATACGAATCTTGGGGCCCTGCAGATCACCCAACACCGCGACACTGCGGCCTAGCTGGGCAGCAATTTCACGCACCTCGGTCAAACGGCGGCGGTGGTCATCGGCGGTGCCATGGGAGAAATTTAGACGCACCACATCCACACCCGCTTTAAGCATGGCTTCCAACACGCCTTCCCGGTCGCTGGCAGGCCCAAGGGTGGCGACAATTTTGGTACGACGGATCGAAGAGAAGTGCAGTGCGTTCATAATATTCCAACCATGCAAATTAACGTGTAGTGGCTCTATTTAGTCACCCTAGCTTATCAGTTTAACGCGCTCTACATGACAGCGGTGCAACGTATCGGGTTGGACTACGCTAGCGTCACCGTGATCGCCAGAGGGAACTCATCACAGTTATTGCCATCGCCGCCCCTGTCCACCACCAAGAACTCGCCTTCACGTTCCAGCACCGATTGAATCGCATGCCAAGTGCCTGCGCGGTAGTTCACCCCTTGGCGGCCATCGGTGACAAAAGCGCGTACATATGCAGGATCAATGTTCTCACCTGCCGGGGCAACCACGACAATAAATCGTTCCTGGTGAAGCGGCATAAACGCTTGGCTGCCCTGGGGGTGGCGCTCTAAAAACGTTAGCTCCAACGGCAGTGTAATCGGCTGGCTCACGAAGATATTGATCAGCGTGTGAGCGTTTTCGCCCTGGGTTTCCACCTTGGCAAGATCATGGTGGCGCTGGGTGCGCCCAGCGTTAATAGGAAACGACGCTGAAGTGCGTGCATCAATCACATCGCCAAAAGGGGCGAAGGCGTCAGCCGTTAGCGGCTCGGCTTTTAGTTCAAGCATTGCAGTTCCTTAGCGAGACGACAGTTTAAGAGAAGCATGACGGTTAACGTCTTTATACAACAAATACCGGAACGGCCCTGGGCCAGCGGCGTAGCAGGCTTGGGGGCAAAAAGCGCGCAGCCACATAAAATCCCCAGCTTCCACTTCTACCCAGTTTTGATTTAAGTGGTAAACAGCTTTGCCTTCAAGCACGTACAACCCATGTTCCATGACATGTGTTTCGTCAAAGGGGATAACGCCGCCGGGCTGAAAGGTCACGATATTGACGTGCATATCGTGGCGGACGTCCGCGGGGTCGACAAAGCGCGTGGTGGCCCAGCGCCCTTCGGTGCCCGGCATTTCGATGGGAGCAATGTCCTGCTCGTTGGTAACAAATGCCTTTGGTACTTCAAGCCCTTCAACAAACTCATAGGCCTTACGCACCCAGTGGAAACGTACCGGCGCGTTAGATTCATTGCGCACCTGCCAGTTGCTGCCGGGGGGAATAAACGCATAGCCGCCGGGCTGCAGGGTGTGGCGCTCACCAGCAAGGGTAAGCGTTAACTCACCCTCTACAATAAACAGCACGCCCTCGGCCTGGGAATCTGGCTCGGGTTTATCGCTACCGCCCTGGGGCTGCACTTCCATAATGTACTGGGAGAACGTTTCGGCAAACCCCGACAGCGGCCGCGCCAGCACCCATAGCCGAGTGCCTTCCCAGAACGGCAGATTGCTGGTAACGATATCGCGCATGACGCCTTTAGGGATCAGCGCATAGGCTTCGGTAAATACCGCACGGTCGGCGGTAATTTGTGTTTGTGGCGGGTGCCCGCCGGTGGGGGCGTAGTAAGTAGCTGGCATTTTTAAACCTATATTGCTTAGTAAAAACAAGAGACATATATCTTGTATACAATATTAGCGAACCATATTAAAGCGATCTTTGGCGAAGCTCTTTAGCAAAACGCTTGTGAAACACTCCTCCCAATAGTAACGTCTTTAGAAACTTTCGTTTCATAATTCTAAAACCATACGAACATGTCCACAAACAGCATCCTCGGCACGAATTGGCTTCCGCAAACCGTTGCGCTCACGAACCCTATCGTTGCTCGGTCAGGCGCTTATAACCGCCGATATTGATAACAACAGCCATCCTGGATGGCAGCTCTAAAACGCGAGGCTTAGCATGTCCCAACACACCCCCTCTCCGTCCTCCCCGGGCAGCCCCACACCTAAGAAAAGCTGGTGTCGGATCCCTGATATATACGCGGTTCTATTTATCTTTATCGCCCTGGCCGCGATAGCTACGCACTTTGTGCCGGCCGGGCAGTTCGAGCGTGTTCCTGGCCCGAATGGGCGCATCACTATCGACCCGACCTCTTATGAGCAGATCGCTTCGTCACCGGTTGGCATCGTCGACTTTATGCTGGCGATACCCAACGGCTTGATGAGTGCCGGAGAAGTCGTCTTTTTCACCTTTATGATTGGCGGCATGTTTATGGTGCTAAGGCGCACCGGCATTATTGAAATAGGTGTGGATAAGTTAACACGCCGCTTTGCCCGCCAGAGCCTGCTCACTATTCCCGTTTTGATGACAGTATTTGCGCTGATAGCCACCGTCATCGGCACTCAGGAATTGGCACTGGTCTATGTGCCCGTCATCCTGCCGCTGATGATTGCCTTGCGCTTCGACTCAGTCACGGCCGCAGCGGTGGCGCTTTGCGCCACCACGGTCGGCTTTACGACGGGCGTACTCAACCCCATTAACACAGGGCTTGGGCAGCAACTTTCAGACCTACCGCTCTATTCCGGTTATGGGCTGCGTATTATGGCGTTTATTGTCATGCTGGCTGTGGCGATTTTTTTCGTCATGCGTTACGCCCGCAGAGTGCGCCAAACACCCTCGTTCAGCCTATTGAGCCGCGACCAGGGCGAATCCGAAAAACGCACGCTGTACCAACACGCTGATAATAGCCCTGCATTAATCGCCACCGCTCGCCAAAAACTGGCCGCTGTCGCAACGTTCGCCTTCTTTGCAGTCCTCGTTTATGGCGTCCTGCAGCAAGGCTGGTTCATGATGGAGATGGCGGGTCTGTTTATCATCATGGGCATTGTGGTTGGCCTGATTGCGGGCCTCGACACCGACGAAATATGCTCGGGCTTCAACCAGGGCTTCCGCGATGTATTGGTCGGCGCCATGATCGCAGGCGTCGCCCGGGGCGTTGCCGTGATGCTGGAAGATGGCCAGATCATGGATACGCTGGTGTTTGGGCTAGGCAATCTCGTCGGTGGCTTACCTACTCTACTTTCCGCGATTGGCATGTTCTTCGCCCAGCTGGGCTTCAATTTTATTGTCCCTTCCGGCAGCGGCCAGGCCCTGGTCACCATGCCGCTGATGGCACCGCTCTCCGACATTATTGGCGTTACTCGCCAAACGGCGGTGCTGGCATATCAGCTTGGCGATGGCATCGGCAATATTCTCTACCCAACGTCAGGCTACTTTATGGCCACTCTGGCGCTTGCGGGCGTGCCATGGCAAAAGTGGGTCAAATTCTTCTTCCCACTTTTTTGCGTATGGGTAGTGATTGCCCTGGGCTTTCTTATCTTTGCCCAGGCAACGCAGTGGACCGGCTAGAAGTGGATCGACTAGAGCACCGCAGAGATAAACTGCTTTAGCTCCGGCGTTTGCGGGTTGCTGAACAGCTCGCCGGGGGCGCCCTCTTCATGGATGCGCCCCTGGTGCATAAATACCACGCGGTCAGCTACGTCGCGGGCGAAGCTCATCTCGTGGGTGACTAGAATCAGCGTCATACCCTCTTTTGCTAAAGCTTCCAGCACCCGCAGCACTTCCCCAACCAATTCAGGATCAAGCGCTGACGTCACCTCATCGCAAAGCATGACCTTCGGGCGCATCGCCAACGCCCGGGCAATAGCCACGCGCTGCTGCTGACCGCCGGAGAGCTGTGCCGGATAGGCATCGTACTTGTCCGATAGGCCGACTTTCTCAAGCACTTCCCGAGCGATTTCCTCAACCTCAGCCTTGGCTTCGCCGCGCACCACCAGCGGTGCCAAACAGACGTTTTCACCCACGGTTTTATGCGGAAACAAATTAAAGCTTTGGAATACCATGCCGACGTTTTCACTCAGCTCTTTGGGCGACATCGACGCCGCATCGAGCTGCTTATCGGCAATGGTGATCTCGCCGCTGTCGTGTTTTTCCAACTGATTCAAGCAACGCAGCAGAGTACTTTTACCCGAGCCGCTGCGGCCAATAATCGCCACGACTTCGCCTTGCGCAACCGAAAGGTTAATACCTTTAAGCACTTCCAGGTCGCCAAAGGCTTTATGAACGTTATCAACGTAGACCAGCGTCATAGAGCTTTTTCTCCAGATAGCGCGCGTAGCAGGAAAGGGGGAAGCACAGCGCGAAGTAAAGCAAAGCCACAAGGGCAAAGATGGTGAAGGGTTCAAAGGTGGCGTTATTGAGCATGGTGCCCGCCTTGGTTAACTCGACAAAGCCGATAATGGAGGCCAGCGCCGTGCCTTTAATGACCTGTACTGAGAAACCCACCGTGGGGGGAATCGACAGCCGCAGCGCCTGGGGCAGAATCACATGGCGCATGGTCTGGAAGTAGTTCATGCCCAGTACCCGTGACGCATGCCACTGCCCTTTAGCCACCGCTTCCAAGCAGCCGCGCCAGATGTCACACAGAAAGGCGCTGGTAAACAGGGTGAGTGCAATGGAGGCGGCCAACCAGGCGGAGATCGGATGCCCCATGGCAGCAGCGCCAAAGAAGATCAAAAACAGCTGCATCAGTAGCGGCGTGCCCTGGAAAAGATCCACATAGAGTGACGTTAAGCGCTGCAGCCAGCGATTGCTTGAGAGGCGCATAAAGGTCAATAGCAGCCCCACCGTAGCCCCGCCCAAAAAGGCAATCAGCGACAGCACAACCGTCCAGCGAGCCGCCAGCAACAGGTTGCGCAAAATATCCCAGAAGGTGAACTCAATCATCGTTGTTCTCCTTGCTGATAGGCGAATACACGCTTGCCCACCAGCATAAAGCTGCGCCGCATGCCGAAGGCGAGGAGCAAATAGACCAGCGTGATCAGCAGGTAGACTTCGAAGCTGCGGAAGTTGCGCGACTGGATAAAGTTAGCCGCGTAGGTCAGATCAAACACAGAAATCTGCGACACCACCGCCGAACCCAGCATGACGATAATCGACTGGCTGATCAGTGCCGGGTAAACCCGCGCAAAAGCAGGCACCAGCACCACATGGCGATAGCTTTGCAATGTGGTCATGCCCAGCGCCCGTCCGGCCTCCAGCTGACCTTTCGCCGTGGCGCTAATACCTGCGCGTAAAATCTCGGCGCTATAGGCGGCCAGGTTAAGCGTCATGGCAATAAAGGCCGCGGTGATGGCATCGATTTTGATGCCGAGCCCGGGAAGCCCGAAGAAGATAAAAAACAGCTGCACGATAAAGGGCGTGTTGCGGGTCAATTCGACGTAGCCGCCGAGCCCCCAGCGCACCCATGGCTGCGCGTTTACGCGTAAATACGCTACTGCCACTGCCAGCGCTAGCCCCGTCAAGGTAGTCACCACGGTCAAAATGACCGTGGTGGTAAGACCTTTGAGCAGCTCACTGACATAGGGCAACAGAGTAAGGAAATCGAGTGTTGGCCCCATGGTGACCCTCAGCTACCGAAGTTTTCAGGCAGGTCGGCGCTGAACCAGCGCTGAGACATCTCATTCAAAGTGCCATCTTCCAAGCCCTGGGCGATCAGGCGATTCACTTCTTCCATTAGCGCAGGCTCGTCCTTATTCATGCCTACATAACAGGGTGAATCTTTGAGCTGGTAAATCAGCGAGGGCGCGCGATCGCTGTTGCGTTCGGCGATTTCGGCGGCGACTACGTTACCGGTGGCGACGTAATCGACTTGACCGGATAGAAACGCAGAAATAGTTGTGGCGTTATCTTCAAAGCGCTGAACTGTGGTCGAGTCTGGGGCAACCTCAGAAAGCTCCATATCCTCAACAGCACCGCGGGTTACGCCGATGGTTTTATCGGCTAAACCGTCCGGGCCTTCCACGCTTTCATCTTCATCAGCACTGAACACGCCTAAGAAAAACGGCGCGTAGGCGTCTGAAAAGTCGATCGCCGCTTCGCGTTCCGGGTTCTTACCCAGGCTAGAGATCACCAAATCCGCCTGACCGGTCTGCAAATAGGGAATCCGGTTAGCGCTGGTAACGGTGATCAGCTCAAGCTCAACGCCCATCTCGTCAGCGAGGTAGTTGGCCATATCAATATCGTAGCCACGCGGTTCCAGGTCGGTGCCCACCGAGCCAAACGGCGGAAAATCCTGTGGTACAGCAATACGGATGGTGCCGCGGGACTCGATATCCTCAAGAGCATCCGCATGAACGCTGGGGCTGGTGGCGAACGCACCCAGGGCGACTGCGGCACTCAGTCCCGTGGCTAAAACGCTAGTCTGTAGACACTTGAAGCGACGGGTAAGGGAGTGATTAAGGCGGTGTGATAACGATTTCATAAAGCTCTCCTAGCAAGCGCATGTTCTGCAAAATCTTGGTTTTGCTAGAGACAATTCGCTGAATAATTAGCAGTGGTGGTCTGAGCAATGGAAGCAAAGCGAATGAAAGTTTTGTTGCATAAAATCTAACAAAGAAACTTTCGTTTCACCTGATCACCTAAAAGCAATCGTGATACCAGAAGTCACTAAGATTTTTTATAACAGTAGCTTAGCGGGCATGCGTAGCCGCAATGCCATTGAAACCGCATCGGAAGGAGAGTTTGAATAAAAATAAGTGCAACGTCTTGGTGCAGTTTTCATCCATCGACAAGACCAGGTGCACCATTAAAGGAGGTCGAGCCTACTGGGCGCTCCAATCTACGCTCATGGTGGGCGCTTCCAGCTCACTAAGCTCGGCGTAAACATCGCTGATCGCGCTGATCCGCTCTCGACCTTCTGCAAGGCGCCGATGCAGTACGCCGTTGGCGAGCAGGCAGATCAAGCTATTAGCGGCGGCGTAGCTATCAAACGCCGAAAGGCTTTCTAGCGGCGCTTCCAACAACCAGTTGACTTGAGAAGCGAAATTTACCGCGGTGGGGTCAGCAATTAACGCCACCTTGGCAGGCGTTCGCTCAAGGGCATTGATCAGCGCAGCAAACGCCGCTGGGCGCCGGCGGAAACCAAACAGCACCACCACATCCTGCTCGGTTAAATCGACAATCTCTTCGGCTAACGACTGGTTAGGGTGGGGAACCACCCGCACCTGGGTGCGCGCCTGAATTAACTGCTGACGAAAATGCAGCGCCAACGGGTAGCTATTACGAAACCCGATCACCACCACATGGCGCGCGCTATCCAGGCGTTCTACCAACGCTGAAAACTGATCTGCGGCAATACCGTTTAAGCAGCGCTGCAGGTTTTCCTGCTCGCGCTGCAAGTGACGCTGAAACGGCGCCCCCGCCTCATCCTGCATGGCGTTGGCATCAATCACCAACGGCACCCCCAGGTTGCGCAGCTGGCGGGCGTGGTCTTTAACGGTGCGGTAGCTCTCAAACCCCAACCGCTTGAACAGGCGACTGACGGTCGATTTGGAAACCCCGGTCAGGCGCGCCAAATCAGCGGCGCTGTACACCGCTAGATCATCAAAGTGATCGAGGATAAAGCTCGCCACCCGCTGCTCCTGGGCACTTAGCGCGTCAAACTGGGCGGTAATTCGCTGTCCGATATGCGGCGTCATAACATCCTATTGAGCTGTCTGATTAGCGGGTTGATGGCGGGTGGTGCTCCGCCCAGTGGCGGGCGATATCGACCCGCCGGGCCACCCACACCCGGTCGTGGGTTTCGATGTAATCCAAAAAGCGCTGCAACGCGCGAAAACGCCCTGGCCGCCCCAATAAACGGCAGTGCATACCGATAGAGAGCATTTTCGGCGCCTCCTCCCCTTCCGCGTAGAGCACATCAAAGGCGTCACGCAGGTAGGTAAAGAAGTGATCCGCGGTATTAAAACCTTGCGGCGCGGCAAAGCGCATATCGTTGCTGTCCAGGGTGTAAGGTACGATTAAGTGGTTATGCTCACTACCCTGACTATCGGTCACCTGCGTCCAGAAAGGCAAATCATCGCCGTAGTAGTCGCTATCGTAAAGGAAACCGCCCTCATCCAGAACTAAGCGTCGGGTATTGGGACTGTCGCGGCCGGTATACCAACCCTGGGGTTTTTCACCGTAAAGGCGCTGAAAAATCTCCATGGCCTGTTGAAGGTGTTGCCGCTCAACGTGCTCGGAGACTTCCTGATAGTGAATCCAGCGGTAGCCATGGCAGGCAATCTCGTGGCCTAGCTCTTTAAACGCCATGGCGACATCCGGGTTGCGCTCCAGCGCCATGGCCACGCCAAACACCGTGAGCGGCAGATCGCGCTTCTCGAACTCACGAAGAATGCGCCATACCCCAGCGCGGGAGCCGTACTCGTAGATCGACTCCATGCTCAGGTGGCGATCAGGATAAGCCGGTGCGCCGATGATTTCTGACAGGAACTGCTCGGAGCCTGAATCGCCATGCAGCACACAGTTCTCGCCACCTTCTTCGTAATTGAGCACGAACTGAACGGCAATTTTGGCCTTGTTGGGCCAATTAGCGTGGGGTGGATTACGCCCGTAACCGATTAAGTCGCGTGGGTAATGGCTCTTAGAGGATGACGACATAGCTAGCTCCTTTTATGCCTATTTCTGGCTCGTCACTGGCGAATGAGCAGCCCAGCGATACAGAAAATTATTTGTATACAAAATAGCGAGATTAATAACGGACCGCAACGCGGCCGGACGCTAATCCCCTGACACTCATAGCGTTTCTAAGTTAAAACATCGTTAAGCTGTTGAATCCTGAACAATTGGTCAAACTTTTAGCGGGACATTTTTATCGTCTATTCACGTTTAGAGGCTTGCGTAAGGCTAGAAACCGCCCTATTTTTGTATACAAGAAAATTTATATTGTTTACATACGGATTGCTCAACGTGCATATACGCATCATTAACCCTAACACCACGGCTTCCATGACCGCTGCTATGGGTCAGGCAGCACAGCAGCAGGCGGGGCCAGGCACCACGGTCAGCGCTTCCCAGCCTGACGCAGGCCCGGTTTCGATTGAAAGCCATTTTGACGAAGCGATCAGCGCGGTGGGAGTTGCCGAAGAGGTGCTTAAAGGCGAGCGCGAAGGCGGCATCGATGCCTACGTGGTGGCCTGTTTCGGCGACCCAGGCTTGCTCGCTGCCCGCGAACTCACCCGCGCACCTGTGATTGGCATTGCCGAAGCGGCGTTTCATCTTGCCACCCTGGTGAGCACCCGTTTTTCTATTGTGACCACCTTGGGTCGCACCGGCATTATTGCCGAGCACTTGCTACAGCAGTACGGCTTTAGCCACCACTGCCGCCGCATTCGCGCTGCGGAAATTCCGGTGTTGGATCTTGAGCACCACCCTGAAGCGGCGTTTACCCGCATTGTTGAAGAGTGCTGCCGCGCCCGGGATGAAGACGGCATTGGCGCCATCGTTCTAGGCTGCGGCGGCATGGCGAATTTGACCCAGGAGATCAGCCGCGAAGTCGGCCTACCGGTAGTGGAAGGTGTTAGCGCTGCGCTAAAACTGGCGGAATCGCTGGTCGGTTTAGGTCTGTATACCAGCAAGCACGGCGATCTCGCCTACCCACGGCCGAAAGCGTTCACCGGCAAGTTTGCTGGGCTTACTGACCTTGCGCTACCGCTTAAGCCATCAACGCTCTAAAAAACAACGTCTCACAAAACCATGACTAAAAAACATTTAATAACAATAAATTAAGAAACACGAACGTCCAATAGCACGCCACGCCGCAAGCGTTTCCCGATGTTAAATCGGGGATTAATAAAACCGATAATCTTGCGAGGACGACACCATGAGCGCTTCAACCTCGGCTCTTGCGTCAGACGACCGATCCGATGCTGGATCAAAAGCAATAGGGGCGGAGAGCTTAGCCCCGCAACACACCCGGATTATGGGGCGTAGCTCCTATTTTCTGGCCTGGTTCGGCGGCTGCGTTTCCATTGGCACCTTCGCCATGGGCTCAAGCGTGGTCGGCACCTTAAACCTGTTACAAGCCACCCTGGCCATCGCCATCGGGTGCTTTGTGATCGGTATAGCTCTCGCCATTAACGGGGCCGCGGGCTACAAGTACGGCATTCCGTTTATGGTGCAGGCGCGCAGCGCCTTCGGCTTTACCGGCACGCGGCTGCCCGGCTTAGTGCGCGCGGTGCCTGCGGTAGTGTGGTACGGCTTTCAAAGCTGGATTGGCGCCGGGGCACTGAATATGGTGTCGGCCACCCTGTTCGGTTTCGACAACCTTATCTTCTACTTTATTACCTTCCAGTTCCTGCAAATTGGCCTGTCGGTAATGGGCTTTCAGGGCATCAAATGGTTAGAGAATATCGGCAGCGCCTTTATCCTCGTCTCGTTGATGTATATGTTCTACGCCACGGTGCAGCGCTATGGCGATGAGCTTTCCGCCAGCCTGCTGACCATGGAAGGCTCCTGGGGCATGCCGTTCTGGGGTGCGACCATGCTGTTCCTGGGCATCTACAGCACCATGATGCTCAACGTTAGCGACTACTCTCGCGAGCATAAAAAGGGCACCGCCCAAAGCCTGCTGACCACCATTTACGCCATGTCGATTCTGCCCTGCACGCTGTTTATGGGCTTGATCGGCTATATGGTCTCCCAGGCCACCGGCACCGCCGACCCTATCCAGGTGTTTGCCAACGCCGTCGACAACACGCCGCTGCTGATGACCACCCTGCTGTTCATCGCCTTTGCCCAGGTGACCACCAACGTACTCAATAACGTAGTACCGCCCACCTACGTGCTGATGGACGTGTTTAAGATCAAGTTCCCCGTCGCCACGGTGATCGTTGGACTACTGGCCTTCGCCACCTTCCCCTGGAAACTTGTTCAGCCGGGCTCCGCAGCAGGTCTACAGCTGTTTGTTCAAACGTACTCTGCCTTCCTAGGCCCCATCTTCGCCATTCTGGTGGTGGACTATTACGTTATTCGTCGTCGCACGCTGGATATCGACAAACTCTATGACGCCAACGGCCCTTACCAAGGCGTGAACCTAGCTGCGTTTATTGCCACCGCGATCGGTATTGCGGCGGCGCTCTCTTTCTCGGCGATCTCGTGGTACGCCAGCCTGATACCCGCAGGCGTGAGCTACTACCTGTTAATGAAGTACTGGGCACCCTGCCAGCGCTTTAGCCAGTAATCCCATTTGCCAACCTGCGAGTCAAGACAATGAAAGAGAGCAACGACGTTAGTGATCTGGATATCAAACATATCGATCCCACGTTATATAACGAGGATCTAGCGCCGCTGAAACCCCAGGATCGTAACTGGGGTGCCTTTGAGATATTTAATGTCTGGTCTAACGACATCCAGAGCCTGTTTGGCTACACCCTGGCGGCCTCACTGTTTTTAACCTACGGTCTCAACGGCTGGGCGGTGATGGCGGCGATTATTCTGGCCGGTGTGATCGTAATGTTTTTGGTTAACCTCACCGGCAAACCCAGCGTTAAATACGGCATTCCCTTTCCGGTGATGGTGCGCGCCAGCATGGGGGTACGCGGCGCCAACCTACCCGCGATGCTGCGCGCGATCGTGGGGATTTTCTGGTACGGCGTGCAGACCTACTTCGCCTCCACCGCCGTCACCCTACTGATTACCGCTTTTGTTGGCGCAGGCGATGGTGGCACCTTCCTGGGGCTTTCCGGCGTGGCCTGGGTGTCATTTGTGATTGTGTGGCTGTTTCAAATCGCCATTTTCTGGCAGGGCATCGAGCGCATTAAGCACTTTCTCAACTGGGCAGGCCCGCTGGTCTACGTGGTGATGCTGGTGCTGATGATCATCGTTTGGTATCAGGCGGGAAGTGAGCTAATCCCCGCTATTGGCACTATTTTTAGCGGCGATGGTGAAACCAGCGGCAGCTCAATCGCGGCCTTTATGGCGATTGTAGGCACCATGGTGGCGTACTTTGCGGCAGTGGTGATCAACTTCGGCGACTTCACCCGCTTTGTAAAAACCGAACGTCAGATGAAGCTAGGCAACCTGCTCGGCTTGCCGCTTAACGTGGCATTCTTCTCGTTTATCGCGCTGATTATTACCGCAGGCACCCTGGTGCTGTTTGGCGAGGCGCTGACCAATCCCGCCGATATCGTTGAACGGGTAGATTCACTGCCGCTGACGATTATCGCTGCGCTGACCTTCTTTGCCGCCACGGTAGGCATCAACCTGGTCGCCAACTTTATTCCCCCAGCCTACGACCTGGCCAACCTGTTTCCCAGCAAAATCAGCTTTAAAATGGGCGGCCTGATTACCGCGGTAATCGCGTTCTTCGTCGGTGCGCTATGGCTCTCAGTCATCAGCCAGATTGGCGTTCCCGGCTTTGTGAATGCGCTAGGCGCCATCGTCGCGCCCTTCTACGGCATTATCGTAGTCGACTACTACCTGATTAAGCGACAGCACCTGAACATGCAGGAGCTCTTCTCATCAGCACCGGGCAGCGCCTACTACTACGTCAACGGCTGGAACACCCGCGCGCTTATCGCTTTTGGCGTGGCGGCGCTGTTCTCGCTTTCTACCGTGTTAGTACCCGCACTATCCAGCCTGGGCGGCTACGGCTGGCTGATTGGTGCTGGCTTAGGTGGGTTGTTCTACTACGGGTTGATGCGGCAGTTTAAGGCTGAGGCTGCGCTGGCTCAATAGCTGACAAAAGGGTCGTAACTAGCTGATTAGAAGCTCATACAAGCGCCATCGGTTTTGCCGATGGCGCTTTTTTTTGGTCACGGGCTGGCGTGGCCAGTTAGAAACTGCGTGCATGCTCCCATAGCGCTACCAAGTAACGTATTTTGCGCTATCAAAACTCAGCGGAATGAGATATTTTCGAGCTGTAGTGCGCGTTTTTCTGGTAGCCTGCAGCGAGATAAAGTGAGTTTTTACGCTATATCAGTAATTTGTGAATTATTAGTACATTTTGGTTTTCCAGGAAAACGAGCATGCTTATGAATAAACTGTTAAGTGTACGGAGAGCTCATGTACATCAAAGCAATCGAGACAAAATATAAAGGGTATCGGTTTAGAAGCCGGAGTGAAGCTCGATGGGCTGTATTTTTTGACACCGCGAAAATTAAGTGGGAATACGAGCTCGAAGGTTACGATGTAAATGGAACATGGTATCTGCCCGATTTCTATTTGCCTGATTTTAATAGTTTCTTCGAGGTGAAAGGCACCGGCGACTATGATGATGAAACCATACAACTCTTCTCTGAACTTATTGGCAAAAAGGTTTTAATAGCAATTGGTAAGCCACCGGAGCCTGGAGAGTGGGACTGTGGTGAGTCCTATGGCTTGCAAACTGTATTTCCATCGCAAGAGTGGCATGATGATGTGGCGTGGGGATATAAGGATATGTTTTTGGAGTGTGATGACTGCGGTCGCATTAGTATAATGAATGAGGTTTACTCAACTATGAAGGATGCTTGTGGAGCGTGCCATAAATCTCGGTTAATGCCTCTTTATCATCCGCTTAAAGCTTGGCGGTCGGCTAGGTTTGAGTTTGGCGGGAGTGGAAACACTTAACAAATCAATCAACTTCGCGCCTGCGGCGCCGGACAGCTTACTCTACGCTTCGCTCCGTTACAGCTGCCGGTTATTGAGGCGTTATGTTTTACCAAGAAGGATAGGAAGTTATGACGATTTATGAAGAAACAGTAGATGCACTTAAGGAAATGGAGACTGTAGCCTCCCACATCAAGAGTCTTGGTAAAATTATGAATAAAACTGAAGATGCTAAACTCAAGCAGCTTTTAGGCAAGGTGATAACGAAGCTGCAAACTTCTCATGCCAATCCAAAGGTAAAGGGAAAATCCACTCCGGGCAACCTCTACAACGTCAAGGATCTCCATATAGAAAGCCTTATTAAATATTGTGAAAATATAATCCCTACAAAAAGGCCCGAGTGGCAAATCTTGGCTGAGCGTAATGGCTGGGCACCAAAAACATAACCAACCATGGCAGTCGGAAATATTTTGCTTCGCTGCGCTCAAAGCGCAAAATATGCCGCTGCTTAGGGGCGTTATGTGGCTCATAGCCAAATTTCAAGGATGCTTTTATGTCATTTTTACCAACAATCAATGAATTTATTAACGAAAACGATGGCAACCCCCTGCATAAGGAAATGATTGATGATATCTGTGAGTTTCCAGAAGGTGAGAAACGCTTCGAGTTGAGGCTGCAAGCAATTCAAAGGATAGATGATATCGTTATGTTCCATCGCTTTGTGATGGTTACACACAAGAATAATCAACAAGTTGTAGAGCCAGGGTTTGAAGCATTCAATGAACATTATCAGGGAATTTTCGACAACGTTTGTGATGATAACCCTGAACAAGTAGCAACCACTCGAATGGCATTCAATGCATTTGATATTTACAAACAACAAAGCCAAATCAAGTGTATTGCCAATGAAAGCTTGGTTATTAACCTCTGGGCTACTATAGAGCAGTATACCAATCGTGCTCTTCAAGTTTTATTATCAAAGCAAGCGTCAAACTCTCATAGATGGCATGAAATAGTCAATAAATTTAAAGAAAATGACTTTGATATTGAGCTACTTGCAGCGTACGAAACAATTAACGAAATTAGAGTTCTTAATAATAAAATTAAGCATTCATATAGTGTCGATGAGCAGCTTGCAAAATTTCAATATTTCAGAATATACGATGGAAAATCTATAAGCAATGTACCTTTAAGGGTGCAAGATTATATATTGGCGACGTATCATTTTATTGTTCAACTTATTAACATTATAGGCCCGTCAGAAAGGTATCCTGATGGTGAAGAAGGTTAAAAATTTACACCTTTAAAATCACATAACAAACGCCTGCAATCTGACCTCCGGCCATTGAGGCGTGTGTTATAAGTCATTGAATTGATCGAGGGGAGGCGAGATGGAGGAAGAGTATCCAAATGAAGACAGCCGCCACTGTCAGGAGTTCACCCTGGATGGTCACACTATTGACGTTCGGACTTATCGGGGAATTGAGCCACCCACAGGGTGTTTCCGGGAAGTGGTTGATGAAAGCGGGACTTCAACGATATGGGATGACCAGTTAGCTTCTGATGATAAGGCGATGGCGGAGCCGAATTCGACCCTAGAACAGGAAGGGATTGGCCCGCTGGTGGATACTTTGAACAAATAGTGCATTCAATACCATATAACAAGGTTATTGTGTACGCGCCCTGTGGGCGCCAGACGCTCGTTCCTCGCGCCGCACATAACCGGCGTTATGAGGGGCCAGCCAGGAGATCTCATGGTAACCAGAGAAAGCATGAAACTTTGGATAATTGCATGCCTTCAACAGCGAGGAGGTAGTGGTTGGCCTCGTGAAGTTTCAAAATATGTTTGGGACAATCACGAAGCAGAACTCAAAGCCTCCGGCGATCTCTTGTATACCTGGCAGTATGATATTCGCTGGGCTGCTCAGCAGCTAAGAAATGATGGTGTACTTAAACCCGTAAATGGAAGACGCGACTTACCATGGGAATTGATGTAGATGCGCTCACAAGCTCATAAACAGCGCCAGCACAAACGCGCCCGTTGGGCGCTCGACTCGCAACAAGTTGCTCGCTTGTGTAGCGTGCGTTATGCAATTCAAAGACATGAGCGAGTAGGCAATGGATAAAGCAATAATAGGTTTAGTCGGCGTTGCCCTTGGTGTCTTGCTTGGAATTCTAAAAGACTGGATATTTCAAAAGGCAAAGAGAAAAAAGGAATATGAATATTTGGCAATAAGAGTGGCTTGTGAACTGGATCGCTTTGTTTATAGGTGTGTTGATGTAGCTCAGGATGATGGTACTTCGTATGGTCAATATGACAAGGATGGGTGTGCGCGTATACAGGTTACACCACCAGAGTTTAACCCGAATGATCTTGATGTAGATTGGAGATCGCTACCTTCAAATCTAATGTACGAAATTTTAAACCTGCCAAATAAGATAGAAACTGCAAATGAAGCCATATCCTCCATATTCGATCATGTGGAAGGGCCACCATATTACGAAGAGGGGTTTGAAGCTAGACAGCTACATTATTCTGAGCTGGGCCTTTTCGCCATGGGGCTGGCTAAAAGACTAAGAAAGTACGCAAAGCTCCCTGCTTTTGAAGCACCGGAGAATTGGAGTCCAAATGAAATGCTTAACGACAAGAGAAAGCAAATTATTAAGATTCAAGAAGAGCGGTATAGAGCACAAGATAAGCTTATGAATAAGTTGGGGGCAGACAGTGCATAACAAGGTCAAGCACCATCGCGCACTACGTGCGCTGGACCTCACTACGCACGGCAGGTGTTGGCAGCGTTAGGCATCCAGAAACTTTCACCATCAACGTCGAGGTGTAGTGAATAAAGCCATATGAATGACTCTTACCCTTCGACCATATACAAGTACGAAGACTTTACCGTTCAGTCCTTGCGCAACCTCAAGACGCAGACAATCTATTTTGGATCACCACAAAACTTCAACGACCCTTACGACTGTGCTTTGAGGCCGAACTTTGCAGTACCGACAGACGAACAGATCGAACAGGTTCGACGGCACTACTTGGCTCGGTTCAACTTGCCTGAACAAGGTCGAGAAGAACTGGAACATTTGAGTTGTGAACAACTTCGAGAACTTGTGGTGCGAAGCGCCCGAAAGGTTGCTGAGGATTACGCGGAGAACTTTCTTTCAGAGAAAGGAGTATCGTGCTTTTCAGAGATTCACCATGATCTTCTAATGTGGTCTCATTATGGCGGGCGGTATAAGGGTTTTTGCTTGGAGTTTGCCACTGACTACGAGCCATTCCATAAGCTCCGAGAAGTCAAATACGTAGAGCAGATACCAAGAATCGATCCAATCACAATAATTCTTCAAGACAGATACGACGACTACCTGAACCTGTTTTGTACAAAATCGATTAACTGGAGTTACGAGAGAGAATGGCGAGCCATCCACCATGTAGCTGGAACAGCTTTCACATATCCCTCCGAAGCGCTGCGCGGAGTGTATTTCGGCCCAGATATTGACACAGACTGTATGGAGATCGTGTGCCTTATCCTTTCTGGTCAGAACCCGAATGTTAGATTTTGGCAGGGACTGCGGAGTGAGGAGCACTTTAAGGTCGAATTTGAACACTTTACTTATACCAGTCACCTCGATGCGAAGCGACGGGGCCTCAAGTAAATCACTGGGAGTTTCTAACCCCCAGCCCTGCTGACAGCAATAAGAAGAGCATTGATTCAGGGTCGGGAAGAGTATGATAATGTCATACCTCTCCCATGTTTGGAGTATCAACTATGAGCATGCACCGGAAAACCATCACGCTGACTGAGCAGCAGAACGACTGGGTAAAAGCTCAGATTGAAAGCGGTCACTATGGCAATGATAGTGAATACATCCGCGATCTTATCCGAAGGGATCAGCAGACCAAACAACGCCTTGCCATGCTAAGACAAGCCCTCGTTGAGGGTGAGTCAAGCGGGAACCCGAAACCCCTGGATATATCGGCTATTAAGGCGGCTGGCCGTAAGCGGATCAAGGCGGTTGATTAGTGCTTGAGTTAAATGTCACGCCAAAGGCGGAATCAGATCTCATCGGAATTTGGGTGTATACCTGTGAGGAATGGGGCGTTGATCAGGCGGATAATTACCTGGATCGGCTTGAGACCGGCATGAAACGGCTGATTGATCATCCATCGCTTGGCGCGAACTACGACCATGTTTTTTCTGGGTATCACAGATTACAGGTCGAGCACCACGCTGTTTTTTATCAACTGCATGACTCGGAAGTGCTCGTTGTTCGTGTGCTTCACGAGGACATGGATGCACCGGAAAGGCTTCTGGAGTAGTGGGCGCTATATTTTCGGCGCAGCTTCAAGATCTCCAGCAAGCCCCGTGCCGTTGCCGCCCAACAAATAGCGACAATTACTCGCTACGCTCCTAATTTTCCGGTGAGCGGAGTTAGATAGTCGTGGTTGAGGGCTTCAGCTTCGAGAAAGAAACCGGTTTTGCTTGGCTCCAGTCCAAATAGTCGGAAGAATCATGGGTTTCCCAGAATTCTCGCTCTTCCTCCTCGGTTTTGAACTCAGGCATCTTTTTTAGCTTGCTCATAAACAGCCCTCTCCTTTCGGTGCATATCGCGAGCGGAGGTTACAACTAGTGATTCTTCTCCAGCGCCAAATGATTGTCTATTTCTTTTATTTTATCTTCCGTGTGGTGATTGACGTAAAGCACCGTGGTCTCTTTCCCTGCACAAATTTTCTCGATGAGCGCGAGAACCAGCTGGCGGTTCATATCGTCCAGGCCGAGGCAGGGCTCGTCTAGAATCAACAGCGGCGGGTGTTTCACCATGGCGCGGGCGATAAGCAGCAAGCGCTGGTCGCCGTAAGAGAGTTTGTTAAAGGGCTGATCGGCGCGGTCTTTCATGCCGAGTAGTTCGAGCCACTGGTCGGCGATTTTTTTCTGATGATCGGTGGATTTTGTGTACACGCCGATGCTGTCGTAGAAGCCGGAAATAATCACGTTTTTGCAGCTGGTGCTGACGCGATACTCCCACTGCAGGGCAGTGGAGACATAGCCGATAAACTGCTTGATCTGCCAGATGCTTTCGCCGTTACCGCGCTGGAAGCCAAACACAAAAATATCGTTGGTATAGCACTGGGGGTGATCCCCTGTGATCAGGGACAAAACACAGGTTTTACCGCTACCGTTGGGGCCACTTAGTTGCCAGTGCTGCCCCTGCTCTATCGTCCAATCCAGCTTATCGACAATCACGGTATCGCCGTATTGGATAGTCGCTTGCTTGAGCTTCACTAACGGCTGACTGGGGTCGAGAGCGGGTAATTTATTGGCTGGGTCGGCCTCGGGCAGGCTTAGGTCGGTGGTTTTCAAATGCAGCAATTGGTAAAGCTCATTGAAGGCGGCTTCGTCCTGACGGTCTACGGTGAATGCTAAACGTCC
This sequence comes from Halomonas sp. TG39a, assembly GCF_000744395.1. NCBI lineage: Bacteria > Pseudomonadati > Pseudomonadota > Gammaproteobacteria > Oceanospirillales > Halomonadaceae > Halomonas > Halomonas sp. TG39a. The sequence continues at coordinate 775,783 of NZ_JQLV01000002.1, forward strand.
GCTATCTCCTCGCTTTTTATCTCCTCTCTTTTTCTCCAAGCGCTGTTTATCCAGATAGGCAATATGGGTGATGAAGTCCGGCATTTCATCAAAGCGATTCAGCACCATCACCATGGGAACGGTATCGATGATGGAGGCGAGATGGGCTTGCAGCATGGCGAGGGTGTCGACGTCCAAACCATCAAACGGCTCGTCTAAAATCAGCAAGTCCGGCTTGCTCGACAGAGCACGAATCAGCATGACTTTTCGGGTTTCGCCCGTGGAGAGCTTACGAAAGGCGCGGTCGAGTAGCTTCGTAAGACCGAACTTTTCGACCAGCTCGCTGGCGAGTTCAGGGTCTTGGCACTGCTCGAAAATCATTTCATTGACGGGGGTGCCAAGTGAAATGACATCCATGATATCGGCATCGTCTTTTTTTAACTCTTTGGCGATCAGTTCGGCTTGCGCTTCGAAAGAGACCAAGCCAATGTTTTTGGGAAGCCCTTGAATAGTGCCCGCTTCAATCTTACCAACGCCAGCCAACGCTGCCGCCAGGGCCGATTTGCCTGAGCCATTGGTGCCAGTGATAACCCAATGCTGGTAGGGTTCAATGATCCAATCAATCTCGCTTAGGGTGAAGCGGTCATCAAAACTGATCGTCGCTTTATTTAGCTGAATACGCGCTAAGCGGCTTGAAGGCTCCATCAATGTGTTCCTTATTGTTTGGAAAAATCACTGTTCGCATGCAATGAGACAAAAAAGCCGAGAATATCGTGGCGATATCTCGGCTTTTTTGATGACTTAGCGGTCTATCATTTAATCAGCCGATTAAACGATCTTCTTCATGTCCGCCATATGGCCACGCAGCACTGAGCCCACGGCTTCAACCGGGTGAGCGCGCAGGGCATCGTTGACTTCGATTAAACGGGCGTTATCTACGCCGTTGTCGTCCAGATCCAGGCCTTTACCGATAACATCGGATTTGATGCCTTTCATAAAGTCAGCCAGTAGCGGCACACAAGCGTGGTTGTAGAGGTAGCAACCGTACTCCGCGGTGTCAGAGATGGTCGCGTTCATTTCGTACAGTTTCTTACGCGCGATAGTGTTGGCGATCAGTGGCGTTTCGTGGAGCGACTCGTAGTAAGCCGACTCGGCGATAATGCCAGCCGCGGTCATGGTTTCGAAAGCAAGCTCAACGCCCGCTTTCACCATCGCTACCATCAAGATGCCGTTGTCGAAGTATTCCTGTTCAGTAATCTCTACGTCAGCAGCAGGAGTTTTCTCGAAGTTGGTTTCTGCTGTTTCTGCCCGCCATTTGTGCAGGTTCGCGTCATCATTCGCCCAGTCTTCCATCATCGTGTGAGAGAAATGGCCGCTCATGATGTCGTCTTGGTGCTTGTTGTAGAGCGGACGCATGATGTCTTTTAGCTCTTCAGCAAGATCAAAAGCTTTGATCTTGGCCGGGTTAGAAAGACGGTCCAGCATGTTGGTCACGCCGCCGTATTTCAGTGCTTCCGTGATGTTTTCCCAGCCGTACTGGATCAGCTTAGAGGCGTAGCCAGGCTCGATACCCTCTTCGATCATTTTGTCGAAGCAGAGGATAGAGCCGGTTTGCAGCATGCCGCAAAGGATCGTCTGCTCACCCATCAGGTCGGATTTAACTTCCGCGATGAAAGAGGACATCAGTACGCCAGCTTTGTGGCCGCCAGTGCCCACTGCGTAGGCTTTTGCCAGGGCAAGGCCTTCGCCTTTCGGATCGTTGGCTTCGTGAACGGCGATCAAGGTGGGAACGCCGAAACCACGCACGTATTCAGCGCGAACTTCGGAACCTGGGCATTTGGGCGCCACCATGATGACGGTTAAGTCTTCACGGATTTTCATGCCCTCTTCTACGATGTTGAAACCGTGGGAGTAAGATAGGCAGGCGCCCTCTTTCATCAGCGGCATTACCGCCTTTACAACAGAGGTGTGCTGCTTATCGGGCGTCAGGTTCAATACAACGTCTGCCGTGGGGATCAACTCTTCGTAGGTACCTACAACAAAACCGTTCTCGGTGGCGTTTTTCCACGACTGACGCTTTTGCTCAATGGCTTCAGGGCGCAGTGCGTAAGAGACGTCTAAGCCGCTGTCGCGTAGGTTCAAGCCTTGGTTGAGGCCTTGGGCGCCACAGCCGATCACGACCATTTTTTTGCCTTTCAGCGCTTCTACGCCATCGGCAAATTCAGAGCTGTACATGAAACGACATTTGGCGAGTTGAGCCAGTTGCTCGCGGAGCGGCAGCGTATTGAAGTAGTTAGCCATCGTTAGCATCCTAATGTTTTATGATCGCGACATCGATGTGAGGCACACCGATGCTAAAACCGGTACTTAAGAGAGTGACACAGCCGCCAGATGCGAGACCCAGCGTTATGTGAGTAAGGCCAATCTAACCAAAAATGACCATTTCTTAAATTGATATATTTGCAACAGCATGTCCCTTTTTTTGCAAAACTCAATTATGATGGCGTTTATGAATTTTAAAATTTTAAAACAATTCCTGGCCTTGGCAGAAACCCTGCATTTCGGGCGCGCCAGCGATGAGTGCTATGTCAGCATTTCTGCCCTGTCGCGCAATATTCGGCATTTAGAAGAGGAGCTGGGGGTGTCGCTGTTTAATCGCGACAACCGTACCGTGGTGTTGACCCAGGAGGGGCAAAAGTTTCTCAAGTACGCCCGCGATGCCAGCAGCCAATGGCATTTGATTCGTCATGAATTGACGGACAATCCTGATCAATTAAGCGGGGAAATCAGCCTGTATGGCTCCGTCACCGCCAGCTACAGCTTTTTGCACGAGCTGCTGCGCCGTTTTCGTATTGCCTACCCGATCATAGAAATCAAGCTGCGCACGGGGGATCCAGAACACGCGATTGCGCATGTTCTGGATGGTAAAGAAGATCTTAGCATCGCGGCCCAGCCTGCCAACTTGCCGCGAGGCCTGGCGTTTAAATCCATTGCCACGTCGCCTTTGCTGTTTATTGCGCCCCTTGAGCAGCAGGTGCCGAATGTGCCAACGAACACGCCAACCACACCGCAAGAGTGGGCGAGCATCCCGATGATTCTATCGGAGAGCGGTGTCTCAAGAGCCCGTGTGGATGAGTGGTTTCGCCAGTTGGATGTCTCCCCGCGCATTTATGCACAGGTCACCGGCAATGAAGCCATCGTGAGCATGGTGAGCTTGGGCTTTGGGATTGGCGTGGTGCCAAAAATCGTCCTCGACAACAGCCCATTGATGGATCGCATTCGCGTGCTCGACGTGACACCGGAACTGGAACCCTACGATATTGGTTTGTTTACCTTAAAGAAAAACCTAAAAAACCCACTGGTCGACGCGTTTTGGCGGTTGATGTAAGCCCTGCTTAATAAGCCCCAGGCGCTGTTTTTTTAGCGATCCGAAACCGCCCTTACCCGCCAAAAATCTGCTGCAGATCCGGTGCGCTCTCTTCCTCTTCGACCATGGAGAGCGAGGCTTCGATGGCTTTTAGGTGGCGGCTCATAAAGGCTTTGGCGCGCTCGCCGTTGCCTGCCTCCAGGTAGCCGATCAGATCGTCGTGGTCGTGGGATTCGCAGCCCAAATGACCGCGGTGGCCGTAGACGGCAAGGATCAGCGAAGAGCGCGAGCAGAGCCGCTCGACAAATTCCGCCAGGGTGGCGTTGCCTGATAGCTGCGCTAGGCGCACATGAAAGTCGGCCGATAGCCGAATGGCGACGCTCTGTTGGCCGCTGCGCAGCGCCTGACGCTCCTGGCGGGCCATTTCGCGCAGCTCCGCGGCCGCTTTTTCGCCCATGCGTCGGGCTACGTCAGGCATTAATCCGCACTCAATTAACTGGCGGGCATCGAAAACGTCTTTGGCTTCATCGGCAGTGGGCCGAGTAACGCTGGCCCCGCGGCGCGGTGTTAGCGTGACTAACTGCTCCAGCGCTAAGCGCTGCAGAATTTTACGAATACCGGTGCGACTAATGCCAAAGACATCCGCCAGCGCATCTTCGCGCAGCCGTGCGCCGGGCTTTAAGCGCTGCTCAACAATCGCATCGCTGACGGCACGATAGATAGACTCGTGGCGCTCGTCGCCCTCTTTGCTGTCTTTACCTTCTTTGACAGGAGCGCGCCGCTTTTCCGGCGCCTGCGCATCACTCATAGCTGGCCTCTTTGATTATTCCTCCCAAGCGGCAATGATATCGCGCTCTTCATCGCTCATGTTGGTCATATTGCCTAACGGCATATAGCGGCTGGCCACGACCTGCTGAATTTGCGTCTTCTGGCCGAGAATTTCATCCCAGTTCTCAAACGCAAACCCAGCCGGTGGTGCGGAGAAACCGGCATGTTCCGGGTTGCGTGCGTGGCACTGCACACAGTGCTGCTCAATCAAACCGGTGATTTGTGCCTGATCAGGCCCTTGTGCGTCGGCATCACTACCCGTTGACGAAGCACTCGGTGCGGCCACCCAAAACGCCAACAGAATAAGCCCTACCCCAAAAGCGGGATACGCGGGCTGGGTTTTGCCTGCGTGCATTAGAACAAAGAATTGCCGTATCAAAGCACCGGCAAAGATAAACAGCACCATCACCACCCAGGCAAGCTCATGGGAGTAGATAAACGAGTAGTGATTACTCACCATCAGCAAAACGACCGGCAGCGTGAAGTAGGTGTTATGCACCGAGCGCTGTTTGCCGCGTTTGCCATCCAGCGGATTGGGCGCATCGCCCGCCTTCATGGCTTTTACCATGCGGCGCTGGCCGGGAATAATCCAGAAGAAGACGTTAGCCGACATCGCCGTCGCCATGACGGCACCGGTGAGCAAAAAGGCGGCGCGGCCGGTGAACATTTGCGTGCTTAGGTAGGCCACCACGACCATCATGACGGCAACCGCAACGCTGAGCAGGCCGTCGCGATCCATATTGGGGCTAATGCGCTTACACAGTTCGTTGTAAACCACCCAGCCGCCTAATAAAAAGGCCAACGCCAGAATATTGGCCTGCCAGCCCGTCATGTTGGCGGCCCACTGCCAGGGACTATTAGGGTTTACCAAATAGAAGCCCGGATTAACCATGTAGAGAATGACGAACAGCGCAAAGCCGGAAAGCCAGGTGGTGTAGGCTTTCCAGAATGACCAGTGCAGATCATTGGGCAGCTTGGCAGGCGCCGTGGCGTACTTCTGGTTGTGGTAGAAGCCGCCGCCATGCACCGACCACATTTCGCCAAACACGCCCTTTTCGCGGTCTTCCGCTGCCTTCGGCGAGCGCAGGCTATTATCCAGCATCACGAAATAGATCGACTCGCCGATCCAGGCGATAGCCGCAATCACATGCAGCCAGCGCAGCAGCAAGTTCACAAAATCAATAATATAGGCTTGCATGCCAGGCCCTCTTAACTACCGCGATAAGTTGAATAACCGTAAGGCGAAAGCAGCAACGGCACATGATAGTGTTGGCTGGCATCCGCAACGCCAAAGCGCAGCGGGATAACGTCTAAAAAGCGTGGTTCAGCCGCTTCAACGCCCTGAGCACGCAGATAGTCGCCAGCATGGAACACCAGTTCGTACTCCCCTGCGGTGAGTGCCTCACCGTCTAAAATGGGCGCATCGCAACGTCCGTCACTGTTGGTGGTCACTGTGGTTAGATGCTGGCGTTCGCTGCCTGAAAGGCGAAACACCTCAATGGTAATGCCATGACCGGGCTGACCTTTGGCGGTATCCAGTACGTGGGTGGTTAAGCGTCCCATGGCCACTCCTTATTAATAGCGTTGTTTGCACGACTTGACCTACTGGTCAAAGAGTACCGTTACTGCTATTTATTGTATACAGTAATTCCATCCCTGCACGTTTTGAACATTTGTCGCATTAAAATTTCCCGCTTTGGAGAGTGCCAGTGCCCACATCTAATCCGTTACTGCTTTCACCCGCGCCCAGCCAGTGCAGCCTGGAAATGATGACCCATCACTATGGGGACGTTTATGAGCACTCGCCCTGGGTAGCCGAATCCGCTTGGCAGCAAGGCTTGACTGAAGTCCATGATACCCCGGACGCGCTGGCCGAACTGATGGGGCTTATGTTGCAGCAGGCGAGCAGTGAACAGCAAATCAAGGTGATCCAAGCGCACCCGGATCTAGCCGGCAAAGCCGCTCTTGCCGGTGAATTAACCCAGGATTCGACCAGCGAACAGGCAGGCGCAGGGCTTGATCAGTGCAGTCCTGAAGAATTTTCGCGCTTTGAGGCGCTTAACGCGGCGTATAAGAAGAAATTTGGTTTTCCCTTTGTAATTGCCGTTAAAGGGCTGGATCGCCATGCCATATTAGCTGCTTTTGAGGAGCGCCTGAACAACGACGCAGTAACCGAGCGGCAAACGGCCATTCAACAAATTATTCGCATTGCACGCTTTCGTTTGAGGGCGCGCGCCGAGCAATAAATCATTGGGTACAGCTAAAGGGCGGGGTTAAATCGACAAGCGTTGAAGACTATTCGCCAAACGGGCTATTGCAATTGTTTCTTGTATACACTTTTATTAGTTAATGGATGCAAGAAGAAAACAATGCCACCCACTGCGAATAAAGGCTTTTTATGTCGACTCCGCCCGATGCCCAAACGCGGCCTTCGCGTACCATTAATCAAAACCCCGATGCGATGCCGCCGTTATCAAAAGCGATTCCGCTTGGCCTTCAGCACATTATGGCCATGTTCGCGGGCAACGTTACGCCACCGATTATTATTGCGGGCGTCATCGGCGCCAATCCAGCGGAGCAGATCTTTTTAATTCAGGTAGCGCTGTTTGTCGCGGGGGTGTCCACGTTGGTACAAACCATCGGTATCGGCCCCTTTGGCGCACGCTTACCAATTGTACAGGGCACCAGCTTTGGTTTTTTACCAGTGGCGCTGCCACTGGCGAAGGCGTTTGGCTTACCCGCCGTTCTGGGCGCCTCATTTGTGGCGGGTTTGCTGCAAATTGTACTGGGGGCTTTTTTAAAGAAGATTCGTCACTGGTTCTCCCCAGTGGTCACCGGGATTGTGGTGCTACTGATCGGTATTACGCTGATGCCAGTGGGCCTTAATTACGCCGCTGGCGGGGTGGGCGCGGATGACTTTGCATCCCCCGGCAACCTCACGCTGGCGCTCTTTGTACTCAGTATTACGATTGCTGTTCACCAATATGGGCGGGGCTTTATTAAAGCCTCCTCGATTCTGTTTGGCTTAATGGCCGGTTACCTGGTCGCTATTGCCCTAGGCAAGGTTGATTTCACCTCACTGAGCAATGCTGCCTGGTTTGCGCTCCCCAAGCCACTGGAGTACGGCATGACGTTCTCTGGCACCGCGATCGTCGGTATGACGCTGATTATGTTTGTGGTTGGCTTAGAGACGATCGGTAATATCTCTGCAATTACCACCACAGGGGCTGGCCGCCCTGCTAAAGACCGCGAGCTTTCCGGCGGCGTGATGGCCGATGGCGTAGCAACGTCCTTTGCCGCCGTTTTCAATACACTGCCCAACACCGCTTACGCCCAGAATGTCGGCCTGATTACCCTCACCGGCGTAGTTAGCCGCCACGTAGTCACCATTGGCGGGTTGCTATTAATCGCCATGGGTCTATTCCCCAAGCTGGGCGGGCTAGTGGCGGCCATGCCACCTGCGGTACTGGGTGGTGCGGGTGTGGTGATGTTCGGCATGATCGCCTCAGCGGGCCTCAAAATCATCAAAGAGTGCGAGCTGGATCAGCGCAATATGCTGATCATTGCCGTCTCCCTAAGCTTGGGTATCGGCCTACCCGCCGTTGAGGCGATTTCTGACACCATGCCAGGGCAGCTGGGTCTGTTGCTTAAATCAGGCTTGGTGCCTGCGGCACTCGCCGCGCTTCTGTTGGATGCCATCTTGCCGGGCAAGCCAGATAGGCGTGCTAAATTGGCGAAGGCTGAAGCTGATTCTCGTCAACAATAGCTTTCAAGCAAAACGCCGCACCCTATCGGGCGCGGCGTTGTTAAGCGGTGTTACTTTCGATTACTGCTTTTTCAATTACTGCTTGGCAGTCTCTACCGCTTTCTTAGTGGTCTCTTCTACTTGCTTCTGGCTATCTTCCGCAAAGCTTTTGCTGATGGAGGTGACTTTTTCCGTGTCTCCCTTCATCCGCTCCATAAAATCACTCGCGGTTTTTTGCTGGCTTTCCATGGCTTTTTTGAAGCTGTCTGGGTCTTTGACGTCAAGCCAAGTACGCGCTTGTGTAATCGCCATGTCCGAGTAGGCACGGGCAGCATCCAACTGAGCACTGAACAACTGGTCATAATAATCAAGCGCAGTCAGTGTGTAAGAACGCATCGGTGAAACAAAAACAGACTCAAACTGTTGCTTGGTTTTATCAGTCGTTGCTTTATTCATCGTAATACCTCCAAGAGTGAGCTAGCACATAAACACGCCTCGGTTAGGCGGTTCTTACGTCAGGCTTTTGCCTCTGCTGGCTTAAAGCTAGCAGTGCTTTTTGTGCAGCGCAACATGATTTTTCCTCATCCTGCGCATGCTCACTCACTGACCGTTAGAATGGCCGACAGCCGCCTTGCTACTAGCGGTTACCGAACAAGTGCTTACGCGCCTGCTCATCCATTTCTACGCCCGCCTGAGGATTAACGTCTTCGACCAAAGCGTAGGCACGACGCACGGCTGGGCGTGCTTTGATCATATCGAACCAGCGCTCCAAGTCCGGAAACTCTTCTAACGTTTGACGCTGTTTTTCCCAAGGTACAATCCAGGGATAGATCGCCATATCGGCAATCGAATAGTCATCGCCACCCACATAGGTGTGATGGGCCAAGCGCTGATCCAACACGCTGTAAAGCCGATTGGTTTCGCGCACGTAGCGCTCAATGGCGTAGTCAATTTTTTGCGGCGCGTAGTGGCAGAAGTGGTGATTTTGGCCTGCCATTGGGCCTAACCCGCCCATTTGCCAGTGCAGCCACTGCAATACGATATAGCGTTCGCGCCCGGCTGAAGGCAAAAAGAGCCCGCTCTTATCAGCGAGATACTCTAGGATCGCACCCGACTCAAACATCGACAGCGGCTGGCCGCCATCCTGGGGGGAGTGATCGACAATGGCAGGAATACGGTTATTGGGGGCAATAGTAAGAAATTCAGGATCAAACTGTTCGCCTCGGCCAATGTTAACCGGCTTCACTCGGTACGCCAGGTTGGCTTCTTCGAGCATAAGGGAGATTTTATGGCCGTTGGGGGTTGTCCAGTAGTACAGGTCAATCATTGCCATCTCCTTTAGGAAAACGTTGATTCACTCGTGAGCCTATCAATGTTTTCTCATTACCTCAGGCGGCACATCGCTGTGCCGCCAATATGTACGACTAACACTATACATCGCGAACAGTCAGCGCACTGCTTGCAGCACCATCGTGCACGCTCAACATACGTTTAAACCACTCATCTACCGGGTCGCCGGGCTCAACGACGGCCTGAGTTGATACAACGTGCACCCACATCATACTCCCGAACAGCAGGTAATCTGAGCCGCTGGGGGAATCACCGTCTAAAAAGCGACTGTCACGCAGTAAATCACGCACTGGCGCCAGCACCTGTTTAAGCTGCTGCTTACCCTGCTCGGGCTGGTGGAACTCTTCAAGCGTGCAACCAAACCGCGCCTCACGGGTTTCACGGAAATAGGCGCGGTCGTCTGGGTGCACGGCCGCGAATAAATCCATCGCAATAATGCGGAAAAGCGCCGGGTTCACGCTGCGCTCAACGAAGTATTTGAACAGTAATACCCGTTGATAGCTGACGCCTTCGCCCAATACGGGTGCTTCGGGGTACGCCTTGTCCAAATAGCTCAGGATCTCGAAGCTGTCGGTAACCACCTGTTCGCCGTCGCAAAGCACCGGCACTTTGTCGTAGTCAGCAAACGCCAGCGCTTCCTTATCGAGGAATCGCCATGCCACGGTGGTGTATTCCAGACCTTTATGGGCAAGCGCCATACGCACGCGCCAGCAATAAGGTGAAAAGCGAAGCCGTTCATCGCGGCCACACAAATCATAGAGGGTAATAGCCACGGTATTAAACTCCTTGTGGTCGATCATTGTTGGTAATAGGTACTTACGCCGATAACAATGAGCGCAAGCTACCTGTGACGCAAGCGATGTGATTCGCTTGCGCTGTACTTATCTTATGGCGGGTAACTGTACTGTCTATTAGTCTAATGAAGCAGCTAGACTACCTCTCTCGGAAAAACCCTAAAAAATCAATTAAAACAATGTTATATATTAAAAAACAGAACGTAAAACAGCATTCCAAACAAGCGTTGCACTGGTAAGACCAATTTTCCAATGTAGTCATCTTGTTAGCCTAAACGTATCTTTCACCTACACCCGACTGGCACCACAACGGCCAGACGGTTATTGCGGAGCATACCAAATCAATAACAAGGGGCAGTTCCTCCCATGAATGAAACGATACTTGCACTTCTGGCCTTTCTGCCGCTGTTGCTGGCCGGTATTTTGCTCATCGGGTTTAAAATACCTGCCAAGATAGCGATGCCGATTGTCTTTCTGACCGCCGCCATTATTGGCTTAACCGCTTGGGATATGTCGTTTAGCCGCGTGGCGGCATCGACTATTCAAGGCTTGATTCAGACCGCTGGTCTTTTGTGGATCATCTTTGGCGCCATCCTGCTGCTTAACACCCTTAAGCACTCCGGCGGCATTACCGCTATCCGTAACGGTTTTTCAGGCATTAGCCCTGACCGCCGCGTACAGGCGTTGATCGTTGCTTGGCTGTTCGGCTGCTTTATCGAAGGCGCTTCAGGCTTCGGTACGCCAGCGGCAGTTGCCGCACCACTGATGGTCGCTCTTGGCTTCCCTGCGCTGGCAGCGGTGGTCGTGGGTATGATGATTCAATCAACGCCGGTTTCCTTCGGTGCAGTAGGCACGCCTATTGTGGTCGGTGTAGGTAGCGGCCTGGACCGTGCAGGTATTAGCGCCGAACTCGACTCGGTAGGCTCTAGCTGGGATGTCTTCTTCCAGCTTGTGACCAGCGAAGTGGCGATTACTCACGGTATCGTGGGTATTTTAATGCCGCTGATTTTGGTCACCGTGATGGTGCGCTTCTTTGGCGCTAACAAATCGTGGAAAGAGGGACTGTCGATTACCCCTTTCGCCATCTTTACCGGCATCTGCTTCGTAGTGCCTTACATGCTGGTAGGCGTGCTACTGGGCCCTGAGTTCCCGTCAATGATCGGCGCCATGGTCGGCTTGGCGATTGTAGTACCTGCCGCCAAACGTGGTTTCCTGCTGCCTAAAGACACCTGGGACTTCCCCGAGTCTTCCTCTTGGCCAGACGAGTGGATCGGCAACCTGCAGATCAAACTTGATGACGTTGTCGGCAGAGCGCCGATGTCCACCTTTAAAGGCTGGGTACCCTATGTGTTGCTCGCTCTGTTCTTGGTGGCCTCTCGTACTATCGAGCCGCTGCGTAACGCTCTAACCTCAATTAATCTTAGTTGGAGCAATATTCTTGGCGAAGCGGGTGTCAGCGGTGGTGTTCAGCCGCTCTACCTGCCGGGCGGCATTATTATTGCCGTGGTCATCGTCACTTACTTCCTACACCGCATGAACCCGCAAAAGATGAGCGCAGCGGTGTCTGAATCAACCAAAACGATTTTTGGTGCGGGCTTCGTGTTGATCTTTACCGTGCCGATGGTGCGCATCTTGATCAACTCTGGTGTTAATGGCGCGGATCTTGTCTCAATGCCGGTGATGATGGCCCAGGCGGTAGCCAGTAGCGTAGGCGGCATTTACCCCTTCTTTGCTCCAGCGGTAGGGGCGCTGGGCGCCTTTATTGCAGGTTCCAACACGGTATCCAATCTAATGCTGGCGGAATTCCAGTTTAGTGTTGCTGAAACCCTGGGCCTCTCTACGGCCATGATGGTAGCGCTGCAGGCCGTGGGTGCGGCGGCAGGTAATATGATTGCCATTCATAACGTGGTCGCGGCGTCAGCAACGGTCGGGCTGTTAGGCCGTGAAGGCGCCACGCTGCGTAAGACGATTCTGCCCACCCTCTACTACCTCATCTTTACTGGCATCATCGCGCTAATTGCGTTCTACGTGATTGGCGTAACGGATCCATTGATGTAGCCCTAAAACTTACTCGCAGGTGTTCAAACGCAAACCCCCAGGCTTAGCCTGGGGGTTTGCTGTTTTAGCGCGACGTTCAAGCCCTATGTATTGATGGTTTACCGCGTTAGCCGATGCGCTTTAACCCTTGGCTGTGGAGCTTGCCGCGCTCTACGTAGCTTTGGGCGTTCTGCTTCAAACCCGCCACCGCTTCCGCGGACAGCTCCCTCACAACACGCGCAGGCGAGCCAACAATCAGTGAGTTAGCTGGAAACTCGGCGCCCTCCTTAATAAAAGCACCCGCGCCCACCAAGCTGTTTTCGCCGATCACGGCGCCGTTAAGTACTACCGCTTGAATACCGATTAAGCAGCCATCGCCAACGGTGCAGCCATGCAGCATCGCCTGATGGCCGACCGTGACGCCCCGCCCTACTTTTAGGGGAAAACCGGGGTCAGCGTGAAGCACTGCGCCATCCTGGATATTGCTCTCTTCACCAATTTCCAAGTGATCGGTATCTCCGCGTAAAACGGCCTGATACCACACGCTTGCGCGTGCCTTTAACGTTACCTGGCCGATAACATCCGCGGTTTCGGCAATATAGACATCGTCATGGATATCTGGCTGATGCTCGCCGTATTGGTAAATGGCCACATTAATCTCCTTATTTTTGGTTTGACTCTAACCTCAGGCTAGTGCTTGTTCCAGCAATCGAGCAACGTGAATCGCTTCGCGGCCACTGCCATCGTGAATCTGATGGCGACAGCTAGTGCCATCAGCAACCATGACCGCATTTGCATCCGCCTTACGGATCGCAGGCAATAACGATAGCTCAGCCATCTTTTGAGACGCTTCATAGTGCTCTGCTTCATAGCCGAAGCTGCCCGCCATTCCACAGCAGGAAGACTCAATGGTCTCGACCTTCAGTTCCGGAATCCAGCCCAGCACCTGCTCAACGGGGCGCAGCGCATCAAACGCTTTTTGATGGCAGTGCCCATGCAGCATCGCCCGCTCGTAGTGCAGCGACTTGAGCTTAAGGGGAAGTTGGTCCTCGGCACGCGCTTTAACCAAAAACTCTTCAAACAGATAGGCGGATGCTGACAACGCTTTCGCTTCGTCGCCAAAGCCATACTGCAGGAATTCATCGCGCATGCTGAGCAAACAGGAAGGTTCTAAACCCACCACCGCCACACCACGCTCCACAAATGGCATCAGGTGCTCCAGGGTACGCTTGGCTTCCGCCTTGGCTTTATCGAACTGGCCCGATGACAGATAAGTACGCCCACAGCAGAGCGGCCGCTGCCCCTTGGTCACATTGAGATGTACACGATAGCCCGCTGCTTCCAGCACCCGCTTGGCCGCTTTGGCGTTATCACCTTCCATATAGTTATTGAAGGTATCCACAAACAGCAGCACTTCGCGCTCTGCCGCAGCCGGTTGCTTAGACGCCTCGGCACTGGCCAGGAAGTTACCGTTAAACACCGGCAGTGAACGTTGCGGTGCCAGCCTTAACGCCTGCTTGATCTGCCTAGCCAGAAACGGCATACGCTCAACGCTATTGACCAGCCGCGAAAATTTGCTAGCCCAGGGTGCATAGCGTGGCATTTCGCCGACCATGCGGTCACGCAAAGAGATCCCATTGACGCGAGCGCGGGCGGTACGGGCCTCTATCTTAAACTTGGCCATATCTACGCCGGTAGGGCAGTCACGCTTACAGCCTTTGCACGATACGCAGAGATCCAGCGCCTCTTTCACATCGTCACTAGCCAGCCCCTCCTCACCCAACTGCCCTGAGAGCACTAATCGCAAAGTGTTAGCGCGACCGCGGGTTAGGTGCTGCTCGTCCTTGGTGATACGAAAACTCGGGCACATGGTGCCTGCATCAAACTTGCGGCAGTGGCCGTTGTTGTTGCACATTTCCACCGCCATGGCCAAGCCATGGGTGGCATCGCCGCCGGAGCCTGGCGGCGTTTGTTCGCCAGTAAGCGGGTCGCGTTTTACGTTCCAGGCGGACCAGTCAAACACCGGGGTAAGCGGGATAGTGGTGTAGCTTTTTGGAAAACGAAAATAACGTTCGTCATCCATCTTAGGGGTATCGACGATTTTGCCGGGGTTGAACAGATTATTAGGGTCAAACAGCTGCTTAATTTCACGGAAGGCGTTGTTGACCGTTTCGCCAAACTGCCACGCCACCCACTCGCCGCGGCAGATACCGTCACCATGCTCGCCGGAGTATGCGCCTTTATATTCGCGCACTAACGAAGAGGCTAGCTCGGCGATTTCACGCATTTTTTCAGCACCGTCTCGGCGCATATCCAGAATCGGCCGAACGTGCAGCGTGCCAACACCGGCGTGGGCGTACCAGGTGCCCTCGGTGCCGTAACGGTTAAACACATCAGTGAGCTTGCTGGTGTACTCGGCAAGGTGCTCTAGCGGCACCGCACAGTCTTCAATAAAGGAGACTGGCTTACCGTCGCCCTTCATACTCATCATGATGTTGAGCCCGGCTTTGCGCACGTTCCATAGCGCTTTCTGCTCGGCGGCCTCTGGCATATCCACCACGCTGCCCGGCAGGCCTAAATCGCCCATTAGCTCGTTTAGCCCGCGAAGCGCTTCTAGCTGTTTAGCGTGATCTTGACCCGCAAACTCCACCAGCAGAATGGCTTCCGGTTTGCCAATTAGCGCCTTCTCAATCACTGGGCGGAACGCCGGGTTCTCCAGCGACAGTTCAATCATGGTGCGGTCAACCAGCTCCACCGCCGTAGGGCCGAGCTTGACGATATGTTGGGTGAAGTCCATCGCTTGATAAAAAGTCGGGAAGTTCACCACGCCCAGCACTTTTTGCTCGGGTAAAGGTGAAAGCCTGAGTTTAATACGCTGGCTCACCCCTAGCGTACCTTCCGAGCCCACCAGCAGGTGAGCTAGGTTAGCGCGACTATCTGGGTCGTAAGGCATCGGGTTCTGGCAATCGAACAGATCCAGGTTGTAGCCACCGACCCGGCGTAACACTTTAGGAAAGTGATCGCGAATTTCCGGGCCTACCCGCTCAGCAATCGCTTTCACCTGTTGGGCAAGGCGCTGCTCTTGAGAGCCTTCCGCGAAGCGGTCAACGAAACCAAAACTCGCCGCACTGCCGTCAGCCAGTAGCGCTTCCACGCCCAGCACGTTGTGCACCATATTGCCGTAATAAATCGAACGCGACCCGCAAGAATTATTCCCCGCCATGCCGCCGATGGTGCACTGGGCGCTGGTGGACACATCCACCGGGTACCAGAGCCCATGGGGTTTAAGCCAAGCGTTTAGGTGATCAAGCACCACTCCTGGCTCGACCACCACGGTGCGCGCCTCGGCGTCGAACTCAACGATCTCGTTAAGCCAGCGGGTGGTGTCGATCACCAGCGCCTCACCAACGGTTTGGCCACACTGGCTGGTACCCGCGCCCCGAGCCAAAATCGGCACCTTGGCATCACGGGCAATATCCAGGGCAATTTTCAGATCTTCCTGGTGGCGCGGGATGATCACACCTACCGGCGTCACCTGATAAATCGAAGCGTCGGTTGAATAGCGCCCCCGAGTTGCCCGGTCAAACAGCACCTCTCCGGCCATCTCCCGGGATAACCGCTCGGCTAGTTCGCCGAGCGGTTTAATCTTGGCATCACGGGACGGGTATTGGTTCGTCAGAGACGTCATATGGCTCTCCCCCGTCGTTTAGCGCTTGCCTGCGTTAAGCGGGTTGGCAGCAAAGTAGTCCAAGGCAGCCGTTACACCACTGCCTTTAAGGTTAACGCCCGACAGCTTCATACCCGCTTCACAGCCTCCCAGCGTGGCAATCAGCGTTAAATCGTTGCAGTCGCCCAAATGGCCGATCCGGAACATCTTGCCTTTGGCCTTGCCCAGCCCCATTCCCAGTGAAAGGTCAAAACGCTCATAGATAATCTTGCGTACCGCATCCGCATCGACACCCTCTGGCATTACCACACCCGTCAGTACCGGCGAGTAAACTGACGGATCTAGACATTGAATCTCTAAACCCCACGCCTCAACCGCCGCACGCACCCCAGCGGCCCAGCGCTGATGGCGGGCCAACACCTGCTCCATACCTTCATCCAGCAGCATATCCAGCGCTTCATTGAGACCGTAAAGCAGGTTGGTGCTGGGCGTGTAGGGCCAGTAGCCGTTCTTGTTAGCCTCTAGAATTTCATCCCAGGCCCAGAAGCTTTTAGGCAGTTTTGCCTGTTTGCTGACCTCAATGGCTTTAGGAGAGAGCGCGTTAAAACTAATACCCGGTGGCAGCATTAAGCCCTTTTGGGAGCCAGATACAGTGACATCAACACCCCATTCATCATGGCGGTAGTCAGCGCTGGCCAAGCCGGAAATGGTATCAACAATCAATAATGCTGGATGGTCAGCGGCATCGATAGCTTTACGGACAGCGGCAATATCGCTGGTTACGCCAGTAGAGGTTTCGTTATGCACCACACAGACCGCTTTAAGCTCGTGGTTGGTGTCCTCTTTCAGGCGCGCTTCGATCATGTCGGCCTGAACACCGTGGCGCCAGCCTTCATAGCCCGGTAAACCCAAAAACTCGGGCTGCACGTCCAAACGCAGGGCCATTTTGTGCCACAGCGTGGCGAAGTGCCCGGTCTCGAACATCAATACACGGTCACCAGGCGACATGGTATTGGCTAGTGCCGCTTCCCAAGCCCCGGTGCCTGAGGCCGGGTAGATAATCACCGGGCTCTCGGTTTTGAAGATTTTTTGAATCTTGTTCAATAGTTCAAGCCCGAGAGCGCCAAACTCCGGCCCGCGGTGATCAATAGTGGGTAGGCTCATGGCCCGCAAGATGCGGTCTGGCACCGGCGATGGGCCAGGGATTTGCAAAAAGTGACGGCCGGATGGGTGAAAATTAAGCTTTAACATAGTGGCTTTCCTGTTTGTTGTTGTACGGCTAGGTGTTAGCACTGCCGGTTAGCGTTACTTAAAATGTATAATGAATGCAATTATGCGTACTAAAAAAGCGCTATTTGATGCATCCTTCGGCACGTAAGGCATCAAGTTCATCGCCTGAGAACCCTAAACTGTCGAGCACTTCATCGGTATGCTGGGCAAACAGCGGTGCGGGACTGCGAATCTGCGAGGGCGTTGCCGAAAACTTGCTGGGAAAACCAATGGTTTTCATTTTGCCCATCACAGGATGTTCCATCTCCTGCACCATGCCCCGCGCTAAATAGTGCTCATCCTGCATTGCCTGAGCGAAGTCGTTGATTGGGCCGGCAGGCACACCAGCGGTATCACAGAGCGTTAGCCACTCGTCGACGCTTTTATCGGCCATTAACTCTTCGAGCAGTGCTTCCAGCGCCTCAACGTTCCGGCCACGGTCTTGGTTAGTGATAAAGCGTGGGTCTTGCATAAGCTCTTCGCGCTTTAGTACATCCTGACAGAAGCGCTCCCAGGTGCGCTGGTTGGCACAGCCGAGCATCAAAAAACCATCGCTTGCTTTGACTGCTTGATAAGGAGCGGAAACACGGTGGCGCCAGCCCGTCGGCCCAGGCACGGTGCCTTCGGAAAAATAGGCCGCCGCTTCCCAGGTAAACCAGGGCAGGCCGCATTCGGTAATGGCGATATCGATATGCTGCCCGGCGCCGGTTTTCATCTTGTGGATGCACGCCGCCAGAATCGAATAGACCGCGGTTAAGCCACCGCCAATATCGTAAACCGCGATACCGGTTTTCAGCGGTCGCTTACCCTCCTCCCCGGTCATCGACATCAACCCTGTCATGCCTTGCGCCACTAAATCAAAACCCCCTTTATGGCTATAGGGCCCGGTTTGGCCATAGCCTGAAATAGAGCAGTAAACGATGCCAGGGTTGATTGCTTTGATGGTCTCGTAGTCGATCTCCAGCGATTTGGTCACGCCAGGGCGATAGTTCTCCACAATCACATCGGCATCAGCGGCTAAACGATAGAAAATCTGCCGTGCCCGCTCGTCTTTAAGATTGAGCGATATGCTCTTTTTGTTACGGTTAATTTGCGAAAAGCAGGTCGATTCACCATTTACGTAAGGCCCCATTTGGCGGCTGTCGTCACCACCATTGAGCTTCTCTACTTTAATCACCTCAGCGCCCATATCCGCCAGCACCATGGTGCAGTAAGGGCCAGCCATAATTTGTGACACGTCCAACACTTTTATGTCTTGTAGGGGAAGCATCGGCTTTCCTCCCAATTAGTAGATTTGCACTCTGTTTCGGGGCTAGTGGCCTGACCACTCAAACGGCGTTTTATTGACGAATTTATCCACCGCCGCGGCAAAATCCCGGCTCATATAGCAGGTGGTAACCCAGTCGTCGCTAGCCTCTGCGGTGAGTCGACGTTGCTCTTGAACACGGCCAATCAATGCTTTACTGGCTTGAAGCGTTAGTGGTGCGCGCTTAGCAAAAGCTTCAGCCAGTGCGGCCACTTCGGCGTAAATCGCCTCAGCGTCGAATAACTGATTAACCAGACCAGCAGCGAGGGCTTCATCAGCGCTAAACAGCCGCGCCATCATCAGCGCCTCTTTAGTGCGCGCTATGCCGAGCATGTCGACCATCCGGGAGACATTGTTAATCGAGAGCGTATTACCCAGCGTTTTGGCAATCGGCACGCCAAACTTCATCGTTGGCGTGGCGTAGCGAAAATCGCACACCAGCGCCAGCGCCGCACCGCCGCCCACGCAGGCACCTTCGATCAGCGCCAGGGTAGGCTTGGGAAAGGTTTCGAGTTTGCCCACAACACGGTCAATACGTCGCTCGTAGCCAATCGCGTCTTCAGGCTTGGTAAAGTCTGAAAATTGACTGATATCAGTGCCCGCCACAAAGGCTTCACCGCCTACCCCGTGCAATACAACGGCGTATATAGCGTCGTCCTCTGCCAACTGATCGCAGTGCTTTTCCAGGGCGTCGTACATCTCCCAGGTCATGGCATTGCGGCTCTGGGGACGATTGAAGCCAATCCAAGCCACCCCATGGCGAATGGCAAACGTGACGCTGTCAACGAGTTGTCGTTCGTTTGTGTTGCTCATCAGCTTCTCCTGTATGGCAAGCGATGCCGGGCGTTACCGCCCGTCATAGCACGCCAACATCTCGCGTGTTTAGCCATATACAAAGTTCACTAATGCCAGCGCAAACGCTGGGATATAGGTGTTAATCATCAACACGGCGAACAGAACGGCGATAAACCACAGGTTGGTTTTGGACGTTGCCCACACATCTGACTTGGCGATTGAGCAAGATGCGATGAGCACGCTGGCCACCGGCGGCGTTTGCTGACCAATAGCTAAGTTCAGCGTCACAATCAGGCCAAAGTGCAGCGGATCGATACCGACTTCCAATACCAGCGGCAGAACGATCGGCACTACCAGGATGATCGCGGCGGCAGAGTGCAGAAAAATACCTAATATCAAGAAGATGACATTGAGAAGTGCCAGGATCAGATATTTATTATTCGTTAGTTCGCTGATCTGCATCGCGATTTCTTGAGGCACGCGGGTTTCAGTAAGATAGCCACCCACCACTGCTGACGCGGCCACTAGCAGCATAACCACCGCCGTTTGGACACCCGCACTCTTACAGGAATCGATGAAATTTCTGATAGTGAATTCGCGATAAACCACTGCACTGATAAAGATAGCCACACACACTGCCAGCGCCGCACCTTCGGTCGCGGTAACGAAGCCGCCAAAGATACCGCCCAAGATGATGACGGGAATCAGCAGCGCCCAGATCGCATCCTTAAAGGCTAACCAAAGTTGCGAAACCCGGAAGCGCCCCTCAGAAGGGAAGTTGTTCTTGCGCGCTAAGTAGTAGCACATCGCGGCTAAGCCCATCGCGCCCAATAAGCCTGGCAAAATACCCGCCACAAACATCTGCACAACTGATTCACCCGACATCACCGCGTAAAGAATCATCGGGATAGAGGGCGGTAGGATAATCGCCAGACTCGCAGCGGATGAAGATATGGAAGCAGCAAACTCTTTTGAGTAGCCCTTCTTGCGCATGGCAGGAATCAGAATACTGCCGATCGCCGATACACCCGCCACTGCCGACCCAGAGATTTCGGCGAAGAAAACCGAAGCGCCGATGGTCACCATTGCCAAGCCACCCTTGATGAATCCCACCATTGCCATGGCTAGGTCGATCAAGCGCCGCGAAATACTCGAGGCGTTCATAATGGCACCGGCTAAAATAAACAACGGTATTGCGATGAGCGGAAAGTTGGTCGCACCCTCAAACATGGTCATGCCCACCGTGGGCATTGCCATGTTGCCGTATGTCATAAAGGTGGCAATAGTGCCGACCAGCGCCAAGGCAACGGCGACCGGCACGTTAATCAGAATGAGCAGAATCAGCGCTATAAATATGTACAGTATGACCATGGTATCTACTTACCCTCGCTGATGTGTGCTGACAGAGGCGACTTCTTCCGCATCGATGCCTGCTTCTTCAAGCTCATGGTCAATAAAGCCTCGGCCCCGAGCACTTTTAATCACGTCAGGCAGCCGCAGCAGTTCAGCAATGATGAACAGCACAGCGGCGACGGGAATCGCTGAGTGAACCAGTTGCATAGACACCCCTGGAAGACTAACCATACCCACGCCGTCGAGAATCAACATGACTTGGTAGCTGGCGAGCCCCAAAAACACGAAGAAACCGATCGTAATGGCTTCGGCTAACAACGCGATGGGCACTCGAATAGAGGGTGGACACATGTTTAACACGCTTGGGCAGGTGATGTGCGCGCCCTTGGCGGCGGCTAATGCTGTGCCGTAGTAGGTCACCCAGGCCAGCAGCGCAGCGGCGAGCTCGTCATACCAGCTTAGCGGCGAGCCCAGGTAACGGGTCACAAAGCCCAGGGTGACCACAGCCGCAAGCGCAATCACTAGAAAGACCACGATGCCTTCAAGAAACGCGAAATAGGCGTTCTTGAACTTTGTAAAAGTACTCATTGAGACCTCCGAAAGACGAGGCGCCCCGCGGCTTCGCGACGCGCCTCTAATAGAGTGGCGCTTTGCTTACTCGCGTAAAGCAGTCACGGCGTCAATCATGTCCTGGCCACCATCCACTTCTTCAGCGAACTGGCTATAGATAGTCTCAGAGGCATCAACAAAAGCATCGAAGTCAACTTCATTCACTTCCATGCCTTCATCACGCATTTTTACAAGGGTTTCATCATCCAGGCGTTGGCCTTCTTCGAGTACGAAGTCCTCCATTTCAACGGCGACTTCTTCAAGCACCTGCTGTACTTCCTCAGGCAGGCGGCTCCAGCTAGCGCCTGCTGTCAGGTAAGCAGGGGTATAAACGTGGTTGGAGATGGAGAGGTAGTCCTGCACTTCATGAAAGCGCGAGGAGTAGGTTTGAATAAAGGGGTTTTCCTGGCCGTCCATTGCGCCGGTTTGCAGGGCAACAAACACTTCCGACAGCGACATTGGTGAGGGTGCCGCGCCGTAGCTACGGAACATATCAATACGCCATGTGCCACCGGGTACGCGCAGCTTTATACCTTCAAGGTCTTCTGGCGTAACGATTGGCCGTTCGTTGTTAGTAATCTGGCGGAAGCCGTTTTCCCAAACGCCGATAATTTTAAAACCGCGCGCTTCTGCGGCGTCATATAGCGGGCCACGAACGATCTCTTCGCGCACGCGCTTCATATGCTCGCGGTCTTCAATCAAGTAAGGCATCTCGAACAGCGCAAACTCAGCGGATTCAGAACTCATCACCGTCGAAGGCAGCGAAAGGTCCAACGAACCCAAGCGCAGTCGACGCATCATCGATTCGTCACCACCCAACTGGCTATTGCCGTAGACGTTAACTTCAGCAACGCCCTCTAGACGCTCGTTAGCAAGTTCGGCAAAGCGATTCGCGGAAATTTCAAACAGAGATCCAGGGCCACCGACATGACCAAGGCGAATTTCCGTCTGGGCATTGGCGGCGGCCTGCACCCCAAACGTCACAACGATAGTGGCGAGTGCTGTTTTGAGCAATTTCATAGTGAACTCCAGGTAAAGCATTTGTTGTTGTAGGCAATGTTGTCATCGTGGCTCTGTGTCCCGATGAAACCTGCTTGGGGAGTCATTCGTGTAGACCTACTTGTTATTGGACGTGCTCTACGCTTAAGACTCTCTCCACTTCAATTTGAATTCAAAATTCAAAATTAGGTATTAAACTTTCGTCTTGCCACAAAAAGTCTGTTGCAACCGATTGTTTATAAACGAGCAAATAAAAAAATAGTTGCCAATAAAAAAACGGGCAGTGGCTCTATAAGCCAAACTGCCCGTTGAGGAGCGCCATTATCCCGCCAAAATTGCTAACTAGGCTCCAGCCCCCAGCGCAATTCAGCAAGCTCAATGCCCGCAATCGCAGCTTGTTGATCCTCGTCTGACGAGGCGCCACTAACGCCTACAGCGCCGATGACATGGCTCTGCTCATTGAGAATGGGCACCCCGCCAGCGACTGCCACAAAGTGGCCCTGTGAAGCCGAAGCCACGCTGGCAACAAAGGCTGTGCGCTCGGCATTGCGTTCACCTAGCACGCCACTAGCAACCCCAATGCCCAGAGAGGCGTAAGCTTTACCCTTGGCCACCGGAAAACGCAGCGGCGCGCAGCCATCCTCGCGCTCCGCAGCAACTAGGTTGCCGCCGCCATCCAGCACCACGATCGTCAACGGCGTCAAATCCGCCTTGCGTGCCAGCGCCATGGCCCCATCGATTATCTTTCTGCCCTGCTCTCTGGTGAGCTGTACACTGCAATGGAATACTTGTCCGGCCATTAGGTTTTACCTTTGTCATTGTTAGTCGGCAGTGGTGGGCAAAAGCACCACCAAAGGAATATTGAATTCATAATTACTTTTGCAGATCATATAAACAATAGCCACTATACAAAGCTGATATGGCATAAATGGTATCGTGCTCAAAACGATCCAGGTGGTCTGGGTAGCTCGGCAATAAGCCAGGTGCGCCACTGACAAGGAACTGACAAATGACAAAAATTTTGCAGCGCAACTTATATCGTGAGGTGGCCGATAGGATTGGCGATCTGATTGAGCACGGTGAGCTTTCACCCGGCGAACGTATATCTGAAAAGCAGCTGTGTGACCGCTTTGGGGTTTCACGCACGCCGTTACGTGAAGCGCTGAAAGTGCTTGCCACCGAAGGCTTGATTGAACTGCTACCCAATCGCGGCGCGCGAGTGGTACGGCTCACGTTGAAAAACGTGAAAGACACTTATGACTTGATGGCAGCACTTGAAGGGCTATCAGGCGAGCTTGCCTGCCAGTACATCAGCGACGCTGAAATTGCGGCCATAAGGCAGCTTCACAATACGATGCTGGAGCACTACCGCAACCGGGATTTAATGCCTTATTTCCAGGTTAATCGGCAGATTCACGAGAGTATTCTGGCGGCGTCCAATAACGACGTATTGCAGGAAATGTATAGCAACTTAAGCCAGCGCGTTAAGCGCGTGCGCTACTCCAAGAAGATGACCGAACGCTACTGGAGTCAGGCGGTAAAAGACCATGAAAACATGATGGCGGCGCTGGAAAAGCGTGACAGCCAATTGCTTGGTCAGATCCTGCGTGACCACCTGTGCAATAAGATTGAAGTAGCGACTTTAGCGGGCGTGATAGACACAGAAGACGATAAGAATGTGGCTAATAGCTAATTCAGCTACTGCCACTCTTCAAGGCGCATGGATGAACGCTCTAGCCGTTCGTGCTCCTCCTCTAAATCGCGCAGCAGTTGGCTAATGCTGGAGAGGTGCTCCAGCGCCACCTGCTCTGCCTGCTCGGCGTCGCCACTGACGACAGCATCGTGCAACCGCGCATGCTGCTGATTAATCATCGCCCTGGGTGCTGGCAAGTGATAAAGGTGCTTGACCGAGGCAAACACCGAGCTGAGCAGTAAATCGGTCAGGCTCTGCAGCGTATGCACCAACACCGGGTTGTGGGACGCCTGGGAGACCGCCAGGTGAAAGGCGTGATCCAGCCTGGCTAGACGCTCGACATCAATGCTTTCTGCGCTTTCCGCGTAGTCGGCCATTTCACGATAGCGTCGGGTGATCAGCACCCGGTCGGCGGAGGTGCCGCGGCTCGCAGCTAAACGCGCCGACTCCCCTTCCAGCAGGGCGCGCACTTCTAACAGATCAAACAGCGTGCGCGGATGATCTTTAAACAGATGCATCAATGGGCTTTGGTTACCCACCGGCAACAGCGTGGCGACCGTCGAGCCGTGGCCCTGGCGGGTCTCGATAATTCCTTTACTGCGCAGAATTCTCAACCCCTCACGCAACGAAGCACGTGAGACGCCCAGCCGATCACACAGCCGCCGCTCAGAAGGAAGCAGTTGGCCGGGCCGAAAAACGCCATCAAGAATTAAACGTTCAAGCCGGGTAGCCACCTGATCCGGCATTCGCAGCCCAGGTGACAAGGCTTGATTCTCCTCTGGCATGTTAGCTCTCCTGATGGGCTTTATGTCCAGCTTGCCAGTACTTAACCCAGTACTAAACAAAGAAGACAACACAGTCGACTAATTACTGGTCAGACCAATGCACCACAGCCTAGACAGGCGGGTAAAAAAAGCCCAAATTGAGGCCATGTTATCTACAGACCGTTTTAGCATTTACCTTTAACGATAATAAGCATGGGATGTCGTAATGAATATCCTCTTTGATGAGCGCCTGGACGGCGAATTGGTTCGGCGCGAAAAAAGCGAGGTCTTAGCCGACCTGCAGCAAGCCGTTCCTGAAATGACGCTACTACACCGCGAAGAAGACTTGCGCCCCTTCGAGTGCGATGGGCTGGCGGCCTATCGCGTGCTACCTATGCTGGTGGCGCTGCCCGAAACCTTTGCTCAGGTTCAAGCGCTACTCAAGCGCTGCCATGCGCTTAGCGTACCAGTGGTCACCCGCGGCGCGGGTACCGGGCTTTCCGGCGGCGCCCTGCCACTGGAACAGGGCGTGCTGCTGGTCATGTCGCGCTTTAATCAAATTCTCAAAGTCGACCCGGATGCCCGCTTGGAACGGGTTCAACCGGGTGTACGCAATCTGGCGATTTCGGAAGCCGCAGCACCCTATGGGCTTTATTACGCGCCGGATCCCTCCTCGCAAATTGCCTGCTCCATCGGCGGCAATGTGGCTGAGAACGCCGGTGGCGTGCACTGCTTAAAATACGGGTTAACCGTTCACAACGTCATGCGCGTTGATGTACTCACCATTGAGGGTGAGGCAATGACGCTGGGCGCTGAATCTTTTGATGCGCCTGGCTTTGACCTGTTGGCCTTGATGAACGGCTCGGAGGGCATGCTCGGCGTGGTCACCGAGATTACCGTCAAACTACTGCCCAAGCCGGAAACCGCTAAGGTACTGATGGCCAGCTTCGACGACGTCGAAAAGGCTGGTCGCGCCGTCGGCGATATCATTGCTGCAGGGATTATTCCTGGTGGCCTGGAGATGATGGATAAACTGGCGATTAAAGCCGCCGAGGATTTTGTCAAAGCGGGCTACCCACTCGACGCCGAGGCGATTCTGCTTTGCGAGCTGGATGGCGTTGAAGCCGATGTAGATGACGACTGCGAGACCGTGCGCCGCGTGCTGGAAGCCGCCGGTGCGACCAATATCCAGCAGGCCCGGGATGAAGCCGAGCGTGCCAAATTCTGGGCCGGGCGTAAGAACGCCTTCCCTGCGGTGGGTCGTATGTCGCCGGATTACTACTGTATGGATGGCACTATCCCCCGCCGCGAGCTGCCCCGCGTGCTTAAAGGCATTGCGGCGCTTTCCGAGGAGAGCGGCCTGGCGGTCGCGAACGTGTTCCACGCCGGTGATGGCAATATGCATCCGCTGATCCTGTTTGATGCCAATAAAGAAGGTCAACTGGCCCTTGCCGAAGAGGTGGGCGGCAAGATCCTGGAGCTCTGCGTGGCCGCGGGCGGTTCAATCACCGGCGAGCATGGCGTTGGGCGTGAAAAGATCAACCAAATGTGCAGCCAATTCCAGGCAGATGAAATCAGCGTTTTTCATGCTTTGAAAGCCGCCTTTGATCCACAGCGGCTGCTCAACCCGGGTAAGAACATTCCGACCCTAGCGCGTTGCGCTGAGTTTGGCGCTATGCATGTGCATAACAACGAACTCCCGCACCCGGAGCTGCCACGTTTTTAGTGCTGCGGCCTAAAAAGACTAATAAATAGCCAAGCTAATAAATAGCCAAGACTAATAATGGAAAAGACCATGACCGAACGAGCGATTACCGACCGCGATATCGCTGATGCCCTGTGTGAACAGGTGCGCAGCGCCTATGACGCGCGTACGCCGCTACGCATTGTAGGCGGCGATACCCGTGCTTTTTATGGCCGACCGGTAGAAGGCCAAGCGCTGCAGATGGCCGAACATAGCGGCATTGTGAGCTACGACCCGGTGGAGCTGGTGGTCACCGTACGCGCTGGTACGCGGCTTAGCGAACTTCAGGAAGTGCTGGCGGAAAAACACCAAATGTTGGGCTTTGAGCCGCCCATATTTGGTGATACATCTACCATTGGTGGCGCCGTGGCCACTGGCCTCTCCGGCCCACGCCGCCCCTGGGCGGGTGCTGCCCGTGACTTTGTGCTGGGCACACGCATCATCACCCAAGAGGGCAAGCTGCTCCGCTTTGGTGGTGAAGTGATGAAAAATGTTGCCGGTTACGACCTGTCGCGTCTGATGGCAGGCGCCCAGGGTACGCTCGGCGTATTGACCGATATCTCCTTTAAAGTGCTGCCTATTCCCACCGCGACTCACAGCCTGCGCTTAGCCGTTGGGCTGGATGAAGCGCTCAAAAAACTCGCCGAGTTGGGTCGAAAGCCGCTACCGATTACCGCCGCCGCTTGGCACCACGGCGAACTGTTTCTACGCTTGGAAGGCGGCAAAAGCTCTGTGGCCGCCACCCAGGCAAGCCTAGGCGGCGAGCCGCTTGATGCTAGCTTCTGGCGCGAGCTGCGCGACCATACCCACGCTTTCTTCGCCTGTAACGACGACCAAGCACTGTGGCGCCTATCACTACCGCCCAACACCGCACCGCTGGCGCTGGATATTCCCGAGGCCGATATTTTTTACGACTGGGCGGGCAGCCAGCGCTGGGTGAAAACCACCCTGGATGCGGACACTCTCCGCGCTGCCTGTGCTGCGGTGGGGGGGCATGCCACCTGCTATACCCCCCACGCCCAAGGCGGCGCCGCTGAGCCGTTTACACCGCTCAATGCAGTAGTGGAAAAATATCACCGTAACCTAAAGGCGGAGCTGGATGCCCGTGGCATTTTTAACCCCGGTCGCCTTTATGCGGCGTTTTAAGGAGAGCTGACATGCAAACGCACTTTACCGATGCCGACCTTCAGAAGCCGCATATTAAAGAAGCGGAGCGCATTTTGCGCACCTGCGTTCACTGCGGTTTTTGTAACGCCACCTGCCCCACTTACCAGCTGTTAGGCGATGAGCGCGATGGCCCCCGTGGGCGTATCTATCTCATGAAGGAGCTGCTGGAGAGCCATGACGATGACGACCAGGTCACCGATGAGACGCGCCTGCATCTCGATCGCTGCCTGACTTGCCTTAACTGCGAAACCACCTGCCCCTCGGGCGTGGAGTACCACAAGCTACTCAACATTGGCCGTGCCGAAATTGAGCGTCGCGTCCCCCGCCCTGCAGGCGAGCGGGCCCAGCGCTATGCGCTGCGAAAAATGATGGTCGAGCCTAAACGTTTCCAGGCACTGCTAAAACTGGGGCAAACCTTTAAACCGCTGGTGCCCAGCAAGCTACGCAGTAAAATGCCCTCGAACCCGATAGATGCAGGCGCACGCCCCGATGCAAACCGCCACACCCGGCAGGTGTTAATTTTGGAAGGCTGCGTACAGCCGGGGCTGTCACCCAACACCAATGCTGCCACCGCGCGGATTCTTGACCGGCTCGGCATTAGCGTCACGCCAGTGGCTGAAGCAGGCTGCTGCGGCGCCGTTGATTTTCACCTCAACGCCCAGGACGATGGGCGTGCTCGCATGCGCGCCAATATTGATGCCTGGTGGCCATATATTGAACAAGGCACCGAAGCCATTGTTCAAACCGCCAGCGGCTGCGGCGCTTTCGTCAAAGAGTATGGCGACATGCTCAAAGATGACCCCGATTACGCCATTAAAGCGCAAAAGGTCAGCACCTTGGCCAAAGATATCGTCGAAATTTTGCGCGATGAGCCCCTAGACACACTGAATGTCACAGCGTCACAACGCCTGGCGTTCCACTGCCCTTGTACACTGCAGCACGCACAGAAGCTTAACGGCGCGGTCGAAGGCGTGCTGAGTAAACTGGGTTTTGCGTTAACCCCGGTTCAGGATGCGCATCTGTGCTGCGGTTCGGCGGGCACCTACTCGATTACCCAGCCTGAACTGGCCACTCAACTTCGCGACAATAAGCTCAATGCATTGGAGGCCGGTGATCCCGAGGTGATAGTAACGGCTAATATCGGCTGTCAGACCCACCTCGCAGGCGCCAATCGAACCCCGGTACGCCACTGGGTGGAGATCGTCGATGCGGCGCTCACTTAGTGCTTTGCATTAGTGCTTTGCATTAATTCTTAGCCTTCATAACCCCTGGTTGCGCTGCTATTGTTGGGCGCGACAACTTCACTCCCTACCATTAATAGGATGTAAGCATGCAAACAAAAGCCATTCTCGCTCAAGCCGATGTACTCAACGTTCTGGACGCCGCGCAGAAAGAGGCTGACAGTAATAGCTGGCCAGTGACCATCGCGGTGACTGACGATGGCGGCCATCTATTGGCGCTGCGCCGTTTGGATGGCGCTGCCCCTTTCAGCGCCGACGTCGCTACGCACAAAGCGCGCAGCGCAGCGCTAGGCCGTAAAGAGACCCAGGTGTTTGAAGAGATGATTAATGGCGGCCGCACTGCGTTCGTCACCGCACCGCTGCAAGGCCTGCTTTCAGGTGGCGTGCCGATTACTGTTGACGGTCATGTGGTAGGTGCCGTGGGCATTTCCGGCGTAAAACCCGACCAGGATGTGCAGGTTGCCAAAGCAGGCGTTGCCGCGATTACGGGCTAACAGCTGCAACTTAAGATGCAGACATACGAAAAAGCCCGGATCAATGATCCGGGCTTTTTTTGAATTCGTTCGGCCAATGCCGATATTTACTAACAATGCAGCTAATAACACAAATGCTTAATGGCGGACCGGACGAGACTCGAACTCGCGACCTCCGGCGTGACAGGCCGGCATTCTAACCGACTGAACTACCGGTCCACGTTAAAGCACTTTTAAAACAACCATCGAAGCTAACATTTACAAGCGGTTCAGAGGCGCTTCTAAAGGGTAGGCGATGGTGGGTGGTACTGGGTTCGAACCAGTGACCCCCAGCTTGTAAGGCTGGTGCTCTCCCAACTGAGCTAACCACCCAATCTATTGGCGTATTGCCAACCTATCTTCGCAGTTATCGTGGCGGACCGGACGAGACTCGAACTCGCGACCTCCGGCGTGACAGGCCGGCATTCTAACCGACTGAACTACCGGTCCGAATCGATAACAACTCTTTCAATCAGCTATGTCTGAATAACTACGTCTAAATAGCTATTTTCAAACCACTAGCTTGAGCAGGTATTGTTTGATGTTGGCGGACCGGACGAGACTCGAACTCGCGACCTCCGGCGTGACAGGCCGGCATTCTAACCGACTGAACTACCGGTCCGTTATGCACATCAAATCTTAATCATACTTGCTACTTTACACTTCCAGATCATCTAATCAAACTGATTAAGATGGTGGGTGGTACTGGGTTCGAACCAGTGACCCCCAGCTTGTAAGGCTGGTGCTCTCCCAACTGAGCTAACCACCCGCTGGTCACGTGGCGCTGCATTCTACCGAATACTTGAGGGAAGTCAACCTACTTGGTTTAAAAACTGTGCTTAAAACTGGTTTTAAAAACGACTTTTAAAATCAGCGATTTAAACAAGTGTTTCTTTAATCCAAGCTACGAAGCTCTTCACTCAACGTCTGGCGTTTGAGCGCGGACGAAGGATGCCGCAATCTGGGTAGCTTCGTCAATCAAAACCGTTTGATTTAGTCCAGAAGAGCGACGCGGCTTAAAATCGTGGTCACCATCTTTTAACCAACTGAGCTGCGCGTTCGGCGGCAACGCATAGCGGGTCACCTCTTCCCGGGTACCGAAGGGATCACGCTCGCCTTGTAAAATTAGCATAGGGCAGGCAATTGCAGGCCAGTGATCCAGGCGCAGCTTGTCGGGCGCGTTGGTGGGATGAAACGGATAACCAGCGACTACAACGCCAGGCACCCCAACTAGGCGTGGCTGTTCGCTGGCTAGCTGTTTACTGGCAAACGGCTCACTAGCAAACTGTCCACTGGCAAATAAGGTCGCCACGCGCCCGCCCATGGATTTCCCCCCAACCCACAGCGGCCCATCAAACAGACAATCCAATAGACCATACCACTGGGCAAACTGGGCAAGGGTCTGGGCGATGGGTGGCGGTGGTCGGCGTTTGCCGGTTTCCTGCATTTGCTGCATGTAGGGGAAGTCAATGCATAAAACCTGAATGCCCCGAGCAGCCAGCGAGGTGACAAATTGACGCATGAAGGGTGACTGCTGACCCGCCCCTGCGCCATGGGCAAACAACAAGCGGCCTAACCTTGCTTGACCGTGGACAGCCAACGGCCCCATGCCCTGCACCAAAAAAGCCCCATTTGGCTGGTGCTCAAGTGCCGCTTTTAACTCGGTAGCAGGCACCTCGATATATCCAGACAAAGCATAATGTGACACCTATCACTCCTGATAATTCACTCTTTAACTAATTGGCATGTTCAGGTTATGCCCCGGCTGCGCTAGAATCTTGGACGGATCTTGACCTGCATCATCAAGCGGGTGGCCGCACCCGTGCAAAATGCCACGGGTTACCCCCTAACCGCGTTCGATGGGAACATGACATGAGCACAGCATTTGAACACCCGACCTATAACTACAAGATAGTTCGGCAGTTCGCGATTATGACCGTTGTGTGGGGCATTGTGGGAATGACAGTGGGTGTCATCCTCGCCTCGCAACTGGTTTGGCCGCAACTGAACCTCGGCCTACCTTGGACTAGCTTTGGACGCCTGCGTCCATTGCACACTAACGCCGTTATTTTCGCCTTTGGCGGCTCGGCGCTTTTTGCTACTTCGTATTACGTGGTTCAGCGTACCTGTCAGACGCGGCTTTTTTCTGACAAGTTAGCGGCCTTTACGTTCTGGGGCTGGCAAGCGGTCATTATCTCTGCGGTCGTGTCGCTGCCCATGGGCTACACCACGACCAAGGAGTACGCTGAACTGGAGTGGCCGATCAACATTCTGATCGCGGTCGTTTGGATCAGCTACGCCATCGTGTTCCTAATGACGATCAAAAAACGCACTACGTCGCATATTTATGTGGCGAACTGGTTCTTTGCGGCGTTTATTTTGACCGTTGCGGTGCTGCACATCGTCAACAACGCGGCCATCCCGGTTACCCCAATGTATTCCACGTCGATCTACGCCGGTGCGGTAGATGCCATGGTGCAGTGGTGGTACGGCCACAACGCGGTAGGCTTCTTCCTGACCGCTGGCTTTCTGGGCATGATGTACTACTTCGTACCCAAGCAGGCAGAGCGTCCGATCTACTCCTACCGTCTCTCTATCGTCCACTTCTGGGCATTGATCATGATCTACATGTGGGCAGGCCCTCACCACCTGCACTACACCGCGCTGCCTAACTGGGCACAGTCGCTGGGTATGATCATGTCGATCATTCTGCTGGCGCCCTCCTGGGGCGGCATGATCAACGGTATGATGACCCTGTCGGGGGCCTGGCATAAGCTGCGCACGGATCCCACGCTGCGCTTCCTGGTAGTGGCTCTGTCGTTCTACGGCATGTCCACTTTTGAAGGCCCGATGATGGCGATTAAGACCGTCAACGCGCTTTCCCACTACACTGACTGGACGATCGGCCACGTACACTCCGGTGCACTGGGTTGGGTTGCGATGATCACCATCGGCTCGATGTATCACTTGATCCCTCGCGTCTTTGGTCGCACTGAAATGCACTCCATCAACCTGATAGCCGTGCACTTCTGGCTGGCCACGATCGGCACTGTGCTGTACATCGCCTCCATGTGGGTGAACGGTATTCTACAAGGCTTGATGTGGCGGGCGATTAACCCTGACGGCACCTTGATGTACACCTTTGTTGAAGCCGTTGAAGCCAGCGCACCGGGCTACTTTGTTCGCTTAATCGGCGGCCTCTTCTGGGTCACCGGCATGCTGATCATGGCGTTCAATGTGTACATGACCGTTAAGCGTCGTGAGGCCATCAGCCATTCAGCGCCACAAGCTGCTTAAACCGGGGAAGTTGAGACCAATGAAACACGAGATTGTCGAAAAGAACGTTGGCCTGCTTGCCGTGTTGATCCTTGTCGTGATCAGTTTCGGCGGTTTGGCTGAGGTGGTTCCGCTGTTTTTCCAGAAGCAGACCACCGAGCCGGTTGAAGGCCTGGAGCCGCTGTCGGCGCTGGAACTAGAAGGCCGAGACATCTATCGTCGCGAAGGCTGCGTGGGCTGCCACTCGCAAATGGTGCGCCCGTTCCGCGCGGAGACCGAGCGCTACGGCCACTACAACGTGGCAGGTGAGCAGGTTTACGAGCACAACTTCCTATGGGGATCCAAGCGTACCGGGCCAGACCTGGCGCGTGTCGGCGGCCGCTATAGCGACGACTGGCACCGTGCTCACCTCTACAATCCCCGGGATGTAGTGCCCGAGTCGATCATGCCGGCTTACCCCTGGCTGTTTGAAAACACCCTCGATGGTGATGCCACTCCCCAAAAGATGCGTACGCTGCGTCAACTGGGCGTGCCGTATACCGACGAAGATATCGCCAACGCTACTGCAGACGTTCGCGGCACCCAGGAAATAACCGCCCTGGTCGCCTACCTCCAGCAGCTCGGAACCGTGCTCGAGGGCACTCGTTAAGTTATGGATACGGGAACTTTTCGCGGTCTCATCACGCTGATCTTGATTTTCGCTTTTATCGGCATCGCCCTCTGGGCGTACTCCAAGCGACGCAAGCCAGATTTCGACGAAGCGGCTAATTTGCCCTTTGCCGACGACGATGAGCTACCGACCAGTGACAAGCACGCTTCGCGTGAACGCGACAGCGAAGCGCATTCCCGCGACGACAGGGGAGATAAGAAGTTATGAATAATTTATGGGGTGACTCCCTATCCGGCTTTTGGAGCGCCTGGATCATTATCATTACGCTGGGCACGATCGCGCTGAGTGTATGGATACTGCTGGCCAACCGCCGTACCGATAAAACGCCTGATGCAGAAGGTAACGTAGAAACCACTGGCCACGCCGCCGATGGCATCGAAGAGTATGACAACCCGCTGCCGAAGTGGTGGTTCCAACTGTTCGTCTTGACGGTGGTTTTTGCACTGGGCTACCTAGTGCTTTACCCCGGTCTGGGCAACTACGCGGGGATACTGGGCTGGTCGCAGGAGGGCCAATGGGAAGAGGAAGTCGCTCAGGCCGAAGAGCGCTTTACGCCGATTTTTGCCCAGTATCAGGAAGTCCCCATTCCTGAGCTTGCCGAAGATCCCGAGGCGATGCAGGTCGCCGAGCGTATCTACCAAAACAACTGTGCGGTGTGCCACGGCTCAAACGCCCAGGGCGGTTATGGTTTCCCTAACCTGACCGACGATGATTGGCTGTACGGCGGTGAGCCAGACAATATTTTGACCACCCTGAACAATGGTCGAAATGGCCTAATGCCTGCTTGGCAGCAGCTGGGCCAGAACAATATTGAGAACCTGACCCAATACGTGCTCTCGCTGTCTAATGAAGAGCATGACGAGGCACAGGCTGAACAGGGCGAAAGCACCTTTATGGCGGTGTGTGCTGCCTGTCACGGCCCCAGCGGTACCGGCAACACGGCACTTGGCGCGCCCAATTTGACTGATGACATCTGGCTTTACCTGGCACCGGGCCAAGAGGTGGGTGACTCTATCCGTCAAACGCTGCGTAATGGCCGTAACGGTCATATGCCTGCACAAGCGGCCTATATTGGTGAAGAGCGTGTTCACCTGGTCGCCGCCTACGTGTATAGCCTGCGCTTAGCGGACTAATTGGATCGCTGACAGCGAGCAATCAATGTCAGCCACGTTAGCCCAGCAAGGGTGCGGCCCCAAACCGCACCCTTTCTTTATACCCAATCCAATACGATTTTGCGCAACCCGATACAATAGCAATGCAACACCCAGACCGACTAAGCATCAGTTTTAACGACGCATCAGGTTTAACTAAGCAATTGGTTTAACCAAGCACCTAGCTTAAATGAGCACTGGGTGCTACCTCTCCTGCCTTTTGAGCCGGGAATACCACCATGGAAAAGATACCAAGCCAAGACGTCACGCCGAACCCGGTAGGGCATCACAGCCCCTCAAGTGAAACGGTTAGCCAGGAAATGTACGCCAAACGACGCCACATTTATGTGCGCGAAATAAAGGGCGTTTTCCAGAAGCTAAGACGCGGTGCCAACTGGGCGTTAATGCTGGCTTTTTTTCTCTTACCCTGGATTAATATCGGTGGTCGGCCGTTAATTCTATTCGACCTGCCAAGCCGGGAATTCCATATCTTTAGCGCCACGTTTTACCCACAGGAGTTCATCCTCCTCTCGTGGCTGCTGATCATCTGCGCCTTTGGGCTGTTTTTTATTACCGTGTTTGCGGGTCGGGTTTGGTGCGGCTATACCTGCCCACAAAGCGTTTGGACGTTTCTGTTTATCTGGCTTGAACACCGCATCGAAGGCTCGCGCAATCGACGCATTAAGCTCGATAATCAACCGATGAGCGCGGATAAAGCCTGGCGTAAAGGGGCCAAGCACACCGCCTGGCTGCTGATTGCCCTCGCCACCGGTGTCACCTTTGTGGGTTACTTCACGCCGGTTCGCGATTTAGTGGCTGAACTCCCCACCTTAGAGGCTCACGGCTGGTCCTACTTCTGGGTTGGCTTTTTCCTAGTGTTTACTTACCTGAACGCAGGTTGGCTGCGCGAGCAGGTGTGCATCTATATGTGCCCCTACGCTCGCTTTCAATCGGTTATGTTTGACCGCGACACGCTGATCGTCTCCTACGACGAAACACGCGGCGAGCCCCGCGGGCACCGTAAGAAAAACCTTAGCCACCTAGAAGCCCGCGAGGCGGGCTATGGCGACTGTATCGATTGCGACCTTTGCGTGCAGGTCTGCCCCACCGGTATTGATATCCGTGATGGGCTGCAGTATGAGTGCATCACCTGCGCCGCCTGTATCGACGCCTGCGACAGCGTGATGGATAAAATGGGCTACCCGCGGGGATTGGTGCGCTACACCACCGAAAACGCTCTTGAGGGTAAAAAGAGCCATATCATGCGCCCTCGCCTGCTAGGCTATTTCGCTGCGCTGGTGCTAATGGTGGGCACCTTTGCCTGGGCCATTAACGACCGCATGCCGCTTAATTTTGACGCTGAACGCGAGCGCACCCAGCTCTACCAAGTGACCCGCGACGGGCAAATTAGCAATGTGTTTAGCCTGACTATCCGCAATTTGGATGATCAAGACCACACCTACCAGCTAAGCGTTGCCGGTTTGCCCAGCTTAACCCTGGATAGTACGTCGATCAGCGTGCCCGCCGGAGAGTCGCGCTTTGAAGCCGTTACCGTGACCGCCGACCCCGACGACTTACAGCATCCCAGCCACCCTATTGTGTTCACGCTGCAGGCCCAGCAGGATGCGGATATTCGCCTTGAGCGCGAAACCAGCTTTCTGGGCAATATTAGGAGATAAGCCACTATGTCATCCCTACCTTCGGGCGCTAAGGTGACGCCTTGGTATAAGCAGTTTTGGCCGTGGTTTTTGCTCGGCATACTGTTTTCATCGATTATCGTCAGCACCGGCTTTGCGGTTATGTCGATCAAGAGCTTTGACGGTATGGTCGTTCAGGAAGATTATTACGAGCACGGCAAAGCCATCAATATGGTGCTGGCCAAGCAGGAGCAGGCCCGCGAGCTAAACCTAAGCGCCGAGCTGCGCCTCGATCCGCTCACCAGCGATATCGTGGTGGATTTAAGCGGCGACACGCGCCCTGATACGCTCTATTTAGACCTTATTTTCCCTACCGAAGATAACCGTGACCAGTCGTTCGTGCTCGAGCATGTCCGCGACGGCCGCTATATTACCCAAGGCCCTGACAATCTGCGCTACCGCTGGTATCTGCAGATCCAGCCTGCGCTAGAAGATGCCGACTGGCGCCTCACCGGTGAGGCGACCTTCCCCAATGAAAACAGCGTCAAGCTGCTGCCGGGAGGGCGCAAAGCAAGCGAATGAGCGACGCCACCCCCTGCTACCACTGCGGTAATCCGGTGCCCGCTGGAGCACCCTGGTCGATTAGCCTGGATGAGCATACCCACCCGCTTTGCTGCCCCGGCTGCGAGGCGGTGGCCCATGCCATCGTCGACGGTGGCCTAGAGAGCTACTACCGCTACCGTACCGAACTGCCCGAACGCCCGGATGAGCGCCAGGCCGCCAAAGCGGACACCTGGTCAGTGTTTGACGACCCTGGCCTGCAGGCACAGTTTGTCCACCCCGATGGCGACGAGGGCAACGTCAAAGCTACCCTCGCCATTGAGGGCATTACCTGCGCCGCCTGTGCCTGGCTGATCGAGCACCGCCTGAACGCCCTGGAAGGGGTCACCTCCAGCGCGGTGAATTTAACCCACCACCGGTTGCGGGTAAGCTGGAATACTCAGCAGTTGAAGCTCTCGCAGCTGCTGGCGGAACTGGCCGCCATCGGCTACGACGCCCAGCCCTACGAGCCCGATCAAGCCCAGGCGCGCATACAGCATGAAGAGCGCATGAACGTGCGACGGCTCATTATCGCCGCTGTGGGCATGATGCAGGTGATGATGTTCTCGATCCCGATCTATGTCTCCGGCCCCGGAGAAATCAGCGACGACTTCTATGCCCTGTTTCACTGGCTCTCTTTTGCGCTGGCCACGCCGGTGGTGTTTTTCTCCGCCCAGCCGTTTTTCCGCAACGCCCTGCGTGACCTACGCACCGGGGTACTGGGTATGGATGTGCCGGTCTCGCTGGCAATTGGCGGGGCTTACCTTGCCAGCAGCTATGCGGTGATGTTTAACGTCGGCGAGGTCTATTTTGACTCGGTGGCGATGTTTACCTTCTTTTTACTCTTTGCCCGCTACGTAGAGGGCCGCGCCAGACGCCGCAGCGGCCATAGCGGCAATGCGCTGAGCGGCGTGTTACCCATTTCGGCCACGCGGCTGGAAAGCGACGGCAGCGAGCGCATTCTACCCGCCAGCGAACTCGCCCCCGGCGACCGTGTATTGATCAAGCCCGGCCACGGCGTCCCTGCCGATGGCATTATCGAGGAAGGCGAATCGAGCCTGGATGAGTCGATGCTGACCGGCGAATACCTACCGGTCACCCGCCGGGTGGGCGACCGCATTACCGGCGGTAGCCAAAACATGGAAAACCCGCTGGTGATCAGGGTGACTCACGCCGGGCGCGATGCCCGGGTAGCGGGCATTGTCGACCTTACCGACCGCGCCTTTGCCAGCCGCCCGCGGCTTGCGCAGATGGCGGCGCGAATGGCCCACCTCTTTGTACTCCGACTGCTGCTGGTGGCCGCCTGCGTGACGATCGCATGGTGGTTTATCGACCCCTCGCGGATGCTCTGGGTGCTACTCTCGGTGCTGGTGGTGACCTGCCCCTGCGCACTGGCGCTGGCCACCCCCGCGGCACTGACCGCAGGTCACGGCCAGCTACGTAAGCGCGGCGTGTTGATTACCCGCGCCGATGCCATGGAAACCCTCTCCAACGTTACCCGGGTGATTTTTGATAAAACCGGCACCCTGACCCGCGGCGAGATGCAGCTTACCCAAACTCAGCCTCTCGGCGAATTAACCGCCGAGCGTGCCCGGGCGATTGCCGCCGCCCTTGAGGCCCATTCGGAGCACCCCATTGCCCGCGCCTTTCGGCCATTCCGGGATGCGACGCTGCAAGCCAAAGATATTCACAGCCACACCGGGCAAGGGCTTGAAGGCAGC
The DNA here is from genome assembly GCF_000744395.1 of Halomonas sp. TG39a. Classification (NCBI taxonomy): domain Bacteria; kingdom Pseudomonadati; phylum Pseudomonadota; class Gammaproteobacteria; order Oceanospirillales; family Halomonadaceae; genus Halomonas; species Halomonas sp. TG39a. Next base: position 814,057 of record NZ_JQLV01000002.1, read on the forward strand.
TTAAACGGTGCCCGCTGGCGGTTGGGCAAGTACGAATTTGCTGTCGATGGCGCCGTGGCTAGCAGTATGTCGGCGCCCGCCAAGGGCCAATGGCTGCTGCTTAGCGAAAACGGCATGCCCCGCGCCTGGTTTGGTCTGCATGACGGCGTTCGCGATGACGCTGCGGCGACGATCGCGGCCCTCCAGACCCAGGGGTTAAACGTAGAGCTGCTTTCTGGCGACACTCAGGATGCAGTGGAAAGCCTGGCCAGCCAGCTCAATATTACCACCTGGCACGCGGGTACCAGTCCAGAGGGCAAGCTGGCCCGAATGAAAGAACTCCAAGCCGCTGGCGAAACTGTGGTGATGATTGGTGACGGCATCAACGACGTGCCAGTCTTGGCTGGCGCTGATGTAGCGATTGCCATGAATGGAGCGACAGATCTTGCCCGGACCCGCGCCGATGCGGTGCTGCTCAGCCCACGTCTAATGCGAATTTTTGAGGCCATCGAGATTTCCCGCGCAACGCGGCGTATCATGCGCCAGAACATGATTTGGTCAGTGTGCTACAACGTTTCGGCGCTGCCGCTGGCGGCGATGGGGCTGGTGCCGCCCTGGCTAGCCGCGATTGGTATGTCGCTTAGCTCGCTAGTGGTGGTGGGTAACGCCCTGCGGCTGTCACGCTGGCGCCCCCAGCCCGCACCAACGCTTGGCACGTCAACACCGGTAACCGCATGACGATTCTGTACCTGCTTATTCCGCTTTCGCTGATTCTGCTCGGACTCGCCGTCTGGGCCTTCTTCTGGGCGGTCAAAAATGATCAGTTCGACGATTTAGAAGGCCCGGCGCACCGCATCTTGTTTGATGAGGACGACAACGATCTTCCCCCCGAACAGCGCCGCCAGCGCCCGCCAGCCAAGCAAAAAACCGTCGCACCAAAAGATAAAAACGCCCCCGACGACCAAGAGCCTCGGCCATGAATCCCACAGGGCTTGATCTACCGCCGCTGCTGGCGGCATTCGTATTTGGCTTAATGGGCGGTGCCCACTGCATTGGTATGTGCGGCGGCATTATGAGCGCCCTCACCTTTGCAGTACCCCCCAGCATGCGCCATCCAGCGCGTATGGGGGGGCTGCTACTCAGCTACAATGCTGGCCGTATTATTAGCTATATGAGCGCAGGCGCGCTGGTTGCCCTGCTGGGCACGCTATTTTCGCTTTCCGCCACGGCACGAATGCTGCTTCAGGTGTTTGCCGCGCTGATGCTGATCCTGATGGCACTGTATATCGCCAACTGGTGGAAAGGGCTGCTCAAAGTGGAGGCGGTTGGCCGCCGTCTATGGCGCTTTATCGAGCCTGTGGGGCGGCGCTTAATGCCGGTGGTGTATATCCCTCAAGCCTTCGCGCTGGGCGCACTTTGGGGCTGGCTACCCTGTGGGCTGGTCTACTCCATGTTGGCCTGGAGCTTGGCGATTGCCGACCCGCTCCAGGGCGCGCTGCTAATGGGCGCATTTGGGCTAGGCACCCTGCCGGCGCTGCTCGTCACTGGCCTCGCTGCGCGCCAGCTAAGCCACTTGATTCGCCACCCGGCGACGCGCAGCGTGGCGGCACTAACGATTATCGCGTTTGCGCTGTGGCAGCTCTGGACTCTTACGGCACACAACCTCTAATAGCATGACATGGCTCAATCTTTACGCTTTCGTCACGGGTTAGGCTAGCGGCATTACCTCACGTCGGAGCGCCCCTTCATGCCCGTTCATGCCCCTGCGGTTTCACCTCTTGCCTCGTCTGTGGCGGCAGCGCCCTTGCAGCCGGTGTGGGATGAAGCCCTGCTGCGCCGCTACGACACCAGCGGACCACGCTACACGTCTTACCCCACGGCGCTGTCATTTCACGACCAATTCACCCCCGGTGACCTGACCCAGGCACTAGAGCGTAGCAATGCCAGTCAGCGTTCGCTGTCGCTGTATGTTCACGTGCCTTTTTGTCGCAAGATCTGTTTCTACTGCGCATGCAATAAAATCGCCACCAAGAACACCGCCCTGACCGAGCCTTACTTATCCCGGCTCGACCGTGAAATGGTGCTGACCGCACGCCACTTGGATACATCACGACCGGTGGAGCAGCTACACTGGGGTGGCGGAACGCCGACCTTTCTTAGCTTGAATCAGATGGGCGACCTGATTGATCGTTTGGATGCCCGGTTTGGCCTTTCGTCCTCTGCCGATCGCGACTACGCGATTGAAATAGACCCCCGGGAAGCGGATGTATTTACCCTGCGCCACCTGCAGTCGTTAGGCTTTAACCGCATTAGCCTGGGCGTGCAGGATTTAAGCCCGTTGGTACAGAAAGCCATTAACCGCATTCAACCGCGGGTACTCACCGAAACGCTGATGGAAGAGGCGCATCGCCTGGGCTTTCGCTCGCTCAATCTCGATCTTATTTACGGTTTACCGTTTCAGACAGAAAAGAGCTTTGCGAATACCCTCCGCCAGGTGATTGAACTCAATCCGGCGCGTCTTTCAGTATTTAACTACGCCCATATGCCCGAGCGCTTTGCTCCCCAGCGGCGTATTAATGTCGATGATTTGCCGGGCGGTGAAGAGAAGCTGGCAATTCTGCGCACCACGATTGAAATGCTCACCGCGGCTGGCTACGTACATATCGGCATGGATCACTTTGCCCGGCCTGATGATAGCCTGGCCATTGCTCAGCGCGACGGCTCGCTACAGCGCAACTTCCAAGGCTACTCCAGCCATGCCCAGTGCGATTTAATCGGGCTTGGCGTTTCGGCGATTTCACGTATTGATGACGTCTACGCGCAGAACCCGAGCGATCTGGCAAGCTACGAGGCGGCGTTGGATCAGGGTCAGCTCGCTACTGTGCGAGGCGTGCGGTTGAGTGATGACGACCTAATCCGGCGGGATGTGATTGAGCGGCTGATGTGCGATATGGGCATTGATCTGGCTGCGGTCAGCCAGCGCTGGAACATCGATGCCCCCCGCTATTTTGCCCCCGCTCTGGAGCGTTTACAGAGCGCTGAGCAAGATGGCCTACTGACCCGTAGTGGTGATCGACTTAACGCCACGCCCATGGGTCGACTGCTGGTGCGCCATTTAGCCATGGCGTTCGATACCCATCTTTCTGGGCAAATAGGGCAGCGCTACTCTAAGATTGTTTAATCACCTTATTGCAGGCATGCTAACGGCACCACAATAAGTAAGAATTTGCTAATTTTATCCTGACCCACTCAAGGAGCACCGCATGTTGGAACCTATGAGCAGCCGACGCTCGCTACTCCACGAAGCGCGCTGCCAAACCTGCAGCCTTAGCTCGCTGTGCCTGCCGCTTGCCCTTGAGTTGGACGATATGGGGCAGTTCGATGCGATTATTCGCCGCCGTGCGCCGCTGAAAAAAGGCGAGCCGCTGTTTCGCCAGGGTGATACTTTTACCAGCGTTTACGCGGTGCGTTCGGGGAGTTTGAAACAGGTCACCGCCGAAGGTAACGGCAGTGAGCAGTTGACCAATTTCTACCTGCCCAGTGAACTGGTGGGGCTGGATGGCATTGATGAAGAGCACTACCCCGGTAGCGTTATCGCCCTGGAAACCACCACCGTTTGCGAGATTCCTTTTGACCGCCTGGATTTGCTCTCAGAAGAGATCCCTGAGCTACGTGGCCAGCTGTATCGGAGCATGAGCAAAGAGTTACGCGATGACCGACGCATGATGCGCCTACTCTCGCGAAAAACCGCCGATCAACGGCTGGCCACCTTTTTGATTACCCTTTCGGACCGTTTTCGTCGCCGGGGCTACTCGCCCTACAGTTTTCGCCTCTCAATGCCGAGGGCCGATATTGGCAACTACCTGGGCTTAGCGGTGGAAACCGTCAGCCGCATTTTAAGCCGCTTTCAGCAACAAAGCGTGGTGGCGGTTTCCGGGCGAGAGGTCAATATTCTCGATATGCCGCGTTTGATTACCCTCGCCGAAGAGGAAGAGCAAACGGTTAGCTGACGTTGAAGGCCTGGATGCGACCCGCCAGCAGCTCCGCCTGCTTCGCCTCTAAGCCCTCAAAATCAAACAGGCTTCGGTCTGCCAGCTGGGAGGGCGCAATATTGGTCACCGCTTTAAACATGCTTTCCAGACGGCCAGGGAACTTCTCATCCCACTCGGCGAGCATCTCTTTGACCACCTGACGCTGCATATTAGGCTGGGAGCCGCACAGGTTGCAGGGAATGATTGGGAACGCCATCAGCCGCGAAAATTCCGCAATATCCGCTTCTTTGCAGTAGGCCAACGGCCGAATAACGATATTCTTACCATCATCGGATAGCAGCTTGGGCGGCATCGCTTTCAGGTTGCCGCCGAAGAACATATTCAGAAACAGGGTTTCAAGAATATCTTCCCGGTGATGGCCCAGGGCAATTTTATTGGCCCCAATCTCTTCGGCAAACCCATACAGCGAGCCGCGGCGAAGCCGTGAACAGAGCGCGCAGGTGGTTTTACCTTCAGGGGTTTTCTCTTTCACCACCGAGTAGGTATCGCGTTCTACGATATGATACTCCACCCCCTGTTTGTCCAGATAGGCAGGCAGCACATGCTCAGGGAAGCCCGGCTGCTTCTGATCCAGATTGACCGCTATCAACGAAAAGTTAACTGGCGCGTTGCGCTGCAAGTTGCGCAAAATCTCCAGCATCGTGTAGCTGTCCTTACCGCCGGAGAGGCACACCATCACGCGATCGCCTTCATTGATCATTTGGTAATCAATAATCGCATTGCCCACTTCTCGGCGCAGACGCTTTTGCAGCTTGTTAAATTCACGCTTCTGCTTAGCATCAGCCTGCACAGCGTCTGGAGAGGCTGCAGGAGCAACATCTGGCGTGTCAAAATGCGGGTCGAAATAATCTAGGGATTGCATGAAATAAGCACTGCCGATAGTGAAAGGCGCTAAAAGAGGAAATATTGCCACATTCTAACAACACTCACCGCCTGACCCAAACACTAGTGCTTCCACCATTCCTATGCCACCTCCGCCATAACGCGCTGTAGGCGCATATACAGAAGTGCGCTGGCGGTTGCCTCGGCAAGCACGCTTTGCACACCCATGGCAGGCACCTGCCAGCATGCCAGCGCCTGGGCGAAGCTGCTGGGCGCTTCTACCTCCGGATGCAAACGCCGCAGTTGGCGCTGATGCAGTCTCGCCACATCAACCTGGGCATTGGGTAGCGCAAAATTCAGCCGCTTAGTCAGTAGTGTATTCAACGCTCCAATGCGCTGCTCCAACTGCCAGCCCACTATGGGCCGGTTGCCGATAAATTCCACTAACGCGCTCAAGTTATCACTGCTTGGCGGCTGCACCTCCCCTGCCTCACATAGCAAATGATGACGGCGCAGCTTCGCACTTTCGGGCTGTTTCGTGCTGCCTAACGTCATCACAAAAGCGCGGCTGGTTCGTACCTGCTGCTGGCTCAGCACCACCGCCGCCAAGCTGATCACCGGCGATGCCGACGTGAGCGTTGTCGTACAGACGAGGGCTACCAGCTCATCGCCCATATAAGGTTGAAACAGCCACGCATAGGGAGAATCCGCACAACGCCGACGATCACTTTCACGGCGCAGTAAGGTGCGCAATGAACCGCTAAATAGCCCTACGTGTCGATCTAACAGCCGCATTCCGCTCACGAATACTCCAAATGATAACGATGGGAAAGCCGCTGCTTAAAGTCTTTGACAATATGCATCGCTTCGCGCAATAGGTCGCGCTCCAGGGAAGAGAGATTTTGCACCACCACACGGTTAGCGCGGCTGCCGTTTTGGGCGTTGACGTCTGAGGCACCGGCTTGATGACCGGCAGGCGTCTCCAAAACGCTTAGCTGCTGTTTAAGACGCAGCTCGGAAAACAGTGCCAACGCTTCACCCAGGTCATCGGCAAAGCGGCGATCCAAACGGCCATCGGCGGCCAGGGCGTCAAGCCGGTCGAGTGTTGAAGTGGCTTTAATCCGCCGTTCAAGTGCCATGGTGCGCACGCCGTGAACAATCGGGAAAATGCCGCCTTTCTTAATATCGATACCGTGCTGGGGCTTTTTCAATGAGCCAAACAGCGTCAGCGGCGTCGAGAAACGCAGCGCCGTGCGGGCGAAATAGGAGAGCAGCAGCTCATCGCCCGAGCAGCGTTCAAACAGCTCTTCGCGAACGCTTTCGAGTAGGCTTGGGTTACCCGCCACCGCATGGGCATCGAGCATAATCGCCAGCTTCATCAGGCTGTCGCCATCACGCTCCCTGGCCCACTTGGCGATATGGCCTTTCCACTGCGACACCGTGGCCACCCACTCGGGGTTAGACACCATAATATTGCCGGGGCACGGCGGATAACCGAGCTGAATCAGCGTATCAGTGAGCGTCTGCATATGGCTTGTAAGGTCAGGCCACTGGGTTTCATCGGCCAGAATCAGGCCGTTATCCTGATCCGTTTTGAGAATCTGTTCACCGCGCCCTTCGCTGCCCATCACCATCATGCAGCTCTGCCCGTGGTAGCGTTCATTAATGGTGAACTCCCAGGCTTTACTGATGATGCGACCGTTCAGTGCGGCGAGCAGATCCATCGCAAAGCGCAGCTTAACGCCCTGGGCCATCAGCGCTTTGACCAGCTCCGGGGTACGCTGGCTGGCGGCTGCAAGCGCCTCTAAGCTGGTTGCCTGCTCTACCTGCAGACTCACCACATAGCTACGGCTTGAGAAGTAGCTAAGCACGTCAGTGAGCTCAACAACGCCTTTCAAGGCGTTTTGCTCCATCACGACCACCCGGGCCACTTTATGGCGGGTCATCAGCACCAATACCTCAAATAAATACTGATCCGGCGCGACAGTCACCAAATTAAAATGGGCAATCTCATCCACCGGCGATGTTACCGCGCTGCCCTGCAGCACCAGGGCATTGAGCAGATCGGTTTTAGTCACCATCCCCAGGGTGTCCTGGGTCTCTACCAGCAGGCTATCGGCGTGGCTAGCGTTGAGCTGTTTGACCGCGCTGGCTATATCGGTCGTCGCCGCCATTAGCAGCGGCTCACGCATACACTCGCTCACTTTGGCCAACATAAAGCCCGCCATGGTGACACCCCCTTCGGCGCGCTTTTCGGTCAGCAGACGCGCCTTATGGGTCAGCGACTGGCGAAAGAAATTGCTGAAGTCAGGGTAGTGACGACACAGTTGCTGAAACAGCGCTTTGGGCAGTAAGTAACACAGGCACTCCTGCTCAGCTTTAAAGCGGTAGCGGCTTTTACCATTGAGAATACTGATCGCGCCAAACAGATCCCCCGCCGTGTAGTGGCCGATACGCGCGGTAGATGAGGGCAGCGTGGGGTCGATTTCTGCCACTTCGCCTTTATGAATCAGAAAGACAAACTCACCCGCCTGCCCTGTCTCTAAAATGATTTCATCACGATCAAAATAGGCAAGGTCAATGCCACGGCGGATGTGCTCACGCCCCTCATCGTCAAGGAGCGTAAACGGCAGTTGGGATAGATCCACATCAACCATGGGGTTTGACCTCATTAAACGGGGCTGCGACTAACCGGTTTTTGCCTTAAGGCGAGCTAGCAGACATAAGAAAAAACAAATAAATATCGTGACTCGATGCTGACCCACATAAACTGATCCACTCCAACGCTTCAGAAAGCAGTTATCGATTATTATATGAAGGTGGCTGTACGGGTATAAAGGATTCACTTCCCAAGTAGCAAGTAGAACCTTGTTATACCTTTAGCTATCACGCTAAGGTCGAAGCGACCTTTGATACGCGACCAAAGTATCGATAGTTAATAACCGCCACTGCCCATTAAACGCAGCGCATGTATTTAAAGTAGCCAATAAGTGCATTTATTTGCTTACTAGACTATTGTCCCATAGCCCTGCAAACACCTACAAAATTCGCTTAACGGGCGTTCAAAAGCACTCAATTTCAACAACATGCAGTTAGCAAAGAGCCACTTCTCTGTTTATTGATACCAAAGTCTGGGATTTATTTTTTGACGTTTATTGCCCAGTATTAACAATGAGTCATGCAGGGTAATCGCACGTCACTAACTAACTCGACATTTCATATCGAATAATAAGGTGACGTGCCAACAGGAACTGACTCACCACTCCTAACGATTGAGTGGCTTTAGACGTGCGATTGCCCTGATGGGTCACACGCTATTCCTCGTGAACTTTCCCAACCTTAAAAATCACAAGTGGAGAGCAACACAATGGCAGACGACAAAACCAATGCTGCTGAATACTGGAAAGCAAACGTCCGGTTAATTTTCGGATGCCTGGCCGTTTGGGCATTTGTTTCTTACGGATGCGCTATCCTGTTTCGCCCACTGCTCGCCGGCATTCCGGTTGGCGGCACTGATCTTGGCTTCTGGTTTGCACAACAGGGCTCAATTCTAACGTTTATCGTGCTGATCTTCTTCTATGCCTGGAAGATGAACAAGCTCGATCAAAAATTTGGCCTTGGGGAGTAAGCCGGTATGAGCCAGTTTGCGATTAACTTACTGTTCGTCGGCGCCTCCTTTGCCTTGTATATAGGCATTGCGATCTGGGCGCGCGCCGGCTCAACAAAAGACTTCTATGTCGCAGGGGGTGGGGTTCACCCCATCACCAACGGTATGGCCACTGCGGCGGACTGGATGTCAGCGGCGTCGTTTATTTCCATGGCGGGTTTGCTGGCCTCTGGTGGCTACGCCAACTCTACCTTCCTGATGGGTTGGACCGGTGGCTACGTTATCCTCGCGATGCTGTTAGCCCCTTACCTGCGTAAGTTCGGTAAGTTCACCGTGCCCGACTTCATTGGCGACCGCTTCTACAGCAACACCGCTCGCCTAGTGGCGATCGTGTGCTTGATTGTAGCGTCGGTTACCTACGTTATCGGTCAAATGACCGGTGCGGGCGTGGCATTCTCGCGCTTTCTTGAAGTCAGCAACACCTGGGGTATCTGGTTAGCCGCGCTGATCGTTTTCCTCTACGCCGTATTTGGCGGTATGAAGGGCATCACCTACACCCAGGTGGCGCAATACATCGTTCTCATCATCGCTTACACCATTCCTGCGGTGTTTATTGCCTTCCAACTAACAGGCAACCCGATTCCGATGTTCGGCATGTTCAGCACGCATACTGAATCTGGTATTCCGTTGCTTGAAAAACTGGATGACGTCGTCAGTGCCCTGGGCTTCCAGGATTACACGGCCGATGTGGATAACAAGCTCAACATGGTGCTGTTCACCCTGTCGCTGATGGTCGGTACTGCCGGTCTTCCTCACGTTATTATCCGCTTCTTCACCGTACCGAAAGTGGCCGACGCTCGCTGGTCTGCTGGTTGGGCACTGGTGTTCATTGCACTCCTATACCTCACCGCGCCAGCCGTTGGTTCGATGGCACGTCTGAACTTAGCGACCACTGTGTACCCCGAAATGGCAGGGCAGGTTGAGAACTACGAAGAGGCTGCGCAAAACCCGATTCTCTACGAAGAGCGTCCAGACTGGGTTCGCACCTGGGAAGAAACCGGCCTGATCAGCTTCAACGATCTCAACAACGACGGCCGTATTCAGATGTATAACGATGCAGCTGACTACTCTGATCGTGGCTGGGAAGGCAACGAACTAACCGTTAATAACGATATCCTGGTACTCGCCAACCCGGAAATCGCCAATTTGCCCGGCTGGGTTATTGGTTTGATCGCAGCAGGTGGTATCGCGGCTGCCCTATCAACCGCAGCAGGCTTACTACTGGCGATCTCGTCGGCGATCAGTCACGATTTGATCAAGACCATGATCAATCCGAAGATCTCCGAGAAAGGCGAGATGTTGGCGGCGCGAATCTCCATGGGCGGCGCGATACTGCTGGCCACCTACCTGGGGCTTAATCCGCCTGGGTTTGCGGCGCAAACGGTGGCGCTGGCCTTTGGTATCGCCGGTGCATCACTGTTCCCCGCGCTAATGATGGGCATCTTCTCCAAGCGGATGAACAGCTCAGGCGCGGTCGCCGGTATGCTGGCGGGCTTGATTTGCACCCTGCTTTACATCTTTACCTACCTGGGCTGGTTCTTCGTGCCGGATACCAATATGCTGGCAAACACGCCGGATAACTGGATCTTTGGCATTTCGCCGCTCTCCTTCGGTGCCGTAGGCGCGATGATCAACTTCGTCGTTGCCTTCGCGGTCTCCAGAGTGACCGCTGCACCGCCGCAGGAAATTCAGGATCTGGTGGAAAGCGTTCGCTATCCGAAAGGTGCTGGTATGGCGATAGATCACTAAGTCATACTCCTTCCTAACGCGTTGTCGCCATGCGGTGATAACGCTGGGGATCGACCTTACCATCGGGCTTCCTTCGGGAGGCCCGATGGCTTTTATAGATAGCTTTTATAGCCGGCTTTTTGAAAGGATAATTTATGATTTGGCATTTGATCGCCGCCGTGTTTGCAGGCCTTGCGGCTGCAGGGATTGGCTTGATACTGCGCACTTTGAGCGGCAAACGTTTGCCCAAGTGGATAGTGCCGGTGTTTGGCGCGCTGGGTATGCTGGGCTATCAAGTTCAGGTCGAGTACAGCTGGTTTGAACATAAGCAGGCGCAACTTCCTGAGACCGCTACAGTGATATCAACGGAGAGCAGCACAGCGGTATGGCGCCCATGGACCTTTGCCATTCCCATGACCACTAAGTTCAGCATGGTCGATAGTGAAAATATTCGCATCAGCGAGCAAGACGGCGCCCGCTTAGCAGAATTTATTCTTTATCAGTTTGAACGTCACCACACCGATATTTTGATAACCCAGCCCTACGTACTCAATTGTGAGAACCGGGAGTTGGTCCCACTGGATGAAGAGTCTCGCGAGCCTATTCTCGAAGAGATACGCACGCTGCGCGAAACATCTCCGCTACTCAATAACGTGTGCACATAGACAAATAAAGTCTGTGGTATAAACAAGCTTCGAGAATGGTCGTACACGACCCTCCATTTCGCCTAGAATGAAGCCTTTTTTATTAGCGCACGTTTAGTGGGTCGCACACTCTGGCGGGGAGAAAGGCATGTTTCACGGCGGGCTACTGGTCGCGGTATCACTACTCTACATTGCCGTTCTATTCGGCATCGCCTGGTACGGTGACCGCCGCGCGCGTACCCATGGCGCCACTCGCCGGCGTCCGATCATCTATAGCCTGGCGCTGGCTATTTACTGTACCTCATGGACGTTTTACGGCGCCGTTGGCCAGGCCGCCACCGCGGGCTGGTCGTTTGCGAGTATCTTCGTCGGCCCGATATTGACGTTTTTACTGTTCTGGCCGGTGTTGGCCAAGATGATCCGGGTTGCCAAGCATCAAAACGTTACCTCGATTGCCGACTTTATTGCCTCCCGCTACGGCAAAACCCAGTCGCTGGCCGCCTTTGCCAGCTTAGTCGCCCTGGTTGGCACCCTGCCCTACATCGCGCTACAGCTGAAAGCGGTTTCGACCACCTTCAGCGTCCTGACCGATGCCACCGATGTGACCCATACGCCGCTATTTGGCGATACGGCCTTCTATGTGGCGATCGTGATGGCGATCTTTGCCATTCTATTTGGCACCCGCCACACCGATGCCACCGAACACCACGAAGGCTTAATCCACGCCGTGGCGTTCGAATCGCTGGTCAAGCTGCTGGCCTTTGTAGTGCTCGGCGCCTTTGTGACCTGGGGCATGTTCGATGGCCTGGGTGAGCTAATGGGGCACGCCGAAAGCCAACTCGAACTCCAGCGCCAGCTGGCCAATCAGGATTTTGGGCAGAGTTTCTGGGCGCAAACCCTGCTGGCGATGCTGGCGATTCTATGTCTGCCCCGCCAGTTCCATGTGGCAGTGGTGGAGAATATTCATCCTGATGACGCCACCAAAGCGCGCTGGCTGTTTCCGCTCTACCTGCTAGCCATTGCGTTTTTTGTGGTGCCCTTAGCCGCCGCTGGTCTTTTGCTATTTTCTGAAAGCGGCGTAGAGCCCGATACCTACGTACTGGCACTTTCCATGGCCTCGGGCCACCAGTGGTTAACGCTACTTACCTTTATCGGCGGTTTCTCGGCGGCGACAGGCATGGTGATTGTCGCCGCCGTGGCGGTATCGATCATGATCTCCAATGAGATCGTTATTCCAGCGCTGTTCCGGCTGCGTTGGTTTGATACCAAGGCGCGGGATTATGGCCGCTTGGTGCTACGCGCCAGGCGCCTGACCATTGTTGCCGTGCTGGCGATGGCCTACGGCTTCTATCAGCTGATTGCCGAATTCACCTCGCTGGCCTCGATCGGCATGCTCTCGTTTGCCGCCGCCGCCCAGTTTGCTCCGGCGCTGATTGGCGGGCTCTACTGGAAGCGTGGCAATCGCCTTGGGGTGATCGTCGGTATGAATGCGGGCTTCGCCATCTGGGCCTATAGCCTACTGATGCCTGCCATGATCAATGCGGGCGTGCTGCCCACCGGCTGGCTTGACGGCGGCCCACTGGGGCTTAACTGGCTATCCCCCACAGCGCTATTCGGCCTCAACTTAGGCGACAGCTTTACCCACGGCGTGATGCTGTCACTGGGGGTTAACCTGTTCTGCTACATTTTTGTATCCCAGGTCACTTCCCAGCGCGTAGTTGAGCGTATTCAGGCGTCGCTGTTTGTCGATAGCGTGGAAACCCGCCAAACCTCGGTTAACCGCCCCTGGACCGGGGCGACCACCGTCGGCGATTTAAAAGTCCTCTGCGAGCGCTTTCTAGGCGCGGGCCAAGTGGATCGCGCCTTTGAAGACTACGCCCGCCGGGTGGGTAAGCCACTTGACAACGGCACCCGCGCCTCAATTGATATTATCCAGTTCACCGAACGCTTTCTGGCCTCGGTGCTGGGCGCTTCCTCGGCGCGCATCGTGGTTAACTCAGCGCTTCAAGGGCGCGGCATCGGTATCTCGGATGTGATTTCGATTGTCGATGAAGCCTCCCAGGTATTGGAGTTCAACCGGGCGCTGTTGCAAGCCACCATCGAAAATATCAACCAGGGTATCAGCGTGGTCGACCAGAACCTGCGCCTGGTGGTGTGGAACCAGCGCTATCTGGAGCTATTCCGCTTCCCTGACCACTTAATTCGCGTTGGCGCTCCCATTGACCGCATCTTCCGCTACAACGCTCACAACGGTGAATACGGCCCGGGCGACCCGGAAGAGCATGTGCAACTGCTACTCGACAATATTCGCGAAGGCCAACCCCACCGCTACGTTCGCTACCGCCAGGATGGCAGCGTGCTGGAGGTGCAGGGCAACCCGATGCCCGGCGGCGGCTTTGTGTATACCTACCAGGATATTACCCAGCAGAAGCGTATCGAAGAGGCGCTGATTCGCTCGGAAAACAATATCCGTATCTACACCGATAACGTGCCCGCACTGATTGCTTACTTCGATAAAGAGTGCCGCTATCTGTTTACCAACCGCGCCTATGAGCAGGCGTTCAATATTGACCGCAATGCGGTGATTGGTCGCCGCTTTGAAGACGTATTGCCGGTCAAGCAGGCAGAGGAGCGCACACCTTGGGTGAACCGCGCGCTAAACGGTGAGCGGGTTAGCTTTGAAGTCTCGCTGCGGGTCAACGAGGCCATGCGCTATATGCTGGTCACTTACACGCCGCACTTTGGCGACAGTCAGGCCATCCTGGGCTTCTTTGCACTCTATCAGGACATTACCGAGCGCCGTCAGGCCGAAATTGCCCTTAAAGAGACCAACGAAACTCTTGAGGAGCGCGTGCGCGAACGCACCCAGGCGCTCTCTGAAGCCAACGCGGCGTTGCGCCAGGAGAACCGGGTGCGCGCTGAGGCGGAGCTTGCTCTGCGCCAGGCTAAGCAGCTCGCGGAAGATGCCAACGCCTCTAAGACGCGCTTTTTGGCCGCGGCCAGCCACGACTTACTGCAGCCACTTAACGCGGCACGGCTATTTACTTCCGCGCTGATGCAAAACGTGACCACTACCGACACCCAGCGCATCGTTGGCCATATCGATAACTCGCTGCAGGCCGCCGAGGAACTGCTAAGCACCCTGCTGGATATCTCCAAGCTGGACGCAGGCGCCTTAACGCCGCGGCGCAGTCACTTTGCCCTAGCGGATATCTTCCGCCCGCTACGCGCCGAATTTGAAGTGATGGCGGACGATCGCGGGCTGGACTTAGAAGTCGTGCCTACCCAGCTTTGGGTCGACTCAGATCCTCAAATGCTGCGGCGTATTGTGCAAAACTTCTTGTCCAATGCGATTCGCTACACCCAAGAGGGTCGCGTTCTGCTGGGCTGTCGCCGCCACAACGGCTGGTTATCAATTGAAGTGTGGGACAGCGGCCCGGGTATTCCGGAATCCAAGCTGACCGAGATTTTCCAGGAATTCCGCCGCTTGGATCAGGTCTCCCGACACAAAGAGAGTGAAAAAGGGCTGGGGCTGGGTCTCTCGATTGCCGACCGTATGAGCCGGGTGCTGGACCACCCCATTAAAGTACGCTCGACGGTCGGCAAAGGGGCGGTTTTCTCGGTTAGCGTGCCGATTGTGACCGCCCGTGAGGCGAGCAGTGCCGAGCTAGAACCACAGAACCGACGCGGTAGCCATAAGCTGAGCGGAACGCGGATTGTGTGTATCGACAACGAGACGCTGATTCTGGAAGGCATGACCGCCATGCTGAGCGGCTGGGGGTGCGAGGTGTTTACCGCCACCAGTATCGGCGGAGCCAAGTCGATACTACGCAATATGGATGGCGACCCGGACGCTATTTTGGCGGACTACCACCTGGACAACGAAGTGACCGGTTTAATGGCGCTAGAAGCGCTCAGCGAGCGTTTTGAGGGGGCAGTACCGGGGATCGTGATTACTGCAGATCGTACCGAAGCGGTGGCCGAAGAGATTAAGCGGGCGGGCTATCAACTACTGCTGAAGCCCGTTAAACCGGCGGCGCTGCGGGCGCTTCTGACGCGCACTTTACAGGCCAATCGCGCGGCGCGTTAAGCGCCGCAGATGATGGTTTTATCAAGCGGTGAATAAAGGACGTCCTTACGACACCACTTTTGGCGGTTCGACTTCCAGCTTCTGGGCAGCAATCACTGCCTGGGTGCGGGAGTGAACGCCCAGCTTGCGTAGAATCGCAGTCACGTGGGCCTTGATGGTCGCTTCAGAGACGCTCAGTTCATAAGCGATCTGTTTATTCAGCAGGCCTTCGGTGAGCATATTCAAAACGCGGAACTGCTGGGGCGTTAGCGATGCAATCGCCTCAGCAAAGCGCGACTCCTCTTCACTGGTCTCTTCCAGCACGTTGGCCAACGCCTCGGGCAACCACACTTCGCCCTGTAGGATTTCGCCTACGGCCTCAGCAATAAGCTGCAGTGAAGACGATTTGGGGATAAAACCCGACGCGCCGTAGTCAATAGCACGACGGACCACATAGGGCTCATCGCTGCCTGACACCACCGCGACGGGGATATCGGGCATCTGGCCGCGCAGTTGGATCAAACCTGAGAAGCCGTGGGCTCCAGGCATATGCAGATCCAGCAGAATCAAGTCGGCATCGGGGTGGCGATTCACCACATCAGTGGTGGCTTCCATGGTATCCGCTTCGACAATTTCCGCCTGGGGGGCCAACTGGCGTAACGCTTGGGTCAACGCTGCACGAAACAGCGGGTGATCGTCAGCGACGATAAACTTATGAGCTACTGCCATGGATATTCCTCCGGTTCCTCGAGCAGCGGGGTTGTCTGCCGCCGCGACGCTAGGCTCTTACGGTTGTGAAGCATGGTACCCCATGGGCTTCATCATGCCCAAGCATCACATGCACAATTTATAATAGATAGTTCATACAAGTGAAATGCGTATCTATAAACGCATATCTATAAACTCGTATCTACAAACACAGTCGTGCCGACCTACTCGGGTCGGCACGGTTTTATCAAGGGCTGGGGGCGGCTAAACAGCTTAGATCGATGTCACCATTATTGATTGACGCGATGCTCAATCAGCTCATCGACCACCGACGGATCCGCCAGCGTACTGGTATCGCCCAAGCCATCACACTCGTTAGCGGCAATCTTGCGCAGGATACGGCGCATGATTTTACCCGAGCGGGTTTTCGGCAAGCCTGGCGCCCACTGAATAACATCCGGCGAAGCAATCGGGCCAATATCTTTGCGCACCCATTGCGTCAGCTCTTTTTTGAGTTCGTCGGACTCCTCAATACCGTCGTTCAGAGTGACATAGATATAGATGCCTTGTCCCTTAATATCGTGCGGGAAGCCAACAACGGCTGCCTCAGCAACGGCACTGTGCGCCACCAGCGAGGACTCAATTTCGGCGGTCCCCATGCGGTGACCGGACACGTTCAGAACATCATCCACACGGCCAGTGATCCAGTAGTAACCATCCTCATCGCGACGACAGCCGTCACCGGTGAAGTACATACCGTCGTAGGTCGAGAAGTAGGTCTGAGTATAGCGTTCGTGATCACCCCAAATAGAGCGCGCCTGCCCCGGCCAAGCGTCAAGAAGCACCAGATTGCCTTCAGTGGCACCTTCCAGGATATTACCTTCGTTATCCACCAGAGCGGGCTTCACACCAAAGAAAGGAACCGTCGCAGAACCCGGTTTAAGCGGCGTAGCGCCCGGCAGCGGCGCAATCATGATGCCGCCGGTTTCGGTTTGCCACCAAGTATCCACAATCGGGCATTTTTCGTTGCCGATAACGCGGTAGAACCACTCCCAGGCTTCCGGGTTAATCGGCTCGCCCACGGAGCCCAGCAGACGCAGACTATCGCGTTTGCTCGAATCCATGACGTTATCGCCATGGGCCATCAGTGCACGTACCGCGGTGGGCGCAGTATAGAGGATATTAACGTTGTGCTTATCAACGATATCGCCCAGCCGACCATGGGTCGGATAGCTGGGAACACCTTCAAACATTAAGGTGGTCGCACCGTTCGCCAAGGGGCCATAAACAATATAGCTATGCCCGGTGACCCAGCCAACGTCCGCAGTACACCAGTAAATCTCACCCTCTTGATAGTCGAACACGTACTGGTGAGTCATGGCGGCGTAGGTCAGGTAGCCACCTGTGGTGTGTTTCAAGCCTTTAGGCGCACCGGTTGAGCCTGAAGTGTAGAGAATAAACAGCGGGTCTTCGGCGCCCATAGCTTCGGCTTCGCACTCGCTGGACTGCTTGTCGACCAGCTCGTCAAACCACACATCGCGGCCTTCTTTCCACTCAATCTCACCGCCGGTGCGCTTCACCACCAGGACGTTTTTGCACACGTCAGTGCCTTCGCGGGTTAGCGCGGCGTCCACGTTCTCTTTCAACGGCACGTGCTTGCCACCGCGCACCGACTCATCGGCGGTAATCACCAGCTTGGAGTCGGCGCCAATGACCCGTTGAGCAACGGCATCGGGTGAGAAGCCGCCAAAGACAACCGAGTGCACTGCACCGATACGTGCACAGGCAAGCATCGCCATGGCGGCTTCGGGAATCATCGGCATATACAGTGTTACGGTGTCGCCTTTACCGATGCCCAGCTCTTTCAACGCGTTGGCAAGCTGGTTGGTACGTGCATAAAGCTCGCGATAGGTAATGTGTTTGGAGTCATTGGGATTATCGCCTTCCCAAATAATCGCCGTTTGGTCGCCGCGCTTGTCTAGATGGCGATCCAGGCAGTTGGCGCTAACGTTAAGCAGCCCATCTTCAAACCAGCGAATATCAACATTGTCACGTGCAAAAGAGGTGTTTTTGATTTTGCTGGGCGCTTTAATCCAGTCAAGGCGTTTAGCCTGCTCAGCCCAGAAGCCTTCCGGATCGTCCATCGACTGCTGATACATGGCCTCGTACTTGGCTTGGTTGGCCCAGGCATTGGCGGCGAAATCGTCGCGCACCGGATAGACGTTCTGTTGATTGCTCATGAAATTGCCTCTGTCCGTGGAAATGCACTCTCTAGAAAATATAGTCGATACTATTGTGTCAGGGGTTATTGAACGTTATTCGTCGTATCGACACCCAGTAATGTGCCCCTAGCATAAACCTCCTCACGCGGGCTTCCCTTTAGACATTGGTATTAGCATTTTTCATTTAAAAAACAGATATTTATAAACGAATCAAAGCACATCTTCCGGCCTGTAGACCAACGTCTTAGCGCAGTGTCGGCAGCGGTAACGGCGCCCGTTTACCACTAAAGCATGACGTCGCGGGGTAAACTGATGAAACCGGCAATCACACTGGTAACGATAAGGTGCGGACTGCGCCTGCTTAATATCAAACCGGTGGGTCACGCTGGGCACTAAGCCAAACAGATCACGCATCACCGTTTTCCACTCGCGGCCGTGGGGTTTTAAACGCGGGCCATTGTCCAAATGAAACACCAGCCAGTGGGCCATTTCATGGGGAATCACCTCGTCAAAAAACGCTGCGCGGTTTTCATTCAGCAGCACCGGGTTTAAGCGTAAGCCGCCATGCCCCAGGTGGGCTTGACCGGCCGACGCGCCGCGTAGGTTAAACCACACTTTGGGGGCTGGCAGCGCAGGGCTCACTTCACAACAGCGCTGCCACGCCTGTTCAACGCGCGTCCGCGCGGCCCGGTGTAACGCTGTTTCCGACATGGCGGCCAATTCAGCGGCGGGCCAAGGGGGCAGTGGTAATGTCTTCATTAGTGATAAACTAGCCGTTAAAGATAACCATTGATGAACGATTGTATAGATGAGGCTTTACCCATGGCAGAGCGCAGTGACACGCCCGACACCAACACGCCGCCGCAGCCACTGCTCGAGGATGAGCAGTTGGATAGACTGGACGACTTCCTCGACTCTGATCAAGTGGGTGAAGACGCCCTTGACCTGATCTCCGCCCATGGCTTTTTAGTGGCGCTTGCGGTGGCGCCTAGCGAAGTGCCGCCGACCCAGTGGCTGGCGGAGCTGTTTCAGGGCGAGCCACGCTATGCCGATGATAGCGAGCGTGATGAGATTATCACCCTGCTAACACTGCTGCGTGACAACGCGGTGGCGGTACTTGAACAAGGCGGCTTACCGGAACTCCCCTTTGAGCTAACGCTAGGCGGCGAACCCGCCGAAGATACCCCCATTGGCGATTGGTGTGCAGGCTTTATGGAGGGCGTCTTCAGCGACGAGAGCGCTTGGTTCCAGGACGATGAAGAGGCCGCCGCCACGCTGCTGCTGCCGTTTATGCTGCTCTCTGGGCTATTCGACGACGAGCCGGATATGGCCGAGCTGGCGAAAGATCAAACGCGTCAAGAGTCGCTGGTGGTGCAGTTGCCGGAACTGGTGTTGGATCTTTACCTGCACTACCGCGTGCCGCCGGAAACCCCCAAACCCAAACCGCGTAAAAAAACGCCGGCAAAGGGCAAAAAGCGCTAGGCACTTTTCGTTACTTAAGCCGCGTCACAATGGCATCCAGCACGCCATAGAGCCACTCACGGGCGCGCTGGCCCCAGGGCCGTGCCGCCCAAGCCGCGGCGTCTACCTCCTCGCTGGCGGCAAAGTTACGCTCGAACAGGGCGTGCACATCAGCCGCTAGCTGAGGGTCCATCGCCTCTTGGTTCGCCTCTAAGTTCCAGTGCAGATTCCAGTGATCAAAATTACACGAACCAATGCTCACCCACTCATCGGCGAGCACAAACTTGGCGTGGATAAAGGTCGGCTGGAACTCAAAAATGCGCACCCCTGCCTTGAGCATAGTGTGATAGAAGCGTTGACCGGCAAAACGCACACTGGGATGGTCATGCTTGGCCCCCGGCAACAATAAACGCACGTCAATCCCGCGACGAGCCGCCTTAATCAAGCGTCGACGCAGGGCAAAGGTGGGCACAAAATAGGGCGTACACAGCCAGAGACGCTGCTCGACCTGACTGACACGGTGGTGCAGCGAGTGGCGAATTGCTTGATAACGGTAGCCACGGGCTGACATTGCCCGCCCCGGCACGCCATTGGCCAGCGCCTTAGGCTCGCGGCGCTCTGGGAGAGCCACCGCGCGGCCATCGCCCTTCTCACCGCGGGTCAGCCGCGAGTGCCACAGGCGCCGAAACAGCAGCTCCCACTCGGCCACCACCGGGCCTTCAATACGCAGCGCAATTTCGTACCAGGCGTTGAGAAACTCATCCACTGCGCCAAATCCGCCAGTGAAAGCAAGCTCACCATCAACAACCACTATTTTGCGGTGATCGCGGCTCAGGTTCCGCGCTAAAGAGTGAAAGCCAATGGGGTTAAAAAAGCGCAATTGAACGCCGCCGTGCAGTAGGTTTAGACGATCATCACTGGAGAGCCCCATCGCGCCATACCCATCCAGCAGCAAGCAGACGCTGACGCCGCGCTGGGCAGCCTCAATCAGCACATCGCTGACTTGATCTGCCAGCTCCCCCGACTCCATCAAGTAGAGCTCTACCAACACATAGTGCCGCGCGGCATGCACCGCTTCAAACATAGCGGGTAGAAAGCGTGTGGCCTCCGGTAGCAGCGTAAATCGATTACCTTCTCGCCACGCGTTCTGCATGGATGCTCCTTGCGTTAGCGCTAATAAGTAAGCCGATTAACGCACTAATGAACGATGGACATACAAATCATAACGGCTGGTTTTACCCTCAAGGGTATGCTGCGGTGCCGGACCCGCAATAGGCGGCGCTTTACGGGGGCGCTTTACCACCACGCGATGCGTCGCCACATCCAGCGCCGCTTCCAGCAGGCGTGGGGCATCGTCATCATCACCGGCCAATTCGCGAAACAGGCGCATCTCTTTTTTCACCAACGCCGATTTTTCACGATGGGGAAACATCGGATCCAGATGTATCACCTGCGGCGTAAAGTCAGCACTGGCGACAAGCTCCGCCAAGGTTTGAGCGGCATCGCCGTGACGCAGCGTCATCCGGGCAGCAATTTCCGCCGTATCGCTATGTCTGGAGGCACGCTTCAAGCCATCCTCCAACAGCGCCGCAATCGCCGAGACTCGCTCAATTAACAACACCTGGGCGCCTAGGCTAGCCAATACAAAGGCATCACGCCCCAGCCCTGCCGTTGCATCAACGATACTGGGCGTCACTCCCTTGGCAAGCCCACAGGCCTTAGCAATTAGCTGGCCACGGCCACCGCCGAAGCGGCGCCGATGAGCCGCTTTGCCCGCCGCAAAGTCAACGCTGAGTGGCTTGCCGTAGCGCTTCTCATCACCGATCAGCACTAACCCTTCATCGCGCTGCTCTAAACGCAGGTCATCAGGTAGAACAATACCCTCAACGTCGTTCTCAACGAGGCTCTCAACATAGCGTTCTACAAAACTCATGCAGGCTTTTTCCAGGCCACGTCGTTGCGCAGATAAACCGGCTGAACCAGATGCGCGGCTTGCCCCAGCCCAGCGGCAAAATCACGCGCCGCCAGCCACGCCATCTCTTCGGCGCGGGGCTCTAAATCATCCAAATGTTGGGGCATGCTGAGCTGTACGTCGACAGTGAAGCGTTCCCACAGCGTAAAGCCACTGCCCACACCGACCCAGTCGGTCTCTTCCCCTGGCAGGCGCAGCGCCTCAGGCGCGAGCACGGCTTCCTTGCTCATAGGGGTAAGGGTGTCTTTAAGACAGTGCCAGGTCGCGGCATACACCTCGCCCATGCGCGCATCCAAGGCGGTCACCACGTGGCGAAGGTGGTAGCGGCGATGGGCCTGCAGCGCTAACGCTTCCAAGGTAGACACACCCAACAATGGGCAGTCGAGGCCAAACGCCAGCCCTTGAGCGGCTCCCGCCGCTATACGCAGGCCAGTAAAAGATCCAGGGCCTCGGCCAAAGGCCACGGCGTCAAGCTGGGAAGGCGTTAGCTGTGCGTCGGCAAGCACTTCATCCACCATCGGCAGCAGCCGACGGGTATGGGCGCGGGGCGTCATCTCAAAGCGCGCCAAGCACTCAGTGCCCGAGTCGTCTTGGCGCAGCAGTGCTGCAGAGCAGGCGCTTGAAGAGGCGTCCAGGGCAAGCAGATGTAACGGCATAGCAAATTGGCCACTCGAAAGAAAGATTGCGGCATTATACCTTTGTCACGCCAACACGACGATGGCCCGCTTAATGCGGGCCATCGGCAAAGGCGAAAAACGCTTATAGTAAGCTAAGCGTTTTTATCAGTTAAGGGCTCTTATTAACTCAGGGCTTCTTTTACCTGGCGGGTAATATCCGTCACGCTGCCTACGCCTTCGATGCGGTGGTACTGGGGGGCGCTCTGGGGGTCTTGCTCGGCCCACTGCTGATAGTAATCAACCAGCGGCGCGGTTTGGTCGTGATAAACCGACAGGCGATTGCGCACCGTGGACTCTTGGTCGTCTTCACGCTGAATAAGCGTTTCACCGGTCACATCGTCTTTGCCCGGCTCTTTGGGCGGATTGTGGTCTACGTGATAAACCCGGCCCGATGCCTGGTGCACACGGCGACCCGCCAAGCGGCTGACAATCTCTTCGTCGGGCACAGCAATTTCCACTACGTGATCCAGCTTAACGCCGCCCTCTTTCATGGCATCAGCCTGGGGGATCGTGCGTGGGAAGCCATCGAACAGAAAACCGTTCTCGCAGTCAGGCTGGCTGATGCGCTCTTTGACCAGGTCAATAATGATATCGTCAGACACCAGGCCACCGCTGTTCATGATCTCTTTTACTTTCAGGCCCAGCTCAGTGCCATCTTTAATGGCCGTGCGCAGCATATCCCCGGTGGAAATCTGAGGAATCTTAAATTGCTCGCAAATAAACTGAGCTTGAGTCCCCTTCCCCGCGCCGGGGGCACCCAACAGGATTAAACGCATGGCACTGCTCCTTGAAGTTCTTGGTATGAAAAAAGAGTTCGAAAAATGAGTATGTAAATTCTGTTAACTGACAATAACCGCGCCTCTCAAGCGACACAACTCCCCAAAAGCCTGAGAGACCCGCTTTTATTTCAATTTTTTTAAATTAAAACAGCCAAATGCCCTAAATCTACCACTTTGGTCGCCCTGCGAGAGGTTTAGGCAGCATTTACGCTTAGTAAACACAAGCGGCGCCCCGAGGGGCGCCGCTTGTGAGAGCACATCGCTACCAATTAAAGCAGTAAGCGACGAATATCAGTCAGCACATCTGCCAGGAAGGCAGTAAAGCGTGCCGCGTCGGCGCCGTTGATCGCGCGGTGATCGTAGGAGAGCGACAGCGGCATCATCAGGCGCGGCTGGAAGGCGCTGCCATCCCAAACCGGCTTCATCTGCGCTTTCGAGACACCCAAAATAGCCACTTCCGGCGCGTTGACGATCGGTGTAAATGCCGTACCACCAATCGAACCGAGGCTCGAAATAGTGAAGCAGCCACCGGTCATCTCGTCGCGCTTGAGCTTTTTGGTCTGGGCTTTTTTGCCTAGCTCCGCCATCTCCTTGGCAATCTCGATCAAGGATTTTTTGTCGGCGTTACGTACCACTGGCACCATCAGGCCATCAGGCGTGTCCACGGCGATACCGATATGGACATAGTTCTTCCATACCAGAGTTTCACCGTCACCCTTCAAGCTGACGTTGAACTGCGGGAATTTACGCAGCGCAAAAGCACAGGCCTTAACCATAAACGGCAGTGGCGTCAGCTTGGCGCCCTGGGCTTCCGCTTCGGCCTTCATCGCCTTGCGGAAAGCTTCCAGCTCGGTGATGTCCGCTTCGTCGAACTGGGTAACGTGAGGCACATTAAGCCAGCTGCGATGCAGGTTGGTCGCGCCCATCTTGAGCAGGCGCCCCATGGGCTTCTCTTCCACTTCACCAAACTGGCTGAAGTCGACTTCCGGGATCGGCGGAATACCCGCACCACCCGTCGCCGCGGCTGCCGCGCCGGGCTGGGCTTTGCCCTGATTGGCAATCGCCTGCTTCACGTAGGACTGCACGTCCTCTTTGAGCACGCGATCTTTCGGGCCGCTGGGCTTCACAAGCCCCAAGTCGACGCCCAGCTCGCGGGCCAGCATACGCACCGCGGGACCGGCGTGAACCAGCTTGCCATCACGGGGCTTATGGGCCGCCATCTGGGCTTCAGGACTGGGCGTGCCCGCCGGAGACTCAGTGGCCTTGGCCTCTTTTTTAGGCTCAGATTTTTCGGGCGCCGCTTTTTTCGGTGCCGCTTGCTGACTCTTGGCACCCGCCACTTCCATATAGCCGATCACATCGCCTTCGGAAACGGTGTCGCCCTCTTTAACGGTTAGCTCAAGGAGCTTACCTTTATAGGGGCTAGGCACGTCCATAGAGGCCTTGTCGGACTCCAGGGTAATCAGCGGATCTTCTTCGTTGATTTCATCGCCTGCCGCTACACCAATCTCGATAATCGGCACGTCAGAAGCACCGGAAAGATCCGGCACGCGAATCTCTTTGCGCGCAGGCGATTCGCTGGCGGCTTCTTCTGGCTCGTCATCCTGTACAGCCGTCGCTTCCGGCTCGCTGCTGGTTTGACTGGATGCCTGCTCGTCAGCAGCGTCTTCGCTGTCATCGCCTTCGCCGACGATCTCCATCTGGCCGATCACATCGCCTTCCGAGACCGTGTCACCCTCTTTCACGGTAAAGCTAACGATCTTACCGCTATGGGGGCTGGGCACGTCCATGGAGGCTTTGTCAGACTCCAGGGTGATCAGGGTGTCTTCGGCTTCGATTTCATCGCCTTCGCTAACGGCGACTTCGATAATTTCGACGCTGTCCGAGCCGCCGAGATCCGGCACTTTAATATCAACCGTCTGCTTGCCACCCGCTGATTTTTTAGCCGCGGGCTTCTGCTCTTGAGACGGCTCTTTGGGTGTTTCTTGCTTGGCTGGGGCCTCTTCAGGCTGGCTGTCAGACGAGCTCTCTTGTTTCTCGTCGCTGCCACCTTCGACTTCCAGCTCAACGATATCGTCTCCTTCCGAGACGCTATCGCCTTCTTTGACCAGCACTTTCAGTACCTTGCCACCTTTCGGGGCTGGTACATCCATACTGGCTTTGTCGGATTCCAGCGTGATTAGGGTGTCTTCCGCTTCAATGACGTCGCCTTCTGACACCGCAATCTCGATGATTTCGACATCGGTATCGCCGCCGATATCGGGAACTTTGATGATTTCGCTACTCAAGGTCGCGCTCCTTCCAAATCGGATCGAGCCGGTGGGCAAGCACCCACCGGTCAGCGGTTTAGCTAGTCAGCGGGTTAGGCTTATTGGCATCAATGCCATACTTCTTAAGCGCTTCACCAACCTGCTTGCGATCAATCTCACCACGTTCAGCCAGCGCACGCAGCGCCGCCACGGTAACGAAGTAGCGATCTACTTCGAAGAAGTAACGCAGCTTCTCACGGGTATCGGAACGGCCAAAACCATCGGTACCCAGTACAGTGTAGTCACCCGGCACCCAGGCGCGCACTTGATCGGCATACAGCTTCATGTAGTCGGTCGAGGCGATAATCGGGCCGTCGCGCCCTTCCAGGCACTTGGTGACGTGGGGCTTATTGGCCTCGGCCTCAGGGCTTAGGAAGGCTTCACGATCCAACAGCAGCGCTTCACGACGCAGCTCGTTAAAGCTGGTCACGCTCCAGATGTCGGCGCCAATGCCCCAATCGTTCTCGAGCAACTCAGCGGCGGCTTCCACTTCACGCAGAATAGTGCCCGAGCCCAGCAGTTGAACACGGCCTTTGTCGCCCTTGGTTTCGCGTAGCAGGTACATGCCTTTGACGATATCGTCAGCAGGTACGTTTTCTAGCGCCGGGTGCTCGTAGTTCTCGTTCATTACCGTCAGGTAGTAGAAGCAGTTCTCCTTATCGGTGAACATACGCTTCAGGCCATCCTGCATGATGACCGCCACTTCATGGGCGTAGGTCGGGTCGTAGCTGCGGCAGTTGGGAATGGTGGATGCCTGAATCAGGCTGTGACCATCCTGGTGCTGCAAGCCTTCGCCGTTAAGGGTGGTACGCCCCGCGGTGCCGCCGACCATAAAGCCGCGCGCCTGTAGGTCGCCAGCCGCCCAAGCCAAGTCACCAATGCGCTGGAAGCCGAACATCGAGTAGTAGATGTAGAACGGCAGTAGCGTGACGTTGTTGTTGCTGTAGGAGGTCGCCGCGGCGATCCAGGCCGACATCGCGCCCGCTTCGGTAATGCCCTCTTCAAGGATCTGACCTTTCTGATCCTCGCGGTAGAACATGATCTGGCCTTTATCTACCGGCTCGTACTTCTGGCCTTCCGAGGTGTAGATACCCAACTGGCGGAACATGCCTTCCATACCGAAGGTACGCGCCTCGTCGGGAATAATCGGCACGACTTTCTTGCCCAACTGCTTATCTTTCACCAGACCATTGAGGACGCGTACAAACGCCATAGTGGTCGAGACTTCACGACCTTTCGAGCCACCCATTTGCGAGGCAAAGGTTTTGTCTTCGAGGCTAGGAATCTCCAGGGCCTCAAAGTCGCTCTGGCGGCTGGGCAAGTAACCACCCAGTCGCTCACGCTGCAGGTGCATATACTTGAGCTCGGGAGAGTCCTCTTCCGGCTTGTAGTACGGCACGTCTTTGAGCTGCTCGTCGGTTAATGGAATACCGAAGCGATCGCGGAAGGTCTTGAGCGCTTCGTACTCCATGCTCTTGACCTGGTGCGCTTCGTTGGCCGCTTCGCCATCGCCGCTGCCCATGCCGTAGCCTTTAACGGTGTGCGCCAGGATGACCGTGGGCTTGCCGTTGGAGGTGTTAACCGCTTCGTTATACGCCGCGTAAACCTTGAACGGGTCGTGGCCACCGCGGTTGAGCTTCCAGATATCTTCGTCAGAGAGGTCTTTGACCATCGCTTCGGTTTCTGGGTACTTACCAAAGAAGTGCTCGCGGGTATACGCGCCACCGTTGGCCTTGTAGTTCTGGTACTCGCCGTCGACCGCTTCGTCCATACGCTTCTGAAGGATGCCTTTCTTATCCTTCTCGAACAGCGGATCCCAATGACGGCCCCAAACGACCTTGATGACGTTCCAGCCAGCCCCGCGGAAGACGCCTTCGAACTCGTCCATGACGCGGGAGTTGCCGCGTACCGGGCCGTCCAGGCGCTGCAGGTTGCAGTTGATAACGAAGATCAGGTTGTCGAGATTTTCACGACCGGCCAGTGAAATGGCACCCAGGGATTCCGGCTCGTCACACTCACCGTCGCCCATGAAGCACCAGATCTTGCGGTCGTACATATCCTTCAGCTCACGGTGATGCAGGTACTTCATCACGTGCGCTTGGTAAATTGCTTGAATCGGCCCAAGACCCATGGAGACCGTGGGGAACTGCCAGTAGTCCGGCATCAGCCACGGGTGCGGGTAGGAAGAGAGGCCATCGCCATCCACTTCCTGGCGGAACTTATCCATCTGCTCTTCAGACAGACGGCCTTCCAAATAGGAACGCGCGTAGATACCCGGCGCCACGTGCCCTTGGATATAGACCAAGTCACCGGCAAAGTCGCCCTGGGGAGCGCGGAAGAAGTGGTTAAAGCCCACGTCATACAGCGTTGCCGAGGACATAAAGCTGGCAATGTGGCCACCCAGGCCGGGCTTGGCGCGGTTATTACGAATGACCTGCGCAATGGCGTTATAGCGGATCAAAGAGCGGATACGGCGCTCCATGAACAGGTCGCCAGGCATCGGGGCTTCGCGGTGAACCGGGATCGTATTACGGTGCGGGGTTGTCACCGAGAAGGGCACCTTCATGCCGTCCCGGCGCAGGCGATCCGCCAGGCGGGTCATCAGGTAGCGGGCACGATCTTCGCCCTCACGATCCAATACCGATTCCAGGGAATCAATCCATTCCGTGGTTTCGATCGGATCGAGATCTTCTCTTGTCTCCAGACTCATAGAGGTCTCTCCGAATGACGATAAATGACAATAATCCCCGCTACCCGAATGGCCTGGGACGGCGGTGTCGAACTCCACCACTCGCCTACATTCAGCCGGTGATTAAACGCCGGATAGGGGTTTTAGCTCTACATTCAATAAGCTACGTACTTATTGATGTAGTAAAGCTACACAATTTTGTTAAAAGTTAGCCTTTTGTATAGGGGAAGATACCTCAAAGTCGCCACGCTGCCAATTCTGTCGCAGCGTAAAAGCCTATCGAAAACAAACTATTGCACTGCAACATAAGCAATACATAGAGCATTTTCCAGGGTTACCAACCAGTCACCCAATGTAATTAAACTACCGTTTTATTACGTTATTAGTGAAATACTTAGCGCGGAAAAACGTAATCCAACCGCTAACGCTCAAGGCGCGATCCCAGCCGCTGCTGAAAATACGCCCAGTCAAACGCCGGGCCAGGGTCTGTTTTGCGCAGCGGCGCCACATGGGCATGGCTGGTTATACGGCTGCTATCTAGCTGGGGGTTACTCGCCATTAGCCACACCACCGCGTCTACCAGCGCGTCATACTGGGCTTTGCTATAGGGGGTAACGTCATCCCCTTCAAGCTCAATCCCCACCGAGAAATCGTTAAGCGCCCTTCGCCACCCTGCTTGGCGAGTGTCCCACCAGCATGAGCGCCCCGCATGCCAAGCACGCTGATCTGTATCAACAAACTGCACGCACTCGCCATCGCGACGAATAAGCAGGTGTGCAGAGACTCTTAAATGGGCAATTTCGGCGAAAAACGGATGCTCATCTAGCGCCAATTGATTGGTAAATAGCGCCTCAATAGCATGACCACTAAACTGACCAGGGGGAAGGCTGATCGCATGAATCACTATCAACGACACCTCACCGGAGGGCCGAGAGTCACAGTTTGGTGAAACGACTTTACGCGCGTTTTCCCACCACCCGTCGGAGGGTTGTTTGTTTTCCACTGGCAAGGGCTCCTCTACGTTAGCGCTCTCTCTGTGTTCTCTTTCACCTTCACCGCTGTTTTTCACTACAATGCCTGTCATCGAAGACGACGTTCAGAGAATTCACTGCCATGCATTATCAATCCGCTCTTGCTGAAGAAATCCGCGCCAGCGCCGCTCGCTTGCTAGCAGAAGACGTTGGCCCGGGTGATATTACCGCGCAATTGATCCCTGAACATCAGTGGGCCAGCGCTGACGTTATTACCCGTGAAGCCGCCATACTGTGCGGAGCACCCTGGGTGGATGAGCTGTTCCGCCGTCTGGATAGTCGGGTAAGCCTGACCTGGCACGCCGCCGACGGCGATAGGCTTGAGGCTGAGCAGTGTTTTTTAACCCTGGAAGGCCCCGCCCGCGTTCTGCTCACTGGGGAGCGTGCGGCGCTGAACGTGCTGCAAACACTGTCGGCCACTGCCACCTCCACCCGCGCTTATGTCGACCTGATCGATGGTACCGGCGTGCGCCTGCTGGATACCCGCAAAACATTACCCGGCATGCGCTTGGCGCAGAAGTATGCGGTCACCTGTGGCGGCGGCCACAACCACCGCATTGGCCTATGGGATGCTTTTTTGATCAAAGAGAACCACATTGCCGCCTGCGGGGGCATTAAAGCGGCGGTTGCGCAAGCGCGCAAGCTGGCCAGCGACCTGCCCGTGGAAGTCGAGGTAGAAACCTTTGAGGAGTTGGATCAGGCGCTGGCAGCCGGTGCCGACATTGTCATGCTCGACAATTTTGCCATTGAAGACCTCCACGTTGCAGTCGAAATCAACGGCGGCCGCGCCACCCTGGAAGCTTCAGGCAATGTGGATGCCAACACCCTGCGCGCAATCGCCGATACCGGCGTTGACTGTATCTCCAGCGGCGCACTGACCAAAGATATCGCCTCCATTGATCTCTCAATGCGCATTACGCGCAGCTACAGCGTGTAACTCTGCTTACGTTTCGACGGCGTTAAGCCGCTTGGTGAGCTTATAACGCAACAGTCGCTCCCCGCTTCGTTCGACCCACTCCTCGCCGTGGTTTTTCCAACCACGGCGCAGCAGGCGCTCATAGAGCATAGCGCTCGCCTCTATCTCAATTTGCCCCTTGCCTTGCTCAAGCAGCAGCCGTTCGGCATGCACCAGCAGCGTGGTGCCGATACCGCGACCGGTCAGCGACGGCCAAACGTAGAGGGTTTCAACCCGCCCGGCGGCTAAGTCCAACTCCAAAAAACCCACGCAGCGACCATCGCAGGCAGCCACCAAGGTGGTATACAGCGCTTGTCGCACGCCCCAGGCACTGCCTTCACGGGGCAATGCCTGTGCCCAGGCCTTTCGCTCTGAAAGCGTGTAATGCGTCGCCGCGCCCTGCATCACGGCGTGGTAAAACACTTCTGCCTGGTCGGCGGCATCGCGTGCCAGCGCCGCCCGATACATGACGCGCGCGCTTGTCGGCACAGGCGTTTGTTGCTCTGCGGTATTGGTCATGCGTCACCTCTGAGCTGTTCAGCTAACATTCAATCAAGACTCATTCGATCATGCCCACTGGGTCACGCCCCATTGATGGCGTTTAAGCCATTGGTCTGCTTTATACTACTCGCAGCAACCCTCTACGCATCAATTCTATGCGCATCAATCTCAGCAAAAGGCAGTGCAGTGTGATGGACGACGCCCCTAACAACGAGCACTTTACGCTCACGCCCATAGGCCATGTGGTCAGCGACTACCCTGATAAGTTCGGCATTCCCCGCCAGCCAGGGCTCGCCCCTGCTGCCAATGCCCGGCTTGTACTCACGGCACCCTACAACGACCCACTCGCCGTGCGCGGCCTAGCAGACTTCAGCCACCTGTGGCTGAGCTTCATTTTTCATCACAGCCCCGAACGCTGGTCACCGCTGGTCAGGCCGCCACGCCTGGGAGGCAATAAAAAGGTGGGCGTTTTTGCCAGTCGCAGCACTCACCGCCCTAACCGCTTGGGGCTCTCACTGGTGAAATTAGTCGGCATCGACACCCAGCACGGTGTCACTCTGCAGCTCCAGGGCTGCGACCTGGTCAGCGGCACCCCGGTGGTCGATATCAAGCCTTATCTGCCCTGGGCTGAAGCTCATCCTAACGCACAGGCAGGCTTTGCCCCAGAGACACCCTCACTGATGGCGGTCACCTTTCATCCCACAGCACTGGCTAGCCTGGCCCAGCGCCAGGACAGCGCCACCCTGCTGGCATTAATTGAGCAGGTGCTAAGCCAGGACCCCAGGCCCGCCTATAAGCAAAAGGATAGCGATTCTGATCGGCTTTATGGCCTTCGGCTGCGCGATGTGGACGTTAAGTTTTGTCCTCGCCAAAATGGCGAAGCCACCACCTTAGAGGTGATGGCTATCGAACCTTACGCTGAGTAATGGCCCATCCGCGGCAGCTTAAGCGGCGGGAAAGGTAATACCCAAACGACGGCCAACTTCCTCATAGGCCTCGATCACGCCACCCAACCCCTGGCGGAAGCGATCTTTATCCAGCTTTTCACGGGTGTTGGCGTCCCAAAGGCGGCAACCGTCCGGGGAGAATTCATCGCCCAGCACAACTTCACCTTTGAATACGCCGAACTCCAGCTTGTAATCCACCAGCAGCATATCGCCCTCAGCAAACAGCGCCTTGAGGATATGGTTAACCTTGAAGGTTAATACCTTCATCTTGGCTAACTGCTCGGGCGTGGCCCAACCAAAGGTCTCCGCAAGCGACTCATTGATCATCGGGTCGCCCTTCTCATCGTTCTTCAGGAACAGTTCAAAGGTAGGTGGCGTAAGGGCGATGCCCTCTTCGACGCCAAGCCGTTTGACCAAGCCACCCGCGGCGATGTTGCGCACTACGCACTCCACCGGGATCATCTGCATCTTTTTGACCAGACTCTCCGTATTGGAGAGCTGCTTTTCGAAGTGGGTGGGAATCCCCGCTTCCTGAAGCCGCTCCATAATGAAAGCGTTAAAGATGTTATTGACCATCCCCTTGCGGGCCAGCGATTCCACTTTCTTGCCATCGAAGGCGCTGGTGTCATCACGAAAGTTGAGCACCAACAAATCCGGATCGTCGGTGGTATACACAGATTTCGCCTTACCGGCGTAGAGTTCTTGGCGCTTTTCCATGGGGGCTCCGTAAAGGGTTAAAGATCAACAAATTAACGTAAATAGCCGGAGACACGCTCAAGCAGCTCGCGCTGATCATCGGCGCTGAATGTCCGCTCGCTGGCGTTAATGGCACGCAGAATCGTCTGATCGCCATCAGGCTGCAAGGCAAGACGGATCTGTTGAGACATCTTGCGCACGTCCGCGCTGAAGACGATTTGCAACGGGTTACGGTTGCGCTCGGTTTCGGTCATATATTCAACCATAAACTCGTGACTAGCAGGATCTGCGGCCAGCAAATCGCGCTGACCTTCCTGAGCAAAGTCCAGCTCAAGGTAGTGGTTCAACTCGGCCCACACGCGGTCAACTGGCTGCGGTATAACCACTTCCCATTCGTCGTCTTGCTGGCGAATTTGCAGTGTCTGCTCATCGGTAAGACGCTGAGCGGTCCAGGAAGAAGAGACGCTGGCGGACGCGCTGCGCGAACTTAGATGGCTCTCCAGCGCATCCAGGCAGCTAGCCATGGTTTGCCCACCGCGTTCGCAGCGAACTTCGCTGCTGCCTGCACGTAGCGCGCTCTGTAGCTGTATTTCCGCCTGGGAGGTAACGATAACTCCCTGGGAAGCACTGCTCTGTAGCACTTCCAACTGACGGCTACGCACAAACTCCTCCAGCTGCGGCCACACCGTACCGGTATCAGCGGCGACGACTAGCCAGGTTTGATCGCCGACTTCGCGGCGCTCAACGTACTCAGGCTCCATTCCACTGCCAATAGCCAGTGACTGTGGGGGACGAATCTCTGCCGCTTCGTCAAGTCGCGTACCTTGGGCGGCGGCTTGAGGAACCGGCAGCGCATCGCGGTAGCGTTGGGTATTGCGGGTCTCTGGCAACACTAGCGGCGGCGCTGGCGCAGCGTCGGTGTAGTCAAGATTACGGTCGTCGTAAAAACCATCCCGCGCACAACCAGAGAGCGCGACAGCCGCTGCGATTGCCAGCGGAACCCATTTAAGCGCACGAATTTCAAGCACAGAGCTCATCAAGCCACCTTAAGTCAACAAATCAGGTACCCAGCTCAGAATTAAGTGAGCTGGGTAGCAAAGGGTATTGCGTCGGGGTTACTCCTCTACGACGCCCGCCAGCTGCAGCGCTTCGCTCACCGTGGCGTGGTATTTTTCCGACAACCAGGTTAGCGGCAAACGAATACCCGCGTCCGCGTAACCCATACGGTTCAGCGCCCACTTCACCGGGATAGGATTCGACTCTATGCCCAGGTTGGTGTGCAGCGGCATCAGCCGCGTATTAATCTGGTGCGCCTTATCGGAATCACCCGACACGGCTGCCGTGCAAAGCTCATGCATCGCCCGAGGGGCAACATTGGCGGTGACGGAGATATCCCCATGGCCACCCATCAGCATAAAGTCACAGGCGGTCGCATCGTCACCGGAGTAGAGCATAAAACCACTGCCCTTTAGGCGAGTGATTAGATCTTCTGCACGCTCTAGGTTCCCCGTGGCATCTTTTAAACCAATAATATTATCGACGTCGGCCAGACGTAACACGGTCTCGTTGTAGAGATCCGAGCAGGTGCGGCCCGGCACGTTATACAGGATCACCGGCAGCTTGCTGCCCTCAGCGACCGCTTTAAAGTGCTGGTAGAGGCCTTCCTGGGTGGGTTTGTTATAGTAAGGACATACTGACAAGCAGTAATCAGCCCCGACTTCACCGGCGTAGCGCGCCAGCTCTACTGCCTCTGAAGTGGCATTGGCCCCGGTGCCCGCAATCACGGGAATACGGCCATTGACCTCTTCTACCACGCTGCGAATCACATCAAAGTGCTCCGCGAAGGACATGGTCGTAGGTTCGCCCGTGGTGCCAGCAGCCACAATGGCATCAGTGCCATTGTCGAGATGGAAGTTCACCAGACGACGAAGCGCCTCCCAGTCGATGTCGCCATTGACCTTCATAGGCGTCGCCAGGGCGACGATGCTGCCTGTGATCATCCGTTTATTCCTCACCAGCCAAATTGTGATATCAACTATCTGTGTTTTTTAAGTGCCAAGTGTTTTAAGCGATACGTGTTTTAAGTGCTACATGTTTTAAGTGCTAAGTATTGAGAGCAATCGGGCTATTTTGCCCCAAGTGCCCAACTCGCACAGAGGCCAAATGGTACTCAGGCGATTCGAGCCTGTACAGCGTAAAGCGGTGTGAGTTTTTCGTCACCCTGTTTTGCGCTTTGACAATAGCCCCTGGCTTGCGTGTAATCACCCTTAACATCCAACGTTAATAAGGATCTCATCATGTCTGTTGAAATCGGCCAGTCTGTCGCAGATTTTTCCGCCACTGCCACCGGGGATACCCGCGTGACCCTGTCGGAACTACGCGGCAAACAAGTGGTTATTTACTTCTACCCCAAAGCCAGCACACCCGGCTGCACCACCGAAGGCGGTGATTTCCGCGACCGCAAACCCGCCTTCGACGCGGCGAATACGGTGATTCTTGGCGTCTCCCGCGATGGCCTGCGCGCCCAGGAGAACTTTAAGGCCAAGCAGGATTTCAATTTCGACCTGATCTCTGACAAAGATGAAAATGTCTGCACGCTGTTTGACGTTATCAAGCTCAAGAAGATGTACGGCAAGGAGCATCTGGGTATCGAACGCAGTACCTTCCTGATTGACAAGGAAGGCAAGCTAGCCCAGGAGTGGCGCGGCGTGAAAGTGCCTGGCCACGCTGAAGAAGTGCTGGCTGCGGCTGAACAACTTAACGCCGCTAGCTAGCTTTTCCAACGCTCCTTCAGATAACCCATTACCCGGTGCCGACCCGCCACGGGTAATGGGTAAACCTTACTCGACCTCTTGAGCCGCCGGCGCTTGCAGGCCCTGCCGCGCATCACGTCCATGCATGCTGCGCGGCCAAGCGTAGATCAGCGCTTTCAGCAGGGTAGCTAGTGGAATGGCAAAGAAAATACCCCAGAACCCCCAAACCCCGCCGAAGAACAGTACCGCCACAATAATAGAAACCGGGTGAATATTATTGGTCTCAGAGAACAGAACCGGCGCCAATACGTTGCCATCCAGCGCTTGAATCACGCCATAAGCCACCAGCACATAGACAAAATCCTCGCTAAGGCCAAAATAGAACCCCGCCACTGCAGCAACCGGCAGCGTGGCCACCGCCGCCCCGATATACGGCACTAACACCGAAAGCCCTACCAACACAGCCAACAACGCCGTATACGGCAACCCAAAGAATGCAAAGGTAAAGAACGCTACCGTACCCACGATAATGATTTCAATGAACTTGCCGCGGATATAGTTGGCAATTTGATCATCCATTTCACGCCAAATACGCGATAGCAGAGTGCGCTTTTGGGGCAGTAGCGAAAGTATAAAACCGACCAGTACGTCGCGATCCTTGAGCATAAAGAAGACCAGAATCGGCACCAGCACCAGGTAGATAATCAGCGACATGATATTGCCTAACGACGCCAGCGAGAGCGTTAAGGCGCGCTGACCCAGTTGACTGATTTCACGGCTCGCCACCCCAATCCAGCTCTGCATCTGATCCGGCGTAATAATATTCGGGTAGCGCGCCTGTAACTCATCCAACCACCCCTGGCCACTGGCGAACATCCGCGGCGTCTCTTGCACCAGCCCCACTAGCTGGTTCCAGATCAGCGGCATCAGAATAAACGCCAGGGTAAGCAGCACACTAATAAAGGCTAAAAACACCAGGATCACCGCCAGCAGGTGCGGCACTCCTCGCCGGGTAAACGCCCCCACTACGCCTTGCAACAGAAACGCAATTACCAGCGCGGTAAAAAAGGGCGCCAGCATCCGCCCGAACCAAATAATCGCTGCAAAGCCTGCCACCAGCACTACCAGCAGGATCAGCGCCTCTTCGTCTGAGAAGTAACGCTCCACCCAGCTTTTTAGAATCGTGCGCAGGGTCATGGGTGCGCATCCCCAGCTTTTCTAATCCAATACACATAAACGTCGTCGCGCTGTTCACGACCTTCCAGGGTATGTGCACTCTGGTCGGTAAACGACGCCATATCCCGCCACGAACCCGCATCCGTCGAACGTACTTCCAATAATTGACCTGCCGCCAAGCTCGACAAAGCCTGCTTCGCTTTTAGCAATGGCAACGGGCAATGCAGCCCACAAGCGTCAAGCACCGTGTCGGGTTGAAAGCCCCCGGTTTGCTCAGACATACACTCTCCCTCAAAATGACCTGCCTATTGGCTACATAGATTTATCAATGCTGTTGCATAAACGTTGTTTAATAAACCCTGCGGCATACACTGTCTTTTAGCGATTGATTTCACTAGGTAGTCGATTTAACGGCACTTCCCCGTGTTTATCAATGTCACACTCTCAATCAATGCATACCCTGACCGCTGTACTTAACCACTACTTAAGAGGATGCCATGCCGACCCTTCGTACCGCTTACCCAGGCTGGATATGTGCGTTCGCTTGTGCCTGTGGCAGCCTACTGTTTAGCCCACCCAGCGCGGCTAATAACGATTATGGCCTGCCAAGTTTAGGGGCGGCATCTACCTCCGTCAGCAATGAAGAGTATCGCTTGGGCCGCGCCTGGTTGCGCCAGTTTCGTGCCCAAGCCCCCCAGTGGCAAGACCCCATTGCCAATGATTATTTGCAAAGTCTGATTGCCCGATTAGCCCCACATAGCCAAATTAGCGGCCTGCGCACGATCACCGTTATGGTCGATAACGGCTCACTTAACGCCTTTGCCGTACCTGGCGGCGTAGTGGGTATCAATTCGGGCCTCTTCGCGTTTGCCGAAGATGAAGGGGCTTTTGTCTCGGTGTTAGCCCACGAACTGGGCCACCTCTCTCAACGCCACTATGCCCGCGGGAGTGCCCGCGCGGCTCAAACCCAACTGCCCGCCATGGCGGCCATGCTGGCAGGTATGCTGATTGCCGCCAGTGGGGGCGGCGACGTTGGCATGGCGGCCGCCATGGGCTCTCAGGCGGCGTTGATTCAGGATCAGCTCAGCTACTCACGGCTGTTTGAACAGGAAGCCGACAACATAGGCTTGCAGGCTATGGCCGACGCGGGCTATGACCCCCAGGCAATGGTGCGTATGTTCTCGGCCATGCAGCGCATGGCCCGCCTGCAGGGCGATACACCGCCGGAATTCTTGCTCACCCACCCGGTCTCCGATAATCGCTTAAGCGCCGCGCAAGCCCGCGCAGCCCAACTCAATGTCACCGATGCTTACACCAGCGACACCCTCTACGACATGATGCGCGCCCGCGCACTGCTGAGTATTTACGCCAACACTCCCCAGCAAGCCGCTTCACGCCTTGCGCAGGAAGGTGCCGAACAAGCCGCTCAGAACTATTTAGCCGCGCTAATCGACGCTCGCAACGGCCAAATCGACAGCGCCCTGGAGCAGCTGGATAGACTTGCCAATCAGCACCCCGACTATGCCATGCTACCCGCCTCTGCGGCGAGCGTCGCGCTGGAAGCTGGCCGCTACGACCAGGCCATTCAGCGCAGCCAGCGATTACTACGCTTTATACCCAATTACCTGCCTGCCCAGCTGACCCTGGCTGAGGCGCAGCTGCAGCGTGACCCTCCGGCGGCTTATCAACTGCTGAACGATATTACCGCGCAAAACCCGGAAAACCCGCAAGGCTTTAACCTGCTGGCGGAAGCAGCCGGGCGCAGCGGCCATGACAGCTGGGGTCATTTAGCGCGCGCAGAGTATCTTCAGCTGACCGGCCGCGTAGATCGCGGCATTCGCCAGCTCTCCATCGCCCGGGATGCCGCCGAGCGGGAAAATGACCAGCAGGCGTTGGCAAGAATAGAACAACGCCGAGAAGACTTTATTGCGTATCGCGAAACCCTGGAAGATTTTAACTAAACCTATGTCATTGCGAGGAGCGCAGCAACGCGGCAATCTCAACCTGCGGTAGCAGTCACTCCGAGATTGCTTCACTTTGTTCGCAATGACATTCGGTTAATCTTTTCTCGCTAAGCATTGAAGTTAAGCATGCGTTCAAGGGGTTTTAAGGCCTGTAGGCGCAATGCTTCATCCACCTGAATCTCACCACTCCCTTCGCGCAACGCACCCGCCAGATTATCCAGCGCGTTCATAGCCATCCATGGGCAGTGAGCGCAGCTGCGGCAAGTGGCACCGTTGCCCGCTGTCGGCGCTTCAAACAGGGTTTTGTCGGGCACCGCTTGCTGCATCTTGAAAAAGATACCCCGATCCGTCGCCACAATAAGCTTATCGTTGGGCAGCTCTTTAGCCGCCTTGATCAGCTGCGAGGTGGAACCTGCCACATCAGCCAGTTTAACCACCGGCTCCGGCGACTCTGGATGCACCAGCACCGCGGCATCCGGATAGATGCGCTTAAGGTCTTCAACGCCCTTGGCCTTAAACTCCTCATGGACGATACAGGCGCCGTCCCACATCAACATATCGGCGCCAGTTTTGTTCTGGATGTAGCCACCCAAATGTTTGTCGGGTGCCCAGAGAATCTTCTCGCCCTTGGCTTGCAGGTGCTCAATCACCTCGACCGCAATCGACGAGGTCACTACCCAGTCCGCACGCGCTTTAACCGCCGCAGAGGTGTTGGCATACACCACCACGGTGCGGTCAGGGTGGGCATCACAGAAAGCACTGAACTCATCGGCAGGACAGCCAATATCCAACGAGCAGGTGGCCTCCAGGGTAGGCATCAGCACGCGCTTTTCAGGCGAGAGTATTTTGGCGGTTTCACCCATAAATCTAACCCCCGCAACGACCAGCGTGGTGGCGTCATGGCGAGCACCAAAGCGCGCCATCTCCAGCGAGTCAGCGACACAGCCGCCGGTCTCTTCCGCTAGCTGCTGAATGGCATCATCGGTGTAGTAGTGGGCGACCAAAACGGCGTTATGGGCGTTTAGAAGCCGCTTTATCTCTTCAACCCGGGCCTGATCTTCCGCTGGAATACGGGTCGGACAGTAGGCGGTGGGTAGCTGAGCACTGAGCTCTGCTTGCGTAGTCATAATAGTCATTGTGTCTACCACTGCGACGAACAGGGAATCCCCCTGTCAAACACTGAGTCACGGCATAAGGCAGTATATCTTGCATATGCTATGCCGCTCGCGTGCGCGGTGGGCCGATGCGTCTCTCGCGGAGGCCTACCGCTTTAGAATCAATTCTAGACTATTGTGGTGGGAAATTGCTGCTTGCTGCAAGCAACTTGTCACAGCAGATAATTTTCTGCTTGCATAGCAAAACGCCCCTGGCAGTAAACTGCCAAGGGCGTTGAATTTGGTGGGTCGTGCAGGATTCGAACCTGCGACCAATTGATTAAAAGTCAACTGCTCTACCAACTGAGCTAACGACCCAAACTTGCTTTGCTACTCACTTACTAGCGTTACCACACATACGCTACCTACATTAAACGTTCATCACTGAATTCAAACTGACTTCATAAAAACTGATCAACTGTTTGAATGGTGGGTCGTGCAGGATTCGAACCTGCGACCAATTGATTAAAAGTCAACTGCTCTACCAACTGAGCTAACGACCCGCCTGAACGGATGCATATCCTACGCTTACACCTTATTGATAGCAAGCGTTTTTTGCCTTCACTCTACGATAATGAACCATTTTCGTGCCTGCTCACATCACTCAATGCGGGCAGACACGCTTACGAGACTAAACGCTAACAGCGGAGACCAAGAGAGGGCTCAGACAGCCGCGTTTAACGGGCTTTGCTTTTCGGCTTGCGCAGCGCCTGTACCGGCTTGCGCTTGTGCTTATCACGGTTCCAGCGGTTCTTCTCATCGGGCGTCAGCGCTGGCACTTTACGGGTTTCCAAGTTAGCCAGCGTGGCTAAGTCATCCACCTCATCCTGAGTAAGTTCGACCCATTCGCCGGCTTTTGCCCGCTTATCGAGGAAGATATTGCCATAGCGTACGCGCTTCAGACGACTCACCGTCAGCGCCTGAGACTCCCAAAGACGCCGCACTTCACGGTTGCGCCCTTCCAGAATCACCACGTGGAACCAGGTGTTGATACCCTCGCCACCAAACTCCTGCACATCGGTAAAGCGCGCCGGGCCATCTTCCAACATAACGCCATCGACCATGGCCAGGATATGTTCGCGCTTCACTTCCCCCATCACGCGAACCGCATACTCGCGCTCTACCTGGGTAGAGGGATGCATCAAGCGGTTGGCCAATTCGCCATCGGTGGTAAACAGCAGCAAACCGCTGGTATTGATATCCAGGCGGCCAATCGCAATCCAGCGCTCGCCTTTCAGGCGCGGCAAACGTTCAAATACGGTGCGTCGACCTTCCGGGTCTTTACGGGTGCACAGCTCGCCTTCCGGCTTGTTGTACATAATAACCCGACGCGGCGCCTCTTCTTCCGGACGCAGCGCCACTGGGCGGTCATCAAAGCTGACCTTGTCCCGCGCCTCAACGCGGTCGCCCAGCTTGGCCACCTGGCTATTCACTTTAACGCGCCCGGCGGAAATCGCTGTTTCCATCTCGCGCCGCGAACCAAGGCCTGCACGGGCCAAGACTTTTTGCAGCTTTTCGCTGGTGGGGGGCGTGGTGTTATCACTCTGACTCATGGTCGTCTGACCTCACATCGGTAGTCTCCGTGCGCTCGCGCTCATCGTCGTCAGCGCGCTGCGCACGTGCCGCTAGCCGTGCCTGTAAATCGGCAAAACTCAGCGGCTGGGTTAACGCCGTCTCGGC
Organism: Halomonas sp. TG39a; assembly: GCF_000744395.1. Taxonomy (NCBI): domain Bacteria; kingdom Pseudomonadati; phylum Pseudomonadota; class Gammaproteobacteria; order Oceanospirillales; family Halomonadaceae; genus Halomonas; species Halomonas sp. TG39a. The sequence continues at coordinate 854,692 of NZ_JQLV01000002.1, forward strand.
GTGCTTGTCGGCTATTTCAGCCGCAGTAATCTGATCTTTCTGGGGAGGCGCATCCTGCACCGTTTTATGCGTTTCGTCTAGTGCTTCACTCTGTGTATCGGGGAGACTTGCTGCATTGGCGTCCTCACCATTGGACACCAAGCCCTCTTCCTCAGGTATTTCGTTCTCCTCCCAACTGGCCAGCGTGTGCATGGGCGGCAGTGCATCGAGGGTTTTTAAGCCAAAATCGTCCAAAAAACTACGCGTGGTGGCGTAAACCGCCGGGCGGCCCGGCACATCTCGATGCCCCACTACCCGAATCCAGCCACGCTCCGCCAAGGTACGCATAATGGAGCTACTCACGCTAACCCCGCGTACCTCTTCGATATCGCCCCGGGTAACCGGCTGGCGGTAGGCGATCAATGCCAGGGTTTCCAGTAGCGCCCGGGAGTAGCGCTGTGGGCGCTCGTCCCATAATCGCGACACCCACTGGGAAAGCCGCGGACGAATGCGTAGCTGGTAGCCTGAAACGGTTTCCAGCAGTTCTAGAGCACCGCCGGAGTGGCGTTGCTGTAAACGCTCAAACACATCGCGAAACTCTTTGCGCGTTGGGCATTCGCCTTCCAGAAAAAGGGTTTCCAAACGCTCAAGAGGCAAAGGTTCGCCAGCGGCCAGCAGCGCTGCTTCAATAATGTCATCTAAAACAATGTCATCTAACGCGGTGACGGCGTTACTCATGGCGTCTCCTCGCCAGGCTCAAAAGCGGACTCGCCATAGGCATCATCTTCTATCTCGCCCTCCTCAAAAGCTCCCTCCTCATCGTCAGCAAGGGCCGCACGCCGGGCGCGCACGTGAATCGGCGACAGAGGCGCATTCTGGACAATTTCTATCATGGCTTCTTTAGCCAGTTCTAAAATTGCCATAAAGGTCACTACGACGCCTGCCCGCCCTTCTTCTAGGGTAAACAGCGCTTCAAAGGAGGTATAGCGGTGGTGGTCGTCATCGTGACTGAGCTGCTCCATAATCTTGAGCATGCGCTCGCGAGTGGACAGCACTTCGCGGCTGATCTGGTGGGCCTGCACCAGCTCGGCACGCTTGAGAATATCCGATAGCGCGCTGAGCAGTTCATCGAGCTCGACTTCAGGATGTATTACCCGGGATTCCAGCGGTGGCAAGCCCGCCTGCACACTAAACCAGTCGCGCCCCATACGCGGCAGCGTATCCAGCGTTTCTGCGGCCTCTTTAAGTCGCTCATACTCTTGCAGGCGACGGATCAGCTCAGCGCGGGGGTCTTCCTCGTCGTCGCCTTCTGCCTTCGGCGGGCGGGGTAACAGCGTGCGAGACTTGATCTCAGCCAGCATGGCGGCCATGAGCAGATACTCCCCCGCCAGTTCAATCTCCATGGCCTTCATCAGCTCCACATACTCGATGTACTGGTGGGTGATGGTGGCCACATTGATGGTTAGAATGTCCAGGTTCTGACGGCGAATCAGATAGAGCAGCAAGTCCAGTGGGCCTTCAAAAGTTTCCAGAAAGACCCGCAACGCTTCCGGAGGAATGTATAAATCCTCTGGCATTTGCGTAATCGGCTCATTAAACAGACGCCCAAACGACACCTGCACAGGCTCATTAGGCTGAGAATCAGGTGTTTCTATGTCGCTATTAACGCTTGGCGTCTCGCTCACGCGGGTCGGCTCTCTTGGGATGTTTGGAATCAGGCGACAGCCTGGCGGTGGCGTGTCAAATCGCCCTGCCCGGCCAGAATTCCATCAATAGACACATCTTCATCCAACGCGTCCCAATGAATTCCACGGGCACTCAATTCATAGCACGCCAATTGTTGGGCTGAGGCTTTAAGAAGGCGCGGGTACCAAGCTAGCGGTACGCCTACCGTGCGACCATCGCTTAACTCAACCCAGAAATTATCCTCATCAAACGTAACTCGCTTAGGAGAAGTAGTCATGCCAGGCCCCCTCTAGTGTATCGCGGTGTTGAATAATCATCGTCGTAATAGTGCGTAGCGCCTTGGCATCAAAGCCATCATTTCTCGCCAACTGCACATCAGGCGAGAGCCAAAATTTAGCTTCAGCGCCCGCTTTAAATATATGGATGTGAGCAGGCTCTAAAGGATTACCTTCATTTGAATAGAAGAAGAACCTAAAACCCTGCAAGCGTAGCACCGTTGGCATCGTGCGCTCCTGCAGTTTACAGCCTAAATATTGAATAATAGATGGTTTATCGACACAAGGCACATGCTACCCCGCCTCCACCGCTTTACGGTAGCGGCCAGCATAGTCAAACAGCTTGTCACGGATTTGGAAATGGCGCCCCACTTTGCGGCCTACGACGAAATCAGGATGGCGTAGGCGGCGCTGTTCGGCGACGACTTCCTCGGGGCTTAGCGGCTGCCATTTACCTCCCGGTGCGCGCAGATGGTAGCGCAGAAAGGCGGCATAGAAAGCACGCCGCTGAGCGGGGCTTTCCAGCGCGTACCACTCGGAAAGATGGGTGCCATCTTCGTCATGATAGGTGACTTTTAAGCGCGGCAGACCACGGCCGTTGGTGGTCGCTTCCAGCTGCATACCGCTTACCCGCAATACCTTGGCGTCTTTCAGCTTTAGGGCGTCTTTGAGTTTATCATCCGCGTCTACCAGTAGTTTTTCGCAACCGTGGCAGCGACGGGCAGCAATATCATTTTCGGCACCGCACTCATCGCAGACTTTGAAGCGGAACCTGAAGTCGCATTGGCGCCGCCTTCCTTCATCATCTGCAATTAGCCCCTGACAGCGACGGCCAAAGTGCTCAATCACTAAATCACCGTCGCGCTTTCCCCAGTAAAGATTGGCATGACCGCAGTCAGGGCACTCTACCTGAACCGGTTCACTGTCGCTATCCGGCTTTGGTTCGCCCACTTCCGGGGCGAAGATATCCCAGGGGTTACCGGCGTAATCCAGGATCAGGCAGTCACTTTTACCCGGCGACAGGCGAAGACCTCTGCCCACCATCTGCTGATAAAGGCTGACCGACTCGGTAGGCCGCAAAATAGCGATTAAATCCACGTGAGGGGCATCAAAGCCGGTGGTCAGCACCGCCACGTTGACCAGATATTTCAGTTGCCGCGCTTTAAAGGCATCGATCAGCGCCGTGCGCTCCTGGGAAGGCGTTGCGCCGGTAATAAGCGCTGCTTCTGCCCTGGGCAAATAGCCCATAATTTCTTCGGCGTGGGATACGGTGGCGGCAAAAATCATCACTCCCTGGCGCTCAACCGCACGTTCGATAATTTGCCCGATGATGCCCGGCGTAGCGCGGCTACCCGCCACCACGCGATTAAGCGCCTCCTCCGCAAACAGACCACTTGAAGAGGGCTTCAGCGCAGAGAAGTCGTAGCCCTCAATGGCCATATCCAGTCGCTTGGGCGCGGCGAGATAGCCCTGCTTAACCATCAGCCGTAGCGGTTGCTCAAACACGCAGTCGCGGAAAAAGCTCTCTTCGCTGCCCCGTACCATGCCGTGGTGGTGGCGATAATAGATAAACCCCTGCCCCAAACGGTACGGCGTTGCGGTGAGTCCGAGTATTTTAAGCTGCGGGTTGTGTTGGCGCAGGTGCTCAATCACCTGGCGGTAGCTGGCGTCCTCATCAAGCGATACGCGGTGGCTCTCATCGATCACCAACAGGGTAAAGTTAGCGTCGTTAAAACTCTCCAAATTGCGCACCACCGACTGCACCGAGCCAAACACCACTTGGCGACTCGCCTCTTTGCGCTTTAAACCGGCGCTAAAAATATCCGCCTCAAGGCCATAGGCCTGGTACTTGGCGTGGTTCTGTTCCACCAGCTCGCGCACATGGGCCAACACCAGCACACGCCCCCTAGCTAAGCGCGCCAGCTCAGCAATCACCAGGGATTTGCCGCTGCCAGTAGGTAATACCACCAAAGCAGGATCGCTGGAGGCACGGAAATGCACCACCACGCGCTTTACCGCTTCCTGCTGATAGGGGCGAAGCTGGGGCGTTAGAGAAGACGTCCGTGAGGCGTTGGGTATCGGCAAATTAAATAGCCTGCTATTGAACTATTGCGACTTTCGTCGCATCTTAATAGTGAAGGTTTTAAATCCACTTTTAATCTCCCGCGTTGTGGAGAGAAAGTTTAATCAAGAGGTTTGCCATGACAACTAATCATTTCAGCCCTGAATGCCCAGAATGCAGTAGCCGTTTAAAACGCCTACCCGCCACACGGCGTGGTCAAGCCCATGTGTTCTGTATGGATTGCGGACATGACTTTGGGCGCTTTGAATACCTCGTTGAGCGCTACCGTTTAGAGCTTGAAACACTGGAAGCCAAGCTAGGACTGCCGCCGACGGGAGCAGATGAAACACCGGCGAGCACGCCTCAACAGCACTCTTAACAATTGACGTAACAGATAAACGGCGGCAAAAAACCGCCGTTAATCTGTTCGCTACTCCCATCGCGTGACTTGCAGCGCTACTGGTATCAGTTGAGCCAAACCCGAGCGTTGCGGAATAGCCGTAGCCAAGCGCCATCTTCCGTCCACCCTGCCGGGCGCCAGGAGTTGGTGATTGCGCGGGCGACACGCTCCGGGTGTGGCATCATAATGGTCACCCGGCCATCCGGCGTAGTCAGGCCGGTAATGCCGGCAGGCGAGCCGTTGGGGTTGGCGGGGTAGCGGGTAGTTGCCTGGCCATAGTTATCGATGTAACGCAGGGCGATTTGGCTGCTCGACTGCATGCTGCGCAAATGCGCGCTGTCGCGGAACGCCGCCTGTCCTTCACCATGGGCCACGGCGATGGGGAGTTTTGACCCTTCCATGCCAGCAAGCAGGATCGAAGGGCTCTTCTCGACCCGCACCATGGAGACCCGCGCCTCAAACTGTTCTGACTCGTTACGCACAAAGGTCGGCCAGTTTTCAGCGCCGGGAATTAACGTCTTCAACTGTGACAGCATCTGGCAGCCGTTGCACACACCCAGTGAGAAGCTGTCGTCGCGGGCGAAGAACGCCGCAAACTGCTCCCGGGCGCGCTCGTTAAACAGCACCGACTTGGCCCAACCACCGCCAGCACCGAGCACATCGCCATAGGAGAAGCCGCCGCAGGCCACCAGGCCTTTGAACTCTTCCAAGGACACGCGCCCTTCAAGGATGTCGCTCATATGCACATCCACTGCTTCAAACCCGGCCTTATCGAAGGCCCAGGCCATCTCCACCTGCCCGTTAACGCCCTGCTCGCGCAGTACGGCCATGGCGGGCTTGGCAGTATTCACAAACGGTGCGCTGATATCGTCGTTGATATCAAAGGTCGGTGTTGCCGAGAGCCCCGGATCGCGGCTATCGAGCAGATTGTCGAATTCGTTTTTAGCGCATTCGGGATTATCGCGCAGCGCCTGCATGCGGTAACTGGTTTCCGCCCAGGTGCGCTGGGTAAGTTGACGCGTGGTTTCCAGCAGCGGCTCTTCGAACAGCGTGACGCGCACCTGGTCGTCATAGCGGGGACGGGCGATAACGCCGCAGGTTTCGATACCTGCAACGGCAAACTGCGCCAGCACTTCTTCGGTGTGTTGGCGATTAACCTGGATCACCGCCCCCAACTCTTCCGAAAACAGCGCGTTCAACGCCTCCACCGGCTCATCGATCATCCAGTCGAGCTTAATCTCTAGCCCTGCGTGGGCAGCAAAGGCCATTTCCAACAGTGTCACCAGCAGGCCGCCGTCGCTGCGGTCGTGGTAGGCCAATAGCTTACCGTCGCGGTTAAGACCCTGAATGACTTCGAAGAACGCCTTGATATCTTCCGGGTCGTCCACGTCTGGGCAGTCATTGCCTACTTGGCCGTACACCTGCGCCAGAGCAGAGCCGCCCAGACGATTTTGGCCGCTGCCTAAATCAATCAAAATCAGATCCGATTCATCTTGATCCAGATTGATCTGCGGGGTAAGCGTCGCCAAGGCATCCGTCACCGGGGCAAAGCCCGTGACGACCAGCGAAAGCGGCGAGGTTACGCTTTTCTCTTCAGGTTCGCTTTCATCCTGCTCATTCTCATCGACCCAGGCGGTACGCATGGACATAGAGTCTTTGCCCACCGGAATGGCGATGCCCAGTGCCGGGCACATTTCCATGCCCACCGCATAAACGGCGTCATACAACGCCTGGTTTTCACCTGGATGGTCGGCGGCGCTCATCCAGTTAGCGGAGAGCTTGATATCGCTTAGCTTGGCGATCGGCGCTGCGGCCAAGTTGGTAATCGCTTCGGCGACGGCCAAACGAGCGCTGGCTGCAGGATTGATCAACGCCACCGGCGGGCGTTCGCCCATGGCCATGGCTTCCCCGGTGTGGGTATCAAAACTTGCCGTGGTAACCGCTACATCCGCCACCGGCACCTGCCAGGGGCCGACCATCTGGTCGCGGGCCACTTGGCCGGTAATTGAGCGGTCACCGATGGTAATCAGGAAGTTTTTGGAGGCCACAGTAGGTAGACGCAGCACCCGATCCAGCGCTTCGCGCAGGTCGAGGTTATCAAGCATCATGCCGGAAAGCGCCGGTTCGTGGCGCTCAAATTCGCGCTGCATCTTAGGCGCTTTGCCAAACAGTACGCTCATCGGCAAATCGACCGGCTTACTGTCAAAGTGGCCATCGCGCACTTCAAGGTGATGCGCGTCCAAGGCCTCGCCAACCACCGCATAGGGGCAGCGCTCACGCTTACATAGCGCGTCAAAGGTGGCTAAATCTTCCGGCGCAACGGCCAGCACATAGCGCTCTTGCGCTTCGTTACACCAGATTTCCAGCGGACTCATACCCGGCTCGGCGTTGGGTACCGCACGCAGATCAAAGCAGCCACCACGGTTGCCGTCTTTGACCAGCTCCGGCAGCGCATTGGAAAGCCCGCCGGCGCCCACGTCGTGGATAAAGCGAATCGGATTGTGATCGCCCAGCGCCCAGCAGCGGTCGATAACCTCCTGTGCGCGGCGTTCGATTTCGGGGTTCTCACGTTGTACCGAGGCAAAATCCAAATCGGCACTAGAGGTGCCGGATGACATGCTGGAGGCTGCACCGCCGCCAAGGCCAATCAGCATCGCCGGGCCGCCCATCACAATCAGCTTGCCACCGACGGGGATATCGCCCTTCTGAACGTGGTGGGCACGAATATTGCCGTAACCACCGGCGAGCATAATTGGCTTATGGAAGCCGCGCCGCTCGATGCCGCCATCGTTAAGCGACTCCTGCTCGTAGGTACGGAAGTAGCCGGTTAAGTTGGGTCGACCAAACTCATTGTTGAACGCCGCGCCCCCGATGGGGCCATCGAGCATAATATTAAGCGCCGACTGCATGCGCTCGGGCTTGCCGTAATCAAACGCCTCCCAGGGCTGCACGAACTCAGGAATGCGTAGATTAGAAACGGTATAGCCTGACAGGCCCGCTTTGGGCTTGCCGCCAATGCCGGTAGCACCTTCATCACGAATTTCACCACCGGAGCCGGTCGCCGCTCCCGGGAAAGGGGCAATCGCGGTGGGGTGGTTGTGGGTCTCTACCTTCATCAGGATATGGATGGGCTCCTGATGAGTGGCGTAGTTCGCACGCTCGTCATCAACGCCGGTCAATGGCGTGGCAAAGAAGCGTCCGGCTTGGCTGCCCTTAATCACCGCAGCGTTGTCGCTGTAGGCCGAGAGCACGTTATCCGGCGATGACGCAAAGGTATTCTTGATCATCTTAAACAGCGAGTGGCTCTGCGGCTCGCCGTCGATCACCCAATCGGCATTGAAGATTTTGTGACGGCAGTGCTCAGAGTTGGCTTGAGCAAACATCATCAGCTCAACGTCGCTGGGGTTACGCCCCAACTCATTGAAGGCGTCGACAAGATAGTCGATTTCATCTTCTGCCAACGCCAGCCCCAAGGCCTGGTTGGCCGCTGCCAGCGCGTCCCGGCCACCTTCCAGAATATCCACACTGCCCAGCGGTGCTGGATCATGTTGGGCAAACAGCTTAGCGGCGTCCGAGGCATCGGCTAGCACGGTTTCCGTCATACGGTCGTGCAGCAGTGCCGCCAGCGCGCTCAAACTCTCTTCGTCCGGCATAGCGGTGAAGCTGACCCGGTAATCGATGCCGCGCTCGATGCGGCTAATTTGGCGCAAGCCACAGTTGTGGGCGATGTCGGTGGCTTTTGACGACCAGGGCGACTGGGTACCTAGGCGCGGCACTACTAAAAAGCGCTGGGCGCGCTCAGGAACCTCTACGTTTAAGTGAGTACCGTAATCCAGTAACTGCACCAAGCGTTCGCGGGCAGCGTCATCTAGCTCGTCGTGGGAGTGAACATCGATAAAATGAACATAGTGGGCAGACAGCGCTTCCACCTCGGGAACACGTTCACGCAACACCGTTAACAGCCGAGCATGACGGAAGGCAGAAAGGGCGGGCGCGCCTCGCAGTTCAAGCATATCCTGAAGCCTCTAGAGCAGGGAAATTCGAGCAGGGAAATCACCAGGCCGCAGTGCGGCAATCCCACTATGATACTGGAAACCAGCCGCCACACGAAATCAACAAGGTGACAGCCTGCTCCTGGCTGGGTATCGTGGCAGCTTGTTTCATGCCGACAAGACGCCATGCTGACGTTGATTTGCCGACATTTTGTAGCCCGTGCCAGCGCTTATTATGCGCTGATCGCTATTACGCTTTTGACCCTGGTACCGACTCTCTCCCTGGTTCCTCCCGGCGAGCATCTGACGCAGATCAGCGCAAAAGATTTTATTACCGTGCATACCCGCAATACGCCCACGACCTATTACGAAGGCCGCCAGGGCCCTACCGGCTTTGAGTACGAGCTTATGCATCGCTTTGCCGACTACCTGGGGGTGAGCCTTAACCTTGACGCCAGCCATCACCCAGAAAGCGTGCTGCCCGCGGTACGTGAAAGCGGCGACCTGGGTGCCGCAGCACTTCCTCTGCTGCCCAATACGCCGGGGATTTACTACACCAGGCCGATTATTCAGATGCAGCCACTCGTCGTATACCGGCGTGGGTTGAATGGTATTAGTAAGCCGAGTGACCTCGTCGGGCTGGAGCTAGGCACCCTTAGCAAAGCGGGCACCAGCGAAGCACTGCACGATCTGCAGATTCTCCACCCCACCCTGAGTTGGAAAGAGTCCCACGAACTGGAAGTCGCCGAACTGCTGGCACGGGTTGAGAACGGCACGCTGGACGCGGCCGTCATTTTTGAACATCAGTTTCGTTTAAACCGGCTGTTTTTCCCCAACGTTGAGCGCGGCTTTACCCTCGGCGACCCGCTCTCCATGGCGTGGGCGGTGCCCAGTGGCCGCGGTTTGGGGTTACTAGAAGCCGCTAATCGTTTTCTGCAAGACCTGCAGGAGAGCGGCACTTTGAACCGTCTGGTTAGCCGCTACTTTGGTCATGACGACTATCTAGAGTATGTCGGCACCCGCACCTTTCTTGATCACCTGGATGCACGCCTGCCCCGCTATACGGAGCTATTCCAACAGTCTGCTCGTGAAACGGGGTTTGATTGGAAGCTACTCGCTGCCGTGGGCTACCAGGAGTCTCACTGGGACCCGGACGCTGTCTCGCCGACAGGGGTACGCGGCTTGATGATGCTAACCAATGACACTGCGGGCGAAATGGGCATTAGTGACCGCACTGATTCAGCCCAGAGCATTGACGGCGGTGCCCGCTATTTGCGCAGTATTAAAGACCGCTTACCGGAAAGCATCACCGGAGATGACCGGCTGTTTATGGCCATGGCGGCCTATAACGTGGGCCTAGGGCATTTATACGACGCTCGCAAGATCGCCGAAGTGCGCGGCGGCGATCCCGACAGTTGGGCCGATGTGCGCGCCGCGTTGCCGCTATTACAGCAGCGTGAATGGCATAGCCAAACACGCTATGGCTACGCCCGGGGCGGCGAACCGGTGATATATGTACGCAACATCCGCCGCTACTACGAAATGATTGAGTATGTTGAGCGCAGCCGCCAGCAGTTTTTCCAACTAGAGCAAACGCCTGTCAACGATGATCCACTGCTATTGTTCGAGCTTGTGCCGCCGCTTAATTAACGTGAGGATGCAATGCCCTTTCTCATTGCCCGTGCTGCACATTGGCTACCGATTATTGCTGCCTGCTGTGCCGTTACACTTGTCGCTCTTCATCCTAACATTAGCTCTACCGCACTGGTGCTGGTGGCGCTAGCCCAACTGAGTACGCTGAAAAGTTTTCGTTGGCTCACTTGCCTGCTGTGCATTAGCGCTATTGGACTCCTGTTGCCAGGGCTTATTAGCTATCTGACACCCGAAAGCTGGGCATCCACCGCGGATTGGCAAACGCTGACCCGCTGGGCGCAGCCCATAGCGCTTGAAAGTTTCCGCGCGCCGCTGTTAATGACACTGGCCCTTCAGTTGAGCGCGCTAGCGATACTGCTTCGCCAACGTGCCCGTTTAGGGGCACCGCTACTGCTGCTCGCGGCCCTACTGCTGACGGGTTTACAGCTAATCCCAAGCAGCCAACCCTTTACGCCGCTGCTGCGCTATACGGCCGACTGGCCTGGCCTGCTAACGTTGGGACTATTACTGCTGGGCCAATACCTGCTGTCAGTGCGCTACTGGCGCGGCAAACGCTATTTGATTAACGCGCTTTGGCCAGCCTGCGGGCTGCTCATCGCGGTCTTGATGCTTTGGGAAAAGCTCCACCATGAAGCCGAACAGAGGCTCTATCAGCAGGTTGAAGCACGCGCCCAGCAAGCAACCCATCAGCTCTCCTTAGAGATCAACACCCACTTAAATGCCATGCGTGGTTTCGCGCGTATTTGGCAGCTACAGAGGTCGCTGCCAACCTACCAGCAGTGGACAGATCAAGCGGCGGGCTACCGGCAGGACTTTACCTATTTAATCAATATTGCCTTCGTCACACCTGATAGCGTTATACGCCACGTTTACCCCTTTACCACAAGCAACTTAAGCGCCCTGGGAAGGCGCCTTTTCGACGTTCAACCGGCAGGACGCGAAGCGCTAGAGCCAGCGCTGAGGGGGCAACAAGAGGGCAGTACGGATATTATTGAGCTGCTGCAAGGCGGCACAGGCGTCATCCACTACTTCCCAGTGCTGAATGCCGATGGCGTCCCTTTAGGCGCAGCAGCAATGGCGGTGAGCTTCCCTCTCTTTGCTGAAGCGCTGTTTGCCCAACTACCTGCCGAACAAGGGGTTACCCGCTGGCACAACGGCACTCAGCTGCTGGCTCAACACGGCGACGCTACCCACCCAGGCCCTTGGCTGTTCGACTCTCAGGTAAATTTATTAGATAAAGCGCTCACGCTCTCCTATCAGCCACGCTGGGAGTACCTGGCCAGCCAGCTCTCGCGGCTACCAACCATCAGCTTGGTCACCGGATTACTCCTGACGTATTTACTCTATCTCGTGCTGTATACTTTTCAGCGTCTGGGGCATCAGCACACCGCGATGCAAAACAGCAACGCCGACCTGCAGCAGGAGATACGCAAGCGCAGCAAGTTACAGCAGGAAGTTGAGTGGCTAGCGCGCCACGATGAATTAACCGGGATTGCTAACCGTCGCCACTTTTTAGAACAGGCCGACACCTTGCAGTCGGTACGCCCGACCAGCCTGGTGCTGTTCGATATCGACTATTTCAAACGAATTAATGACCAATTGGGGCATTTAGTCGGCGATGAGCATTTACACTTTTTTGCGCAACTGGGTAAATCGCACATCGAACACCATGGCGGCGTTTTTGCCCGTTACGGCGGTGAAGAGTTCGTCGCCTGGCTGCCTGGCCACCCCCTGCCCTCAGCGTTTAAGGTAGCGGATGAACTGCGTCAAAAATTGGCCACCTCAAGCCTCACCCATGCCGACGGCAAACCACTCACGTTAAGCGCCGGGGTTGTTACCTTTAGTTGCCCTGCAGACGTCGATCTAGCGCGCATGATGCAAACCGCCGACGAAGCGCTCTACCACGCCAAGCACAACGGGCGTAACCGGGTCGAGTGCGGCGAAATCAATACAACGGAAGATGCCTAGCGTCTACTGATCAGCCGACGCTCGCCGAGCGGCAAAAAAACGCTTTAACAGCTTTTGCGAAGCCGAGGCCAAAACGCCACCAGACACCTCTATCTGGTGGTTAAACCACGGCTGCGCCAATAGGTTAGCCTTTGATTCAACCATGCCAGCGCGGGGTTCGGCGGCGCCATACACTAACCGCGCCAGGCGCGCGTGTATCATCGCACCTGCGCACATCATGCACGGCTCTAGGGTGACAAACAGCGTACAGCCCTCCAGCCGATAATTACGCTGGTGCATGCCCGCCTCGCGCAGGGCGCGAACCTCCGCATGCCCGCTGGGATCGCAGCTGGCCACCGGCGCGTTGCAGCCAACGCCAATAATCTCCCCCTGCGCATCGACAACCACCGCCCCCACGGGCACTTCGCCTGCGGCAGCGGCCAAGTGGGCTTGGTCAAGTGCCCGGTGCATGTAAAATTCATCGCTGCGCATAAACGTAAACTCCGCTAAGGTAGCTAAACGATCGTATGAAAGGGTTACCCACCGCTCGCGCTTTCACCGACAGCATTCGATAGAGACAGCCGCAAGGATACCGAGAATGACAGACGCGCTAAACAAACTGGTAGCGTTACTGGAGCTAGAAACGCTGGAAGAAACGCTATTTCGTGGCCAGAGCCAGGATCTGGGCTTTCCTCAGCTCTACGGCGGTCAAGTACTCGGCCAAGCGCTGGCAGCCGCCGCGCGCACAGTGCCCGACGAGCGCAGACCGCACTCTCAACACGGCTATTTTCTGCGCCCCGGCGACCCCCACCGGCCCGTTGTTTATCAGGTGGATACTATTCGCGACGGTGGCAGCTTTACCACTCGCCGCGTCACTGCCATTCAAAAAGGCCGGCCTATCTTTTTCTGCAGCGCTTCGTTCCAAAGCGAAGAGGCGAGCTTTAGCCATCAGCGCGCTATGCCGGATGTGCCAACCCCCGAAGCGTTAATCGAGAGCGGCGAAGCCAAGCACGACCGTTTTCCCGGTCACCCGATTGAGTTTGTCCATCTACCCGGCAACCCCGACCACGGTACGCCAGCGGGCCAATGCCTATGGTTTCGTCTTTCCGGCACACTCCCGGACGAACCAGCGTTGCATCGTCACCTGCTCTCTTATGCCTCAGACTTCAACCTGCTGACCACCAGCCTGATTCCCCACAGTATTGAGTACCGCGACCCCAAATTGCGCATCGCCAGCCTTGATCATGCCCTTTGGCTGCACCAGGACAGCCGCTTGGATGACTGGCTGCTGTACGTTATCGACTCACCTTGGGCAGGCGGCGCTCGTGGGCTGGCGCGGGGGCATATCTACAGCCGCGACGGCCGCCTGGTGGCCTCTACCGCTCAGGAGGGACTAACGCGCTATGCAAAAGACTAACGGGACAGCCCCTCAAAACACTTACGCCCGCTAAGAAGCGGGCGTAAGGATACGCTTGGGCGCAGCGGTTCAGCCGCCGTAAACGTCATTAATTGACTGCAGCGGGTAGTGCGCTGGGAATGGCTTACGCGCTACGCCAGAATCAACCGCGGCTTGAGCAACCGCCGAGGTAACCCGCGCCAGCAGGCGAATATCGACAGGCGTGGGGATAATGTACTCGCGGCCAAAGCTCATTTCTGTGCGCTCGTAGGCGTTGAGCACTTCCTGGGGCACCGGCTCACGGGCCAGATCTTTCAGCGCATGCACCGCAGCCAGCTTCATCTCTTCATTGATGCGCGTGGCGCGAACATCCAAAGCACCGCGGAAGATAAACGGGAAGCCCAGCACGTTATTGACCTGGTTCGGGAAGTCCGAACGGCCGGTCGCCATGATCACATCCGGACGAGCTTCGCGGGCCACGTCAGGGTGAATTTCAGGATCAGGATTGGTACAGGCAAAAATCACCGGATCGGGCGCCATTTTCTTGACCTGCTCAGCAGACAACAGCCCCGGGCCTGACAAACCGATAAACACATCGGCGCTGTCGATAGCATCATCTAAGGTGCGCATCTCGGTATCGCGGGCGAACTCGGCCTTATATTCGTTAATGCCTTCACGTTCGGTATGAATAACGCCACGCCGATCCAGCATTACCAGGTTATCTTTACTAGCACCACAAGAGACCAGCAGCCGCATACAGGCAATCGCCGCCGCACCAGCGCCCATGCAAACAATTTTAACGTCTTCGATTTTTTTGCCAGCAATATCCAAAGCGTTCAGCATGCCAGCCGCCGTGACAATCGCAGTGCCGTGCTGGTCATCGTGAAATACCGGGATACTGCAGCGCTCAATCAGCGCTTTCTCGATTTCAAAACACTCTGGCGCTTTGATATCTTCAAGATTGATGCCGCCCCAGGTATCGGCAATCCGCGCCACGGTATCGATAAACGCCTGTGGGCTTTCCGCATCCACTTCGATATCCACCGAGTTGATACCGGCAAAGCACTTAAACAGCACGCCTTTACCTTCCATGACTGGCTTACTCGCCAGTGGACCCAAATTGCCTAAGCCAAGAATAGCGCTGCCATCGGTAATGACGGCGACCAGATTCCCCTTGCCGGTATAACGGTAAGCATTTTCCGCATCCCTGGCGATTTCAAGTACTGGCTCAGCCACGCCTGGGCTATACGCCAGCGCCAAATCCCGTGCCGTCGCGGTGGGTTTGGTCAACTCCACCGAAAGCTTACCGGGTATCGGTTTCGCGTGATAATCCAAAGCAGCCTGCTTATTTGCATCCGTCATGGTCAGAGTCCAGTTAACATAAAGTAGATAAGTCATTTCAGAATATAGAAAAAACCAGAACGCCTCAAGCGCGCCGTCAACTTACAACAAAACGCTCGTTTAACTGAATTTTCCCTTCATATTCGCCACATTTCGTAGTTATTTGCTGAAACTTATGTAAATAGGTCTTATCTATAACGCTTTACTTATTGCTGTAGCGCAGCATTTATGAAAAATTATTCCACAAAACAAAAACCCACGCCGAGGCGTGGGTTTTGCGCGAGCTTAGCCTGATATGCACAGGCATGCTGGCGATATGGCTTATCCGACTGGGATTAGCCGCGCTTAACAGCAGCGCCGAAACGCTTGTTGAAGCGCTCTACGCGGCCACCAGTGGTCGCTTGCTTCTGCTTACCAGTGTAGAACGGGTGGCAGTTAGAGCACACATCCAAAGAGAAGTCCTGACCAGAGGTCGAACCTACTTGGAAAGTGGCGCCGCAAGAACAGTTGGCGGTGACCGTGTTGTAATTCGGGTGAATACCTTGTCTCATCTCGAGCCTCACGAAGCTATATGCCGCCACCTGATCTCGTGCCAGGTACCGCATACGGGTTTGGAAAAAACGACTAACCGGTTAGCCACTCTGTCTTTAAGACATGCCGTTAAGATATGCCTTAAGATTAAGAGCGGTCGCATATTCTAGCAAAACTAACGCCGGAGGCCAATTGCCTGATTCTGTTTCTTCGCGGAGAGCTTCTCAAATGCCCACTCAAGCACCCGCTCAAGTGCTTAAAGTAGCGCTGCCCTCGCCGCTGCGCCGCCTGTTCGACTACCTGCCAGCCAGGGAAATGCCGCCCTGCGGCTGGCAGCCGGGGCTAAGGGTGCGGGTGCCCTTTGGGCGACGCGAAGTCATCGGCGTGGTTGTCGAATTGGCCGACCACAGCGACCTGCCAAGCAGCCAGCTACGTGGCATCAGCGAAGCGCTGGATGACACCCCGCTGCCGGAAGATTGGCTGTGGCTATGCCGCTTTGCCGCCCGTTACTACCAGCACAGCCTGGGCGATACCCTGCACCACGCTATGCCCGCGCGGCTACGCCAGGGCCACCCGATGGCCGGTCGCACCCAAACCCTTTGGCTTGCCCAGGGCGAAGATGCCGCAGAAACACTCAGCCGAGCACCTAAACAAGCGGCGCTGCATGCGCTGCTGCGCCAGCACCCCCACGGGCTACCCGGACGCGCGGTTAGCGCCCACGGCTTTGCTCGCGACCAGCTATTAGCGCTAGAGAAGAAAGGTTTAGCGACCAGCCAGGAACACATCCTGATGGCCCCAACGCCGCCCAGCGGCAACTTACTGGCAACACCGGCCCTGCCGCTTAACCGTGAACAGGCGACGGCGCTGGCAGCGCTGCATGAAAAGATCGATGGCTATCACCCTTGTTTGCTCGAAGGGGTCACCGGCAGCGGCAAAACTGAAGTCTACCTGCAGCTTATTGAAGCCGTCGCCGCCAAGGGCAAGCAGTCGCTGGTACTGGTACCGGAAATTGGCTTAACTCCACAGACACTCGCCCGCTTTAGAAGCCGCTTTCGGGTACCCGTGGTAGCGCTGCACTCAGGCCTCACCGACCCCGAACGGCTAGACGTGTGGGAAGCCGCCGCCAGCGGTCGGGCGCTGATCATCATCGGCACCCGCTCGGCGATTTTTACCCCGCTGGCCAACCCCGGCGCAATTATTGTCGATGAAGAGCACGACGGCTCCTACAAACAGCACGACGGTTTGCGCTACCACGCCCGCGATCTTGCGGTGGCACGCGCCCACTACCATAAAATTCCGCTGCTAATGGGCAGCGCCACCCCTTCGCTGGAGAGCCTGCATCAGGCACTTGCCGGTGCCTACCGCCATCTGCGCCTTACCCAGCGCCCCAGCCAACACCCACCGGCCAAGCTGGAATTAATCGATCTACGTCACCAGCGCCGCCAGGGTGGCCTGTTACCCGGCGCCATCAAAGCGATTAAAAGCACCTTGAGCGCTGGCAAGCAGGTGCTGATTTTTATCAACCGACGCGGCTTTGCCCCGACCCTTGCCTGCCACGCCTGCGGCTGGATGGCTGATTGTAACCAGTGCGACGCGCGCATGACGCTGCACCGCCAGCCACCGCTGCTGGCCTGTCACCACTGCGATAGCCGCCGCGCCCTACCGGATGCCTGCCCCGAATGCGGCAGCGGCGACCTACGCGCCCTGGGTAGCGGAACGGAGCGCACCGAAGAGACCCTGCAAACGCTGTTTCCGAAGACCACCATCCACCGCATTGACCGCGATAGCACCCGACGCAAGGATAGCTTTGAGCAAGTATTAAAAGAGATTCAACGCGGCGAGCCCTGCGTGTTGGTCGGCACTCAAATGCTCGCCAAAGGCCACCACCTACCCCATGTCACGCTGGTCGTGGTGGTCAATGCCGATGGCGGCCTCTACGCCGCTGATTTCCGTGCTCTCGAACATAGTGCCCAGTTGCTTGAGCAAGTGGCGGGCCGGGCCGGTCGCGCCGCCCACCCTGGCCGCGTGCTGGTGCAAACCCTGCACCACGACGATCCTCATCTGGGCCAATTGGCCGAGCATGGCTATGGGGCGCTAGCGCGCAATATGCTCGAAGAACGACGTATCGCCCAGCTGCCCCCGTTCTGCTTTATGGCGCTGCTACGCATCGAAAGCCCCAAAGAGGAGGCCGCTTTAGCCATGGCGCAACAAGCCGCCCAGGCCCTGCGCCAGTGGCTTAAAGAATCCCGCGTGGCCACCCGCTGCCTAGGGCCAGTGCCTGCCCCGATGGAAAGACGCCAGAACCGCTACCATTTACACGTTATGCTAGCAGCCGATAAACGCAGCCAATTGCACCCCGCCGTTAGCTGGCTGGTGCAGTGGCTTGAAGCCAATCGCGAAGCACGCAAGGTACGCTGGTCGATTGATATCGACCCACAAACCCTCGCGTAGCGCTTATCTCTTGGCACTTGTTTAGCAACACGCCTTTGAAACTGCGGCTCAATTGCCGATAATAGCCGCCTTACCGACGCACCTTTTACAGCTGCGCGTTAGCACACGCCGCCACCGACGACACCGGATACCTCAATGAAAGATACGATAGTTTCACTGCTCGAAGGCGCAGTTACCGCGCTCAAGCACCAAGGCGTGCTGCCCAACGACCTTCAGCCCAGCATCAAAGTCGACCCTACCAAAGATAAAGCCCACGGCGATTACGCCACTAATCTGGCGCTAATGCTGGCCAAACCGGCCGGCAAAAACCCGCGTGAATTAGCCAACGCGCTGGTTGAAGCGCTTCCCGAAAGCGATGCTATCCAAAAAACCGAGATTGCGGGCCCCGGCTTTATCAACTTTTTCGCCGCCGCCGACGCCGCCGCGCAAATTGTTGCCCAAGTACTCGACTGTGGCGACACCTTTGGCCGCAGCATGGTCGGCAAAGGCGAGAAGGTTCAGGTCGAGTTCGTTTCCGCTAACCCCACCGGCCCGCTTCACGTGGGGCACGGTCGAGGCGCGGCCATTGGCGACTGCCTATGCCGCCTGCTCGAAGCCACCGGTTTTGATGTCACCCGCGAGTTCTACTACAACGACGCTGGCGCCCAGATCGCCAACTTGGCCCGCTCAGTACAAGCGCGGGTCAAAGGCCTGGGCCCTGACGATGAAAGCTGGCCCGAAGACGGCTATCGCGGCGAGTATATCGTCGATGTAGCCAACGATTACCTGGCAGGCAAAACAGTCAGTGCCGATGACCGCGAAGTCACCGCCAAAACCGACCCTGACGATTTAGAGGCGATTCAAGAGTTCGCCGTAGCGTGGCTGCGCCGCGAGCAGGATCTGGACCTCAAAGCCTTTGGCGTCGAGTTTGACGTCTATTTCCTGGAGTCATCGCTCTACGAAGATGGCAAGGTGGACGCCACCGTTGAAAAGCTGGTGAACGCGGGCCACACCTATGAAGACGATGGCGCCATGTGGCTACGCACCACCGACTTCGGTGATGATAAAGACCGTGTGATGCGCAAACGCGAGGGTGGCTACACCTACTTCCTGCCCGATGTAGCCTACCACCTGGACAAGTGGCAGCGCGGTTTCAAAACCGTGATTAACGAGCAGGGCGCCGACCACCACTCCACCGTTACCCGTGTACGCGCCGGTTTGCAGGCGCTGGAAGTGGGCATTCCCAAAGGCTGGCCCGACTATGTGCTCCACCAGATGGTCATGGTCACCCGCTCCGGCGTTGAGGTAAAACTCTCCAAGCGCGCCGGTAGCTACGTCACCGTGCGCGACTTGATCGACGAAGTAGGCCGCGATGCCACGCGCTTCTTCCTCGCCGCTCGCCGCGCAGACTCACAGCTCACCTTTGATATCGACCTGGCCCGCTCGCAGTCCAACGACAACCCGGTTTACTACATCCAGTACGCCCATGCCCGGGTATGCAGCATGCTGCGCAAAGCCCAGGATGCCGACCAGCCATTTGATCACGCCTTGGCACTGGCCAACCTGGCGCTACTTGATAGCGACCAGGAGAAAGCCGTCCTAAACCGTTTAGCGCGTTTCCCTGAAGTCGTTGAAACGGCTGCCAAAAATCGTGAACCCCAGCAGGTTGCCCAGTATCTGCTCGATCTTTCCGGCGATTTCCACACCTGCTACAACGCCGTCAAAGTAATGGTCGAGGACGACACCCTACGCAATACCCGCCTGGCGCTGGGCCTTGCCACCCGTCAAGTGCTGCGCAACGGGCTTGATTTAATGGGGGTTAGCGCCCCAGAGGAGATGTAAGCAATGGCTAGCCCGCGTAAAAAGCCCGCCGCCCGCCGCGGCGCCACCTCGCAGCGCAAGTCCTCCCGCAGCTCAGGCGGGGGCTTTCGCCTACCCGGTTGGCTGTGGGGCCTTGCCGGTATGGCAGCTGGCTTCTTTTTGGCGCAGCACCAGCACGGCACCGCCCCCTGGCAAGAGCAGCCGAGTGAAACGCCCCAGGCCACGGTGATGCCCAAGCCCTCAGGTAGCGAAGAGCGCGCTGCCGCTCGGGAAACCGAGGAGGCCGCCGAACCGTCAATGCCGACGTTTGAGTTTTACACCCTGCTGCCAGAAACCGAGGTCATTGCGCCAGGCGTTTCGCTGCCTTCCAGCGTTGTGCGCCCGGAAGCTCCCGAACAGGCAGCCGATAGCGCCGCGGCTTCTGGCGCCGCGGGCGACGACCCCATCGCCCAGGTGATTGCCGCCAACACCCGGCCTGAAGATCAGGTCTCGGCAGCCCAGGAGAATGAAGCGGCCACCAACACCCCAGGGCGCTATATGCTTCAGGCCGCCTCATTTCGTGAGGCCAGCGACGCCGAACAGCTGCGTGGCCGACTGCGCAATTTAAGCCTGCTGGCGGAAATCAGCGAAGTACAGGCGGACGGCAATACCTGGCACCGTGTCCAAGTGGGGCCTTACGAAGACACCCGGGAGCTGAACCGTGCCCAGGATTTAATGAATACCCAAGGAATCGAGCCACTGCTTATCCAACTGCAAAACTAATAATCCCCTCCTGAATACCTGCGGGCGGTTGATTTTTTATCAGCCGCCCGCATTTTGTTGTGAATCGCTTTTTTTACGGCCGCCTGCAGCGGCCGATCAGTCATCGGGAGCGCGCCTCCCCCCAAGGAGTTATCTCCATGACCACCATTGTCTCTGTCCGTCGTGGTAATCAGGTCGCCCTCGCTGGCGACGGCCAAGTATCGCTGGGCAATACCGTAATGAAGGGTAACGCCAGCAAAGTACGCCGCCTCTACCGCGGCAAGGTACTGGCCGGGTTTGCGGGTGGCACGGCGGATGCGTTCACCCTGTTTGAGCGCTTTGAAGCGCAGCTGGAAAAGTACCAGGGCCATTTGACCAAGGCCGCTGTTGAGCTTGCCAAAGATTGGCGCACCGACCGGGCGCTGCGCCGTTTGGAAGCGTTGCTGGCCGTCGCCGACCATAGCGCTTCGCTGATCATTACCGGCAACGGTGACGTCGTCGAACCCGAGCGCGGCATTATTGCCATTGGCTCTGGGGGCAACTTCGCCCAGGCCAGCGCCCGAGCGCTACTGGAAAACACCGAGCTGTCGGCGCGTGAAATTACCGAGAAGTCGCTTTCGATCGCTGGTGATATCTGTGTATTCACCAACCACCACGTGACCCTCGAAGAGCTGTCGATTGACGGTCGCTAATTAGTCCACGCGACCACCCAACGCTGCTTAATGCACATTTAAGGTTACCGATATGACTCAGATGACACCCCGCGAAATTGTTCACGCTCTAGACCAGTACATTATTGGCCAGCAGGATGCCAAACGCGCCGTTGCGATCGCCCTGCGTAACCGCTGGCGCCGTATGCAGCTTGATGACGACCTGCGACCTGAAGTCACGCCCAAAAACATTTTGATGATTGGCCCCACCGGTGTGGGTAAAACCGAGATTGCCCGCCGTTTGGCCAAGCTGGCCAAAGCGCCGTTTATTAAAGTTGAAGCGACCAAGTTTACCGAAGTTGGCTACGTAGGCCGGGACGTTGAGTCGATTATTCGCGACTTAATGGAAGCCGCGATCAAGATGGTGCGCGAACAGGCCAAGGAAGAAGTCAGCCACCGCGCTGCCGATGCTGCAGAAGACCGCGTACTCGATGCCCTTCTGCCGCCGCCGCGGGGTCAGGAAGATAAGCCCCGTGAAGACAGCGGCACCCGCCAGACCTTCCGCAAGAAGCTGCGCGAAGGGCAGTTGGACGATAAAGAGATCGATATCGAAATCGCCTCCCAGGGCCAGGGCATCGACATCATGACCCCGCCGGGCATGGAAGAGATGACCAGCCAGCTGCAGAGCATGTTCTCTAACATGGGCCAGCAGAAGCGCGAAAACCGCCGCGTCACGGTAAAAGAGGCGCTGGTACTGCTGCGTGATGAAGAAGCGGGCAAGCTGGTCAACGAGGAAGAGATCAAGGCCCGTGCAGTCTATTCGGTGGAACAACACGGTATCGTGTTCCTGGATGAGATCGATAAAGTCGCCAAGGGCAGCGGCCAATCCAGCGGTGGCGAAGTCTCCCGCGAGGGTGTTCAGCGCGACCTGCTGCCACTGATTGAGGGCTCGACCGTCTCAACCAAGTACGGCATGGTTAAGACCGATCATATTCTGTTTATCGCCTCGGGTGCCTTCCACCTGTCGCGCCCGTCGGATCTGATACCCGAGCTGCAGGGCCGCCTGCCGATCCGCGTTGAGCTTGACGCGCTAACGCCTAACGACTTTAAGCGCATTCTCACCGAGCCCTCCGCTTCGCTGACCAAGCAGTACCAGGCGCTGCTGGCCACCGAAGGGCTCGACGTTGAGTTTACCCCCGACGGTATTGAGCGTATTGCGCAGATCTCCTGGCAGGTCAATGAAGGCACGGAAAATATCGGCGCCCGCCGCCTGCATACGGTGATGGAGCGGCTGTTGGAAGAAGCCTCGTTCCGAGGCGGCGATATGGAGAGCCCGCTGGTAATTGACGGCGACTATGTCAATGCGCAGCTTGGCGAACTGGCGGTCGACGAAGACCTGTCGCGGTATATTCTATAAGCTGCGCGCCTGCCGTTATTATCAGCACTAGTACAGTCAGCAACAGCAAGCCCGCTTTTCGCGGGCTTGCTGCTATGTTCATAAGCCATGGACACTTAGCGATGAGGTCTGATCATGAATGCCCCTACCCCTACTCGGGTTCACTACCATAAGCAGAACCGAGAACTGGAGCTTGGCTACGCCAGTGGGGAGAGTTTTTACCTCCCGGTCGAGTTTTTACGCGTCTATTCGCCTTCCGCCGAAGTACGCGGTCACGGCGGCGATACGGCGGTACTGCAAGTGGGTAAAAAAGATGTCGGCCTACAGAATATTACCCAGGCGGGCAACTACGCATTGAAGCTGCACTTTGACGATGGTCATGATAGCGGTCTGTTTAGCTGGAACTACCTGTATGACCTCGCTACCCATCAAGAGGCCTACTGGAACAACTACTTGCAGCGCTTAAAAGAGGCCGGCGCCTCGCGAGAGCCCGCCAGTATTCAATTCAAGCAACTGTGACTACCTGACTCAGGCCTATACAAGAAGCCAGGCAGACAAGCCAGGGTGGACAAGGCTACAATGGCATTAACTTTTAATCGCGTCGGCCTTAAGGTCAAAAGGACTTACGGTCGAATTGCCACCGCCTCGAATTCGGGAGCTACTGCCCAATGAGCCCCACAGAAAAACGCACCACTGACTTTGGTTTTCAGGAAGTTCCTGTTGATGAAAAAGCCTCGCGAGTGGCTGATGTTTTCCACTCCGTGGCTGCCCGCTACGATGTCATGAACGACCTGATGTCCATGGGCATCCACCGGATATGGAAGCGTCTTACCATTGAGCGAGCAGGCGTGCGCCCCGGTCACCACGTGCTGGATATCGCTGGCGGCACGGGCGATTTGACGCTTAAGTTTTCCCGCTTGGTTGGCCCCCGGGGCAAAGTGGTACTTGCCGACATCAACGCCTCAATGCTCAAAGTTGGCCGCGACAAGCTGATGGATAACGGCGTGGGCGGCAACGTCGAGTATGTTCAAGCCAATGCCGAAAGCCTGCCGTTCCCCGACAACAGCTTTGACTGCATCACCATTGCCTTTGGCCTGCGTAACGTCACCGATAAAGACGCTGCGCTGCGCTCCATGGCCCGGGTGCTTAAGCCGGGTGGTCGCCTGTTGGTACTTGAGTTTTCCAAGCCCAACAATCCGCTGCTCTCCAAAGCTTACGATGAGTACTCTTTCCGCCTGCTGCCCAAAATGGGCGAGCTGGTAGCTGGGGACGGCGACAGCTACCGCTACTTGGCGGAGTCGATTCGTATGCACCCGGATCAGGAAACGCTCAAAGCCATGATGGAAGAGGCAGGGCTTGAGCGGGTTGAGTACACCAACCTGACCGGCGGTATCGTTGCACTGCACCGCGGCATTAAGCTATGAGGTTTCAGACGCTATCCACCAAGAGGTCAGCATGCTGGTAACCCCGACCCTGCTGCTGGCCGGTTGTGAACGCACGCTCAACGCCCTCCTCGCCCGTGACCCTGCGGCCCCTGCACGGCTAGCGGCATTGGCGGGCAGCCGTCTACTGGTGCGCCTCGAACAGCCTCACTTAGCGCTGGTCATTCACTACCATTACGCCGGGCTCGACCTGATGCGCGGCGATGACGTTGATGAAACCGACGTAGACGCAGTGGTCGAGCTCACCCCGGAAACGTTCTCCGAGTGGATCAGCGGCGCTTCGATTGAACGCCTTATGTTTGACGGCAAGCTGGCGGTGCGCGGGCGTATCCATCTGCTTGAAGCCACTCGCGACCTGCTCTTCGACCTGGACATCGACTGGGAGAGCGAGCTGGCCCACTGGCTGGGCGATATGCCCGCCCACTCGCTGGCCGAAGGCCTGCGCCGCGCTGCCCGATGGGGGCTGCGCGCCAAAGACGAGCTGATGCAGGATGTGTCTGAATATGTCTTTGAAGAGGCACGCCTGCTGCCCGGGCCGCAGCAACGTAGCCTGCTCCGCGACCACCTGACTGAGTTAGAGGTGGCGACCGATCGCCTGGAAGCGCGCCTAAACCGCTTACAGCGACGACTAGAAAAGCTTCAGCCTGCGCCACAGGAGACGCGCCCATGAGCCTGCGCCTGCTACGGATAAGCTGGGTGATCAGCCGCCACCGACTGGACACGCTGCTGCCGTTAGAGCGGCTGCCCTGGTGGCTCCGGGCACTGCTGTGGTTTTCTCCGCTACGCTTGATCCCCGTTGGCAAGCGCTCCCGGGGCGAACGTCTGCGCCTGTCCCTGGAAGCACTGGGGCCGATTTTTATTAAATTCGGCCAAATGCTCTCGACTCGTCGCGACCTGCTGCCGGCCGATATCGCCGATGAGCTGAAACGACTGCAGGATCAGGTGCCGCCATTCCCTGGAGAACAAGCTGCCGCCCGCGTTGAGAAAGCCCTGGAAATGTCGCTGGAAGAGGCCTTTGCGGAGTTTGACCGAGTGCCATTAGCCTCGGCGTCGATTGCCCAGGTGCACGCGGCAAGGCTGCACGGCGGTGAAGACGTGGTGGTGAAAATTATTCGCCCCGGCATTGATCGCGTGATGCGTCAGGATATGGCGCTGATGTATCAAGTCGCCAAATTATGCTCCAAAATCCCCGAGGCGCGTCGCCTGCGCCCGGTGGAAGTTATTCGCGACTACGAAGCTACATTATTTGACGAGCTGGATCTTTATAAAGAAGCCGCCAACACCTCGCAGCTCAAACGTAACTTCAAAGACTCACCGCTGCTGTTTGTCCCCACCATCTACTGGCCCTTCACTCGCCGTCACGTGATGGTGCAAGAGCGCATTCGCGGTATTCCAGTCGCCGATTTAGATACCCTGATTGCCCGGGGCACCAACCTGAAAAAGCTCGCCGAGCGCGGCGTCGAGCTGTTCTTTACCCAGGTATTCCGTGACAACTTCTTCCACGCGGATATGCACCCAGGCAATATCTTCGTAAACTGTGACAACCCCGAAGACCCCCAGTATATTGCCATCGACTGCGGCATCGTCGGCAGCCTGACCCGGGAAGACCAGGACTACTTGGCGCGCAACCTACTGGCGTTTTTCCACCAGGACTATTACGAAGTCGCTGCGCTGCACATTGAGTCAGGCTGGGTGGGTGAAAATACCCGCGCCAATGAATTCGCAGCGGCGATTCGCACCGTTTGTGAACCGATTTTAGAGAAGCCGTTGAAAGATATCTCCTTCGGCCAGGTGCTATTGGGGCTGTTTCAAACCGCACGACGCTTTAATATGGAAGTGCAGCCGCAGCTAGTCTTGTTGCAGAAAACGCTGCTCAATATTGAAGGCCTGGGGCGCCAACTCTATCCGGATTTAGACCTGTGGAGCACCGCCAAGCCCTACTTAGAGCAGTGGATGAAAGAGCGTGCAGGGGTCAGCGGTTTATGGGAGTCGCTAAAGCGTCAGGCGCCGGAGCTTTCCCACCAGTTGCCCGAACTCCCCGTTTTGGCTCACCAGGCGCTCAGCCGGATGGAGCACGAACATCGCCAGCGCCACCAGCAGGTCGATTCGATCAACGCCATGCGCGTGCAGATGGCGCGCCAGGGCAAGCGCCTTTATCGCCTAAGGCTTGGTTTGATTCTACTGGCGGTGGCCCTGGCCTGGCAGCCATTAAGCGGTTGGATTGCGCTCCAGGAGTGGCCGATACTGGCAGCTGCCGCCATCGGGCTACTGCTGTTGGTGTGGCAATAAGCCATCGCTGAACACCCAACTAAACAACAATCTTAACAACGGTCTGAACAACAAAAGAGCGACGCACTAAACGTTTACAAGGATTCCCATGGACAGCAATGCATCATCGCCTAATGGTTTGTCGACCAATACTTTTTCGACAAACAGTGCCAATGTACTAGATACTCTCAATGAGGTATTAAAGCAGCGGCGCCATGCAGCGGCGGAAGATTCTTATGTTGCCTCCTTGCATCATAAGGGCTTGAACAAGATACTCGAAAAGGTGGGCGAAGAAGCGACCGAAACAGTGCTGGCGGCAAAAGACGCCGAGCAAGGTGGAGAGGCTGAACGCCAGGCGTTGATTTCTGAAACCGCGGACCTGTGGTTTCATAGTCTGGTGATGCTTTCGCACCTGGGGATGGATCATCAAGCTGTTTTAGACGAACTGGCACGGCGCGTTGGCATTTCCGGACACGAGGAAAAGGCTTCCCGCCAGCCATAGCGGTCACTACTGTCGCATAGTGGTAACGCACGTAATGTAATACTGCTCTTAGCAATTAAGGCTCGTCGAAACTGGGCTAGTGTTAAAAAGATCGTTAACCATCCATGAGGAAACGCATATGTTAGGTGGTATTAGTATTTGGCAGTTGCTGATTGTGCTGGGCATTATCATCCTGGTTTTCGGCACCAAAAAACTGCGTAACGTGGGCACCGACCTGGGCGGTGCGGTCAAGGGCTTCAAGAAAGCCATCAACGACGAAGAGAAAAATAAAGAGTCTGATAAAGAGGAGGCCGACCAGCCCCATGCCAAAGTGAGCCATGAAGAGCCAGGCAACACTTATGACGTTCAGGCCGAAGAGAAAAAAGCGGCTGAAAACCGCTCTTCGGATGTCCATAACGAAGAGCGCAAATAAACCATGCTGGATATCGGCTTTCTTGAACTGATGCTGATTGGTGTCGTCGGGCTGTTGGTACTGGGTCCCGAGCGCCTGCCCCGCGCTGCTCGAACGGCGGGCATGTGGATTGGCAAAATCAAGCGCACGGTATCCGGTATGCAGCGTGAAATCAGCGCCCAGCTGGAAGCAGAAGAGCTACGTCAAAAGCTTAACGAGCAGCAACAGAAGCTCGATGACAGCTTGAAGAAAGCCAAGCTGGACGTAGAGAGTATTGCCGATGCCCCCGCGGGTGCTGACGCCATGCCTTCTGATACGCCGTCGACCCAGGCAGCGCAGAGCGACACGGAGCAGCGGGTTGCCAAGGCCAGCGCTCGACTGGATGACGCCCTGCAAACGGTGCGTGAAGAAACGCCTCCGCCCTCTTCAACGCCCGCCCCGGCAGCGCCCGCCCGCGAAGCAGAACCTGAAACGGCTAAACCTGAATCGGCTGCACCCAATACGGCTGAATCTGAAAAGGATCGTAATCACCAATGAGTATGTCTGGCGATTCAAAGGAGCCGCGGGAAGAACAGAGCCAAGCCCCACTGATTGAGCACCTGATCGAGTTACGCTCGCGGCTAATGCGTGCCGTGATCGTGATTTTGGTGGTCTTTTTGGGCCTCTACTCCTTTGCCAATGATATCTATACCTTTGTTGCCGAGCCGTTAATGGCGCTTCTGCCTGAAGGCTCGCAGATGATCGCTACGGAAGTCGCGTCGCCGTTCTTGGCGCCGTTCAAACTCACCCTGGTGGTGGCGGTGTTTATCGCTATTCCCTTCGTACTGCACCAAGCCTGGGCGTTTATCGCCCCGGGGCTTTACGACAATGAAAAAGCGCTGGCGATTCCGATTCTGGTTTCAAGCATTGCGCTGTTCTACGGCGGCGCGGCATTTGCCTATTACGTGGTGTTTCCACTGCTATTCGAGTTTTTCACCCAAACCGGGCCGGAAAATGTCGCTGTCATGACCGACATTAACCAGTATCTGAACTTCGTTCTTAAGCTGTTTTTTGCCTTTGGCGTGGCGTTTGAAATCCCCATTGCGACCTTCTTACTTATTCTTTCTGGCGCTACCACGGTAGAGAGCCTGTCTAAAAAGCGCCCTTATATTCTGCTAGGCTGCTTCGTGGTGGGTATGCTACTCACCCCGCCAGACGTGATTTCTCAGAGCCTGCTGGCGATTCCGATGTACCTGCTTTATGAAGTTGGGCTGCTGTTTGGCCGTCTGGTGCGTAAGCGCAAACAGGAACAAGAGGCTGCTGAAGATCAAGAGGCCGATGTATAGCGCAGACAATTGACTGATAAGTCATTAAAAAAGCCGCCGCCATCAATGATGGCGGCGGCTTTTAAATGGCTTGCACTTATTTACTCAGTGGTTAAATCCATCATTTCATTGATGCGGTCTACCAGCTTAAAAATGCCCGTTGCAGCTTCGCTGATTCGCGTTGCCAACATATAGGCTGGCGTAGTCACCACGCGGTGTTCAATATCCACTACGATATCTTCTACCCCACAGCTCCGGTGAAGCCCGCCCATGGCGCTAATTGCCCCGGAAACCGCTGGGTCATTGCCCACCGTTACCGCAATGCCGTCATCAAACAGGCGGGGCACAATGACGGGCGCAATACACATCAAACCAATCGGCTTGTTTTCTTGTCGAAAGCCTATCAGCGCCTCTTTTAGTGCCTCTAACACCTGCATATCGTCACCGGCGCTGGCAAAGTCCGACAGGTTCTTGGCGATGCCAAAACCACCGGGGACAATGACAGCATCAAAATCGTCCGCCACTAATTCGTTCAATGGACTAATGTCGCCCCGTGCCAAGCGGGCAGACTCCAGCAGCACGTTACGCTGCTCGCCCTCAACGACTTCTTGGGTGAGGTGGTTAACCACATGGTGCTGCTCAATATCCGGGGCAAAACAGCGGTAATCAATCCCCAACTGATCCAGGCGCAGCAGCGTCAGCGTGGTCTCATAGATTTCCGAACCATCGTAAACGCCGCAGCCGGCTAAAATCACTGCCACCTGTTTGGTCATGCCTATCTCCTTATCCCAGGGTCTGCCGAAGGCAATACAGCAAAGCAATCGCTCACTTTAGACACTCTGTCGTGTTGTCACAAGGCGGCTTTCGCCGCAAGGCATGGCTGATATACTCCCTCCAGGCCTTCAGGCATGTTTATTTACGATCCTTAATGTTCACGTTACCTGATCTTTACTACTTCTAATGGAGAGACACCTTGAGTACACCCACTGCCCGCCATTTTCCCGCCACGCGTATGCGCCGTATGCGCCGCGATGATTTTTCACGCCGGTTGATGCAGGAGAACAGCCTAACCCCATCCGACCTGATTCTGCCGGTGTTTGTACTAGAGGGGGAAAATCAGCGCGAAACCATCGCCTCCATGCCCGGCGTTGAGCGGCTCTCGATCGACCTGTTAATCGAGCAAGCCCGCGAGGCGTATGCACTGGGCATCCCGGCGCTGGCACTGTTTCCTGTGGTCGGCCCCGAGCATAAAAGTGAGCTTGCCGAAGAGGCCTATAGCGCTAGCGGCTTAGTTCAACGCAGCGTGCGTGCCCTTAAAGAAGCTCTGCCCGACTTAGGCATTATCACCGACGTGGCCCTTGACCCTTATACCAGCCACGGCCAGGACGGTATCCTTGATGAGCACGGCTACGTACAGAATGACCGCACGGTGGACACGCTGCTCAAACAGGCGCTTTCCCATGCCGAAGCCGGTGCCGACGTCGTGGCCCCTTCCGATATGATGGATGGGCGGATCTGCGCGATTCGTCAGGTATTAGAGCAAGAGCACCTGCACAACGTGCGTATTATGGCCTACAGCGCCAAATACGCATCGCACTACTACGGGCCTTTTCGCGATGCGGTCGGTTCAGCTGCCAACTTAGGCAAAGCGGACAAGCGCACCTATCAAATGGACCCCGCCAATAGCGATGAAGCGCTCCACGAAGTGGCCATGGATATCGCCGAAGGCGCCGATATGGTGATGGTCAAACCCGGCATGCCCTACTTGGATATCGTGCGGCGGGTAAAAAGCGAACTGCAGGTGCCCACCTTCGCTTACCAAGTCAGTGGCGAGTACGCCATGCACCGCGCCGCTTTCGATAACGGCTGGTTGGAAGCGGAGACGGTGATACTGGAGTCGTTGATGTGCTTCAAGCGAGCAGGCGCGGATGGCATTCTGACTTACTTTGCCCTCGATGCCGCGCGTTTACTTCAGCAACGCTAAGATGACAACCAGGTGACACCTGTTTGTCATCTTCTCCCCGCATACTGCACTGATATACCAGTATCAGGCTATGATACCTTCGAGCTATCAACGCGGGGAGATCCACCATGGACGAGCAAGCATCAGATTCATTACCACTATCGTCTACTGATCACACCAGCAGCGATGGCGATATGCCGCTACGGATTAACCGTACTCCAACCGGCGTTCAGGCGCGTGAAGCGCAGCCTGAAACCGACCTGGACGACACCCAGCTCTACTTTAACCGCGAGCTATCGCATCTCCAGTTTAATATCCGGGTGTTGGAGCAAGCCTTAGACGACGCTCACCCGCTGCTCAACCGGCTGATGTTTCTACTGATTTTCTCCTCCAATATGGATGAGTTCTTCGAGATCCGAGTGGCGGGCTTGAAGCATCAGATTGCCCTGGGCGACGACACCACCGCCGCCGATGGTCGGTTGCCCAAGGCGGTGTTGGCGGAGATCGCGCAGCTTGCTCACGCGCAAATCGATCGCCAGTACCAGATACTCAACGACACCTTACTGCCCGCGCTGGAAACCCACGGGCTACGCTTTCGGCGCCGCGATCAGTGGACCGATGAGCAGAAGGCCTGGGTTAAGGCGTTCTTCGATAATGAAATCATGCCGGTTATCAGCCCAATCGGGCTTGACCCCTCGCACCCCTTTCCGCGCCTGGTCAATAAAAGCCTTAACTTTATTGTTGAGCTAGAGGGTAAGGATGCCTTTGGCCGCGCCGGTGGTATGGCGATTCTACCCGCGCCGCGTTCGCTGCCGCGTCTCATGGCACTGCCTAAAGAGCTATGCGAAGAGGGCTTTTCCGAGTACGTCTTTCTGTCGTCGATGATTCATGCCCATGCCGAGGAGCTGTTTCCTGGCATGAGCGTGCGTGGCTGCTACCAATTCCGGCTGACCCGCAACGCGGATATGAGCGTTGACCCAGAGGAGGTCTCGGATCTCGCCTCGGCGCTGCGCGGTGAGCTACTGGCGCGCCGCTACGGCAGCGGCGTGCGCCTGGAAGTCGCCGACAGCTGCCCGGATGACTTAATCAACTTTTTGCTGCGCCAGTTTGAGCTTGAGAGCGACGACCTGTATCGCGTCAAGGGGCCGGTCAACCTAACCCGCATGATGTCGGTGCTAGGCGATGTGGACCGTCCCGAACTGCTCTACCGGCCGTTCACCCCAAGCATTCCCAAAGCGCTTAAGGCGGGTAGCCTGTTTGACGCTATTGCCAAGAACGACATTTTGCTCCATCACCCCTTCCAGTCGTTTACGCCGATTGAAGACCTGCTGCGCGAAGCTGCCCGTGACCCCCATGTACTGGCGGTGAAGCAGACCCTTTACCGTACGGGTGCCGACTCGGCTATTGTTAATGCCCTGGTAGAAGCGGCCAGCCAGGGGAAAGAAGTCACCGTGGTCATTGAGCTGCGCGCACGCTTTGATGAAGCCGATAACCTACAGTTGGCTTCTCGCCTGCAAGAAGCCGGAGCGATCGTTGTTTACGGTATTATGGCCTACAAAACCCACGCCAAAATGCTGCACATTGTGCGCCGCGAGAAAGGGGAACTGTGCTACTACGCCCATCTGGGCACCGGCAACTACC
Source organism: Halomonas sp. TG39a (assembly GCF_000744395.1). NCBI lineage: Bacteria > Pseudomonadati > Pseudomonadota > Gammaproteobacteria > Oceanospirillales > Halomonadaceae > Halomonas > Halomonas sp. TG39a. Next base: position 886,503 of record NZ_JQLV01000002.1, read on the forward strand.
ACTCTAAAACCGCCAAACTTTATACCGACTACAGCCTGCTGACCGCCAATAAAGCGCTGTGTGCCGATGTGCATAAAGTTTTTCAGCAGCTATCGGGGATGGGCCGGGCGCGCAAAATCGACACGCTATTGCACGCGCCGTTCACGCTACATGAGCGGCTAGTGGCAATGATTGAGCGCGAGGCGCAGATAGCGCGCAAGGGTAAGCGCGGGCATATCATTATTAAGTGCAACTCGTTAACCGAGCCCAAGCTTATCAAAGCACTCTACCGAGCCTCCCAGGCGGGGGTCGAGTGCGACTTAATTATTCGTGGCATGTGCTGTTTGAAACCGGGGGTACCTGGCGTTTCTGACAACATTCGCGTGCGCTCGATTATTGGCCGGCTGCTGGAGCATACCCGGGTATTCCATTTCCACAATGACGGCAAGTCGGAGACCTGGTGTTCTAGCGCGGACTTTATGTCGCGTAATATGTTCCATCGTGTAGAGACCTGCTTTCCGCTGCTGGATAAGAAGCTCGCCACTCGGGTGCGTAAGGATCTCGAAACTTACCTGGTGGATAACTGCCAGAGTTGGCTGCTGCAAACAGACGGCAGCTATCAGCTACAAGACCCAGGTGAAGCCGATGCGATCAGCGCCCAGGAAACGCTGCTCTACGCCTATGCTTCGAAAAGCTAGGCACTGATAAGCAAGGCATCGAAAAGTTAGCGCTCATACTCAACCCGCTGCTTAATGCAGCGGGTTTGATTCTGGCCTGCGAAAACTCAAGCGTATCGTTGACGTAACACCTTAGCCGCTTCCACCATATTGGCCAGCGCTGGCTCTACTTCTGCCCAGCCACGGGTTTTTAGGCCGCAGTCCGGGTTTACCCATAGCCGTTCAGCGGGGATCTTTTCCAAGGCTTTCTCCATCAAATCGACCATCCAGCTCACCTCGGGAATATTGGGGGTGTGGATATCGTAAACCCCTGGGCCGATTTCGTTGGGGTAAGCGAAGTCCTGAAAGGCATCCAACAGGTGCATATCCGAGCGCGACGTTTCAATGGTAATCACATCGGCATCAAGGGCTGCAATCGCGCCAATGATGTCGTTGAACTCCGAGTAGCACATATGGGTATGAATCTGAGTGGCATTGCCAACACCCGCGGCGCTTAGCTGGAAGCTCTCCACCGCCCAGTCCAGATAGGACTGCCACTCATGCTGACGCAGGGGTAATCCTTCGCGCAGCGCCGGTTCATCGATTTGAATAATCTTGATCCCGGCCTTCTCCAGGTCTACTACCTCATCGCGCAGTGCCAGGGCGATCTGACGACAGGTGGTTTCCCGCGGCTGGTCATCGCGTACAAACGACCACTGCAGAATCGTCACTGGTCCTGTAAGCATGCCCTTCATGGGTTTGTCGGTCAGGGTTTGGGCATACTCGCTCCAACGCACCGTCATCGGTGCAGGCCGCGATACATCACCAAAAATGACCGGTGGTTTTACGCAGCGTGAACCGTAGCTCTGCACCCAGCCAAAGCGGGTAAAGGCAAAGCCGTCAAGCTGCTCGCCAAAGTACTCCACCATGTCGTTGCGCTCGGCCTCGCCGTGCACCGGGACATCAATGCCCAGTGCTTGCTGGCGCTCAACGGCGTAAGCGATCTCGGCCTGCATCCGGGCTTCGTAGCCGGTTAGCGCTAGCTCGCCGGTTTTAAAAGCGCGCCTGGCGGCACGGATATCATCGGTTTGCGGGAAAGAACCAATCGTGGTGGTGGGAAATAGCGGCAGCTTAAGCGCCCGTCGCTGAGCCTCAGCGCGGACAGGATAAGGCGCCTGGCGTTGACTATCGGCGGGGCTAACCGCTGCCAAACGCTGGCTGACCACATATTGGTGAATACGGGTTGATTCGCGCCGGGCATCCAAGGCCCGAGTGGCCTGATCCAGACGCTGCTCATCAACAGGCGTGACGCGGTTATCGATCAAGCGCGCCAGGGTCACCACCTCGTCAAGCTTCTGCCGTGCGAAGGCCAGCCAGCTGATTAGCTCACCATCAAGATCACTCTCCTGCGCTAAATCCACCGGCACGTGGAGTAGCGAACAGCTCGGCGCCAGCCAGAGCCGCTGGCCCAGGCGTACTTTTAACGGCAGCAGGCGTTCGCGCAAGGCAGCCAAATCGGCCCGCCAGATGTTGCGGCCATCAACAAACCCCACCGATAGCACCTGGTGCGGACCAAGGCGGTCAATCACGCTTTCTACCTGCTGCGGCGCGCGCACGGCATCAATGTGCAAACCCGCCACGGGCAAGCGGGTCGCCAGCGAGAGGTTGTCCCCCAAGCCACCGAAGTAAGTAGCCAGCAACAGTTTTAGCGGCGCTGACTGAAGGCGATGATAGGCGCGCTCATAGGCCTGCTGCCACGCCAGCGGTAGATCCTGCACCAGGGCAGGTTCGTCCAGTTGCACCCACTCGATGCCTTGGGTAGCAAGCCGCGCTAATATTTCGCCATACACGTTGAGTACGCTGTCGAGTAGCGTCAGGCGGTCAAAGTCATCCCCCTTGGTTTTGCCTAACCATAACCAGGTTAGCGGCCCCGTTAGCGTTACCTTGGGGGTAAATCCTGCGCGTAGCGCTTCATCCACTTCATCAAATAGACGGTTAGACGCCAGGGTAAAGGTTTGCCCTGCGTGCAGTTCGGGGACCAGGTAGTGGTAGTTGGTATCGAAGTACTTAGTCATTTCACACGCCGCGGCGGGCTCACCGCTGGGCGCTCTCCCCCGGGCCATGCGGAAGGTAGTATCAAGGTCGACCTTGCCGTCAGCCACCTCTGCTTGGGCGTTAAAGCGGTCAGGCACCGCCCCCAGCGCCACTGAAACGTTAAGCACTTGATCGTAAAAGGCGAAATCGCCCACGCTCACTAAATCCAACCCGGCATCCTGCTGCGCCTGCCAGTGACGTAAGCGCAACGCACGGCCGGTGCTTTCCAGCTCGCTACGCGTGCACTCGCCTTTCCAGTACGCTTCCGTGGCCTTTTTAAGCTCGCGCTGGGCGCCGATGCGGGGATAGCCGAGAATATGAGAAACTGTCATGATGAACCCTACCAACGTGAATAATTTCACACAGTCTGGGCACCGCAACCCGATGAATCAAACTAAAGTTTCTAATAGTAAAGATGAACAATACTCACAATGATTGAGCCACTACATGATTGAGTTACGACACCTTCGCACGCTGCTGGCGCTGCGCGAAACCGGCTCTCTGGTCGATGCTGCCGATCGCGTGCATTTGACCCAATCGGCGTTATCACACCAGCTCAAAGATCTTGAGAGCCGCGTCGACAGCGCGCTGTTTGTGCGCAAAACCCGCCCGGTGGAATTCACCCGCGCGGGGCTGCGCCTGCTCGCCCTGGCTGACCAGGTACTGCCGGAAGTCCGTAAGGCGGAGCGTGATTTGGCGCGCCTTGCAGGCACCGAACAGGGCCGTTTACATATGGCCATTGAGTGCCACAGCTGTTTCCAGTGGCTAATGCCGACGGTGGATTATTTTCGCGATCACTGGCCGGAAGTAGAGATCGATATCCCTAGTGGCCACCACTTCGACCCGCTGCCAGCGCTTGCCCGCGAGCAGCTAGATCTCGTTATCACCGCCGACCCCCAGCCCCTTGAGGGCATTCACTACGCGCCGCTGTTTCGCTATGAAGGCTTATTGGCCGTCGCCCGTCAGCACCCTTTTGCAGGTGGGGGCTTTATAGAACCCCAGGCGCTGGCCGATGAAACTTTAATTACCTACCCTGTTGAGCAGTCGCGGCTGGATATTTTTACCCAATTTTTGCAGCCAGCGAATGTGCGCCCCAAGGAGATACGCACCGCCGAATTGACGATCATGATGATGCAACTGGTGGCCAGCGGGCGCGGCGTCTGCGCACTGCCCAACTGGGCGCTAACCGAGTATTTAGAGCGCGATTACGTCTGTGCGGTGAAACTGGGTGAGCAGGGGGTATGGAGCACGCTGTATGCGGCGATTCGCGAAGAGACCCGAGAAGCGCCATGGATGCAGGATTTCTTACGCACTGCGCGGGAGACCTCCTTTGCAGTGCTAACGGGGGTTAAGCCGGCGGATCGCGACGCGGAACCAGCAGCGTAAAGCGTGCCCCGCCCAAAGTCGGGCTGGTATCGATGGTCACGCTACCGCCGTGCCCGGCCATGATTTTCTGCACAATCGAAAGCCCTAGCCCATAGCCACCGGAGCTGCGGGCGCGGCTGTCGTCCAATCGGGCAAAGGGTTTGAAGATATCCGCCCGCGCTTCCGGCGGAATACCGGGGCCGTCATCCTCGACATCGATACGCACCAGATTGGGCTCATCCCAGAGTTGAATCACCACCTGGGACTTAGCATAGCGACAGGCGTTACCGACTAAATTCTGTACCGCGCGCTGGAGATAGCGCGGCTCCGCCATCAGTTCGATTTCAGGGCACGGGGCAAGCGCCAGCGCTAAACCTTTGTGTAGCGGCGACAGCGTATCGATCACCCGTTCGGCCATGGCCCGACACTCCACCAGTGCTGTTTCTAGCTCGGCGCCGTTCACCGTTTCGCCACCCAGGCGGGCATAGGTGAGGATTTCATCGACCAGTTCATCGAGTTCAGCAATATCCGCATCAATGCCCTGAAGCTGGCGGCGAATGGCGGGCTGGTCGGTCATATCCTCGACCATTTGCACGGCAAAGCGAATGCGCGCTACCGGGGTTCGCAGCTCGTGGGAAACCGCCCGGATCATCTCTTGTTGACCGCGCAGCAGGCTCTGCACCTGATTGGCCATGCCGTTGAACGCCATGCCCAAGCGGCCTAAAAAGTCACCGCTCTCGACCTTTACACGGGTTTCCAAGCGGCCACTGGCGATCCGCGTGGCGGCCAATTCCAAGCGCGCCATACGGGCTTCAATACTGCGCATAATCAAATAGATAATCAGGCTGAGCACGATCATCAGCCCCACCAGAAGGGGTAAGTGCAAATTCAGCGGCAAGGTGTCGCCGCGGGATATGGGACCCGCTTGCAGCCATTGCGACTCGCCAGGCAACTGATAGAGCAGGGTAATCGACAGCTTATCGGAGAGTAGCCGGGTGATAACGTGCCCGCTGGCCAGTTGGCCCTGCTGCTGCACGGTCAACCCCGCAGGCAACGACGATAAAAGCTGCAGTGGCCAGCTTCCAGGACGCAGTTCGGCGATACGGTCGTCTCGCGCTTGCGCGGGCGCTGCGGCGAGCCACTCACCTAGCAGCTCAATGCTGCCATACCACTGATGCTCGCTCCAGTCATCCAGGCGCGCTTGCAGCAGCCATGTGTCGCCGGGCAGGCGCTGTTGCAATAGCCAGGGGCTTTCGGCGACCAGTATTTTGCCCTGCTCCAGGCGAGACCGCTCAAAATAGTCCAAGTCCGCCTTGCTAATAGGCTGTAGGGTCAGCTGCACATCTAGCTGTTGTGAAAAACGTTCAAGCAAAACATTTCGCTGGGCTAGCGGCGCGTCGGCGAGCTGCTGCGTCATCAGCGACATGGGTAGCGCGGCAAGCTGCTCACGGTAGTCTTCGCGGCGCACCTGTTCGATAAAGGAGCGCCCCGCTAACGCGATCATAAACACCACGAGTAGCGCGATGCCCAGCAACAAATAGAAGCGTAAAAACGAGCCGTTACTGAGCACCCGCCGCATGATGCTGTCCCTCTGAATGATCAACTGTCCTTGACGAAGAGATAACCTTTACTGCGCACGGTTTTGATCCGGTGGGGCTGGTTAGGATCATCGCCAATCTTGGGACGTATGCGCGATACGCGTACATCAATAGAGCGGTCTTGGCCGTCGTACTTAATACCCCGTAAGTCGCTAAATATCTCTTCACGGGTGAGCACACGGCCAGCGTTACGGCCCAGTAGCCAAAGCAGGTCGAACTCGGCGCTGGTTAAATCGATTCGCTCCCCCGACAGCCAGGCTTCGCGGGTGGCGTTATCGATTTCCAGATTTTCAAAGCGCAGCCGCATTTCGCCGTCCGGGGCTGGCCCGTCGGCGCGGCGCAGCAGCGCGCGCATACGCGCCAGCAGCACTCGCGGTTGTACCGGCTTCGGTACATAGTCATCAGCACCCATTTCAAGACCCAACACCTGGTCAAGGTCATCGGTGCGCGCGGTCAGCATCATGATCGGGCCGGCAAAATTGGGTCTAACCCGGCGGCAAATCGCCAAGCCATCCTCCCCTGGCAGCATTAAGTCTAAAATCACCAGATCGGGCTGCAGGGTTAAAATACGCTCGACCCCTTTAGCCCCATCAGCTTCCAGCGTTACTTGGAAGCCATTCGCTTCCAAGTAATCACGGGTAAGCTCGGCTAAACGCTGGTCATCCTCAATGATCAAGACATGATCTTGATCGGGATAGTCAGGCATTACAGACTCTTGCGACTCAAGCGCCTGAAATTGCTGTTCCAAATGATCTACCATCCTCTTTATGCACTCCGCTTAGGCTGTTTATTTTCTCACCCGCTTACCCAATATCAACGCAGGCGCCCATTATTGACACTCAGGATAACTCAAAACCATCAAAACACCCGCTTCTGTCTTTACAACCACGCTTATTGATGAATACGTTCGCCCTAACACTTGATTCTCGCACCTGCGGGAGCTAATGTTAAAGCGCTAACTGTCGACAATTTGACAGGAGGAACCTGCAATGGGAAGTAGCAAAACGAAAAGTGTCATTAAACGTGTTTACGTTCCAACCCAAGTGCGCGACCTGCCCAATGGGGAAAAGTTGAAAATCCCGGGGCATTATAAGGCGCCGCCCGGTGAAGGAAACGACACCCTTGAGTAATGTATGATTGAGTAACGATGACTAAAGCATACCAAAAAGGCAGACCCTCAGAGGTCTGCCTTTTTTGCCTTAAGCTTCCGGCCAATCTATCAATCCCACACTCACCACTTGAACTCACTGCTCGGGAAGGCTCAATACCATCTCGCCCGCCTGTATTTCAATCGACAATAAATTCAAAAAGCTCATGCCGAGAAGTACGGTGTCGCGCTCCATGCCGGGACTAATTGAACCCTGGACATTCTGCACTTTTAGTCCGCCCAGGGAAACCTCAGCCAGTTCGGTTAAAGTGCCTTCGACTCGGCCATTGGCGGTATTAAACCAAGCGCTACGCCCAGGCTGCAAACCGAGCTCGTCGGCTAGCTCAGACGGTACCGCCACATAAGTGGCACCCGTGTCGAGTAAAAAGGTCACCGGCGTGCCATTGATGCGCCCAGGCGCCTCAAAATGCCCGGCACGGTTACGCTGTAAGGTAACCGGCTCACCCGCAGGCAGCGTATGCACAATATTCGCGTTGGGGCGCATCATTTTTTCCAGGCCACCGTGAATCCACCAAGTGCCCACCGCCATTAACAGTACCCAAAACAGCAGCATCATAACGATACTACCGCGCTGGGCCGTTTGACTTGCCATGTGCGTTGCCATACTCCACCTCACTGAGGTCAGGACGCCCTTTCAAGCCTTATGGTTGCTAGGACTGTTTGGCTTCCCAGGCGAGTGCCGCCTCCCGGCCACGGCGCTCGTTGACCCTGGCACAAATCAGCATAGCGATAACGAACAAGGCAACACAGAGTAGAATAGACGCTTGCAAGCCAATCAGCGTTTGCAGGACACCCAGCATGACAATGCCTAATACCCCCGCTAGCTTATTTGCCAACCCCCAGAAACCAAAAAACTCTGCTGATTTAGCCAAGGGCGAAAACAACCCCACCAGCGCCCTGCTTGCCGACTGGCTAGAACCTAGGCTAAGCCCCGCCAGGCAGCCAACCAACAGAAACAGGTGCTGGGCCTGCCACTCCAGGTCAAAACGGCCGTTGATCCACTGGGTAAGTTCAGGCGTTGCCCAGATAGCAATAATCGCCAGCACCCATAGCGCCAGGGTCATTTGGTAAGTACGTTTGGCGCCTAGCTGATCCTGTATCCAGCCAAACCCCAGGGCCCCTGCCGCAGCGGTAATTTGGACAATAATGAACATGATATTGCGCACGCTTTCATCCCAACCAATCACTTGAGCGCCATAAATGAAGGCGAACGCGATGATGATGTAGACCCCGGCCATCGAGAACAGCAGCGAAATCAGAAATACGGTCAGGTCTTTAAAGTGGCGCAACTCGTGAAAAGTGGTTGTGACGCGATTGAGAGCAATATGCCGATAAGAGACGCCACGAGGCTGGGGCGTACCACGCTCCTTTAGCCATAAAAAAGTCGGAATAGCGGTAATCAGAAAAAATCCGGCAGCGAAGGGCCCTACCCAGCGGATGCGCTCAAAGTTGTCCGCGCTGGCCTCGCCTAGCACCACCAGGGTGAAGCCAGCCGCAAATAAACCGCCGATGTAACCTAACGCCCAACCAAAACCGGAAATTTTGCCCAGCGATTGCGGCGGCCCAAGCTCGGGTAAAAAAGCGGCAATAAACGACTCCCCCATTGAATAAGCGTAGTTGGACAGCACAATCAGTAACAGCCCGATGATGACATAGCCCGGTTCAACAAAATAAAGCATCGCCGTGGTGACGACGGTGGCAAGATAGCTGATCAGCAGAAAGCGCTTTTTCTCTGCCCGGTAATCCATCACGGCGCCGCACAGCGGCGCCGTGATCACCACCATCAGATAACTAACCGCCAAGGCCAGACTCCATAAGAAGTTAGCAAGCCGGAAGTTATCGCCCCGATCGCCCACAATGACGGTGGTAAACAGCTCGCCAAATACCACAGTAATAATCAGTAGCGTGTAGGCCTGGTTGGCAAAATCAAACATCGCCCAGCCGAAAATTTCTCGACGCGATGCGTAGCCATCCGTCGCCTTAACAGTGTTAGCAGGCAGCATTAGCTTTCTCTCACAAGGGAAGCCGTAAGCCTAGCAGGTGGAACCGGCAAAATGCCACGGCTTGCGTTGGCAGATTAGAGGTGACAGCCGACCAGCGTTGCTCTAAGTTTGATTGATTGATCAGTAATACGGATAGAACTGCGATGGGATTAGCCCAGCCATCTCTACGGCCAGTGTACCGACAACCCTTAACCGGGTTGATGGCCGCGCTATGCCTCTGGCTGGCAATCGTCGCAAGCGGACAGGCTGATGAGCCCGACACCTTGGCGGCATTAACCTTTATTACTGAAGAGTACCCGCCCTATAACTATATCGATAATCAACAATTAACCGGTATATCAATTGATTTGTTGGAGGCTATTTTTGCGGCCACCAAGACACCTCTCAGCCGCCATGACGTCCGCAACTACCCCTGGATTCGCGGCTATGAGCTGGCGCTAAGTCAGCCTAACACGGTGCTGTTCTCCACCACTCGCACCCCAGCCAGAGAAAGCAATTTTCACTGGGTGGGGCCGATTGCTCAAGATCGGGTCGTACTGCTTGCTCATCGCGACGCACCGGTGACGATTGAGTCTTTGCCACAGGCGATTGATCGCGGCTTGAGCATAGCGGTCATTCGGGAAGATATTGGCGCCCAAGCGCTATTAGAAGCGGGCTACCCTGAACGCCTACTGGTACCGGCCATTGATAACCGTAGCGCGCTCAATATGCTGACCCGTGGGCGCGTTGATTTATGGGCTTACAGTGAAGAGGTGGCTGCCTGGATAGCTGAGTCGGAAGGTTATCCTAAAGATGATTTAATCCCGATACACACTCTCAGTGAATCTTCGCTATACTTTGCCATAAACCAAGCCACCGACCAACGCTTGGTAACGCTGATGCAGCAGGCATTAGACAGGGTGATAGCGGAACGGCCCCAGAGGTAGTTGACGATGGCTAATGACGTTACTCGCCGATGGCGATACCGCATGGGCGTTGCTCTGCTCACCACGCTCGGCAGCTACAGTATCTCACTCCATGCGATGCCACTAGAGGCTACAACAGAAACGCTGCCGCTAACGATCAACACTGAAGAGTACCCACCGTTCAACTATTCGGACGGCCAAGGGCGAATTACCGGCAGTGCAACGTTGCTGCTACGTGATGCGCTACGCCAGGCAGACATCGAGGCTTATTTTCGGCTACTGCCTTGGGCACGCGCTTACACCGAAGCACGCTTACGCGATAATCACTGCGTCTACTCCACGACCCGCACCCAGGAGCGTGAAGCGCTGTTTCAATGGGTGGGGCCGCTGGTAGTTAATGAATGGGCAGCGTTTAGTTTAGCGGAGCGCGAACTCAGCATCGCGTCGCTTTCAGAGCTACACGCTTGGCGGGTGGGCAGTTTTCGCGAAGATGCTGTAGGCGATTATGTTGCTTCTAGCGGCATTAATGTTCTTCTTGCTCCCTCGGAGCGAGAAAATATCGCGCGTTTAAAGGCGGGCCTGCTAGATGTGATCGTGACAGGTAAAGCAACCGGTGAATTTATGGCACAAGAACAAGACATCGCGTTAGCGCATTTGTTTACCTTTTACCGCGCCCCCCTCTATCTCGCCTGCCACCCCAGCGTGTCTGAAGCGCTGCTGGCACGCCTGCAAACGCAGTTGGATGCCCTGCACCGCAATGTGCAGAAGGAGAGCCAGTGATCAGCCCTCGCCCGCGGTTTCCTCTCTCCGCCCCCGGCCCTAAAAAAGGCAGCCTGACCACCAAGCAAGCGCTACTCACACTGCTGATCGCTATGCTGATTAGTGGCGTAGCGGGCAGCATCGAACTGCTCAGCCACGCCACCAAAATGCGCCAGGAAACCGAGCAACGCATCACCCAGCAGTTGACAATTGTCAACGGTGCCGCAGCAGAAGCCGCTTTCCAGCTTAACCCAGACCTCGCCCACCAAATCGCCTATGGGCTGTTTAATGATAACGAGGTCGCATGGGTATCGATTCGTGACGATTTTGGCCGCGCGCTGGCTGAATTCGATAGGCCCGAACAGGCTGGTTCGACCTGGCTCAGCCAGTATTTATTTGGCGATATACTGCACTACCGAACCTCCCTCGCTTATTACATGGGCAGCGATATGCCGGAAGCGGTCGTCGGCGAAATTGAACTGATGCTGGCAGAAGGCTACTTAACTCAGCAGTTTTTGGCGCGTATTTATACGGTGGTCGGGGTGAGTATTTTAGAGGCGTTTATTTTAAGCCTTGTCATCATCACCTTTTTCCACCTTTTCATTACCCGACCACTGCTCAAAGTACACGCAGCTATTGCCCAAACCGACCCCACTCAACCTGGGAAATGGTCCAAGCCAGTGTTGAAGGGCCATCAGCATGATGAATTGGGTCATCTGGTGGATAGCTTGGATCATTTGCTAAAAGCGTTTCAGCAAGGCTTGGAACAGCGCGACCAGCTCCATCACCTCTCTAATATGGATGGCTTAACGGGCGTGGCGAACCGCCGCCAATTTGATGACTTCTATCAGCGCCACTGGCACTTGGCACAGCAAACACAGCAGTCGCTCTCAGTGATTTTTATCGATATTGATAACTTTAAAGAGTTTAACGATCACTATGGTCATGCCATGGGTGACGATACGCTACGCGCGGTGGCTAATGCGCTCAATCAGTGTATCGACCCCGCCAAGGACTTACTCGCCCGCTACGGCGGCGAAGAGTTTGTCTGTGTACTGCCGGGCCAAGATCATGACGACGCAGTGGGCGTTGCCAACTGCTTGCGCGAAGCCGTGTTGTCGCTGGCCATTCCCCACGCTTTTTCCAGCACCCACTCAGACCTTACCGTTAGCATGGGCGTGGCCAGCATGTCGCCCGGCTTTTTGATTAGCGCTGAAGCGCTGATTGAACGCGCAGACCAGCACCTCTACCGCGCCAAACGACTGGGCCGAAACCGGGTCGAGACACGCAAACGCCCGGCATAAAGCCAGGCGTTAAGCTCGAATGTTGCGGGGAGCCGATGCTTTAGAGCAACCAGTGAGCGGCTACAGCGGCCAGACCAATGACCATAGCCGTAAGCACAGCCACTGTGACTACCCGATCAAGCCAGCTATCAAAGGCAACCCTTTTGGACTGCCTGCGCGTCGCGCCATGGCGCCCTTGCCGCGCCATTAGCATGTTCGCTTCATGTGTCACTGCTCCCAAATGACCCCGCCCCGCAACCCCAGGCTTGGTTACTTTTTATTAGTGCTGATGAGTGATGCTAACTATTAATGCGCCGGTTGACCACACTCGGTGCACGGCGTAAGCGCTCTTCCTCGCCTAATAGTTCGGCTTCAAAGGCGTCAGCGCCCACCGGCGTTTCGCCATGGCGACGATAAAGCTGGGTAAGCATGGCTTTGCGGTCTGCGCGTAGCTCCTGGACTAACACAAACACCATCATATACAGGATAAAGGTGAACGGCAGTGCCGAAAGTACCGACGCCGACTGCAGCCCCGTTAAACCACCCGAGGCTATTAGCGTCAGGCAGATAGCGGCAATTAGCACGCCCCAAATGACCCGCTTATACAGCGGCGGATTGATCGAACCATTATCGGTCATTTGCGCTACGATATACGAAGCCGAGTCAGCGGAGGTCACCAGGAAAATAAAGATCAGCATCATCGCGACCACTGACAGCACGCCCGTGAAGGGCATTAGCTCAAACATCTCGAATAGCGCGACGGTGATATTATCCTGGGTCGCAGCCGCAAGCCCCACATCGGTGCCATTCAGCTCCATATGCAGCGCCGCGCCACCAAACACGCCGATCCACAAACAGGCTAGCAGCGGCGGCACAAACAGCACCCCAAACACATACTCTTTGATGGTACGGCCACGGGATACCCGGGCAATAAAGGTGCCAACAAAGGGCGACCAGGCAATGACCCAGGCCCAGTAGAAAATCGTCCAGCTGCTCGCCCACTCATTATCACTATAGGGTGAAATACGCAGGCTCATACCAATAAAGTTCTGCAGATAGTCACCAATGCCCACCGTGATAGTCTCTAGTATCGCCACGGTTGGGCCAGTGAACAGCACATACAGCATCAACCCGATACATAAAATCATATTGAGATTAGAGAGGCGTTTAATGCCTTTATCCAAGCCCGACCAAGTCGATGCCATATAGGCGCAGAACATTACGAAGAGAATCACAAACTGCCAAAAACCGTTCTCCGGCAGGCCAAAAACGGCGTTTAAACCACCGTTCATCTGCAGCACACCCAAGCCCAACGAGGTAGCAACGCCCATCACCGTGGCCACCACCGCAAACACATCCAACCAGGAAGCGTAGGGGCGAATTTTAGGATTCTTAGCCGTAATTGATGACAGCACGGAAGAGACTAACCCAGCCTGTCCCTTACGAAATTGAAAATAGGCGATGATCAAACCGACGATTGAGAAAGCCGCCCACTGATGTATCCCCCAGTTAAAATAGCTGTATTGAATGGCGTAACGGGCAGCCGCTTCGGTTTCGGCGGTTCTATCGCCATAGGGCGGCTCAATGAAGTGAAACATAGGCTCGGCCATGCCATAGAACACCAGCCCGACACCAAAGCCTGCGGCCAGCAGCATGCTGATCCACGAGAAAAACGTATAGTTGGGCCGACTGTCCTGAGGGCCTAAACGCACCTTGCCATATTTGCTCATGGCCAAACCAAACAGAAAGATCACAAAACCGAACACTGAGAATAGATAAAACCACCCGAATAGCCCGGTAATGGTAGTCAGCGCACTCTCTGCCGCGTTAGCAAACCCTTCAGGAAATGACGCTCCAACAATTACCAAGCCAAAGATAATCACCACTGATGCGATGAATACCGACTTGCCTCCATGATTAGCCATATAACCGTCCTGTTAGATGAGCTCTGTTTAGAAAAAGCACTGCGCAACTATCCGCATGCTTGTACAACTAAACTTGTCTTGTACAGCTTAATGGTAACAGTTGAAAAACCTAATCGCACTGTACGCAGATAATCGTAGGTATAGTCGACACACCTCCGCACTAGTGCCAAACAGTGAACTTGCTAGATCAACTGTGTTCAAATAGAGGCGAATAACCGATGGAGGCTCTTATGCCACAGATGAATCGCGACCAACGCAACGCTGCATGGCAAGCGGCAAACCAATGGCGCGCCCGTGCTGCGCAAACCCAACCAACCGGCTTGGCAGGCAGCCTAAAGCTGCTGTTCACATGGTTGGCGTTTGGCGCGTTGATGATAGTCGGCGTGGTACTCGGCCTGTTTTTCTTACTGATTGGCTGGGCAATGATGCCGTTTATGCGCCATAAAATGAAAAAGCGCATGGAGCAGATGCGCGCCCAGCAAGCGCAAGATATCGGCGGTGGCTACTCTCACGGGCACACGTCTACGCACAGCCGTCCAGGTCATCAGGACACTTTAGAAGGCAGCTATGAAGTTAAAGATGAACGTTAGTTAAGCAATTAGTCACTTTTTCACGCCACACTGTAAGCTCTGTATTTAGTCCTGTGCATCTAGTGTTGTGTCATTTATGACAGAGGCGGATACACCCAGGTAAATGCCGCGGCCAACGTTAGCGGCATCACCACCAAACTCCCCAGATTACCAATCAGTACCAGCGAAGCCACTTTCTGTGGTGCTAGCTGGTACTGCTCTGCGACCAAATAATTCAACACCGCAGGGGGCAACGCTGCAAACACCAGCAGTACCGCCAACTGCAGCGCATTTAGCGGCAATAACCACATTAATGGCAAGGCAATCACTAATCCGGAAAGCGGGCAAAGCACCGCCCCCAACATACCTGTACGCCAATCGCTAAAGTCAATCTCCAGTAGCCGCACCCCCAGCGCAAACAGCATCAGCGGAATACATACCCCACCCAGCATATGCATCGCCTCTAGCAGCCAACCAGGCAGCGGTAGCCCACTGATATTCACCGCTAAGCCCGCCAGACTCGCGAGTACAATGGGCATACGCAGCATTCGCCACAGCGAGGTGCGCGGGTTGAGCATGTAAAGCCCCACCGAAAAGTGCAGCAGCATTTCAACAATAAATACCACCACCGCCGCGGGCAGCGCCTCAGCACCAAACGCCAATACCAGCAGCGGCACGCCCATATTGCCGGCGTTATTGAACATCATCGGGGGAAGGAAAATTTTGCTATCCAGCTTTAACCACTTGGCCAGCGGCCACAACACCACCCCCGAGCCAAGTACTACCGCAATGGCGGCCGTAGCAAGCCAAGCATATTCTGCCAACGGCGCTTGACGGTCGGCCAGCACAGCGAATACCAATAGCGGAACGAACAGCTCCATATTGAGCGTATTGAGACTGCGAATATCCGGCGTACGGTAGCGCCCATAGACAGCGCCACAACCGGCGATTAAAAACACCGGCAGTAGAGTGGCCAGAATATGTCCAATCATACGGGCCACCCTGCCCTATTCCTTGTTATCACTGTTTCTTCCTGATTAGCCGTCTGACTAGTGGTTATCAGCGCTGGAAGGCTCAAGAAAACGCTGCCAGAGCGCGGTGACGATATCGCGATGAGCACGGAACTCTTCACCATCGCTAAGCGCTTTTTCACCGGTAAGCGCCGCTCGATGGGTAGCGCTACGATAAGCCAGATAAGCCTCGCGAAGGCGCTCCGCCTCTTCTGCTGGTAAGTGCCCACTCTCGGTCAGGCTCTCTAGAATACGGATATTATCGCTATAGGTCAGTAACCCAGGTGTTTGGTGAGCAAGTGCTAACACCGCGTATTGGCAGAGAAACTCAATATCCACCATCCCGCCTGCATCATGTTTGACGTTGAAGGTCTGGCTGGTGGTTTTACTGCCCAGGTGGTCGCGCATTTTGTGACGCATCTTGACCACCTCTTCGCGCAACGCAGCTTTATCGCGCTCAGCGCCTAGGATATCGCCCCGCAACTGGCTGAACTTCTCGGCCAGCGCAGCGCTACCCGCCACCACTCGGGCACGCACCAATGCCTGGTGCTCCCAGGTCCAGGCATTCTGACGCTGGTACTCAGCGAAGGCTTTGAGCGATGTCACCAATAGCCCGGAATTTCCCGATGGGCGCAGGCGCATATCCACTTCATAAAGCGTGCCGGTGGGCGTTACCGCGGTAAGCAGGTGAATAATTCGCTGCCCCAGGCGGGTAAAAAACACCGCTGTATCAATGGGCCGTGGGCCGTCGGTCGAGCCTTGACCATCGCTATCGTGAAGAAAAACCAGGTCTAAATCCGAGCTATAGCCAAGCTCAATGCCCCCCAGCTTGCCGTAGCCGACAATCAGAAACTCAGCCTCTCCTGCATTCAGCCCCTCAGGAACGCCGTGCTTACGGGTAATATGTTTCCAGGCCATGGCTAACACGGCATCGAGAATCACTTCGGCGATAAAGGTTAAGTAATCGCTTACTTTCATTAGATGTCGCGTGCCCGAGATATCCGACGCCGCTACGTGCAGCGTTTGCGCGTGTTTGAAAACGCGCAGCGCCTCTAGTTGGGCCTCTTCATCATCCTCTGGCAGGCGATTCAGCGTTTGACGCAGCTCATCGGCCAGGCGCGCTTTATCGGCGGGGGTATACAGCGTTTCAGGGGTTAGCAGCTCGTCGAGCAGGATCGGGTAGCGCGACAGCTGTTCGGCGATCCATGGGCTGGCGGCGCATAGGCGCATCAGGTGCTCAAGCGCCTGAGGGTTTTCGCGCAACAGCGCTAGATAAGCGGTGCGTCGCAGCACGGCTTCAATCAGCGGCTGCACCCGCACCAGCGCCGTATCCGGTGCGTCATTGTCTGCCACGGCATCCAGCAGTAGCGGCATTAACGCATCCAGGCGCTCAAAGCCAATTCGCTGCATGCTTTGCACTTGCCGGGAGTGGTAAAGGCTCTGCAGCCGCTTCAAGGCTTTTTCAGGGGCGTGGAAACCCGCCTCTGCGAGGTGCGCGCAGGCCTCCTCCGCCTCTAACTCGCCGCGCCAAATAAGCCGCCACTGGGCCAAGCCAAGCTGGCTATCATCATTGGCCTCGTCGACATCCTCCTCGGGGTCGGCAATCACGGCATCAAAGTGCTGGCGCACTCGCTCGCGCACCTCTTCAAGCTGGGCGACCAGCCCCGGCCAGTCTTCATGGCCCATGGCGAAGGCTACCCGTTCGCGGTCACTGTCATCGCTGGGCAGAGTTTGCGTCTGGCGGTCTTCCAGCGCCTGGAGCGCATGCTCCACATCGCGTAAAAAGGCGTAATCAGGCAGCAGCTCATCAACCACTTCCTGGGGCAGCAGGCCTAGCTCGGGCAGGCGATTGAGCGCCGTGTTCAGCGACGTCACCTGTAGCTCCGTATCGCGGCCACCGCGAATCAATTGAAACGCTTGCACCACGAACTCTACCTCGCGGATGCCGCCGGGGCCGAGCTTGATATTGCTCTGCATGCCTTTACGCTTTACTTCACGGTTGATCATCGCTTTCAGCTCGCGCAGCGACTCAATGGCACCAAAATCGAGATATTTGCGATACACAAAGGGGCGCAGCCCGGCCAGGAGTTCGTCGCCCGCGTCTACATCCCCGGCGACCGGGCGCGCTTTCAACATCGCGTAGCGCTCCCACTCGCGGCCTTGGTCCTGATAGTAGCTGGAGAGCATGGCAAAATTGCCCACCAACGGGCCGCCGTCCCCCAGCGGCCGCAAGCGCATATCAACGCGGAAAGCGAAGCCGTCGGCGGTCATGGCATCTAACGCGGCGATCAGCTTTTGCCCCAGCTTGGTAAAGTACTCCTGATGCTCTAACGGCTTGCGCCCGCCTTGGGTTTCGCCTTTTTCAGGGAAGGCAAAGATCAGATCGATATCGGAAGAGAGATTCAGCTCTCCCGCGCCCAGCTTGCCCATGCCCAGAATCACCAGACGCTGGGGTATACCGTCCTGGCGTGGAGCAGGTAAGCCCCAACGCGGCGCATAAAACTGCTCAAGCCAGGTTAATGCCGCCTCTAAACAAATTTCAGCCAGCTCGGATACCGCCCTGGCGGTATCCCACATGAGATAGCCGGGAGCACGGTTAAGGTCGCGCCAAATAATCCCCAGCATACGCTTGCGGCGAAAACGGCGAACCGCCCGCTGCAGGGCTTCTTCGTCCTCGGCGTTTTCAAGCGACTCACTCAGCCAGCTGGCCAGCTCATCACGCCCAGGGTTTACATCCAGTTCTCCGGCTATATCCAGTTCAACCAGCCAGTGAGGGAAACGCACCAGGGTATCCAGCGCAAAGGTCGAAATCGCCAGCACTTTAGCCAACGCTTCACGGCGCTGCTCCGAGAGCGCCTGCCAGCTACTGGACGGTGGCTCCTGTTTGGTCATCTCGGCGACATTGTCGGCTTGAGCAAGCGCCTCGCTTAGCCGCTTCCAGGCGGATTGAGTGGCTTTTTGTAACGACGCTGGCAGCGTCGACAACGGTAAAAAATCGTCGTTCCTAAGTCCTTTAAATGCTTGCATAACGACCTCGCTGACAGCGTGTTAAAAAAGTGCGGCTTTTAACTCAGCTTAGCCAAAGAATTTTTCCCAGCCCAATAGCCCCCAGGTGAGACCGGCCATCATCAGCGACAGCATCACCGCCGCCGAACCAATATCCTTGGCCCTTCCAGAAAGCTCGTGGTGCTCGGTGCCGATCCGGTCAACGACATTTTCAATCGCACTGTTAAGCAGCTCCACTATGAGGACAAAAAACAGGCTGCTCACCAGCAGTAGCCAGCTGATGGGACCTTCGCCAATCCACCAGGCGAAGGGTAGCAACACAACCGTAATGCCTACCTCTTGGCGGAAAGCCGCTTCGTTTCTAAACGCCGCTTTTAAGCCTTTCCACGAATAACGCGTGGAGTGAACCAAATGGGTTAAACCGGTATGCCCAGGTTTCATGCAAGTCGCCTCACCTTGTGAGCGTGGAGTTTGATTAGTTGGCTAATATCATTGCTTCTAGATCCAGTGACAACGGATCCAGCACTTCAGACCAGCTTAAA
This sequence comes from Halomonas sp. TG39a, assembly GCF_000744395.1. Taxonomy (NCBI): domain Bacteria; kingdom Pseudomonadati; phylum Pseudomonadota; class Gammaproteobacteria; order Oceanospirillales; family Halomonadaceae; genus Halomonas; species Halomonas sp. TG39a. The sequence continues at coordinate 905,365 of NZ_JQLV01000002.1, forward strand.
TACGGCGTGCTGCTGTTACCATTGACCATAACGCTAAACACCCCCCAGCGCCCCTGCGCGGTGCGAAAATAGCCCGCTGCTGCGCGCACGGCAAAGGGTTGGTTAAGCGTGCCGGTTTTGATCATGACGTTATTTTGAAACGTGGAGGAACCTCGCCGAATAAAGCGCATTACCCCATTAGCTGGCGACTGAAAGGCCGCCACAAAGCTGGGAAACAGGCTGCTTTGACGAAACATATCCTCCAGCATCACGTTAACGCCCTGGGCCGATGTGCGGTTTTCAGTGGTCAGCCCGCTGCCACTGTAGAGGGTTAACGGCCCGTGTCCGGGCAGGCTCTGAGCGTACGTTTCAATCGCTTGGCCGGCTTGGCGTAGCTGCGCCTGGGGCGTCTCGACGAGATCCAGCGCCAGCACATCAGCCATGTAGTTATTGGAGTAGTTCATGATGCGCAGCAATAGCTCTTGCAGTGGTTGGCTGTCCACCGCGGCCAAACGCTGGGCACTGCCGGGCGGTTGCGACGAGCTGACGCGCCACGGTTCGCGCACCTGTATCCCCGCCTGATTCAACATGCCCATCAACACTTGCGCGGTGGTTTCGGCGGCATCCCCCGCGCCACGATAGACATCACGGGCAGTGGCATTGGTGGAAATCTGCCCCGTCAGACGCATCACGTCGCCGCGCTCATCAGTGATACGCTCAGCGCTAATCTCAGTACCACTATTGGCCGGTCGAGTGACGACTTGGTTATCGATGGTAATCAGCGATGTCTGGCTATCGCACAGCCCCACCTGGGCAGGTGCTCCTGCGCTAGTGGCAGGAGCGACATTGACGCACCAACTGCCGAAGTTAACCCCTGCCGAGGAGAGCGGCGCGCTATACGCATTGGCGACCCGATTGAGCGCATTGCAGCGGTCGGTGGTAATACAGTCCACCGCCCCAAAGCGCCACTGGCTGACCACCAAAGCGCCATCAACCTCGCGCACCCCGGCTAAGTGCAAGCGCTGCACCAAACGCCACAGATTTTCAGTGGTGAGGCCCGGGTCCCCACCGCCCTCAAACACCAAATCGCCGCGCAGCACGCCATTATCAATGCTAGCTGCGCTGACCAGTTGGCTGGTAAAGCGGTGTTGGGGGCCAAAACGGTTCAGCGCCGCCGCGGATAGGTAGGCTTTAGTGACCGAAGCGGGTGACAGCTGGCGATCCGGGGTAATGCTGCCTAACAGTGTATTGGCGCCTGAGCCAGCATCCAAAAGGCGGGCCTCGGCGCTAATCGAAAAGCCTTTATTTTGCAGCTGACCCAGGCGATTAAAATCGGCGAGCAGGCTGGTACTGGCACACAGAGCCAGCGTGGCAACACCGGTCATCAGCGACCAGCGCCGCATACGCTTACGAGCAAAACGACCCATTACAATACCTCAATGCACATTCATTTTAGAAAACACTTGCAGCATGACTACACCGGCTACTATCAAGCTAATCCCTACTACCGCCGGTAAATCAGGCTTTTCACCGAACACCACTATGCCGACTAAGGTGACCAGCACAATGCCTAGGCCTGCCCAAATCGCATAGGCGACCCCCACCGGCAGCGTACGCAGTACCAGGCTGAGCAAATAAAAGGCTAGCCCGTAGCCCACCACAACCACCACGCTGGGCAGCGGGCGGGTAAACCCCAAGGAGGCCTTTAGGGCACTCGTAGCGATCACTTCAGCCACAATCGCCAACACCAAATAAACAAACGTCATGTTCGCTCCAAATCAACACATAAACGCCACAGTGCCTGGCCACTTCGAGCATACTTAGCCTCGAACGGCGTTAAATAGTCATCTTTAGGCGCAATTTCAGTCACTGCTGCCTGTTGACCGGTTACCTGCGCCACCGCCAAAGCAAACTCTTCAACATAAAGTGACCAGTTGGAGCGCAATTCAAGGCGCCCACCAAGCGCCAACAGTGTGGGTAAAACCGCATGCCCATGCCAGCGCATTTTTAGATGCCCCGCCTTGGGGTAAGGGTTGGGATAAAGCAGAAAGTGATACTCAGGCGCCCAGCCAGCTTGGTAGGCCAAACGCCAAAAGTCGACAAGATCGGCTCTTACCAGCAGTGCGTTGTCTGGCAGCTTGCCGTGGTCACGCCCCAGGCGATCTTCGCTGCGATCAATGCCCATCACCGCATGGGCGGGGAACTGCGCCGCCAGTTGGCGTGTCGATACCCCCACACCGCAGCCTGAATCCAGTATCAACGGTGCTTGACGGCTAGCTAACCACTCAGCCGCCTGGGCAAAATTATTCTGGGTATGTTCGGCGATCGGTTTACGCAGTGGATGGGTCAGCGCGCGATTGACTCGGCGGGCCAAATCCTGGTGCGGGCCTGGCTGATTAGACGTCACTGTTCGAGAATTATGCTGCATGCCATCACTCGGCTGAAAAGCGTAATTCTATCAGTCTCGAACGCTTGCGGCATGACGCCGTTGCGCACCCGGTGCTATGATCACGCCTAACGAATTTATTAGTGACCTTATTAAGCGCATGGTACTGGGCCAAATCTGCCATGACCGTTGCCAATAATTGTTACCACCACCGTATTAAGAGGAACCCGGCTTGTCACACTTACCGGTGATTGTCGGCATGGGCGGCATCAATCCCGCTGGCAGAACCTCTGGCCATCAGGCCTTCCGCCGCACTGTGCTTGATGCCCTTCCTGCTGACCAGCAACGCCAGACACTGGAAGGCTTGGCGGCGCTTATGCGCCTAGTAGAGCACTCCGAAAAAGGGTGGCACGACAGTCAAGGCCACCCCATAGAGGCCCCGGCTCAGTCGCTGCGTGATCAGGTATTGAACCACACCCTGATCCGCCGCAATGAAGACCCGCGCTTTCTAGATCCCGGCATGCCGTCTAATCGGCACGCCAGCATGCAGTTGGCCGAGCCGCTACGTTTTACCCTGCGCCGCCGCCAACTGCCTGAAAATCTGCCCGCTGATTGGCAGGTACGCGATATTGATGCCCGCGAGGTAGAAGTCAGTGTGCCCGCCGGAGTGCTTGAAGTACTGCTGCCTGACGCCCAGCTACCCAAGGTTCGCGCGGCGGCTCAGCTACCCAGCGGCTTTGACCCGGCGAGCCTCTACCGCAGTGTGCACCACCCCCGCGGCCTATCGCTGGCGGTATTTGGCGCAAGCGACTGCCTGGGCGCCAGCGGCCTCTCCTGGGAGACACTGCGTCAGCAGTTAAACCCGGATCATATTGCCGTGTACGCAGGTAACTCCATTGGCCAGTTAGACGATCAGGGCTGGGGCGGCTTACTGAAAAGCTTGGTGAGCGGCCAGCGTGCCACCTCCAAGCAGATGCCGCTGGGCTATGGTCAGATGCCCGCCGACTTTTTGAATGCCTATGTACTCGGCAGCGTGGGCGGCACCGGGGCGGCTCTTGGCGCTTGCGCTAGTTTTCTCTACAACCTGCGGCTGGGCATTGACGACATTCGGGCCGGACGCCGCCGTGTGGTGATGGTAGGCACCGCGGACGCCCCCATTACGCCGGAGATTATAGAGGGCTTCAGGGCCATGGGCGCGCTGGCCGACGACGCGGGCCTGAAAGCCCTGGATGCGCTGGAGCTGCTCACCGACAGCGATTACCAGCGCGCCTGCCGTCCCTTTGCGCGCAACTGCGGCTTTACCATGGCGGAAGCCAGCCAGTTTGTGCTGCTGATGGACGATGCGCTGGCAATGGAAGTCGGCGCGGATATTCTCGGCGCGGTGCCTGACGTATTCGTCAATGCCGACGGTTACAAGCGCTCGATTTCGGCGCCGGGGATTGGTAATTACATCACCCTGGGTAAAGCGACTGCGCTGGTGCGCGATATCCTGGGTGAAAAAGCCCTTAAAGAGCGCAGCTTTTTGCATGCGCACGGCACCAGCACCCCCAAAAACCGCATTACCGAATCCCATGTATTCGACGAAATCGCCCGCGCCAACGGCATTAACGACTGGCCGGTGGTGGCCATCAAAGCCTTTATCGGTCACTCCCAAGGCTCCGCGGCGGGAGACCAGTTGGCAAGCGCCCTGGGCAGCTTTGCCCACGACTTGCTGCCAGGCATCCCTACCCTGGATGCCGTCGCCGACGATGTGTATGCCGAACGGCTACACTTCTCGCAAACGGCACAAACATTTCGTGCAGACGCTGCCTTTATTAACGCCAAGGGCTTCGGCGGCAACAATGCCACCGGCGTGGTGCTGTCACCTGCAGTCACCGAGCGCCTGCTGACTCAGCGCCACGGCGCAGACGCGGTCAGCGCCTGGAAAACGCGTCGGGTCGCAACCCGCGAAGCGGCAGCTGCCTACCTTGCCCAGGCAGACTTTGGCCACTACGCACCACGCTACCAGTTTGGCGAAGCGGTACTCGAAGGCCCAGAGCTGGACATTCATGCGGATCGGATTCATATCCCCGGTTACGCTCATGCCGTCTCATTAACCAGCGACAATCCGTTTGGCCGCCTGGACGAGGAGAGCGAGGAATGAGCACGCGCAAGCTTAATATCGCCGTCTACCCCGGCACCTTCGACCCTATCACCAACGGCCATTTTGATCTCATTGAACGTGGTGCACGCATGTTCGACAAAGTGGTCATCGCAGTGGCGGCAAGTCCCGGAAAAAGCCCCCACCTCGACCTGGAAACACGCATGGCGCTGGCCAAAACGGTGTGTGCGTCGCTCCCCAACGTTGAGGTAATCGGCTTTTCGACCCTGCTCACAACCATGATGCACGAGCAGGGGGCGACGATCATTCTGCGCGGCCTGCGCGCGGTCTCCGACTTTGAGTACGAGCTTCAGCTGGCCAATATGAACCGGGCGCAGAATCCGGAGCTTGAGAGCGTGTTTTTAACCCCCGCGGTGGAGAATTCATATATCTCCTCAACCATCGTGCGCGAAATTGCCAAGCTGGGTGGCGATATTTCTCCGCTGGTGCATCCACAGGTCGCCGAAGCGCTGCGTAACCACTACACTAGCTAGCCAACGCTATTGTTGAGTAAAACACTCAGGTACTCGTTAGCCTGGGTGTGAATGCCATCTGCGAGGTATGCCCATGGCCCTGATGATTACCGATGAATGCATTAACTGCGACGTCTGCGAGCCCGAATGCCCCAACGATGCTATCTCCCCCGGCGAGGAGATTTACGTCATCGACCCAAACTTATGCACCGAGTGCGTCGGTCACTACGACGAACCTCAGTGCCAGCAAGTCTGCCCGGTGGACTGCATTCCACTTGACCCTGAGCGCCACGAGACCCAAGAGCAGCTGATGAAGAAGTACCGCATCATCACTGCTGCCTAAGCCTCATGCGGATTTGGGCCCTCGCCTGGCCAATCATCCTTTCTAATATCACCGTCCCCCTACTTGGGCTGGTAGATACCGCTGTGGTCGGGCACCTGCCCGACTCCCGCTATCTGGCGGGCGTCACCCTCGGCGCTACACTGTTTAGCTTCCTCTACTGGGGCTTTGGCTTTTTGCGCATGGGCACCACAGGGCTAGTCGCCCAAGCCATGGGCCGCGAGAGTGACTCGGATGTGCGCAATCTACTGGGGCAATCGCTGATCATGGCGCTGGTGATCGGCAGCCTGCTGATTGTGTTTGCCTCACCGCTGATTACGCTGGGTTTGTGGCTGTTAGATGGCAGCGAAGTAGCCACCCACTTAGCGCGAGAGTACGCCCATATTCGCCTATGGTCTGCGCCCGCGGTGCTTGCCAACTACGCCATTCTGGGCTGGTTTTTGGGCCAACAGAATTCCCGCGTCACGCTGATGATTCTGCTGCTCACCAACAGCGTTAATATCGTGCTGGATTTATGGTTTGTGGTGGGTTTGGGGATGACCAGCAACGGCGTTGCCTGGGCGAGCGTGATCGCCGACTATAGTGCGTTAGCGTTCGGCAGCTACTTAGTGCTGCGCCAGCTAGCCCGACTAGAGGGCCATTTTTTGCGCGAGCGTCTGCTGGCACTGGCGGCCTACACAGCGCTATTTAACGTCAACGCCAACCTGTTTGTGCGCACCCTCGGCCTGCTATTTGCCATGGCGTTCTTTACCGCCCAAGGCGCTCGTCAGGGTGATACGGTGCTCGCTGCCAACGCTGTCCTGCTGCAATTTATTATGCTCACCAGCTATGCTCTGGATGGCTTTGCCCATGCGGCCGAATCGCTGATTGGGCGCGCCTATGGGCGCAAGGATTGGCGTGAGTTTGCGACCACCGTGCGTGCTGCTGCGCGTTTCTCATTCTGGACAGCGGGTGCCGCCGCCCTGTTGTTCGCGCTAGGCGGCAATGCATTGATTGCGCTGCTTACTGGCCTTGAAGAGGTGCGCGCGACCGCGGCACAGTATTTGCCATGGATGGTCGTTATGCCGCTGATTGCGGTATGGAGCTATCTACTCGACGGGGTATTTATTGGCACCACCGCGGTACGTGAAATGCGCAACAGTATCTTTATTGGCCTGGCCGCCTATCTTCCCATCTGGTGGCTAACCCAGGGGCTAGGCAACCATGGGCTGTGGCTTTCGTTTATGCTGTTTACGCTGGTTCGCTCAACCGTCCTGATTCACTACTATTATTTTCTCTACCACCGCCGTTACCGCCTGACTCACTGGCGTTAACATATCCACGCTTGGCCATAACGGCGCTAACGTGAGATTAGCCGGACAGCTTCAACGTGAAAAACGCCGCACTCCCCCGTATATTAGCTATGTACTTGCACTGCGTAGGCACTTCAAAGACCTTGCAAAGACCTTGCTTAGCCACTTCCTAATAATGAATAAAGAGAGCATCCCATGCTTAAAATGATCTCAAAACCGGCGGTAAAGCTGGTAGAGCGCTATCTCCCAGATCCGTATATTTTCGTGCTGCTGCTAACGTTAATTGCCTCGGTTGCCGCCATTGCCATTGAGCGCCAAACACCCCTGGCGGTGCTGCGCTTCTGGGGCGATGGCTTCTGGGGCTTGTTGACGTTCTCGATGCAGATGCTGTTGGTGCTGGTCACCGGTTTTATGCTGGCAAGCTCACCGCCGGTAAAACGCATTCTGCAAAAAATCGCCGCTACTGCTAAATCCCCGGGCGGCGCCATTATCCTAGTCACACTGGTGTCATTAGCGGCCAGTTGGATTAACTGGGGCTTTGGCCTTGTGGTCGGCGCGCTATTTGCCAAAGAGCTGGCTCGGCTGATCCGCGTTGACTACCGGCTACTCGTCGCCAGCGCCTACTCTGGTTTTGTGGTGTGGCACGGCGGTTTGGCGGGCTCGATACCACTGACCATCGCCACCGAAGGGCATTTTTCCGCCGACCAGATTGGCGTGATTGGCACCGGTTCAACGATTTTCGCCTTATTTAACCTCGGCATCGTGGTCTGCCTGTTTATTGCCATTCCGTTGGTAAACCGCATGATGCTGCCGGATGAGAAGGATAGCGTCTACGTCGACCCCAGCGTGCTGAATGATGAGCCGGAACCGGTTGGTCGCCTTACCCGCCCGGCGGAGCGCCTGGAAAACAGCATGACCCTCGCCCTGCTGGTCGGCGTGCCGGGGCTACTGTTCTTGCTGGATCACTTTTTGCTGCGCGGCGGCGGTTTAAACCTTAACGTCGTCAATTTCCTGTTTCTGTTCTTAGCCATTGTGCTGCACCGCACGCCCCGCAACCTGCTCAATAGCTTGAATGAAGCGATTAAAGGCGGCGCGGGGATTGTCATCCAATTCCCCTTTTATGCGGGCATTATGGCCATTATGGTTCAGTCTGGGCTGGCAGAGAGTATGTCTGAGTGGCTGGTCTCCTTTGCCACCGCTACGACACTGCCGTTCTGGTCGTTTATCAGCGCAGGGATTGTCAATCTGTTCGTCCCCTCCGGCGGCGGCCAGTGGGCTGTGCAAGCGCCGGTGATGCTGCCTGCCGCTGAGGCCCTGGGGGCTGACATTCCACGGGTAGCCATGGCAGTGGCCTGGGGCGATGCCTGGACCAACCTGCTGCAACCTTTCTGGGCGCTACCGGTACTCGCCATTGCCGGGCTGAAGGCCAAAGATATTATGGGTTTCTGCCTGATTCAGCTTTTTATCACCGGTATTATCATCTCCGTGGGCCTATTGTGGTTTTAATAAGCGCATCGTTCTAAATCAATAGCCAACGGCTGCCCTGAGGAAGGGGCAGCCGTTAACCGTAGCAAATCACCGCAGGAGCACCGTATGACAGACGCCGAACTCAGCGCGAACGCTGCCCTGCCTGGGCAGCATGAACTCTCCATGACCGTACTGATGACGCCCGACATGGCAAATTTCAGCGGCAAAGTGCATGGCGGCGCGATTCTTAAAAAGCTCGATGAAGTCGCTTTTGCTTGCGCCAGCCGCTATTCGGGCCACTATGTGGTGACACTGTCGGTGGATCAGGTGCTGTTTAAACAGCCGATTCATGTCGGCGAGCTGGTGACCTTTTTAGCCAGCGTCAATCATGTTGGCCGCTCGTCAATGGAAGTGGGCATTAAGGTCGTAGCAGAAGATATTCGCAATAAGCTGATCCGTCATACCAACAGCTGCTACCTGACCATGGTCGCTGTGGATGAGGACGGAAAACCCGCCAGCGTACCGCCGCTCAGCTTGGCAACGCCCTTACAGCAGCTACGCTTTGAAAAGGCGGCTTTACGCAAGAAGTTACGCAAACAGGCCGAGAAAGAAGAGCTGTTTACCCAGCATCAGTACCCGCCTAAGACCCAGTCAAAAACATAGCCCTCGACGCCCCATCCAACGACAAGGAGTTCGTATGCCCGCCAGGGAACGCTACCCGCACCTGCCTAAAGCGGTTGAATACGCCCATATTGGTTGGGATTTTTTCATTCTGACGCTGGTGGTGATTAACCTCGCGCTACTGCTGTTTGATTCACTGTTTCTGCTCGGCCCTATTAACCAAGGCATCGCCAATCTCGCGCCCGGTTTTCATACTTTCTACGATGAGGTGATTCATAGCCGCTTCATCACCATCGACTTGGTATTTGTCAGCTTTTTTATCGTCGATGTACTGTTGGGCTGGTCAATTGCCATTGCCGAGCGGCGCTACCACCGCTGGTTTTTCTACCCCTTCGTGCACTGGTATGACGTGCTGGGCTGCATTCCCCTCGCAGGCTTCCGCCTGCTGCGTATTCTACGCGTGGTATCGTTAATCAATCGGCTGCATCGCCTCGGCCTTATTGATGTTACCCACTGGTATGTCTATCAATTTGTTGCCAAGTATTACGATATTCTGCTGGAGGAGCTTTCTGACCGTATCGCGCTACGGCTATTGGGCAATGTACAGCAGCAGATACGCGCCAGCGATTCGCTGACCGAGCGCGTGATTGAGCGTGTGATCATGCCCCGCAAGTCGCAGCTGATTCATGAGATTGCGCAGCGGTTGGAGAGCACTATCGGCAAAGCGTACCAGCACAACCGTCAGTCCATTATGGCGGCGATCAGCGATTTGGTTAGCCGTACGCTCCGGGAAAGCCCCGAGATTCAGCGCCTTAACCGCCTGCCCATGGGGCAGCAGGCCACCAGCGCTATGGAGGCATCACTCAGTGGCGTCGCCCAGCGACTAGTCGATGAGCTGCTGCTAGGTATTCATTCCGATGAGTTTAGGCAGTTAGTTGAGCGCACCGCCGACAGCGGCTTCGACACTTGGCTAACGGTTGACGAAGGCAGCAATCGCGTTACCGAGCAGGTGATGTATGACATTCTCGAAATGCTTAAAGACCAGATAAGCCATCAAGGCTGGAAAGACCGCTATGAATAATTCATAAGGTGGCGGGGGCTAACGGCCGCTCGCCCAAACAGGCGGCAACAATGCCCAATGCCTGAATGAGTTCGCTGCGATCCGCCGCGGCCCCAACACATAGACGAATGGCTTGGGGTGCGGGGGTGCTGCCCACACAAAAGGGCTCAGCGCTGCTTACCTTAACGCCCCGCTGCAGTAGCCGATCACACAGCTCTACGGCCCGGCTTCCCTCTGGCAGCGTCAACCATACATTACTGCTGTGGGAGCGCCCGCTTAGGGTAAACCCTTGCAGCCATTGGGCGGCCAACTGTTGACGCTCCGCTAACTCTTGGGTCTGCCAGGTAAGTAGTTTTTCCGCCGCGGCTTGGTTAATCCAGTGGCAGACCACGTCGACCATTAGCGGCGGCACCATCCAACTCTGGGCGCGCAGGCCAGTCGCTAACCGCTCGTGCAAACTTTTAGGCGCCCGCAGCACGCCAATTCGCAGCCCCCCCGCCAACACTTTAGCGGTGCTAAACACAAACAGTGTGCGTTCTGGCGCAAGCTTGTAAAGAGGCGTACCACGCTGCTCAGCGGGTAGATATTGCACGCCGTCTTCAATCAGCCAGATATCATGGCGCCTCGCCAGCGCCACCAGCTGTTCGCGACGCGGCGCGCTTAAACACGCGCCGGTGGGGTTGTTCTGCTCCGGCGTAAGATAAATCGCTCTCGGCGGCTGCCGGGCACACTGCGCCTCCAGCAGATCCATGCGCATCCCTTCGCTGTCTTGACCAATCCCTACCAACTTGAGATGACCTTGCTGCGCTGCGCTGATGGCACCGGGGTAGGTCAAGGCATCGGCAGCCAGCAGCTCGCCCGGCCGTAGCAAGGTGCTGAGCGCCAGACTAATGCCGTGCTGGCCACCTTGGGTGATCAGCAGTTCATCAGCCATCAGAGACATGCCTAAGGTATTTAACCAGCGAGCCAGCACCTCACGATGCTCGCGACGCCCCTGGGACTCTTGGTAAGTCACACCCCGCGCTAATGCTGCACCGGATTGGCTTAAGGCGAGCAGCGCTTCGCTCAACAGCGACTGTCGCAACGGGTGGGGCGGAGGCAGGCTAAGACTTAAATCGATCACACCGGCCGTTTCATCAGCGGGAAACGTCAGGCTAACAGCGTTGTCTTGCGTTTTGCTCCTCACATAGGTGCCGCTACCCACCCGTGCCGATACCCAACCGCTGCGTTCAGCTTCAGCGTAACCCCGGGTTACCGTGCCGATGGTCACCCCTAGCGCATCAGCCAAACGGCGCTGGGGCGGCAAGCGCTCCCCAGGCAGTAGTTCACCTGCCTGGATAGCGGTTTCAATGGCGCTGGCAATAGCGCGATAGCGTGAACCAGAAAACTCAGCGAGCGAAGGCACCCACATTGTCATGGTGACAATAAAACCTTTGACGTTAATTTAATCCCCATTATGCTAACAATAGGCGATCTAAAGCAATCCTCAACCACAAATTGTATGGATACAATAAAATGAACAGCGAATGGGTAATCCTCGGTCCGGCCGCGCTCTATATGATGTCGATGACGCTTACCCCTGGGCCAAATAACGTTATGCTTACCGCTTCTGGCGCCAACTTCGGCTTTAAGCGCACATTGCCGCATATGTGGGGAATTTTAGGTGGCTGCTTTTTACTCTTTGCGGGCATAGCGCTGGGCTTGGGCGTGCTGTTTGAACGCTACCCTGCAATTCAAACCGCGTTGCGCTGGGTAGGCAGCGCGTATTTGCTCTATTTGGCTTGGAAAATTGCCAGCGCCCCGCCGCCCAATCTTCACGTCCAAGCCCATAGCGTACCGTTTACGTTCTGGCAGGCTGCGGCGTTTCAGTTCGCCAACCCTAAAGCATGGGTAATGGGACTGGCGCTGATGGCGGGTTTTCTACCCGAAAGCGGCCAACCGGTATTTAATGCATTGTTACTTGCTGGCTTTGCTGAGATGGTGGCGCTGCCCTGTATTGCGCTATGGGCTGGCTTTGGTAGTGCAATTGGGCAGTGGATCAAAACAGATGCCGCGTGGCGGGCGTTCAACATCACCATGGGCGTGTTGACCGCCGCCTGCGTCGTACTGATCTTAGGTTAGCCGCAGCGAAGTTCCTCGATGACATCTTGATCATCAAGATGAATATTCAAACGATCCGGGCGGTGGTCCATGGTGGCGGCCTCACCAGGGCGCAATACGCGCGCTTGACGAGTGCTGCTCTCACTTTGTAACTGCGACCCCATTGCTTCATCGAACGGTTCGCCGATGGCGTATTGGATAGCCTCAAGATCGCAGGCAGCTGCCTGCTCTTGATTAGATCCGTTGGGCGTTACCGTTGGCGGCGGTGGCGCAGCGTCTACGTCGTCGTTGGCTGGAGAAATCGGCATTTGCGAGCTAGCACAGGCCGTTAGCAGCATTGCACAAGCGCCAACAGCAGCGAGCTTAGCCAGAATAATACGGGGTTTCATCCTTGAATCTCCAAAAGTAGATTATGAGGGTAGGCTATAAATCCAACGGGCCAGGCGTTAGCCTAGCCCGTTGGATACCACTTGCTTTAAAACGCAGTCTTACTTATTCAGCTGCATCTTGGACGGCTTTACCGCCCTCTTGCACATCTTGGCCAGCGCCAGAGATGGTATTACAACCCGTTAGCACACCCGCTGTCATCAGCAGCATAAAGCTCATGGCCAATAATTTTTTCATTTTTCCGTTCTCCTTAACGAGTTATTCAACATCGGGAAACTCCGCTGGCAACTTAATTTGCCACTTGGGAGTTTTTTCAGGGTAACAGCGTTTTGGCAATCGCGCTCGTTTTCCCTACGTCACTGCGCGGCTGCTATGCTAACAATCATCTAACCGCTGTGTGGAGCCTATCATTTGATCAATTTCGAGCTAGATGAACGCCTTGCCGCCGACACCTTACCTATTGCCGACCTCCCATTAAGCCGCGTGCTGTTAATGAACGACGCGCGTTATCCCTGGGTGATCCTAGTACCGCGCCACGCTTCTATCAGTGAAGTGTTTGAGCTTTCTGCCAATGACCAGCAGCAGCTTTGGCGCGAGGCCACCCAGCTAGGCGATGCAATGAAAGAAGCGCTGGGTGGGGACAAAGTTAATATTGCCGCGCTCGGCAATGTGGTTAGCCAGCTGCATGTGCACGTTGTTATTCGTCGGCACAGCGATGCAACCTGGCCTGCCCCTGTTTGGGGCAACGGCTCACCTAAACCTTACGATCTGGATGAACAAGCACAGTTACGCGACCAACTGCTGGCGCTTATCAATGGACTGGATGTGTAGCCTACCCGTTACCCCGTTAATGGATGGCCTTGCCGCGCAGGTGGCTCATTGAGAAGTGGCCCACTCGCAGGCTGGGCGATACCCGCGACGCTAAGTGAGATGCCCAGTACGACAATCAGCGTACCACCGGCCAGGGCCACCCAGCCGGTGGCTTTTTGCACGCTGCGCTGGCTGTGCTGCTGTTTGGACAATCGCCGCTGCGCCCAGCCGCGGGCTAAAATACTGGCCAGTGCGAGTGCTGACACCGTGAGCCCCGTGCCCAGCGACATAACCACAACAGACGCCACGCCGACTGCGAACTGGCCGAGCAGGCTAGCCGCCCCCAACATTAACACTGCCCCGCTGCATGGGCGCATGCCTATGGCACCGACCGTCATTATCGCCGTACGCCAATCTAACGCCTGCTGCGGCTCAATATGGTGAGCACCGCCGCAACAGTGGCTATGATCATGGTCTTGATGATGCTCGTGGCCTGGGCTGTACGCATGAGCCGCTCGCTGAGGCTGATAGGCTCGCCGCAATTGCTTGACGGCTCGCCAGCATAGCCACGCCCCTAGCGCCGCCACCAGCAGAAAGCTGGCCTGCTCCACCCAGGCAACGCTACCCATGGCCTGGCGAGTGATCCAGCCCAGGCCGTAAACCAGCACCACAATCAGCGCAATGGCGGTCACCCCTTGCAGCAAAGAGGCGGCAAACGACAGCCCCAGGGCGCGCTTTACCGCACCACCGTGGGTGGCTAAGTAGGTCGCCAGGACGGCTTTACCGTGCCCCGGACCGGCGGCATGAAAGACGCCATAGGCGAAGCTAACACTCAGCAAGCTCACCCACGTTGCCATACTGGGGGTGCGTGACAGTTCGGTAATCGCCAGCGTTAGCGAGCGGTGCAGATCACGCTGCCAACCAAGTAGCTGATAGCTAACGCTCTGAAAACCGCCTTGCCAAACAATGATAAGCACTGCTGCGACTAGCAACAGGCCTAGCATTAACCCTAAGTGACGTGTGAAGGGCCTTGTTAAGGACATCTTAACGCTCCAACGCAAAAAATGTTACAAGATAACATAGCTATAAAACAGCACGCCACTGCCTGTTTTCGAACAGCACCTAGCGACAATCAACTTGGCCGGTTTCGGCAAAATAGCGCCCCAGGCCTGGCTCACCACTCTCATCCTTGTCGAGCAGCGCCGCTTGCATCACCAGTTCAGGATCCGGGTCCGCGGGGAGAATAGCCAACTCACAGGCAGGCTCGCCGTGCAGTATCAGCGCATCATCCCGAGGCTGACCGTCCGCCTCCTCGTGCACCACTTCGATGTAGTAGGTGGGATCAAACACCTGGTAGCTAAGCAGGGCGTCTGTCAGCGGCTGCGGCGTTTCCAGCGGCAGGATAAACATAAAGGTCAGCCGCCCATCGCGCTCCATGGCGGTATACTCGCTTACCTCGCCCAATGCCTGGCGTTCACCGTTAATACGCACTTCAGTTAAGTAGTGCTGCGCGGCAAGGTTATCGCGAATCTCTTTGCCTAGCTGGTCGAGCCCCTGTTCGAGGCTGGCACCCTCTACCTGCTGGAGCTCTTCAAAAACCACCAGGCTATAAAAAGGGTCCATACGCCAGGTTTGATGCAGGCCACTCACCACGCCCTGATCATCGGTGATGACCCGCACACTCAGATCGATCCAACCGTGAGGGTGGGCATGGGCACCGGGGCTGACCAGAACGCTACTCATGCCCAAGCAAACGGCGACTACGCTACCTGCCCACTTCATGGCGCGACACCCAGTTTATGCTGCAAGGCGACCAGCCAAGGGTCGAGCAAATAGGGCGGCAGCGGCTGGTTGCCCCTCAACGCCGATACCCGCACACGGCTGCCACTGCCCTCTTCACTCACCTGCAACTGCAGCCGATACTCCGGCCAGCGAGCAAGCGATGCCTCAGCCCGCCCCAGCGATAGATCCGCATGGCGAACCACATAGCCCTGCTCCACCATCAACTCGACGGCTTCGCGGAAGGTTTCTTCTGATGAAGTGCTATAAGCCAACTCACGGGGCTCCAAGGGCGTGGTCGTTGCACAGCCGACCAATCCACCCAATAGCCCAATTAACAACCAGTGCCGAAGCGTCATAACGGCCTCCCGGTGGCGGGGACGGTTTGCGTAAAGCGGGTTTGAAAGCGCTGACAGAAATCGTCGTTGCTGGCACTGTAGGATTCGCGCAGATCACCCCAGTGATCGAAGCGGCGGATATCGCGGGATATGCGTATATGCGTATCGTCGACCAATAGCGACACACGCTCAAACTCTACCGGCTGCTGGCCTACGCCACCGCCAAAACTGCTCCCTATGCCGAACCCGACACCGGAACCTCGTCCGATACCCAAGCCACCAAAGACCCGCATTCCACGCCCATAGCCGTAGGCATCATCGTAAGGATCATAATAGCCGTGTAGCGCACGTTCCCGACTGGCGCTAATCAAACCCAAGGCGGTATCAGTAGAGTTCAGGGTAAAGCCCCATTCGGTGAGCACCTCAACACTGGTTTCTAACGCCCGCTCATGGTTGGCGGGAAAATAGCACGCAGCCGCAGGCGCTGGTTCCGCTTGCGGCAGGCGATCAGGAATCACTTGGCAGCCAGCCAGTGCTAGCAGACAGGTTAAGCTTATGGGTATCGACTTCATGTTAGATCCTCTAACGGACGAGGCCGCTGGTTTAGCTCGCCGAAGCTAGTCATGCTTAAATGAAATGACATTGTAGTGAAGACACTGTTTTGTGGAGAACGTGCTGATGAATGTTTTACTTTGCCCCGACAGCTTCAAAGATGCGCTGAGCGCCCAAGACGCCGCGGCCGCCATGGCGCGGGGCGTGCAGCGCGCCATACCCGAGGCGCACGTTCAAGCCTGCCCATTGGCTGACGGCGGCGAAGGCAGTTTAGACGCTCTGATCGCCGCCACCGGCGCTGAGCGGCGCCAGCTCAACGTTCAAGACGCCCTGGGGCGTCCTCGCCAAGCGGCCTGGGGCTGGCTGAGCGACCAGCGTACCGCGTTTATTGAGTTGGCAGAAGCCAGTGGTTTACAGCACCTCGGCGTCGATGAGCGCAATGCACTGCACACCTCCACCTTTGGAGTGGGTGAACTGCTGCTGGCGGCGCTGGATCAAGGCGCCGAAAAAGCGCTTTTACTGCTCGGCGGCAGCGCTACCAATGACGCTGGGGCAGGCATGCTACAAGCACTGGGCGTGCGCTTTTTAGATCAAAGCGGCAAACCGCTACCTCCCGGCGGCGCAGCGCTTAGCCAGCTGGCTAGCTTAGCGCTTGACGGGCTAGACCCGCGGTTAGCCAAACTCAGCCTAGAAGCCGCCGTTGATGTGGATAACCCGCTGCTGGGCGAGCGCGGGGCCAGCGCGATATTTGGCCCGCAAAAAGGGGCATCGCCTGAAGAAGTTGAACAGTTGGATCGAGCGCTTGGCCACTTCGCCGATATCAGCGCGCATGCATTAGGCGATGATTTCCGAACGCTGCCGGGCGCAGGCGCCGCGGGCGGCATGGGGTTTGCAGCCAAGGCGTTTTTAAATGCCACGTTAAAACCCGGTATTGAGATGATTATGCAGCAAGCGGATATGGCCTCGCACTTGGCCCGTGCCGACTTGGTCATCACCGGTGAAGGGCGTCTGGATGGCCAAAGCTTGTCGGGTAAAACCCCCATTGGCGTCTCCCGCGCCGCCAAGCGCCTTAACAAACCCGTTATCGTGTTGGCAGGCAGCCTAGGCGATGGCTGGCAGGCCTGCTTTGACGAAGGGGTAACGGCAGCGTTTACTTTGGCCGACGGCCCGATGACCTTAGCCGATGCGCTACCGCGCACCGCTGAACTGCTGGAAGCGCGCTGCGAAAGCTTGCTGCGGCTGTGGGTGCATAGTCCTTAAAACACCATGTGCAGCCCTTGAAAAAAGCCCTCATCGCCAGCATCTAATGCAATAGCCAAAGGGTAACGGCAACGACTTAATGTCGAAGCACTGATGCCAAAGAGCTATGGCAGCGATGCAAAAAACTTGTTTTGCACCGGCGCTAAGACACCCTATTCTGGTAACACGCATTAACCGCCGCACATTGCGACACAAACACTGTTGCATCAATATTGCGGCATAAAGAGGAAGCAGGATATGACTGATACCAATAGCATTGGCCTACACGAAGGTAGCGCTAGTCAACTCGCCGAAAAGCTCAACCACCTGCTGGCCAACTACCAAATTTTCTATATGAACGTGCGCGGCTACCACTGGAATGTTCGTGGTAACGATTTTTTTGAACTGCACGCCAAGTTTGAAGAGTTTTACACCGACCTGCTGACCAAAGTAGACGAAGTTGCCGAACGTATCCTGACCCTGGGCCACAAGCCGGTACACGCTTACAGCGACTACGTAACGCTATCGCGCATTCAGGAAGATAAAGACGTTCACGACGGTAACACCTGCGTCAAAGGCGTGCTCAAAGGGTACCAAACAATCATTGAGCTGCAGCGTGAACTGCTGTCGCTCGCCTCTGACGCCGACGATGAAGGCACCGCCGCACAAGCCGGTGACTACATCCGCGAGCAGGAAAAAACCATCTGGATGCTCAACGCCTATTTAAGCAAGTAAGCGTCATCTTTTGAGCTAAGAACGGCACCTTCGCTGCGTAGGTGCCGTTTTTGTGTTCGCGTGGGACGATCAGCGCTGATCGGCAAGATCCTCAATCAACGCCCGCAGCAGCGGCCAGAACTCTTCCACAGAGGCTAACTCCACCCGCTCATCCGGTGAGTGGGCGCCGCGAATCAGTGGCCCAAAGGAGATCATATCCAGCTGCGGGTATTTGCTGCCAAGAATACCGCACTCAAGCCCCGCGTGGATGACCTTCACCTCCGGCTCGCGGCCCAGCAGCGCCGCATGGCGGGCTTTAAAGGTCGCCAATAGCGCGCCATCAGGATTAGGCGCCCAGCCCGGGTAGCTGTTTTCCACCTTTACCCGCGCGCCAATCAACCCAAACAGCGCTTTAAAGCGATCCGCCATGGCGACCACCGCGCTGTCGTGCAGTGAGCGTACCAGGGCGCAGAGATGTAACCGCCCATTTTCGAGGCTTAGTACACCCAGGTTATTGGAGGTTTCTACGACCCCCGGCACATCGGCACTCATCCGCTCGACCCCACAGGGGGCGGCGTGAAGTGCCGCCAGCAGCATTACACTGGCGTCCAGGGTAAGCGGTTCCGCAGCGGGCAACTCAGCCAAACGCTGAGCGCTGATGTTAAGGCCGCTATCGCCACTACCCAGCTCCGTTAACAGAATTTTTTCCAGCCCCGCGATAGCGACCATCGCGGCGTCTACCTCATCGGCGGGCAGCGCCACTTGGGCAAACGCCTCCCGTGGGATTGCATTGCGCAAGGTGCCGCCGTGGTAGCTAATCAAGCGCGCATCAAACGCTTCCAAGGAGCGCAAAACTCGAACCAACAACCGGTTGGCGTTCCCCAGCGGTTTATGGATATCCGCACCGGAGTGGCCCCCCTTCAGGCCGGTCAAGGCGATCTCGATCACTCGCTCGTGATCACCAGCGGCGGCGCTGGGCAGCTGGGCATCCACTTCAACGTCGGCCCCACCCGCGCAGCCAATATAGACCTGACCACGATCTTCGCTATCCAGATTGAGCAGCAGCGAGCCTTCAAGCCAGTTCTCCGCCAGGTTCAGCGCACCGCCCATGGAGGTCTCTTCCTCCAGGGTAAACAGCGCCTCCAGTGGCCCGTGGCGAAGATCAGGGTCTTCCAGCACGGCGAGAATCGCCGCCACGCCCAGCCCGTTATCAGCCCCTAGGGTGGTGCCATCGGCGTGCAGCCAGCCGTCGGCCACATAGGTGCTGATCGGGTCACGGGTGAAATCGTGGGCGTGACCGCTATTGGCTTGCGCAACCATATCCAGGTGCCCCTGGAGCACCACGCCGGGTGCCTGCTCGCAGCCGGGAGAGGCCGATTTACGAAGGCGTAAATTACCGAAGCTATCGCGGTCGTGGGCGAGGCCCTGGGCATCGGCCCAGCTTTCGAGGGTAGCCACCAGTGCCGCCTCATGCCCAGAGGGGCGCGGCGTATTACACAGCGTTCGAAAATGGCGCCAAACCAAGCAGGGCTCAAGCGCGTCAAGATGTGCGTTCATAAAGACTCTTCATTATCGGTAACCGAACTACTTTACCTCAATGAGGCTATTCACAGCGAGGCGTAGGGCTTTTAAGGCGTCATTATGGGCATTCTCCAGGGCACTATTTTGAAACGCCCAGGCAGATAACTGTTGATGCGCCAGTTGCTGTGGCTCGGTTAAAGTGCGCTGGCTTGTTTCGCGGGCCAAGGCTTGCAGCGCCGTGCGAGCAAGCGCGGGGTCGCGATGGGCGGTGGCTACATCGTCAATATCCTGCCACTCGCGGTCACTCAGTGGCATGCTCGGCAGTTGAGCGAGCAGCAATACGAGCACTGGAGCGGGTAGCGCCTTGAGTTCAAACGCCAGCAGACTAGGCAAGCCTGCCTGGAAGCGCTCGCTAAGATCAGCAAGCACCGCCTCGCCTTCTGAATTCAGCGCTTTCGCCACCATTACAGCGAACTCACCGGTGGATACCTCCCGGGTAATGCCTAAGCGCACCGGGGTAAAACACTGCGCCAGCCAAAAGCGAAGCAGTGACGCCTCAGCGCCAAAAGTCGCCCCATAGAGCGCAACACCCTGCTGCGTGGCGGCGGCCATATCCTCGTCCAACAACGCTTGTCCCAAACCTTGGCGACGCCGTTCAGGGTGGCTAGCAATACGCACCACCCGCCGCCAGCGCGCCGTTAGCGCCGCGCGACTACCGGCGTGGGTCGCCAGCGATTGGGCCAACAAATGCCCCTGGCGACGCCGCTTACCACGGGCCACCTGGTCGGCTAGGGCTGGCTCAAAGCCGCCCTCTTCCCGGGTGACCAACACCGCCTGAGGCTCACCGGCCTGCTCTATCGTGCGTAGCTGGGTGCCTGGACCGTCAAGTAGTTGGCGCAGGTCGTTGGGAGAGGTGCGGTAGTGGGACTGCACCAGCAGTCCAAACAGCTTTTCCAACCCCGCGTCTTGCTGGGCAAGCAAGCCCTGATCAACCACCTGCGCTGCCACTGCGCTGCCACCCGGCTGCGCGATGGGCAGCGGTGCTTTTAACAACAGCAGTTGATTGACCAGGGTTTCCAGCGGGTCGCCGCTATGCCAGCGGATGGGGGCGTTCAGCGTTAGCGCTTTCCATTGGGGCGTCAGCCGCTCCAGGGTCGCGCGAAAGCGCAGCGCAAACCCTCTTCCCGAGCCCTCATAGCCGTGCACCGTGGTGGCGAAAGCAATCCGCGGAAAGGCGGCCAGCCACTGCTCTAACAGCGCAGCGGGAATCGCCGCCGCCTCATCAACCATTAAGTAGCTGCCATCACCGCCCTGCTGCTGGGCGTTAATCTGCTCGGTTAAGCCATCCGGGGGTAAAAAAATCAGCTCGCTGCCTTCGGCCAGCACGAAGTGGCCTGGGGCCACCCGACGGCCATCCGGGCAGAGTGCCGCGACCCGTTCGAATACGCTCTCCACTGCACTCAGCCGCGGCGCGGTGAGCACTATGCGTTGGGCTTTGCGCATTAGCAGCCGTGCGCAGGCGATACCCAGCGCGGCGCTTTTGCCGCGCCCGCGATCAGCGGTGATGACCAACGGACGACGCCGTTTCAAGCCAATCAATTCTTTCACTGCGTAGGCTTGGTCTGCGGTTAGGCAGTCACTATCAGCCGTTGCTGTGTTGTCTACTTTGCGCGCAGGCAGGTGAGGTAGATGCAACGACTGATCAACGTCCCAGCGCACTAGCTGAGCTGAGGCCTGCAACTGACGCGCCAAGCGCGAAAGATAGTGGCAGCTCAGCTCGGACCAGTGCCAGGGGTGGTCGGTAAAACGCGCATAGTCCGGGTCGGGTGCCGCTCCCCAAGGTTGTGGCGTGAGTAATACCAGCAAACCACCGGCAGTAATCGTGCCCGCCAGCGCCCCCAGTGCCTCAGGATCAAACCCCGTGCCGTGAGTGTCGAGCACTACCAGTTGGTGCTCTGCACCCAGGCGCATGCGCGCCTTGCGTGGCGATAGGTAGTTATCGCCCACCCACAGCGGCGCCTGCCAGGTGTGGGCTTGCCATAACGCCTGCGCGAGGGATTGGCACTGCTGAGCATCGCCGCTTAGCCAAACTAGCTGGCGCCAGCGGCGGCGGGCTAAACGCTGTGCGTGATGCACTAACGCGGCCACCCTTCGCATTTGCTGTTGGTTCTCTAACACGTGGTTCTTAAGCAATATAATTCCCTACTCCAGCGCGACTGCTTCCCATTACGTTAGCCTATCAGTGTATCAGCGTGCCGCTGAGCGCTTTGTGGCAAGCTTTCTACTTACAACTTTGGTTGAATAATTTAACTACTTTCAACGTTTTAAAGCGATCTCACCACTCACTATTACTCTAAGAATATTCGATAACTCGTTGTTTAAATTGCATATATAAAATTTTTTATAAAACCTAGCGATGAGGCCGCTTACATTACTGATATTGCACTGCAGCGGGGCTGTTGTGCTAATTTAGCTCTGCAGCGCTAAAAGCCCTTGTTTACGTAAACGTAATCCAGCGGTGCTGCACTTTCCTGCATTCAGGTAACCAACACTAATAACGCCACACGCCAAACCAGGAAATACATCATGAAAAAAATGACCAAATTCGCCCTCACCGGCCTTGCCGCTGGTATTGCCTTCGCTACGTTAACGACCACCGCCCAAGCACAAGAAGAGTGGACAATGACCACCACCTGGCCGGAAAACCTTGATCTGATCAAGATTGACCAGCACTGGGTGGAACTGGTCAATAAACTGGCGGGTGAAGAGCTGCAGATCAATTTCCGCGCAGGCGGTACGCTAATGCCCGGCACGGAAGTATTTGACGCCACTGAAACGGGCAGCATTGAAGCCGCAGGCGACTGGCCGGGCTATTGGGCAGGCTTAAACCCCGCCTTTTCGCCACTGGCCACCACGACCAGCCTGTTTAATGGCGTTGACTACCTCAACTGGATTCAGCAGTGGGGCGGCCGCGAGCTGTATGAAGAGATTTATGGCCAGTTCAACATGGTTTATCTCCCCTACGGCATCACTAACAATGAGTCGGGCTTTATGGGCCGTACCCCGATTGAGAGCATTGCCGATTTAGACGGCAAGCGTCTACGTCTTTCGGGTCGCGACCAGGGCCGCGTGCTTGAAGAGCTGGGCGGCTCCCAGGTCACCCTGGCAGGCGGTGAAGTCTACCAAGCCATTGAGCGCGGCGTCATCGATGCGGGTGAGTTCTCTACCCCTGGGGTCGACTTTAATGCAGGTTTTGCCGAAGTGGCCGACTACTGGGCAACGCCCGGCTGGCACCAGTCGGCCAGCGTATTTGGTGTGATGATCAATAAAGACGCCTGGGATGCGCTCTCCGAAGAGACCCAAGAGACCCTGCGCATCGCAGCGGACGCCACCATGGCATGGTCATTGGCCTGGTCTGAGCGCCAGTCCACCGAAGCCACCCAGAAGTTTATTGACGCGGGGGTAACGATCAACCAATTCTCTGAAGAGGATCTGGCACGCATCCAGGAGGTTACCAACGAGGTTATTCTACGCGGCGCTTGCGAAGACCCTGACCACGCCAAAGTCTACCAATCAATGATTGCCTATCTTGAGCACTATGCGACGTGGCGCGATGTTTCCGCACCCTACAATATGAGCCGCGTGATGGACAATCTGCCTTCATTGGAAGAGATCGAAGCCTGCCTGTAAGGCGCTTCTGTGCCGCCTCGGTTTCCGGGGCGGTTTTTTTGTGCTGACTGCGGAGATCTTCCATGAATGCGATTGCCAAGGCGATCGATGCCATCAATGAAGCCTTTGGGCGCATCATCGCCCCGTTGATTGCCATCATTACCCTGATTGTTCTGTTCGATATTGCGTCACGGTTTCTATTTGGGCGCCCCAGCGACTGGGCCTTTGACGTCACCAAAATGCTGTTTGGCGCCCACTTCATGCTGATGGCGGCCTACGGTCTCAAGCACCACGCCCATGTGGAAGTTGACGTGCTCAAGCGCTTGTTATCGCGTAAGAAGCAAGCCGTGCTTGACGTCCTCGGCTATCTGATTTTCTTTGTCCCCTTTATCTGGATGCTGATCACCCTGGGCTGGAGTTTCTTTGAACGCGCCTGGAGTCGCGGTGAAACCACCTACGGCATGGTCTCGATCCCGGTCTACCCGATTAAAGGGGTGATTGTGGTCGCCGCCATCCTGATCTTGCTGCAGGCTATTGCCATTGTGTTGCGCGCCATCATGCAGCTTCGCGAGGAGACATCAGCATGAACCTAAGTCCTGAATTACTCACGCTGGTCATGTTTGGCGGCCTAATGATCGGGCTGTTTATGGGTCACCCGCTGGCGTTTGTGCTGGGCGGTGTAGCAGTTATCGGTGCTTTTCTCGGCCCCGGTGAGCGCATACTCGGCACCCTGATCAACAATATTTTCGGTAACGCCATGGACAACTATGTGCTGGTGGCGATACCGCTGTTTATCCTAATGGCGCGGTTTTTAAACGACTCCGGCGTTACCGAGAAGATGTTTGACGCCATGCGCCTACTACTGGCGAACCTGCGTGGCGGTCTGGCGCTTACCGTGGTTATCGTCTCGGTGCTGCTAGCGGCCACCACTGGCATTGTGGGCGCCTCGATTGCGGTGATGGGCATGATTGCCCTGGTGCCAATGCTCAAGTATGGCTACAACAAAGAGCTCAGCGCCGGAGTCATTATGGCCAGCGGCTGTTTGGGCATTTTGATTCCACCCAGCATTATGCTGATCCTCATGGCCAGCTACTCACCGGTCTCCGTGGGCGCCCTGTTTGCTGGCGCGCTGATTCCCGGCCTGCTGCTCGGCGTTATGTACGCCCTTTACGTGTTGATCATCTGCTATATCAAACCCAGCTACGGCCCCAAGGTACCGGCGGAAGAGCGCGCTGAAGTCAGCACTAAACAACTGCTTATCATGCTGGCGAAGTACGTGCTCCCGCCCATGTCGTTGATTCTAGGCGTGTTGGGTGCGCTATTTACCGGCGTCGCCACGGCTACCGAAGCCTCGGCCATCGGCGTATTTATCGCCTTTATTCTGTTTATGATTTTTGGTGATCGCAAAATCAGCACCTGCTTCTGGACGATGATAGAAGCGGGTAAAACCACCACCATGGTCATGCTCGTATTGGTGGGGGCTACTGCATTCACCGGTGTATTCTCACGCGGTGGCGGTATGACCGTGATCAGCGAGCTGGTGCTGGCCATGCCCGGCGGCACCGTTGGGGCGCTAATCCTGATGCTGTTCCTGGTATTTATTCTGGGCATGTTCCTGGATTGGACCGGTATTGTTCTGCTGAGCTTCCCCATCATGCTGCCCATCGTCGAAACTATGGGCGTGGATATGTTGTGGTTCGTGGTGATGGTGGCGGTAGTGCTTCAGACATCGTTCCTGACCCCACCCTTTGGCTATGCACTGTTCTACTTGAAAGGTGTGGCACCACCCGGTGTCGAAATCGTCCATCTTTACAAAGCAGTGGTACCCTTTGTCGCGTTGATTCTACTCGCCTGTACGCTGATGGCGTTCTTCCCCTGGCTGATTACCGGCCTACCAAGCATGCTACTGGGTTACTAGGCCTTTCTTCCAAAGCTTATCCTCCAACCATTATGGCCCGCTCCGGCGGGCTTTTTTGCATTAATGACGAGCCTGCAAAGCTGCAGCAGGGCGTCGCCAATGCTACTATTCACGCCCGACACTATTTCGCATTAAGTGTGCTGCGCTACTTTCCGGCTTTTCGCTACTGCTTTCCGTCAATGCAAGGAGTGTTCGCTTGTTCAGATCCGGCTATCGCGGGCTATTCGCCTTCTCCTCTTCGCTTAGCCGTCGCGCTACCCCCTGGTCGATTGCCCTGATCGCGGTAGCGTTCGTGGTTGCCCTGCCCGTGCTTGTGGTATTTGCGCATATCGCGATGCCCACCGATGGCGTTTGGCAACACTTGGCCAGCACCGTACTTGGACGCTATTTGAACAACACCTTCTGGCTCGTTGTGACAGTAGGGCTCGGCACGCTCATCATCGGCACCGGCACAGCTTGGCTGGTCGTTATGTGCCGCTTTCCCGGTAAACGGCTATTCGAGTGGGCGCTGCTGCTGCCATTGGCGGTGCCCACTTACGTGATCGCCTACGCCTACACTGACTTTTTGCAGTTTGCCGGGCCGTTACAGAGCCTGCTGCGCGAGACATTTGGCTGGGGGTATGGCGACTACTACTTTCCCAATATTCGCTCGCTAGGTGGCGCCGCGACGGTGATTACCCTGGTGCTCTACCCCTATGTCTACCTGCTGGCCCGCGCCTCATTTCTGGAGCAGTCGGTCTGCGTGCTGGATGTGGGCCGCACCCTCGGCCGTGGCCCATGGAAACTGTTTGCCAGCGTCGCCGTACCACTGGCGCGTCCTGCGCTGGTAGGCGGAGTATCGCTAGTATTGATGGAGACGCTTAACGAGTTTGGCGCTGTACAGTTCTTCGGCGTGGATACCTTTACCACCGGTATCTACCGCACCTGGTTTGGCATGGGTGAGCAGGTGGCGGCAGCGCAGTTAGCGGCGTGCCTGCTCACCTTCGTGATTGTGTTAGTGCTGCTAGAGCGCTGGTCGCGGGGCAAGCGCCGCTACTTTCATACCACCAATCGCTATCAGCAGTTGCCGGAGTACGCGCTGCACGGCTGGCGAGCCGCGGCAGCGACGCTGGCTTGTTTAGTCCCGGTGCTGGTGGGCTTCTTACTGCCCAGCGGCATTCTGCTCAATTTAGCGCTGCAGGGGGGCGATTCTCTGTGGGGCTCGCGCTTTATTGGCTACGCCTGGAACAGCCTGGGGCTGGCAACAGTGGCAGCGCTGATCGCCGTGTGCTTGGCCGTTGTGCTGAGCTACGGCGTACGCATGCACGACACGACGTTTGCGCGGGTGGCTTCCCGGGTCGCCTCTATGGGCTACGCGATCCCGGGTTCGGTGGTCGCGGTGGGTATTTTAATCCCGTTTGCCTGGTTGGATAACGCCCTTAACACCTGGCTCAATAATCACTATGGCTACATCATTGGCCTGGTATTCAGTGGGTCGGCGTTTATCTTGCTATACGCCTACGTGGTGCGCTTTTTAGCCGTCTCGTTCAATGCCGTTGAGGCGAGCCTAGGCAAAGTAACACCCAGTATGGATGCCGCTTCGCGTACCCTGGGGCAAACCGCAGGCGGCACGCTGCGCCATATTCACACACCGATGATGCGCAGCAGCCTACTGGCAGCGGGGATTTTAGTCTTCGTTGACGTCATGAAGGAGCTGCCAGCGACGATTATTCTGCGCCCCTTCAATTTCGACACCCTGGCCGTGCGGGCACATAACCTGGCCTCTGACGAACGGTTGGCCGAAGCCTCCACCTCGTCGCTGGCCATTGTGGTGGTGGGCATTTTGCCGGTTATTCTGCTCAGCATGGCCATGCGCCGCTCACGTCCTGGTGCTCAGTCCTGATTAAGATTAAGCCGTGAACGGGAACACAAATACTTGTGAAAGGTCGAGGTGAATATCCACCGGTTGGCCTTCTGCGGGTAGAAACACCCCCGGTACGCGCGCGTGTAGGTGAGCCTCAAGGCCGTTTTCGCTATGGGCACACAGGTGTAGCAGGCTGGTGCGTCCGAGTAGCTTCGCCATTACCACATGGCTATGGCGATGCTCATCCGCTGGCAGATCTCGCTCAACAATGCGCAGCGCCTCAGGGCGTATCATGATTTGCGCGTCGCTACCCTCCGCTAATCCGGGGGCAGGCACCCGCCCAACAGGCGTGCTCACAGCACCATTATGCACTTTGCCCTGTAGCTCATTGACGTCGCCAAAAAAGGTCACCACAAAGGGGTCTTGAGGCGCGCAGTAAAGCTCGCGTGGCGTTCCCGTCTGCACGATTCGCCCATCGCGCATCAGCGCGATGCGATCGGCCATAAACATGGCTTCTTCGGGGTCGTGGGTTACCAGCAGCGTCGCCGCGCCGACCTTTTTTAGCACGTGGAGAGTATCGTCGCGGATGCGGTCACGTAGCCGCGCATCCAGACTTGAGAACGGCTCATCCAACAGCATTAAACGCGGCGATGGCGCCAGCGCACGCGCCAGCGCCACTCGCTGCTGCTGCCCACCAGAGAGCATATGCGGGTAAACATCCATATACGCGGCCATACCCAGCTGTTCAAGCAACTGTGCCGCCCGCTCGCGACGCTCACGAGAGGTTAAATGTTTAAGCCCAAAGGTGACATTTTCCAACACGGTTAGGTGGGGGAAAAGCGCCGAGTCTTGGAATGCCAGCCCAACATTACGCTTCTCCGGCGGCACATGGCGCTGACCTGGGCCTGCAATATAAACATCTTCCAAGGACACGCTGCCCTCTTGTAGCACTTCAAGGCCCGCAGCGATTCGCAGCAGCGTTGTTTTACCGCACCCCGAGGGGCCCAGTAGGCAAACTACCTCGCCTGGGGAAACGCTTAAATCCACGCCTTTTACTACCGTATGGCCATCATAGGCATGACGTACATTGTGCAGCGTTAACGCTGATGCGCTAGGCACCGCCGAGGCGACCTTCAGGGTTGCTGTCATAAATCACCACTTGCAGCTGGTCAAACCGCTCCGACAAACGTCTAAACGCGGATTGGGTACATTTGGAAGTTGTTTGCATTCTATTTTTTATTGGTGAGTTATGCACGCATCGCATTTCTTCTACCAATGTTTTACTAATAGGGTCTTGACGGACAGCATACGAAACGCTTCAATAACAATGTTAATAATGCAACTTATTATCATTTATTAAATAAGGATGTACTAAATGAAAACCATACGCTTTGTTGCTCCGATGGCAGCGATGATGGTGGGCGCCACGTTTGCCGGTCAGGCCGCGGCAGACGAGCTCAACCTCTATTCCGCTCGCCACTATGACTCTGACGAGCACCTCTACGATGCTTTCACCGAAGAGACAGGCATCGAAGTTAACATCCTTGAAGGCGACTCAGACCAGCTGATTGAGCGTATTCAGCGTGAGGGCGTGGCGAGTCCGGCTGATGTCATGATGACCGTCGACGCAGGCCGTCTATGGCGTGCGGAAGATGAAGGCATCTTCCAAAGCGTTGAATCGGATGTCCTCAACGAGCGGCTACCTGAATCCATGCGCCACCCTGACGGCCTGTGGTTTGGTTTTAGTCAGCGCGCCCGGGCGATTTACTATAACCGTGAAAACTTCGACCCGAGCCAGATCACTAGCTACGAAGATCTTGCCGACCCGCAGTTCGAAGGCAAAGTATGCATCCGCTCTTCCAACAATATTTATAACCAGTCGCTGCTGGCCTCAATGATTGAGCACCACGGCGAAGAGGGTGCCGAAGAGTGGGCCCAGGGCGTTGTGAATAACATGGCGCGGGATCCGGAAGGTGGCGATACCGACCAGATTCTCGGTGTTGCCAGCGGCGAGTGCGATATTGCCGTGGCCAACCACTACTACTATGTTCGCCTGCTGAAATCCGACGACGACGCCGAGCGTGAAGCGGCGCGTAAAGTGGGTATTATTTTCCCCAACCAGGATGACCGCGGCACCCACGTTAATGTTGGCGGTGCCGGTGTCGTAGAAGGTGCGCCTAACCGCGAAAACGCGGTGCGCTTCCTTGAGTACCTGGCTTCCGACACCGCCCAGGAAATCTTTGCCTCTGGCAACAACGAGTTCCCGGTGGTTGAAGGCATCAAGAAAGACCCAGTCCTGGAATCCTGGGGCAACTTCAAAACAGATGACGTAAACATCAGCGTACTAGGTGAGAACAACCCTGAAGCGATCCGCATTTTTGATCGCGTCGGCTGGCGTTAAGTGATTTAACGCGTACTAAAAACCCCCGTAGCTACGCTGCGGGGGTTTTGCGTTATAGCGGGTCTAAACAGGCGAGCATGGGGGTCTGCCGGGGTCGGCCATCTTCCTGGATATAGAGGCTACGCACCCGGCTTGCTGGCAGCTCTAAGGGCACGTGGCTGACAATAACCACGATCCCATCCCTTGTACGGCGCGCAAGGCTAGCAACCACTTGCTGCCGTGTAATGGCATCCAGCCCGGCTAATGGCTCGTCGAGCAGTAGAATCGGCCGTCGCGCCAACAGCACTCGTCCCAGGGCGATACGCCGCGCCTGCCCGCCGGAAACGGCGGCACCATACTCGCCCAAAGGCGTCTCCAGGCCCTGGGGCAAGTCGCGTGCCCAAGCGCCCAGCGCCAGATCGTCGAGAATGCTCCATAGCTCGCTATCGCTGGCATCGCGGTCACCGAGGCGTAGGTTTTCCTCCAGGCTCATATCAAACAAGTTCCACTGCTGGGGCAGATAGCCGACGATATGGTGAAACGACCACTGCTCAATAGAGTGGCCGTTAAGGCAACACTCCCCGCTAAGTGGCAGCAGCTCGCCGGCCAACACCTGCAACAGGGTCGATTTCCCGCAACCTGAGGGGCCATGCACACAGAGTATTTCACCGCTCTGCAACGCCAGACTAATACGCTGCGGCCCCACCAGTGCACCGGGCAGGCTGGCGGTTAATTGGTTGACGTTGAGATGCCAAGCAGGCGGTGTGGTATCAGCGAACTCAATGCCAGCTTGCCCCCTTGGCGCTACCTCCACCAGGGCATTGAGACGATCCCGTGCGGCAAGGCTCGCCCCCAAGGCTAGAAAACTGTTGGCCAGCGGCGCCAAAATCTCCCCTAATGCCAGGATCGCCAATACCGCGGCTAATAGCATCGGCACCGTCAAATGGCTAGCCGCCAATAGCCCTTCTGCCTGCCATAGCACGCCCACAATGGCGCCTCCCAACGCTACCTGCTGCAACGCGGTGGTCAGGCTAGCCAGCAACTGCTGCCGCTCCTGGTGGGCCAGATAGTCGGCATCGTAACTTTTCACTCGTTGTGCCATATCCGCCCATCGCCCCCACAACACCAACGAGGTAATGGCTGCCAAAGGCTCAATCAGTGCCACCCGACGATGCTCGGCAAACTCAGCACTCTGGCGTGCCTGACCAATACCGCGCCATAACGCCAGTAACGGCAGCCCCAGCCAGGCTAACATTAACCCCGGCGCGGCGGCCCAAAGTAGGGTTTCACTCAACCAGTAAAGGCCAGCCATAACGACCATCACCATTAGCCCGGCCCAGCCCCAGGGCAGCAGTGCTCGCAAGACTACCTGATCAAGCTGGTCGATATCACTGACCAGCCGATGCATGGTACTGGCCGTGCCGTAGTGCGATGAACGGGAAGCCGACTGTAAAGGCGTTTGTCCCAATGCCATAAAAAGTCGACAACGCAGGTCTTTTAGCAACCCCAGGGCGGCATCGTGGGAGGCTAGGCGCTCACCATAGCGCCCGGCCGTGCGAACGATGGCACACAGACGAATCAAAGCCGCGGGACGAAAATAGTCGAAGCCGAAGGCACTCGCTGTCACCGTCCCGGCCACTGCCGCGGCGGTAATAAACCAACCTGAAATGGCCAGCAAGCCGATAACGGCCAGCAGCGTGGCGGCGCCCAGCAAGAACGCCAGCGACCAACCGCCGCGCCTAAGCAACAGCAAATCACGCAGCCGGATGGTGGGGGTAGGCATCCCGGACGGTGTCTTGTTTAGCCGCAACATGCCATAGCCTCTTGCAATGACAACTCTACTCGCTGGTCAACCCACCCCAGCCCAGCCGACTCGTGGCTGACAATCATCACGCTACGCCCGCGGCTAAGCTGCTCGATCAGTGTGTTGAGTTGCCAGGCGGCATCCGGATCGAGATGGGCCGTGGGCTCATCGAACAGCCATAGCGCTGCATCGCGAAGCAGCAACTGCGCCAACCCCAAGCGTTGCAGCTGGCCGCCGGAAACCCCCTGCCCGCGCTCACCCAACTGCGTGGCAAGCCCATTACCACGAACCAGAATTGGCCAAAGTCCGACCTGGGTGAGCACTTCAATAAGCTCTGCATCAGATTTGTCTGGGGCCGCCAAGCGCAGATTCTCCGCAATGCTGCCGGACTGTATCGGCGGTTGCTGACTAAGGTAGCCAAGCTGGCGTTGCCAGGCGTCGCGAGGCCATTGGGAAAGCTCGCAACCCTTCGCCTTCAGGCTGCCCTGGTAGGCAGTAAACCCCAGCAGCGCTTGTAAAAGACTCGACTTGCCCGCCCCACTCTCGCCCTGCACCAACAGCCGTTCGCCCGCGGCCAGCGTCAGATTAAGCGGCGCCAGCCGCAGACGCCCGCCCTCACCGCTAACACTTAACTCGCGGCATTCAACAGCAAGAGACTCACCGCTTACCGCTGCTGGAGAGAGCGGCAACCCTTGGGGCTGCCAAGTGTCCGCTTCCAGCAGAGGCGACAACGCCTGCATCGCGCCCAGCGCTTCGGCACGGGCATGATAATCGCTGCCCAATTGGCGTAGCGGCGCATAGAACTCGGGCGCCAGCAGCAAAATAAACAGCGCTCCCTGATACGGCACCGGAACGTCTGCTTTCGCCCAGGGCAATAGGCCAAGCAAGCCCAAGCCTAGATAGAGCGCCACCAGGGCAATCGCCAGCGCGGCAAAAAACTCCAGCACCGCGCTGGATAGAAAGGCCAGTCTAAGCACCCGCATGGTACGCCCACGGTAGGCGTCACTTGCCTGGGCGACCTTGGCCTCCGCCTGGTCGGTCGCCCCCATGCGCTGCAGCGTTGCCATCCCTCGAACCAGGTCGAGAAAGCGGCCACCCATACGCGCCAGCGCCGTGAACTGCTGCTGACTGGCACCCGCAGCGGCACGGCCCACAAGGATCATAAACAGCGGCACCAAGGGTGCGGTCATCAGCATTAATCCCGCGGCCAACGGGCTATGCAACGCCACCACCGCCGCGATCAGGCAGGGAACGACAACGGCCAGCAGACTCTGTACCCGATAGCGACTAATGTAGCCGTCCAGGGCGTCCACCTGCTCCAGCACCTGAGTTGCCAAGGCACCATCGCTGCCAAATTGGCGCCTAACCGGCCCAAGACGGCCAAGCTGCGTTAATAACTGGCTGCGTAAGGCGACACGGGCATGCCGACTGGCTTGGCGAGATAACCCTTCACGGCCGGCGTGGAGCAAAGGGCGGAGCACCATGCATACTGCCAGCCCTGCTAACCATGCGGACGGGTGGCCCAGCGTCTCCCTGCCCTGCCAGAGCAGTAACCAGTGATGGAACAGTGCCGCCAGCAGCCAACTCTGGGTAATCAGCAGTACCACGCCGATCAGCGCAAGCAGTGTGGCGCCCCGCAACCACCAGCGTTGCGGGGCCAGGCAGCGGTTCAGCCGCTGCCCCGGGTCAATAGCGTCAGTCGCTCCGCTCATGCTCGGCTTCGCCTTCATAGCCATTCACTTCAAGCCGCATGGCGATAAGAACAGTGACGACAGCCGCCAGCGTGACACCCAAAATCCAGGCGAAATACCACATAGGATAATCTCCTCAGTAAAGTGCTTTGTCGTTATCACGAATAAACTGCTCATTTAGGCGACCGCGCATGACCCAATAACTCCAGGCGGTATAGAGCAATATCAACGGCACGAAGATACACACCACCACAAACATGATCTTGAGCGTCAACTCACTCGCCGTGGCATCCCACATGGTGAGGCTATGATTAGGGTTGAGTGTCGACGGCATCACGAAAGGGAACATCGTCACACCCGTGGTGACCACCACCATGGCCATGGCAACCGCCGAACTGGTAAATGCCAGCGCATGGCGCCCCAGCTTCATGGTCAACGAGCAGAGTACAAAACCCAGCACCCCTACTATCGGTAGTAGCCATAAAAGCGGGAAGCGGCTGTAATTGGTCATCCAACCGCCAACACTGACCGTGACGATTTTGCCAGTGGTATCGTTGTAGCCCTGGGTGTCGATCACGCTGGCCACCTGATAGCCATCAACGCCCCATAGCAGCCAGACCCCACCCAGCACGAACAGTACCGCGCACACCAATGCGGTGAGGCTGCCGATGGCCGCACTACGGCGGCGCAATTCGCCCTCGGTTTTAAGCTGCAACCAAGCGGCGCCGTGGGTGACAAACATCAGCAGGCTCAACAGCCCGGCCAACAGCGCAAACGGATTCAATAGCCCCAGTAAGCCGCCCTGATACTCCAAACGCAGATAGTCATCGAACTGGAAGGGAACGCCCTGGAGAAGATTGCCAAAGGCGACACCAAAGATCAGCGCAGGAACGGCGGAGCCGATCGTCAGCCCCCAGTCCCAGCGACTGCGCCAGGTGGGGTTGTCCAACTTGGAGCGGTAATCAAACGCTAAGGGGCGCAGAAAAAGGGCGAACAGCGTCAACATCAAGGCGAAATAGAAGCCGTTGAAAGCGGTTGCGTAAACCGGCGGCCAAGCAGCGAACAGTGCGCCCCCGGCGGTCACCAGCCAGACCTGATTGCCGTCCCAGTGAGGCGCCATGGAGTTGATCATCACCCGACGTTCAAGATCGTTGCGGCCAACGACCTTAAGCAAGGTGGCAACGCCCATATCAAATCCATCGGTGACCGCGAAGCCGATCAACAGCACGCCGATCAGCACCCACCAGACAAACCTAAGTGTTTCGTAGTCCATCATCATGCCTCCCGTGGCGGGGTGGAAATTAGGTAGCCGGAATCGGCTTCATCATCCAGATAACCGCTACCGGAAGGCCCCTTGCGGGCAAAGTGCTGCATCAACCACATTTCGATGATGACGAAGGTGGTGTAAAGGATGCCGATGGCAATCAGGGTAGTGAGCACCTGCTCAGCAGTCAGACTGGAAATAGCCAGGTGCACCGGGAGGATCTCGCCGATGGCCCACGGCTGACGGCCGTACTCGGCCACGAACCAGCCCGCTTCACAGGCGATCCAGGGTAGCGGCAGGCTGAACAGCGCAAAGCGCAGTAACCAAGGGGACTTCTCAGGCTGACGGCGCACGCTATGCCAGAGGGCCAGGGCAAACAGCAGCAGCATGCTAAAGCCAGCGGCTACCATGGCCCGAAAAGACCAGAACAGCGGCCAAACCTTGGGAATCGACGCCTCTACGGCCTGGTTAATCTCGGCGGCCGTCGCATTGGCCACATCGTCGCTATAAGCGCTAAGCAGCAGCCCATAGCCGAGATCGCTGCGCACCTCCTCGAACCGGGCCTGATCCCCTTCGCGCTCTTCACCGCTGCGCAGGCGCTGCATAAGGGCATAGGCTTCCTGGCCGTTGACGATGCGTTCGCGGTGCTCCGCCTTAAGCTCGCGTATCCCCATCACTTCGGTATCCAGCGAGCGCGTAGCGATCAAGCCCATCACGCCAGGTATCTTGATGGCTAGGTCGGTGCGCTGTTCAGCCTCGTTGGGCAGCCCAAACAGGGTAAAGGCGGCCGGAGCGGGATGGGTTTGCCATTCGGCCTCGATGGCGGCCAGTTTGACCTTTTGGACGTCTCCCAGCTCATAACCAGACTCGTCGCCCAGAACAATCACCGACAGTACACTGGCCAAGCCAAAGGCCGACGCAATCGTGAAGCTGCGCCGGGCAAAGGCGATCTCGCGACCCTTGAGCAGGTACCAGCTTGAAATCGCCAGCACGAAAACCGCGCCGGTGACGTAGCCCGCCGACACGGTATGCACGAATTTGACTTGGGCAACGGGGTTGAGCAGCACTTCAGCAAAGCTGGTCAACTCCATACGCATGGTGGCAAGGTTGAGCTCTGACCCCACGGGATGCTGCATCCAGCCATTGGCCACCAGAATCCACAGGGCCGACATATTGGTCGCCAGCGCCATCAACCAGGTAACCGCCAGATGTTTCTCTTTTGACAGGCGATCCCAGCCGAAAAAGAACAGCCCGACCAGGGTCGACTCAAGGAAGAACGCCATCAAGGCTTCTATCGCCAGCGGCGCGCCGAAGATATCGCCGACATAATGAGAGTAGTACGACCAGTTGGTGCCGAACTGAAACTCCATAGCGATGCCGGTGGTTACCCCCAACGCAAAGTTAATACCGAACAGCTTGCCCCAGAACTTGGTCATCTGACGATAAATGGTCTTACCGGTCATCACATAGACCGTCTCCATAATCGCCAGCAGTATCGATAGCCCTAGCGTTAAAGGTACAAACAGGAAATGCACCATCGCCGTAAAGGCGAACTGCAACCTGGATAATTCAACAATGTCCATGAGTGACTCCCGATGGATAG
Source organism: Halomonas sp. TG39a (assembly GCF_000744395.1). Lineage (NCBI taxonomy): Bacteria > Pseudomonadati > Pseudomonadota > Gammaproteobacteria > Oceanospirillales > Halomonadaceae > Halomonas > Halomonas sp. TG39a. The sequence goes on from NZ_JQLV01000002.1 coordinate 940,735, forward strand.
CTTAAACACACCCCTCGCCCCACCGGGAAACCACTGACTGGCGCTCACCCAGGCAAAGCGATGGGTATAAGGTTATGCCTCCACCCGAGTCAAAAATTTGATCCTGGTCAATTCCTTATCTATGCATGTTGCGGTTGCGACAAAATGCCCTTATCACCTGGCTAGTGCGCCTCATCCCAATTGGCGCCGCTCTCCGCCTCTACTATTAGCGGCACTTTTAGCGCTGCCGCACCCTGCATGCGTTTTTGCACCTGCTCGATAAACGCATCAACTTGCTTCTCGGCCACTTCAAATACCAGCTCATCGTGCACCTGCATGACCATCAGCGCGTCGAACTCACCTTCTGCCAGCCATGCATCCACATCGATCATCGCCTGCTTGATGATATCCGCCGCGGTGCCCTGCATCGGTGCGTTAATGGCGGTGCGTTCGGCGCCTTGACGGCGGTTGCGGTTTTGCGACTGAATTTCCGGCAGGTATAGCCGCCGACCCAGCACGGTTTCGACAAAGCCATCTTCCCCCGCCTGGGAACGGATGCGCTCCATATAGCGAGCCACGCCGGGGTAGCGGTCGAAGTAGCGGTCGATGTAGGTCTGCGCCTGATTGCGCTCGATATGCAGCTGGCGCGACAGCCCCCAGGCGCTCATGCCGTAGATCAAGCCGAAGTTAATCGCTTTGGCACTGCGCCGCTGGTCGCCCGACACCTTATCAAGGGAGGTGCCAAACACTTCCGCCGCGGTAGCAGTATGGATATCACGCCCCTCGGCAAAGGCTTCCAGCAGGCCTTTGTCCTCGGAAAGGTGCGCCATAATACGCAGCTCGATCTGCGAGTAGTCCGCGGCAACAATGCGATAACCGGGGCGGGCGATAAATGCCTGACGAATTTTGCGCCCCTCTTCGGTACGAATGGGGATATTCTGCAAGTTCGGGTCCGACGACGACAGCCGGCCGGTGGCGGTGACCGCCTGGTGGTAGCTGGTGTGCACCCGGCCAGTGGCTTTATTGAGCAAACGCGGTAGCTTATCGGTGTAGGTGGACTTAAGCTTGGCCAGCCCCCGGTGCTGCATAATCACCTTGGGCAGTGGGTAATCCAGCGCCAGCTCTTCCAGCACACCTTCCGCGGTAGAGGGTGCGCCTTTAGGGGTTTTCTTGAGTACCGGGATTTTCTGCTCTTCAAACAGAATCTGCCCTAACTGCTTGGGTGAGCCGAGATTAAATTCGCGCCCGGCCAGCTCAAACGCTTCGCGCTCTAGCTCGCCAATACGCTTTTCTAACTGCTGGCTCTGCTTGTGCAGTAGGTCAGCATCCACCGCCACCCCATTACGCTCAATGCGCGAGAGCACTTTGATCAGCGGCAGTTCGATATTATCCAGCACTTCTGCCAAGCGCCCCTCGTTTTCGACCTGTGGGCGTAGCGTTTGCTGCAGCCGTAGGGTGATATCGACATCTTCGCAGGCGTAAGGCGCCGCCTGCTCCAGGGCAATCTGGTTAAAGGTGAGCTGCTTGGCGCCCTTACCGGCAATCTCTTCAAAGGAGATGGTCTTTTCGCCCAAATACTTCAGCGCCAGCGAGTCCATATCGTGGCGGGTAGCCGTGGAGTTGAGCACGTACGACGCCAACATGGTGTCGGCAAACGGGCCCGCCACTGAGATGGCGTAGTTGGCCAGCACCGAAATATCGTACTTGAGGTTCTGGCCAATCTTGGTTTTGGTCGGGTCTTCCAGCAGCGGCTTTAGCGCCGCCAGCACCGTTTTGCGGTCAAGCTGCTGGGGGGCATCCAGATAGTCGTGGGCCAGCGGAATATAGGCCGCCTCCCCCGCTTCCAGCGACAAGCCGACGCCGACGATTTCTGCATCCATATAGTTGAGGCTGGTGGTTTCCAAATCAAAACAGAAGCGCTCGGCGTTTTGTAGCCTATCCAGCCAGCGCTCAAAGTCTGCCTGTTCGAGGATGACATAATCTTCACGGGCACTCCCATTGGCAGATGCCTCCGTACCCTCGGGCTCGCTATCGTCAGCGCTGGCAGGGGCAGGCTCGCCGCCTTTCACATCATCCACGCCTTCATCTTTGCCTTCCAGCAACTCACCTAGCCACTGACGGAACTCCATCTCTTTATACAGCGTGACCAGCGCTTCACGGTCCGGGTGGGCAATATCCAAATCATCCAAGCCCACCGGCAAATCGCAATCGACCTTGATGGTCGCTAACTGATACGAAAGGAAGGCCTGATCGCGATGCTCTTCAAGTTTCTTGGGCAGCGTTTTTGCGCCCCGAAAAGTAAGCGTTTTGACCCGTTCTAAATCGCTATAAATGGTCTCCAGGCCGCCGCCCATGCCTTGCAGTAGACCAATCGCAGTCTTTTCACCCACGCCGGGCACGCCAGGAATGTTATCGACCTTGTCACCCATCAGGGCGAGAAAATCGATAATCAGCGCAGGGGGCAGGCCGAACTTATCCTCCACGCCCCCCTCGTCCAGGGTTTCATCCTTCATGGTGTTGACCAGCGTGATATGGGCATTGACCAGTTGCGCCATATCCTTGTCGCCGGTGGAAATGACCGCATCGCGCCCTGCTTCGGTGGCGTGGTGGGCCAGGGTGCCAATCACATCATCCGCCTCCACCCCTTCAATGCACAGCAGAGGCAGGCCCAATGCTTTCACACAGGCGTGCAGCGGCGCGATTTGGCTGCGCAGGTCATCGGGCATGGGTGGACGGTGGGCTTTGTAGTCGCTGTACATCTCATCGCGGAAGGTTTTGCCCGGCGCATCGAAAACCACCGCCATGGGGCTTTCGGGGTAATCCTTAATCAGCCGCTTGAGCATATTCAACACGCCCTTCACCGCGCCTGTCGGCTGACCACTGGAAGTCGTTAGCGGCGGTAGCGCATGAAAGGCACGGTAAAGATAGGAGGAGCCATCGACGAGGACGATCGGAGCGCGAGCCATAACCAAGTTCCTAAAGTGAGTCGTAAAAAAATAAGTGCTAAAAAGAGTTACTCACATGATACCCGCTGCGCAGGCGGCCTGCAGAGTCAAACTCTATTCTGTTATCACAACAACGCTGCCAACTCAGCGACCAAGCCGCTACAATAATGGGCTTAGCAACCTGGGCGAGACTCTCATGGCTGTATTTACCCCGCTTAGCGACGCACAGGTCGCCGCGTTTTTAGAAAAATTTGATGTTGGCAGTTTCGTTTCCCTACAGGGGGTGGCGAGCGGCACCGAAAACTCGACGTTCTTTGTCACCACCGACCACCGCGAGCTGGTGTTAACCCTGTTCGAACAGGGCGAGCACGAAGAGCTGCCGTTCTTCGTTGAACTGCTCGACTATTTGGACGAGCACCGCCTGCCAGTGCCTGGCACCATTCACGACCGTGAAGGTATCGCGCTGCATAGCCTGGAGGGCAAACCGGCGCTGCTCTACCCGCGCTTGCCTGGACGCCATCCCGAGGCGCCTAATTTAGCCCAGTGCCACGCCCTGGGCGACACCTTGGGCCGCCTGCACGTGGTGTCAAAGCGCTTTCCTGGCCACCGCCCTAACCCACGGGATCTAAACTGGTTGCAGGTTATGCACCATAAGGTGCTGAGCTATATCAGCCCCGCGGATCAAATGTTGATGAAGGATGAGGTCGACGATTTCGAAAGTGCCTTCAGCCAACACGGTGAGCTGCCCCAGGGCGCTCTGCATGGTGATCTGTTCCGCGACAACACCCTGTTCGAGGGGGATCAGCTTGGCGGCATTATCGACTTTTATAATGGCTGCACCGGCGACCTGCTGTTTGATGTGGCAATCGTGATCAACGACTGGGCCTCTAACGAAGATGGCACGCTCAATCCCGAGCGCTACGAGACGCTACTGCGCGCCTATCAGGCACGTCGCCCATTAACCACCGCTGAGCGTGAGCTGTGGCCGACCATGCTGCGCATGACGGCGCTGCGCTACTGGCTGTCGCGTCTACTGGTGGTCTATGTTGATCCACCGGCCCACGATTTGACCCCCCACGACCCTGACCGTTTTCGTACTATTTTAACCGCGCGCATTGCCCATGGTGCACTGCCGCTGCCTGAGGTGTCTGCATGAGTGTGATGGCAACGACTAGCCCTGCCCTGCGCGCACGGCGTACCTGGAATATTGATCAGTGGGGCAGCGGCTACTTCGACGTGGATGACCACGGTCAGGCCCTGGTGCGCCCGCTGGGTAGCGATGCGGAAGGCCCAGCGCTACCGCTTAGCGGCCTGGTGCGCCAACTGCAAGCAGCCGGGCTGCGCCTGCCGGTGCTGGTGCGCTTTAGCGATATTCTTCACGACCGGGTGGAGCAGCTGTGCGGCGCTTTTGATGCCGCGATGAGCGACTGTGACTACCAGGGCGGCTACACCGCGGTTTACCCGATTAAAGTCAATCAGCAGCGCCGAGTGGTCGAAGAAATTCTGGCGACCGCCGAGCGCGGCAGTGGTCGCGTAGGACTGGAAGCGGGCAGCAAGCCAGAACTGCTGGCGGTGTTAGCGCTTTCCGACGGTGGCTCATCGCTGATTGTGTGTAACGGCTACAAAGACCGCGAATACGTGCGACTGGCGCTGCTGGGTGAAAAGCTCGGCCATAAGGTCTACTTGGTGGTCGAAAAGCTCTCCGAGCTGCAGCTGATTTTGGAAGAGGCCCGCGAGCTGGAGGTCACGCCCCGCATAGGCCTGCGCGCCCGCTTGGCCTCGGTGGGTAAAGGCAAATGGCAGAATACCGGCGGCGAAAAATCCAAGTTCGGGCTCACCGCCAGCCAGATTCTAGAGGTGGTAGACACCCTACGTCGCGAAGATGCGCTGGAAAGCCTGCAGCTAGTGCACTTCCACCTGGGCTCCCAGATCGCCAATATTCGCGACATTCAGCGCGGCCTACGCGAGTGCGCGCGCTTCTACCAGAACCTGATGCAGTTGGGCGCGCCCATTGATACCGTGGATGTAGGCGGCGGCCTGGGTATCGACTACGAAGGCACTCGCTCACGCAGTTTCTGCTCCGCGAATTATTCGATGCGTGAATACGCGCGCAACGTAGTCAGCGCCTTTGCCCAGCTCTGCCAAGAGGCGAGCCTGCCGCAGCCTCATCTCATCAGCGAATCAGGCCGTGCGCTGACCGCCCACCATGCGGTACTGATTACCAACGTGATTGGCGAAGAGCGTATTGATGACACCCCGCCAGAACGGCATGCGCTAGCAGGGAACCGAGAAGAGCACCAAGAAGATGCCCAAGTAGAGCTGCTATGGCGGGTGTTCGAGCAACTCGCCACCGCTCAAGAGCCGCGCATGCTGGTAGAAGCCTGGCACGACCTGCTGCAAGCGGTGAGTGAGTTACAGGAGCGCTTCGTGATGGGGTTGAGTGATATTACCGCCCGGGCCGAAGGCGAGCGGGTCTATATGGCTGCCTGCGCGCGGTTGCGTACTCAGCTTGATACCCGCAACCGTGCCCATCGCGAAATTATGGATGAACTCGCTGAGAAGCTCGCCGATAAACTGTTCGTCAATTTTTCCCTATTTCAATCGGTGCCTGACGTTTGGGGCATCGAACAGATTTTCCCGGTGCTGCCCCTTAGCGGGCTCGATCAAGCCCCCACCCGGCGGGCGGTGATTCAGGATATCACCTGCGACTCCGACGGCCGCATCGACAGCTACGTCGACGGCCAGGGGGTGGAGAGCACCCTACCGCTACCCGAGTGGGCTTCCGATGACGAGCGCTGGTTAGGCTTCTTCCTGGTGGGCGCCTATCAAGAGATCCTAGGCGATTTGCATAACCTGTTCGGCGACACTGACTCCGTTGACGCCGCACTCAATGCAGACGGCGAGTGGACTCTTTCAAACCCGCTCGCGGGGGACTCAGTGGCCCAAGTACTTGCCTACGTTAACTTCAATGCCAATGTGCTCAAGCAGAAACTCACCGACCAACTAGCCGCAAGCGGCTTTACGGCGGATGAGCAGGCCCGCTTTGCGGCCAGCTTAAGCGAAGGACTCGAAGGTTATACCTATCTTGAATGACTTATATTGACTAACTTTTTTGAATAGCCTGTCGTAAACAGCCCACAAAGAAACGCCACCCGTGGTTAACGGGTGGCGTTTCTATTGAGCTTAACGGTAGCGAATGCTTGTGGCGGGCTATCGGCTTCACTTCTTGCGCGTCAATGGGTTAGTTACTCGACGACGCTGGTCTCAATTTCTAAACCACCCGTCAAGGTTAAGCGCAATGATGAACCGCGAACCAGCTCCCCAACGCCAGAAGGCGTGCCGGTTAGGATCACATCACCCGGCTCCAGGGTGAAGTGGCGGCTCATCTCAGCTACCAGCGTGGGGACAGCAAAGATCATATCGGAACCTTCACCGTGCTGACGCTCTTCCCCATCAATCTCAAGGGTGAAAGCCAGCGCATTCCAGTTGGGCACACGGCTTAGCGGCAGAAACGACGAAAGCGGGCAAGCGCCATCAAAGGCTTTGGCGATTTCCCAAGGGTGCCCCTTCTCTTTTAGCTTCGTCTGTACATCACGCAGGGTTAAATCCATCGCCAACCCAATACCGACAATCGCACGCTCGGCTTCATCCAGGGTGGCATGGGTTAAGGTTTCACCCACTAATAGCGCAAGCTCGACTTCATAATGCACGTCGCCGCGTGAAAACGGCGGGTCCAACGGCTTGGTTAGATCCACAACGCTGGTCGACGGCTTAATGAACAGCAGCGGTTCAGTGGGAACCGGATTATCCAGCTCTTTCGCATGGTCGGCATAATTACGGCCGATGCAGACAACCTTGCCCAGCGGGTGGGGAAACTCCTGGCCATCGGTAAACTGTGGAACAAAACGCATGGCGGGTATTCTCCTTCTCATTATGCGTGCCGCATTCGCAACGACAGGCGCAACAGTTTACCCCACCTAGACGAAGGTTCCACACCCTTCGGCCATGAATTTGTTTCCCCACTGCGGGTTAGCGATATTGCTCCCCCGGTTGATCAGGGCTATGGGCCAAGAAATCTGGCCGTTGATTAGCTGCCGCATAAGGCGCTTGGCAACGATTATCCTGACGGTTAAATACGAAAAACACGTTGCTACGCGGGTCGGGCGAAAGGTTGGCGTTCGAGGCATGCAGCGTATTGCAATCGAACAGCAGCAAACCGCCCGCCTTGCCTTTGGGTGCTTCAATACCGTGTTCCGCCACTAGCTCGGCCAGCGCCTCTGGACTGGGCACGCCCACTTCCTGCGCCTTCAACGAACTTTTGTGGTTATCCTCCGGCGTTTCACCTAGGCATGGCACAAACTTTTTGTGCGAGCCAGGAATCAACATTAACGGGCCATTGAACTCGTGGTTATCGGTTAAGATCAGCGATGCGCTAACCGCATGCATTGCGGGCATGCCGTCTTCTGCGTGCCACGTTTCAAAATCGGAGTGCCAGTTAAAGCCTTTACCGGCAAACCCAGGCTTGTAGTTAATCCGCGATTGATGCACATAAGGATCGCCGCCAATGACTTGACGGGCCGCGCCCGCTACGCGCTCATCGCTGGCCAGCTTGCCCAAGCGCTCAGAGAGGAAGTGCACCGCAAACAGCGAGCGGATCTCCTGACTCTCTGGCTCAGTGACGCTGAAATCCTGATTGAGATACTCATCGTTGCTCATCAGCACCTTCATTTCCTGACGCAGCTCCTCAAGCTCTGCGCCTTCAATAAGGTTAGGGATAAACAAAAACCCTTTACGCTCAAACTCATCGAGCTGCGCCTGGCTTAACGGGCCAGAAAGCTGGCGGCCCTTAACGACCGCATCTTGGCGCGGCAGCCAAGTGTTTGCAGGGGGTGTGGCTAAGCGCGACGGGTAGGCATCCTGTACCTGTGGGCGCTGAGCCTGTGTACCGTGAACGTTAGGCGTATCGGCCATTTCACTATATTGCTTATGGGCGGTTACAGCATTTAGCGGTGTGCTTTTGACTGTCATCTAATCCACTCCTTGTATGATTAGGTTTCAGATCGAACGATGTTGCAAATATTCATAACAATGCACGCTTCAATCGTCGTGCAGGGAGTAGCCTAGTCGACTAAAATTTCCTCGCAAGGCGTGATTTCCGGTTTGATAACGTAGGTTACGTGAAAAAAATTGAAGAGTGGCTTTTTGAGCAATAAGTCACCTAAAAAGCACGCTCGATGCCACAATATTTGCGGCTAATGGCTCTAACCTTTTTAGTTAACTGAATAAGGAATCAGGCTTTGAAAAGACGGCTAGCGCTTTATGGATTTATCGGTGCCCTATTAATAACCGCCGGGTGCTCTTCAGCAGCCATGGATAGCCAAGAGACAGCCCATCACCCTGATGAAACCTTGATCAACACCTACTGGAGGCTGGTAGCGCTTGATGGCGCGCCGGTCGTCGCCCTAGAGAATTTCCGTGAAGCGCATTTGGTTCTTCATCAAGAGGCTTCTCGCTTAGCCGGCGCTACCGGCTGCAATACCCTGATGGGCAGCTACCGTGTTAAAAATGAGCACATAGCGTTTGGTCAAATCGCCAGCACTAAAATGGCCTGTCCAACGGCCCAAATGAAAACTGAACGAGACTTTCTAACCGCGCTCAAGCAGGTAACAGCATGGAGCGTGAATGGCGCGACGCTTGTACTGTCGGGGGAGAATAATGAACCACTGGCGGCCTTCGAAGCGGTGCATCTTTATTAGCAATACGGTTAGGCAACGCTATCTTTAAGGTTTTAAAGCTTCGCTGGTTATCTAACGTATATACAGGCGCAGCAAGCTTTCTGAATAGCGTGTTATCCACAGCCCTGTCTAAATAGCAGGTGTGGATAAAGCCAATACTGAATAGGTATTTCAGATACGAAAAAGCCGCCCTTTCGGACGGCTTAATCTAATTCTCTAACGCTTAACTTTTAACCACTCTTTCAGTGGTGCCGACACCAGGAGTCGAACCCGGGACCTACTGATTACAAGTCAGTTGCTCTACCAACTGAGCTATGTCGGCGCTTCACGTTTTCTTGAGAACATGACTGCTTTGCTGTTGGGCTTCGCAATCAACAAGAAATTTTGTTGGCAATGGCTGGGGTACCAGGATTCGAACCTGGGAATGCCGCTACCAAAAAGCGGTGCCTTACCACTTGGCGATACCCCAGCAGTGTGGTGGCCAGAGACGGAATCGAACCGCCGACACGGGGATTTTCAATCCCCTGCTCTACCAACTGAGCTATCTGGCCGCTGCCAACGGTGCGTATTAAACTAAAAACGCCGCTTTTCGTCAACACCTTTGTGAAACTTTCTTGCGATACCGATGCTTAGAGGTCTTTTTTCCTGCGCCATCTCTGGCTCGGCTTTCTCTACACCCATGCCTAGAGCCACTGATTACAAGTCAGTTGCGCTATCCAATCACCCGCCCCTAGAACGATCCCGCTCTCTTCATGCACGCCATTCATGCCTGCGTAGGCGGCACATAGCCTTCGGCTTGGTCGGTCTCCTGGTTATCTAGGAAGCGTTGCATCTGCTCCATGAGGTACGCACGGGATTCAGGGTCGAGCATGTTGAGGTGTTTCTCATTGATCAGGCGGGTTTGCAGCGCCTGCCAGGCTTCCCAGGCGGGCTTGGAAACGGTGGCTTGAATCTCCTGGCCCTGTTTACCCGGCAAAGGAGGGAATGGTAGCGCCTCTAGCTCTTTTTGGTACTTGCGGCAAAAAACGGTATTGCTCATAACGTGCTCCTGGTTCTGCATCTTCATTCAATGATCTCATCCAACCTGCTTGAAAACGCTTATTAAGCGTGGCCGGGTGTTGGATTGAGGCTAAAGGGCGTTAGCTGGCTCAGCAGCACTTTAACCGGGGCGGCAAGGCCCAGCGCGGGCGGATGATTAACGTCGTACCATACGCCGCTTTCGCGAACACCGCCCAGCCTATCGCAGCTGACCGGCTGCGGGGTAATCTCCAGGCGAAAATGGCTGAAGGTGTGATAAAAACTAGGCGATGTAGTCTCCCGCTTTGGGTTAACAGCGTTGTCTTCAAGCCAGTCGTTGAGTTCACTGTGCTTGTCAAACTGCGGCAAGCTCCATAACCCGCCCCATAAGCCGCTAGGCGGGCGCTGTTCCAGCCATACCCGGCCCTCCTGGTCGCGCAGCATCAGCATAATCGTTTGCCGGGTGGGCAGCGCCTTTTTCGGTTTGGATTCTGGGTAACGCTTTGGCTCGCCTTGGGCGTAGGCCAAACAGACATCGTTAAACGGGCAGCTCAGGCAGTCCGGTTTGCTGCGTTTACATAGCGTGGCGCCAAAATCCATCATCGCCTGGGTGTAATCGGCCAGCCGCGCGGTGGGAGTGTAGTACTCCGCCAGCGCCCACAGCTTTCGCTCCACCGCAGGCTTGCCCGGCCAGCCTGAAAGCGCATGCAGGCGAGTGAGCGAGCGCTTTACATTGCCATCTAAAATAGCGGCCCGCTGCCCCGTGCTTTGCGCAATGATAGCGCCAGCGGTGGAGCGGCCAATGCCGGGCAGCGCCACTAAAGCGTCGATACTCTGTGTCGGTAGCTCACCACCGTGCTCCGCCAACGCAACCTGGGCAGCTTTATGCAAGTTGCGCGCGCGGGCGTAGTAACCAAGCCCTGTCCAGAGATGCAGCACTTCATCCTGCGGCGCCTTGGCGAGGCTTTCCAGGGTAGGAAAGCGCACCATAAAACGCTCAAAATAGCTGATAACGGTGGCAACCTGGGTCTGCTGCAGCATAATTTCCGACACCCATACGCGGTAGGCGCTGCGTGGCGACTGCCACGGTAAATCGTGGCGACCATAGCGGTCAAACCAGGCCAGTAGGCGCTGTTGGAATTCGCTTGCCGCCAGCCGCGGCGTGGGCATATCCGTCATGTGCGTTCCTTAAACAGCAAGCTTTCTAAAAGTAAGGTGGTGAACTAGTCACTATACAAAAGCGCCGGCGTTTAGGCCGGCGCTACAGGGACTGTTTCAGTTCAGAATGTCGAGATACTCAGTTAAACAGACTACGCAGGCCGTCGCGGAGTTCTTGAGCAGCGCCTTCGCCAAGGCGTTCATCTAGTTCGTCTAACGAGTCGCCCAACCGCTCTTCCAGCTCTTCATCCACTCGATCCCCGGCTTCGTTACGCAGCAGGTCAACCACGGCGGTCTGGAACATCTCGCGGTCAAAGCGGCACCACTCGGTACGCTCATCGCCGAAATTACCTTCACAGCGCACGGGTAACGGCAGTTGCTCCAGACGCGGATTAACCTCACAGGCCGCGTCAGCGGTGTCGACCAAGCGAGCATTAGCACGGCTATCGAAGTTCAAGCTAGCGAGATTGAGTTCGCCTTCTCCGCGCACATCGATGCCGGGCAGGGTAATTAGCAGGTCGTCACTCTCCACTAAACCGTTGCTAATCTGGAAAGTCGCATCAAAACGCTCAAAGCGCGTATCGGTGTGCCAATCCCGCAAGGTGCCCTGCCCTTCTAGCTGAGCCACCAGCTCGCACATCTGCTTGGAAATATTGGTATTCAAAATCGCGCCTTCGTTTAGACGAGCATTAAGCGCGCCATTGAGGTTGCCGATAAGCGCTTCACGGGTATTGCCCTGACTGGTGACATCCCCGGTTAAATTAAAGCGACCGCGCAGTGGTGATGCCTCCTCTTTTTCACTGATCGCTTCAATCAACGGCGCCACCTGAACGTTGTTAATAGTCGGCGATAGCGCCCACTCAAGGATGGAATCCGTAGCATCAACCTGGCCGGTAGCGCTGAGTTCACCCTCATAGAAGCCTGACTCAAACGCCGTTAGCCGATGAACGCCGTCGTCGCCACGCAGTTGCAAGCGTGGATTGTTGAAGGTCAGGCCCGCAAAAATAAGCGTATCCACGCTCAGGTCGCCCTCTAACGCCAGCCCGCTGAGCAACGATTGCGGCACTAATGTGTTGTTTTCCTGAGCAAAGGCTTTGCGTAGCAAGCCGCGACTCGCCTGTTTGGCGGTGGCCTCACCGGGAAGATAGCGATCAAGGTCTAGTTGGTCACCGGCTAAATCGAACGCCAAGCGTGAGCCATCCAGCGCGGCCGATAGTTCACCGGTAAAGGTACTGTCGTCAACTACCAACGAAAGGCTAGGCAGTGAGAACTGCTCGGCATCGCCTTCAATAGGGCTGGTCATGGCCACATCGCTGAGCGCCAACTCACCCGCTGTAGTAAGCGTAACGCCTGCACGGGCCAGCCAGGGGCGTAGCGTAAACGGGGCTGCCGTTAGCTGGCCACGGTAGCGCGGCGCATCGCGCAGCTGCTCAATATTAAGGTGCCCACTGACCCTGAGACCATCCGGCCCGGTGAGCTGTAGCTCTTTCAACTGGGCCGTTTGTGCCTGCCAATCGCTCTCCAGACCAAAGGCAAGGGCCAGCGCCAAACTACCCTGCCAGTTATCCGCATTGCGCAGGCCCGTTTCAAGCAGCCCTTCTTTAATGGTCAGTTGCTGTTCGCCCATACGTGCAACGAGTTCGGCGGCTTTTAAACTGAGCTGCTGTGGCTCGCCCTCTGCGCCTTTAGTCGTTCGGGTGGTCAGTGCCATATTTTCCAGGGCAAACAGCTTATCCGCCAAGCCAAGCCGCACGCGCGTTTCGAGATTAATCTCGCTGGTAAGATCGGGGGTGCGTTCCAATACTTCGGCATCAAGTCGATTATGCTTGGTCAGCGTAAACATGGCCTTCAATGGGAAGGCGCGCAGTGGGTTAACGTTGCTACCCGAGATATTCAGTTGCTGCATGCGCCACAGCGCTTGGGTTTGCGCATCGCGGAAGCGAATATCGGCATTTTTCACTTCAACGCTGGCAATACTTAATACCACCGCCAGGCTACCTGCGTCTGCATTGGGGCCTGCACTGGCGGGTGCCAGCACCGTTTCAGCCGCTCCCTCATTATGTTCAGAGAGGCGTTCTAACAAGGGTTCCCAGTTACCTTCGCCTTGAGCGTCGCGCTCCAGGTTAAGGCGCATACCGTCTAGCGTTAGGCCGTCAACGGCAATTTCCCCACGTAGCAACGGGCCGAATGCCACGCTCACTTCCGCGCGGTCAATCGCCGCAAAAGCAGCGCTATCTTCGGCCTGCTCGGGCAACCAGGCGCGGGCTTTCTCTACGCTAACGCCGATACGCGGGTAGAATGACCAGGTAATGGGGCCTTCCAGCGCCAAGTTGAGCCCGGTTTGCTCTTCAACAACGGCGGTTAAACGGGGCTTAAAGTCTTCTGGATCCAGAAAGGTGGTCACATAGACCACGGCGGCGACCGCGACGATGGCAAGAATACCGACGGCTGCCAGTACAATACGTAATAGTTGTTTCATTACCCTTTCCCTTGTGGGTCTAGCTCAACAAAATCGCTGGTGGCGGGCATTCCCGCCGCCGGAGTCTCTGGATTAGCCATTGGCCGGTAACCTAGCTTGGAGAGCAGCACACGGTCGGCCAGTGGTAAGGTAGACGTTTCAATGCGCAGAACGCGGCCTTCCTGCTTGGCTTGCTCGCCCAGCAGGGCCATTAAGCGCGAACCGACGCCACGGCGGCGGGTGGTTTTGCGCACGCAGAGCTCTGAAAGCCACCACGCTCGGTCTTCGCCCTCTTGAACGGCAACGGCCCCCAGCAGCCGGTCATTGAAAAGTGCACAGGCAAAAAAGTGCTGGCCTGCAAAATGTTGTTCAATAAATGGCTCAACCGTTGGAGTGGGCATGCGCTCTTGGGGCGCATCCTGGTAGATGCGCATCAGATCAAGGCGCACCTGCTCATCGGCCTCCCAACGGGCCTGGTCGACATGGTGCAGTGTCACCGGCATGGTGAAATCCTCTTCGCCAAAGCAGCCTGGCTGCTATTACTGCCGCAATTGATTGCGGCTACATTTCGCGCATTGTAGCGGATGAAGGCGCCGATTCACTATAATGGTCGCTTCGCCATAGGCTGATCAAATAATGGTAAGTTGATGCAGAGCCATCGGCCGTCCCTCAGAGTGCGCCTTAGCGCAGGAGATGCAACATGTCAGCGCGTATTGCCACGGTTAGCCGTGACACCAACGAAACGCAGATCAAGGTCAGCGTCAATCTCGACGGTGAAGGCCGTCTCAATTGCCAAACCGGCGTTCCGTTTCTGGATCATATGCTTGATCAAGTTGCCCGCCATGGGATGATCGATCTCGACATCAACGCCAATGGCGACCTGCATATTGACGACCACCATACCGTAGAAGACCTGGGTATTACGCTAGGCCAGGCGTTTTTTGCAGCCATTGGCGATAAACGCGGTATTTACCGCTATGGGCACGCCTATGTCCCCCTTGATGAAGCACTCTCGCGCGTGGTGATCGATTTTTCTGGTCGGGCAGGGCTGCACATGAACGTAGAGTTTACTCGCGATACCATCGGCAGTATGGACACTCAGCTGTTCTGGGAGTTTTTCCAAGGCTTCGTCAATCATGCCCACGTAACGCTGCATATCGACAATATTAAAGGTTTTAATGCCCACCATCAGGCGGAAACGATTTTTAAGGCCTTCGGCCGGGCGCTACGTATGGCCGTGGCGGAAGACCCGCGCATGGCAGGCCAAATGCCCTCCACCAAAGGGAGCTTATAATGCTGCGCTGTAGCCTGCGCGATGCCACGGGCTGTGCCGTTAGCCCTATTTTGTCCACTTCTCCAAGGAGCGCTTCATGACCATTGCTGTAATCGACTATGGAATGGGTAATTTACATTCCGTGGCCAAAGCGCTGGAGCATGTGACCCATGAGAATGTCGTCATTACCCGCGACCCGCGCCGCATCCTGGGCGCGACCCGCTTGGTACTGCCTGGCCAAGGGGCCATTCGCGACTGCGTTGGCGAACTTGAGCGCACCGAATTACGCGGGCTGGTGGACGATATTTTAACCCGCCAGGCTAAACCGCTGCTGGGAATCTGCGTGGGTCAACAGATGCTGCTGGAGCGCAGCGAAGAGAATGGCGGCGTGGAGTGCCTGGGCTTCTTTAAAGGCAGCGTGGATCGCTTCCCAGGCGATATGCGCGATGCCCACGAACAACGCCTGAAAGTCCCCCATATGGGCTGGAACGTGGTCGAGCAGCACCATGAACACCCCTTGTGGGCCGGTATTGATAACCGCGAACACTTCTACTTTGTGCACAGCTACTACGTGAATGCCGCGGAAGATGCCCAGGTATTTGGCACGACTCAATACGGCAAGGTAAGCGCCCATGTGGCCATTGGCCGGGATTCGACCTTCGCGGTGCAGTTCCACCCGGAAAAAAGCTCCCGCGCAGGCCTTCGACTGCTTGAAAATTTTGTCACCTGGACGCCCTGAGAGGATTTTGTATGTTGATAATTCCCGCTATTGATCTCAAAGATGGCCAGTGTGTCCGGTTGAAACAGGGCCGCATGGAAGACGCGACCTCCTACGGAGATGACCCAGTCGCTATGGCGGCCCGCTGGGTAGAGGCAGGCGCCCGCCGACTGCACCTGGTGGATTTAAACGGCGCCTTTGAAGGCAAGCCGATGAATGGCGACGCTGTTACGGCGATTGCCCGCGCCTACCCCAACCTGCCGATTCAAATTGGTGGCGGTATTCGCAGTGCGGAAACCATTGAGCATTATTTAAGTGCCGGTGTCTCTTACGTCATTATCGGCACCAAAGCGGTAAAAGAGCCTGCATTTGTGGGCGAGATGTGCCGCGCCTTCCCCGGCCATGTGATTGTGGGGCTGGATGCCAAAGATGGCTATGTTGCCACCGACGGTTGGGCAGAGGTCTCTACGGTTAAAGCCACTGAGCTTGCCAAGCGTTTCGCCAACGATGGCGTTTCCAGCATCGTCTACACCGACATTGCCCGCGACGGCATGATGCAGGGCGTCAACGTGGAAGCCACCGCTGCGCTGGCCCGTGAAGGTGGTTTACCGGTGATTGCCTCGGGTGGTGTAACCAATTTGGACGACATCACAGCACTCTGCGAGGTGGCTGACAGCGGTATTTTGGGCGCGATCACTGGCCGGGCGATTTATGAAGGCAGCCTGGATGTTGCCGAAGCCCAGCGATTGAGCGACCAACTAACGGGAGGCGGCTCATGAGCCTTACTAAACGCATTATCCCCTGCCTGGACGTAGACGCCGGACGCGTAGTCAAAGGCGTTAATTTTGTCGGCATTCGCGATGCCGGTGATCCGGTGGAGATTGCCCAGCGCTATAACCAGCAGGGCGCCGACGAGATTACCTTTCTCGATATTACCGCCAGCCACGAAGACCGCGACACCACGGTGGAGATGGTCGAGCGCATCGCTGGGGAAGTATTTATCCCGCTGACCGTCGGTGGCGGCATTCGCAGCTGTGACGATATTCGCACCATGTTGAACGCCGGGGCAGACAAAGTCTCGATCAACACCGCGGCGGTCAACAACCCTGAGTTTGTGCGCGAAGCCGCCGAGCGTTTTGGTAGCCAGTGCATTGTGGTGGCCATTGACGCCAAGCGGGTCTCTGAAGAGGGTGAAACGCCTCGCTGGGAGATTTTCACCCACGGTGGCCGCCGCCCAACAGGCCTGGATGCCGTTGAGTGGGCGAAGAAGATGGTGGAGTTCGGCGCGGGAGAGCTGTTGCTCACTAGCATGGATCGCGACGGCACCAAGATTGGTTTTGACCTGGGCGTGACCCATGCGATTTCCGAAGCGGTGAGCGTGCCAGTCATTGCCTCAGGTGGTGTGGGCAACCTGGATCACTTCGTCGATGGCGTACTCAAAGGTGGCGCCGACGCAGTGCTGGCCGCGAGCATTTTCCACTTTGGCGAGTACACCATTCCTGAAGCGAAGCGCTATATGGCCGAACGCGGTATTGAAATGCGCCTTTAAAATGCCCTTTATCAACAAGGAACGTCGAATGTTTCGCTCACATCCATGGATGGGATGGCTAGCAGGCCTGCTGTTTAGTATGCCTGCTACAGCGTTCTCTGATTGGCCTCCGTCGTTGGAGTGGGATCATACCCTGGTGCAAACCAGCCTTTATACCCGCCACTTCAGCCCCGACCCGGAACACACTAACCAGCAAGACCTGATCAGCATTGAACTGCATAATCCGAATAACTGGCTAGCGGGCGTGGCTTGGTTCAAAAACTCCTTTGATCAACCGTCATGGTACTTCTATGCAGGGCGGGAATTTCCTCTTTGGCAAACCGATCAGGGGTTAAACGTGCGCGCCAAACTGACCGGGGGGCTCCTGCGCGGCTACCAGGGCGAGTATCGCGACAAGATTCCGCTCAATCACTTGGAAATCGCCCCGGCAGTACTCCCCAGTATCGGTGTCCAGTGGGGCCGGTTTGAATCTGACCTGATTGTATTTGGCGCCGCCGGCATGATGATAACTGCAGGGGTGCGCTTTTAACCGCTACTCCTCAACCTCGTCCAGCGTTAAACCTAGATTGCTGATACCACCATTGTGACCTAGTTCGCGCACCGCTTTCATCGCCGCTTTATCCAGCGGTTCACTAACGGCTTCCAGCACGGCGTCCTGGAAGTCATTTTCGTCGGCCATTAGCGGATGATCACGAATAATCAGCGCCAACGCCTGGGAGTCAACCTCACCCTCGGTGAGCTCTATAAAGGCGCGTACGCCCGCTCGAGAGGTGCGGCTCACGTCCAACACGGCCTCTGGGGAGTCGCCTTGCAGGGTGTCCAGCAGCGCCGAAACCGACACCACCGCATCCAGGGCACGCCGGGCACCAAAGCTGTCATCCTGTTCCGGCGGCTCACACTCGGCGAGCTTTTCCGCTTGGCGGGCAAAGTCGATACTGGCATTGGGCACATTAAGCCGTTCCCAAACCAAACTCAGCACAGTACGCAGCGTATGGCTATCACCCTGGCCAGTGGTTTGCTCATAAAGCACATAGTTAGGCAGCAAGCGCTCACACAGCGCCGCCATAAAGGCCTGCTGGGCAGGGAGTGTGAGTTCTTGCAGCCGTTGGTAAAAGCCCTGAGGTTTCGACACCATAGTGATTTCCTGGATCGCTTGACGTGGGATATTGGTGAAAAGTAGCGGGTACGTTATCTTCTCTATACGCTTGGGGTGATCCCCCAGCGCTTTGATGATTGTACGGCCGGCGAGGAGATTACCATGCATATTCATCTGCTACAGCACGGCCCTGACCATGGCCCCGCCCGTTTAACCGACTGGCTAACCAGTATGGGCCATAGTTACACCGTTTTTCATCTCTACGCAGGTGAGCTAACACCCCGCCCAAGCGAATCTGATGCGCTGATTGTGCTTGATGGCCCAGAGGCGCTGCTCAGCCAATCAGCGGGGTGGTTTAAAGCTGAAGAAAAACTGATCAACCGCTATCTGGACGGCCAAAAGCCGCTGTTGGGTATTGGCGTGGGTGCTCACTGGATTGCCCAGGCGTTGGGCTCAGTGGTGGCGCCTGGCACTTATGCTGAAACAGGCTGGCATACGGTCACCTTAGCGCCGGAAAGCGCGCTGGATTTACCCGAAACATTCACCGCTTTTATGTGGCACCGCTACGTCTTCAGCCTACCCGACGATGCTTTTCCCTTAGGCGGTAGCGAAGCAGCGCCGCTGCAAGGATTTGCCTGGGACAGGGGGCGCGTCATCGGCCTGCTCTGCCATCTGGAAGCCACCGCGGCTAGCGTAAAACAGCTGCTGGGCACTGCCGAGTGGCCCAATGCATCGCCTGCCGCCGCCCGCTATATTCAGGACGATGCGCAGATCCTTGAGACCCCTAACCGCTTTATTAATTTGGCGCCGCTACTGGATCGCGTTATGACTCAGTGGCTTAAAGCGGCGTAACCGCAGCAAGATATATGGCCGTCAGCGGTTCCACTGCCTGACGGCCGCTAAGCAACTATCCCAATCACCCACATGGATTTCTGGCGGAGCAGCGTCGCGCTGCTTCTCTAAGTGGTAGCGATAAAGCGGGTCGTAGTACTCGGTAAGTAGCGGCGCAAGCCAGGCTTCGTGGGCTTGAGGGTTGCCTTGGGCATGCTCCTTAAAGGCCAGTGCCTGCAGCCGCTGTAAGCGCTGCAGGCGCGCATTGCCTAAGCGTTTTCCTAACCGAATAAGCGCGTTGCTTAACTGCGCCTGCATTAATTGCCAGCCTTGATAATCGCCATGGCGAGCGGCATAGGCCAGCTCCAGATCGATAATATAGTCCTGCTGGATTTGAGCGAGGCGCCAATCCAACGGCATTTCGATACGCACCCGTGGCGATTGCTGCAGCGCTCGCCAGAAGCTCAAGGGAATATTGGCATTACCAATCTGGCGGGACTCATCTTCGATGACCAGCCCTTCCGTCAGCCCAATTAGCCGCTTGGCCAGCGCATGCTCAAAGTTGATTTGCGTGGCAGGCTCTTCGGGCCTGCGCCCGAAGGCAGAGCCTTTATGGTGCGCGTAGGCTTCCAGGTCAACGCCGTTCTCAAGCTGGTTAATCAGCGTCGTTTTTGCACACCCGGTCAGCCCCGAGACAACCAGCATGGGTTGAAGCGCGGCCGCGTCAATGCGCTCACACAGCGCTTGGCGCATGGCTTTCCAACCACCTTCTAAGCGCGGCCTTGAGATACCGGCTTCTTCCAGCCACTGCTGTGCGATTTTTGAACGTAGCCCACCGCGAAAGCAGTAAATCAGCGCATCCGGATGCTCGGCTAAATACGTCTGCCACGCCGCTATCCGGGCCTGCTTGACCTTGCCGCTGACTAAACGCTCGCCCAGCTCAATCGCCGCGGCTTGGCCGTGCCTTTTATAAGCAATACCGACCTGATGACGCTCATTATCGACCATCAAGGGCAGATTGACGGCCCCCGGCAGCGCGCCCTGGGCAAACTCCACAGGGGCGCGCACATCAATTAGCGGCTGCTCTTCTCTGATTAAACTCAATACCGCTGGCGTCGTGGCTAGTGTCACCCGACCACCTCAATGGAGGCGTTGCCTTGACGCGCTTTCATTACTCCAAATGAGTGTAACGACAGGCCGAATTCACGACCGATGCGCTCAACGTCATCTTCCCAGGCGGGGTCAACGCTGAGCAGCAGGCCGCCGGAGGTTTGTGGGTCGCATAACCACTGCCAGTGGGCTTCGTCCATGGCGGGCAGGCTTTCACCCAGGGCATCGCGATTACGCAGCGTACCGCCAGGCACAGCTCCCTGGCGACGATACGACTCCGCCTCGGCGAGACGTGGCAGCTTACGGAAATCAATTTGTGCCATCACACTGCTGGCTTGGCACATTTCCGCAAGGTGGCCTGCTAAACCAAAACCAGTGACATCGGTCATGGCGTTCACCCCTTTCACATCGGCCAACTTCACGCCAATGTTATTGGGCTTGAGCATGGTTTCCCGGGCAAGCCCGTGATGGCCCATTTCCAACAAACCACGTTTCTCTGCCGTGGTTAACATACCCACGCCTAACGGTTTGGTTAAGAACAACAGATCACCGGGCTTGGCGGTGCTGTTTAGCTTGAGCTTGTCTAGATCGACCAAGCCGTTCACAGCGAGCCCGAAAATTGGCTCGGGCGCATCGATAGAGTGGCCACCGGCCAGAGCAACGCCTAATTCGCGACACACCGCCTGGGCACCAGCCATTACATCGCCCGCTACTTCAGCGCTAAGCTTATCCAGCGGCCAGCCCAGAATACCTAACGCCATCACTGGCTTGCCGCCCATGGCGTAAACGTCGCTGATGGCATTGGTGGCGGCGATACGTCCAAAATCGAAGGGGTCATCGACAATGGGCATAAAGAAGTCCGTGGTGGCAATCATGCCGCGACCATCGCCCAGATCGTAGACGGCCGCATCCTCGCGCCCTTGATTGCCGACGATAAGCCGCTTATGGCCCGCCGCTGGCCCTGCCTTGGCCAGAATCCCATCCAGCACATCTGGGGCGATTTTGCAGCCGCAGCCTGCGCCGTGGCTATATTGGGTCAAGCGAATCGAACTCATCGTGTCTCTCCTTGGCACTTGGGGAATATCATCAGTTTAGCCCAGCATGGCGCATACTACAGAGCGTCCAGCGCGTCGCTAAGCTTATCCACGGCAATGACCTCCATACCTTTGGGCGGCTGCTTGGGGGCATTAGCGCGGGGTACAATGGCACGTAGAAAACCGTGTTTGGCGGCTTCGGCGATGCGCTCCTGACCACTGGGCACCGGGCGTATTTCGCCCGATAGTCCAACCTCACCAAAGACCACCAGCTCTTTGGGCAGGGCTCGGTTTTGCAGGCTAGAGACCACCGCCAACAGTACTGCCAAATCAGCGCTGGTTTCGAGCACTTTGACACCTCCGACGACGTTTAAAAATACGTCCTGGTCGCCGGTAAACAGGCCGCCGTGGCGATTAAGTACCGCTAACAGCATGGCCAGACGGTTTTGATCCACGCCGACGGCGACTCGGCGTGGATTACCCAGCGCGGACTCATCCACCAGCGCCTGAACCTCGACCAGAATCGGCCGAGTGCCTTCCCAGACGACCATGACTAAGCTACCTGGGGCCTGCTCCTCCTGACGGGAAAGAAAGATCGCGCTGGGATTTTTAACCTCTTTAAGGCCCTGCTCTAGCATAGCGAAAACGCCGAGCTCGTTAACGGCACCAAAGCGGTTTTTCTGTCCGCGCAGGGTGCGAAAGCGTGAGTCTGCACCGCCTTCTAATAACAGCGAGGCATCAATCATATGCTCAAGCACTTTAGGGCCAGCCAGTGAACCGTCTTTGGTGACGTGCCCCACCAGTAATAAGACGGTATTGGTCTTCTTGGCAAAGCGCGTCAGCGCGGCGGCCGACTCGCGCACTTGGGCAACGCCACCAGGCGCAGAAGCTATATCTTCCAGATGCATGGTTTGGATGGAGTCGATCACCAAAATCTCTGGTTTCTCCCGCTCAGCCACCGCCAGAATAGTTTCTACACTGGTCTCGGCCAGCATTTTCAAACCATTGGTGGGCAACTGTAAGCGATGGGCACGCATGGCGACCTGAGAGAGCGACTCCTCCCCCGTCACATAGAGGATACGACGCTGCTGGGCCAGCTTGCAGGCCGTTTGCAGCAGTAGGGTCGATTTACCCGCGCCAGGATTGCCCCCCAACAGCACCGCAGAGCCAGGCACAAGCCCGCCGCCCAGCACACGGTCAAACTCTGCGAAGGTGGAACTCATACGTGGTACTTCGCTGAGATCCACATTACCCAGGTCGATCACTTCGCGCGACAGATCACCCGCGTAGCCAGATCGGCCGGGGGTTGCACCCCCACCGGGGCGGGCGCTTGCCAAATGAACTTCGCTGAGGGTGTTCCACTCTTGGCAACTGCTGCACTGCCCCTGCCATTTACGGTATTCGGCGCCGCACTCGGTGCATACAAAGGCGCTTTTGGCTTTAGCCACTGCCATTACACTCCTACTGTTGCTAGCTTTTATGGCTTATCTTCGCTGAGTTGCCACAAGCGCTAAATTGCTTAAACCTGTTGCACTTGCCTGCGTTACGCTATTCACCGCTACAAACACAAAAGGCGGCCAGTGGCCGCCTTTTGTACTACTGGCTAACGCGTTACTGACGCTTTAGCTGCAGCATTTCGCCATTTTCAAAGCGGCGACGCTCTGGGTCAATCAACTCCAACGTGCTGTCATCGATACGCATGAAGTAGTAAATCTGACCATCGCCATCGGGCGTCAGCTCGTAAACGGTAGCGTCCGGGTCAGACGGTGTACCTGTTAGCACTTCCCAGTTACCCGCGTAGTTTTCATCTGGCGGGGTCTGAGGGTGGTTACGGTAGCTGGCGTTCAGCGTGAAGGTGCGTTCTTCAGCTGGACTCATATCTTCACCCACCATGGTGACATCCAGATCGATACCATCGCAATTACGGCAAGGCAGTGAGCCCTGGTAATTTTGCTGTGCGGCAGCCGCTTCCTCTTGCTGCTGTTCCATAGGGCCGCTTGCACAGCCAGCCAGCAGTGCCAACATGGCCGAACCGGCCAGCAAACTCTTAAGTTGCATAGAGTGTCTCCTTAATCTCGTGTTGGACATCACATTTATTTACGCGCACTTGTGACAGCATAACCGCTACAAGGTGCGACGCACACCCCTAGCTACGCGAATGCTTGCGCTTAGTTAGCCTTCAAGCGACCATGGTGTACCTTGCTAGGATAATCAGGTTACCCCTATGAGCCAATACTGGAGTCCGGCCGTTCGCGAACTTACCCCTTACGTGCCCGGTGAGCAGCCACGCGAGCAGCTTGTTAAGCTCAATACCAATGAAAATCCTTACCCGCCCGCTCCGGGTGTCGGTGAGGCGCTGCGCGATTACGCGACAGACCATCTGCGCCTCTATCCTGACCCAACCTCTGCAGCGCTGCGTGAAGCATTAGCGGAGTCGTTTCAGGTAGCGAGCAGCCAAGTCTTTGTAGGCAATGGTTCCGATGAAGTGCTGGCGCTTGCCTTCCAGGCATTTTTCCGCCATAACGCGCCCCTCGACGTACCCACGATCACCTATAGTTTCTATCCCGTCTACGCCAATCTTTATGGCGTTGAGCTGCGTAAGCATCCCCTTAACGCCCTGTGGGAAGTCGATATTGATGCGCTGGCGGCGGCCACGCACCGTAGCGGCGTTATTTTTGCCAACCCGAATGCGCCTACCGGCCATGCGCACCCGCTGGAGGCCATTGAGGCACTGCTTAAGCGAGTCACTGATCGCGTAGTGCTAGTGGATGAGGCGTATGTCGATTTCGGCGCTGAGAGCGCTGTAGCGCTAATTGATCGCTATCCTAACCTGCTGGTCACCGGCACGTTTTCTAAATCACGCAGTTTGGCAGGTTTGCGGTTGGGCTATGCGGTGGGCTCACAGGAGTTGATTGATGGCCTGCTGCGGGTAAAAGACTCCTTTAACTCTTATCCTGTCGATAGTTTGGCAAGCCTACTAGGCATCGCCGCGCTGAAAGATGTCGAGCATTTTGAAGCCTGCCGCGAGCATGTGATTACCACCCGTGAGCGTACCCGTCAGCGCCTCGAAAATTTGGGCTTTGAGGTGCTGCCTTCTAAGGCCAACTTCGTGCTTGCCCAGCACCCCGACTACTCAGGCGCCCAGCTATTTACGGGCCTGCGCGAGCGGGGCATTCTGGTGCGCCACTTTAATACCGCCGAGCTCAACAACTTCCTACGTATCACCATCGGCACCGATGATGAGATGGATAGTTTGATTGAAGCCCTGGAGACAATCTGCGGATAGCCTTAGTGTGAGGCGTGAGGCGTGAGGCGTGAGGCGTGAGGCGTGAGGCGTGAGGCGTGAGGCGTGAGGCGGAACAGGATATTGGGGAGACCCCCATTCACCAACGTTTTCTACTCACGATTCACGACTTACCCTTCACCCAACACAAAAAAAATCCCCCAAGGCATCAGCCCTGGGGGATTTTTCATAATAAGTGCCTGACGATGACCTACTCTCGCATGGGGAGACCCCACACTACCATCGGCGCTAAGCGGTTTCACTTCTGAGTTCGGCAAGGGATCAGGTGGTTCACGCGTGCTATGGTCGTCAGGCGTAACTGTTAATGTACATCATGCTGACTAGCGTTTTTGCTATCTTGTGATCGTCTCATTGCCTGTCGCCCTGGCGTTATGTCGCTTGGGCCACACGCTGCGTATCCGGCTTTGAATGTTGCGTCATCATCACGACCAGACCCCTTGGGTGTTATAGGGTCAAGCCTCACGGGCCATTAGTACACGTTAGCTCAACGCCTTGCAGCGCTTCCACACCGTGCCTATCAACCAGCTGGTCTCGCTGGGCCCTTCAGGAGGCTCTAGGCCTCAGGGATGTCTCATCTTGAAGGGGGCTTCCCGCTTAGATGCTTTCAGCGGTTATCCCGTCCGACCATAGCTACCCGGCAATGCCACTGGCGTGACAACCGGAACACCAGAGGGTCGTCCACTCCGGTCCTCTCGTACTAGGAGCAGCCCTTCTCAAACATCCAACGCCCACGGCAGATAGGGACCGAACTGTCTCACGACGTTCTAAACCCAGCTCGCGTACCACTTTAAATGGCGAACAGCCATACCCTTGGGACCGACTTCAGCCCCAGGATGTGATGAGCCGACATCGAGGTGCCAAACACCGCCGTCGATGTGAACTCTTGGGCGGTATCAGCCTGTTATCCCCGGAGTACCTTTTATCCGTTGAGCGATGGCCCTTCCATACAGAACCACCGGATCACTAGAACCTGCTTTCGCACCTGCTCGACGTGTCTGTCTCGCAGTCAAGCACCCTTATGCTCTTGCACTCAATGCACGATGTCCGACCGTGCTGAGGGTACCTTCGTGCTCCTCCGTTACTCTTTAGGAGGAGACCGCCCCAGTCAAACTACCCACCACACACTGTCCTCGATCCGGATAACGGACCTGAGTGAGAACGCCAATGATGCCAGGCTGGTATTTCAAGGTTGGCTCCGCCCGAACTGGCGTCCGAGTTTCAAAGCCTCCCAGCTATCCTACACAGGCAACATCAGCGTCCAGTGTGAAGCTATAGTAAAGGTTCACGGGGTCTTTCCGTCTAGCCGCGGGTACACCGCATCTTCACGGCGATTTCAATTTCACTGAGTCTCGGGTGGAGACAGCGTGGCCATCATTACGCCATTCGTGCAGGTCGGAACTTACCCGACAAGGAATTTCGCTACCTTAGGACCGTTATAGTTACGGCCGCCGTTTACCGGGGCTTCAATCAAGAGCTTCGCCTTGCGGCTAACACCATCATTTAACCTTCCGGCACCGGGCAGGCGTCACACCCTATACGTCCGCTTGCGCGTTAGCAGAGTGCTGTGTTTTTAATAAACAGTTGCAGCCACCTGGTATCTTCGACCGGTTCGGGCTAGGAGAGCAAGTCTCTTCACCCTACGCCGGCGTGCCTTCTCCCGAAGTTACGGCACCATTTTGCCTAGTTCCTTCACCCGAGTTCTCTCAAGCGCCTTGGGATTCTCACCCTGACCACCTGTGTCGGTTTGGGGTACGGTCGCACATGATCTGAAGCTTAGAGGCTTTTCCTGGAAGCGTGGCATCAGTGACTTCCTGACCGTGGTCAGTTCATCTCGTGTCTCGGCCTTGAAAGGGTCCGGATTTACCTAAACCCTCAGCCTACTCACTTTCACCAGGACAACCAACGCCTGGCTCACCTAGCCTTCTTCGTCCCCCCATCGCAACCATGTCCGGTACGGGAATATTGACCCGTTTCCCATCGACTACGCCTTTCGGCCTCGCCTTAGGGGCCGACTCACTCTGCTCCGATTAGCGTCGAACAGAAACCCTTGGTCTTCCGGCGAGGGAGTTTTTCACTCCCTTTATCGTTACTCATGTCAGCATTCGCACTCGTGATACCTCCAGCAGACTTCTCAATCCACCTTCATTGGCGTACACGACGCTCCTCTACCGCTCATCCAAAGGATGAACCCGTAGCTTCGGTACCTGGTTTAGCCCCGTTACATCTTCCGCGCAGGCCGACTCGACTAGTGAGCTATTACGCTTTCTTTAAAGGATGGCTGCTTCTAAGCCAACCTCCTAGCTGTCTGAGCCTTCCCACATCGTTTCCCACTTAACCAGGATTTCGGGACCTTAGCTGACGGTCTGGGTTGTTTCCCTTTTCACGACGGACGTTAGCACCCGCCGTGTGTCTCCCACGCGTTACTCACCGGTATTCGGAGTTTGCCTCGGGTTGGTAAGTCGGGATGACCCCCTAGCCGAAACAGTGCTCTACCCCCGGCGGTACTACGTGAGGCGCTACCTAAATAGCTTTCGAGGAGAACCAGCTATCTCCGAGCTTGATTAGCCTTTCACTCCGATCCACAAGTCATCCAAATCTTTTTCAACAGATCCTGGTTCGGGCCTCCAATTGATGTTACTCAATCTTCACCCTGCTCATGGATAGATCGCTCGGTTTCGGGTCTATATCCAGCGACTGTGTCGCCCAGTTAAGACTCGGTTTCCCTACGGCTCCCCTATACGGTTAACCTCGCCACTGAAT